>CAWGGS010000079.1:0-18001 GCA_963822095.1 uncultured delta proteobacterium
ATTTATACCACTATTTTGTTAACTTCAGGTGTCTACTCTCAGGTTTTACGGACTCAGGAGAATCTCAACCCTTACAGAATCATCTTGCAAAGAAGTTGGCATGATAAATCTCTTGTCAGAAACGGGCATTTTATCTGTCAAATTATTTTTTCTTGGGAAAAGCATAGGAAATCAATGCGGACAGCTGTTGATAAAATCAAAACTGAAAAAGGAATAAAAAACCCCGGAAAAATTCCGGGGTTTTTATTCAAACAATCAACACGTACTGACGAAAGACATTAAAAGTCCATCTGCCATTTGGCACCGAAGACATAAACGTCTTTCAGATTCGGTACAAGCGAACTGGGAAGGGCTATGGCGGAAGTTGGGACCGCATTGTTGTAGTGGAAATAGTCAAACTCCGGTACAACCTGGAAACCATCAGCAATCTTGATCGGGAAGTTGATGAACACGGTGGTCTGATCGTAATCGGTGTCTGCCTGGCTGTCACGGATAAAACCGGCGCCGACATTCATAGCAACCATTTGAGTAAGCGGGGTGCCAACCTGTAGGAAACCACCCCAACCGTCTGTGTTATCAACACCACCGGTGGCGTCCAGAGTAGCAAATGCATGGGGACGTTGGACGATTCCAAAATTGCCAAGGTTCTGGCCGTAGTGGATCTGGCTTTTAACTGTGACCGACGCAACATTGACTGCGGCACGTGCATAAATAAGGAAGGAATTAATGTCCTCATCCCAGTTGGCGGCGTCGTTCTGTTCCTTGGTGGTATTGAAGGCAAAACCAGCTCCGAAAGTGGTGCCTCCTGCCTTTCCGTTGTAACCAACACCAACTTTCGGGGCTACATTGTAATGTACAGAGTTGGCTACCAGGGCGGTGCTGTTGTGCGGCGTAACCAAAGTGAGGTAAATGCCGTTGTTCAGGGTGATTTTGACCTGCGGTTGACGACTGTCATAAAGGGCGCCAAAACCTTTGTTGCCGTTGTCGTTCCCATAGGCCTGAGCGGTGAACATCTTCCAGGGGGTGTACGTCTGACCGATCAACAAGCTTCCGCCATTAAATTTGTAGGTGCCGTACATCAAACGAGTGGAAATACCGTTTGAACCATTATAGTCTTTTATCCCAATCTCGAACTGGCCAAAGAGATCCCCGTTGGTAAATTTGACGCCGATGCGAGAGTTGCTGGCAAGTTCATTCTGCAGCGTGGTGACGTTATCGTCGCCAGCTATATTTTTCGCATCATCGGACTTCTGGTTGACGTAAAAGGTATCGTACCGCAATGAGCCGTAATATTGGGCAGCCGCGAATGCGGGTGCAGCCATGCCCAAGCTCAATCCTGCCACACACATTGCTTTTATCAAATTTCTCACTTTTCCCTCCTGAATATAGAAAAACGACTCCAGAGGGGCACGGTTAGGTTACCCCACTGTTTGATTGAAGAAAAACCATAGTTCCTCTATCCTTTTCTCTTGCACCTCCAGGTATTTTACCTTCCTCCAACGTCATGAAATCATCGACTCTAATTGGCTCCCAGATACCATCGATGTGAACTTCACTATGTCTTGGATTTACTATTAAATCAGCTGCTCACGAATCAGTCCAAAGTCAGCATAATTACCAGCACAGAACAAAACAATTTCCATCACTCTTGACATAGAAAGCCAATAAATTTCAACAGACCCACCAAGTTCTCCAGACGATTCCAGTCGCTCGATCCGATCGAAAAGAAATTCCCCTTTTAAATTATGTTCAAAAAGTTGTCAAGAAAATCTCTCGTTAAAAGAATTACATATATTCATTCTATAAACTTAAATACTGCCTTCGTAGAATACGATTAATACTTCCAACCCACCTCAATTATGCCCTGGTTCTGTTCTAAAAAACGGAAACACTTTTCTCCTTCTGCTGTTCAAACAGCGACGGGTGGGCAGTTGATTGCTGGGACATTCCGGTAGGCCTTTCCTCGCCCCCCCTCCTCAACATGAACACCGCCGCCTCAGCCAATACGAATTCATGATCCGTGAATGATCGTTATATGATCAAGGCATCTTCTAAATGAGTAATTTCAAATAAACGACTACAGATCAAACGCAGATTACAACCAACGAGAAAAGATGCAATATATACATACCAAAATAACCAATAATAACAAAGAGTAACAGAGAAGATCCGCTCGAGGAAAAGTAACGGGAGTACAAGAGGTTCACTTTTGGTTGAAGAGACAGGGAAAGAAGAGGAAAAAGGAGAATGATATGGATGCCTATATGGGTTTAGGTAAAATTGAGATTTCCAATTCGAATCTTAAACATTACTACAGGCACCTCAACTTAGTATTATAGACTATCTATGAGTCCAGAGATGAAGCTCATAAAAGAAACAAAGGAAATTCAAAATGAGTGACGGAACCAAAAGAGCCGATATTTTACCAGGCCTGAAAGTTTCCATCGTTTTAAAGCAAGACCAGAAAACCGGAAGGCTTACCGAAGGGATCGTCCGCGATATTTTGACAAAATCCGTCACACATCCCCATGGAATCAAAGTTCGCTTGGAAAACAACCTGGTGGGGAAGGTCAAAACCATTCATGACTGACCTCCGAGTAGAGTCGGACATCTCCTATCAATCAGCATTGAACCACTTTTTTCAAACTACTTTCAAGACAGATTAAAATCACAAACCGGGGCTGGGTATCACATCCTGACCCGGTTTATTTTTAACTGCCAAATTGGTTTCAAATCTTGCGAAAAGAGATCACAAACCTCGCAACGCACTACACCAGTACAGCGCCACCTGATTGGCTTCTTGCCGATCGGTTTTTTTTGCCTATAAAAAAATTGGGCTTATGAAATATGGTTACATAGCGGTTACACGAACCCCATAAAAAGAAAGCCCGTTACGAATTAACGTAACGGGCATATATAAATAGCCTTTTAAACAGGCTAGTTGTGTGCTGGTGGCGATGCAGGGAATTGAACCCCGGACACTACGGATATGAGCCGTATGCTCTAACCATCTGAGCTACATCGCCAAAAAACAAAGTGAGGATGAATACATCATTCCACTTCGAGTGTCAATAATTTTTTGGGCAAAAGCTTTTGGCATAATCAATGAAAAAGGCCCCAAAAACGAGGCCTTTTTCACAACCAAATGATCCGTTTCAAGAGACAGCGGAAACGGGGCGAATTACATCATTCCACCCATTCCACCCATGCCGCCCATGCCACCCATGCCGCCCATTGGCGGAGCACCGCCGCCGGCATTCTCTTCCGGATGCTCGGCAATGACGCACTCGGTGGTCAGCAGCATTCCGGAAACGGAGGCTGCATTCTGCAAAGCGGTACGGGTTACTTTTGCAGGATCGATAACACCGGCATCGATCAGGTCTTCATATTGCTCTGTCGAAGCGTTGAAGCCATTGGCACCCTTGAGTCCCTTGACATGCTCGACGATCACTGAACCCTCTCGACCGGCATTATTGGCGATCTGGCGAATCGGCTCCTCGAGGGAACGCAGCAGAATATTCTTACCGAGGTTCTGCTCACCGGGAAGCTCCAGTTTTTGTAAAACTTCGAGACAGCGGATATAGGCTACCCCACCACCGGGAACAACACCTTCCTCGACGGCTGCACGGGTTGCATTCAATGCATCCTCAACACGGGCCTTTTTCTCCTTCATCTCCACCTCGGTGGCGGCACCGACATTGATGACGGCCACGCCGCCGATCAACTTGGCAAGACGTTCCTGCAGCTTTTCTCTATCATAATCGGAGGTGGTATCTTCAATCTGATTGCGGATCTGTTTGACCCGGGCAGCCAGTTTATCTTTGCTGCCGGCACCATCGATTATGGTGGTATTGTCTTTATCGACAACGATTCTCTTGGCGGTTCCAAGGTCGTTTACAGTCACGTTCTCGAGCTTGATGCCAAGATCCTCGGTAATGACCTGGCCGCCGGTCAATACGGCGATGTCTTCAAGCATTGCCTTCCTACGGTCACCGAAACCGGGAGCCTTGACCGCTGCGACATTTAAGGTCCCGCGCAGTTTGTTAACAACCAGGGTAGCCAGCGCCTCGCCATCAACATCCTCGGCGATGATAAACAGGCCCTTGCCCATCTTGGCGACCTGCTCGAGAACGGGAAGAAGATCTTTCATACTGGATACCTTCTTCTCAACGAGGAGAAGGTAGGGATCCTCCATGCTGATTTCCATCCTGTCAGGATCGGTGACGAAATACGGAGAGAGGTAACCGCGATCAAATTGCATACCCTCAACGACATCGAGGGTGGTATCCATGGATTTTGCTTCCTCGACGGTGATAACACCTTCTTTACCGACCTTGTCCATGGCCTCGGCGATGATGTTGCCGATGGTCTCATCGCTGTTAGCGGAGATGGTACCGACTTGAGCGATCTCTTTCTGCTCTTTGGTCGGGGTCGAGATCTTGGCGAGTTCAGCAACGACACAGTCAACGCCTTTATCGATACCGCGTTTTATTTCCATCGGATTGCCACCGGCAGCTACCAATTTGGCACCTTCGGTGTAGATGGCCTGAGCAAGAACAGTTGCCGTGGTCGTACCGTCACCGGCAACGTCGGAGGTCTTGGAGGCGACCTCACGGACCATCTGAGCGCCCATGTTCTCGAATTTATCTTTTAGTTCGATCTCTTTGGCAACGGTGACACCGTCTTTGGTGATGGTAGGAGCACCGAATGATTTTTCAATCAGGACATTACGTCCTTTAGGGCCGAGGGTAACCTTTACCGCATCGGCAAGCGTGTTCACGCCGGCGAGTATGGACTCACGGGCTTTAACTCCATATTTAATGTCTTTTCCAGCCATTATCTTATTCTCCTTATATCAATCTCACCCTTGTGGGTAAGCAGAAATCTATGTGCGTCTCTTATTCTATGATTCCGAGAACGTCGTCCTCACGCATGATGAGATAATCCTCACCGTCAATCTTCACATCGCTACCGCTATATTTGGAAAAGAGAACACGATCACCTGATTTGACCTGCAGGGCTACACGCGCACCATCGTCATTAGCTTTGCCGGGACCAACTGCAATTACCTCGCCCTCTGCCGGCTTTTCCTTTGCACTGTCAGGAATAATGATCCCACCTGCAGTTTTTTCCTCTTCCTTGAGTCTCTTGACAAGAAGACGATCATTTAATGGACGGATTTTCATTACTTCCTCCTCTGAACATATTTTTTTATCGAATAAATAATAGAAGACCACCCAAATCGGATGTTGGTGGCCCTCTGTTGAGCAAACACCCGACATTGTGGGTTACCGTTGAACACGGCAGAATATAGGGTTGGTTTCATAAAAATCAAGGGGTGGGGGGCAAAAAAATTCCCCTCACCCCTTAACGAAAGGTAATCCGTTGAAAACAAATTATTATTTAAAAGGAAGCTCTGGTTTTACACCTTCAACCAACCCGGACCATCCATTGAAAGGGATCCTCTTTTTCTCCGTTCTGGATCGCCAGCAGCTCATCAAAAAGCCGCTGTGACAAGGCGCCTGTTTGACCATTGTTGATGACATATTCTGCGCCCTTATAGGAGAGCTCGCCGACAGGTGAAATCACCGCTGCTGTCCCCGTACCGAAGATCTCCTGGAGACCGCCGTTATTATGTGCCGCCACCACCTCGTCCACAGTAATTTTCCGCTCTTCGACCTCAATACCCCAGTGCCCCAGCAATTTTATCACCGAATCTCTGGTAATACCCGGAAGGATCGACCCATGCAACGGAGGTGTTATGATTTTATCGTTAATTTTAAAGAAGATATTACTTGTCCCAACCTCTTCGATATATTTCCGCTCACAGGCATCCAACCACAGGACCTGGGTATAGCCCGCTTTTTTGGCCTCCTGGGAGGCAAGCAGCGAGGCGGCATAGTTTCCGGCTGTCTTGGCATTGCCGACGCCACCCTCCACCGCCCGGGCATACTTATCCGTTATGTAAATTTTTGTCGGGTTAAACCCTTCGGGATAGTAGGCACCCACCGGCCCCGTGATAACATAAAAATAGTAGAGTGAGGAAGGTTTCACTCCAAGGGTGGGCTCCATCGCAATCATGGTCGGCCGGATGTACAGAGTCTCGCCTTCACCCCGAGGAATCCAGTCGCGCTCGAGATACACGAGGGCCTTTATAGCCTGCAGGATCTTTGCCTGCGGTAGCCTCGGCATACACATCCTGATGGCCGAATTATCCATCCGCGCCAGATTGTCTTGGGGACGGAAGAGAAAAATCTGCCCGTCCTTCCCCTTATAGGCCTTCATCCCTTCAAAAATCGCCTGCCCGTAGTGGAACACCATGGCTGCCGGATTGACACGAAAATCGTGAAAAGGACAGATCTCGGAATCATGCCAGCCTTTTTCCGTGCTCCATTTCATCAGGAACATATGATCCGAAAAATGAATACCAAAACCAAGTTTGTCCTGCGGCTTGGGTTTCAACTGATCTTTTTTAGCTTTTTTTACCTTTATTTCCAGGTTTTCCCACATTTCTTCACATCTCCCTTACCTACAATATACATATAAACTTTCATCCGCTTCGCCAAGACTCCCGGAAGTTGAAAAGCCGGGATGTACCAGACAAGCAGCGTTCCCGTATTTCAAGATACCTCAGCTCTTTTAAAAATTGCAACTTCAATTCATCCTTCCGCACTTTTCCAATGATGTTTATAGGCATCTCCTTCCTGCCCACCTTGACTCTGCCGTATCGAAATGACATAGTTATAAGTAAGAGACATTATCTTTCAGGGAGCAAAGATGGAGGAATAACCAATGGAATTTCTCAAAGATCTGGGCCTGAAAAAAACATTATCAGGCGCCTGTACCGGAATCGACTGGCTGACCCATAAAAACAGCGGCAATCTCACCAGCTCCTCCCCCGTTGACGGCAACCTCATCGCCCAAATCCAGGTTGCAACAGCCCAAGAATACGAGAAAATAATCGACACGGCACAAAAGGCGTTTCTCTTCTGGCGATCCATGCCGGCACCACGCCGTGGAGACATCATTAGAAAGATAGGCAATGAGCTGCGACGGAAAAAAGGCCCGTTGGGCTCCCTTGTCTCCTACGAGACAGGCAAACCTATTCAGGAAGGGCTCGGCGAGGTGCAGGAGGTCATTGACGTCTGTGATCTCTGCGTAGGGCAATCCCGAATGCTCCACGGTATGACCACCGTCTCCGAACGTCCCCAGCACAGGCTCTATGAGCAATACCACCCTTTGGGAATCGTCGGTATCATCACCGCCTTTAATTTTCCGCTTGCAGTCTGGGGGTGGAATGCGATGATCGCCGGCGTATGCGGAGATGTCAGCGTCTGGAAGCCTTCATCCAAAACCCCCGTCAGCGCTATCGCCGTCCAGAAAATCCTTGCCCGCGTCTGCAAGGAAAACAATCTGCCGGAGGGGATCTTTTCCCTGATGGTGGGGAATCGAGAAATGATTGGCGAAAGTCTGCTCAAAGACAAACGGATTCCTTTGATCTCGTTTACCGGTTCCGTCCCGTCGGGACGTCATGCAGCCACGGTGATCGCCTCTCGGCTGGGAAAATCTATTCTTGAGTTAGGCGGAAACAACGCCATCATCATTACCGAAAAAGCGGATTTGAGACTCGCGATACCGGCCGTGGTATTCGGGGCAGTCGGCACTGCCGGACAGCGATGCACCACGACCCGCCGCCTGATCATTCATGCGTCCGTCTATGACAAGGTCAAGAAACAACTGATCAAAGCCTATAAAAGTATCCAGATCGGCAATCCTCTGTCGGCGACCAACCATATGGGTCCGCTGATCGACAAAGAGGCCGTCCAGACCTTCATACACGCGATCAAAGCCATCCGCAAACAGGGCGGTTCCGTTATCTTCGGCGGCGAGGTCCTGGAAGGAGAGCCGTATCAATCAGGATGTTATGTCGAACCGACCCTTGCCGAGGTGGAAAATCACTATCAGATTGTTCAGGAGGAGACCTTTGCTCCAATCCTGTATCTGATATCGTACTCTGGAGATGTGGAGCAGGCTATCAAACTGCAAAACGAGGTCAGGCAGGGTCTGTCTTCGGCCATCTTCACCACCGACTACCGGCATGCTGAGCAATTTCTTGCCGCAGCCGGTTCCGACTGTGGCATTGCCAATGTCAACATAGGAACGTCCGGCGCTGAAATCGGCGGGGCGTTTGGAGGAGAAAAGGAAACCGGAGGTGGCCGTGAATCAGGTTCCGATGCCTGGAAGGCCTATATGCGCAGACAAACCGTAACCGGCAATTTTGGCAGCAACCTGCCGCTGGCTCAAGGCATCAAATTCGACATCTCTTAGAGGGATCGGAAATGGCGGTGCACCCCGGTTTTCTTCCCATCCGAGGTTCCCATGGAATACATAAGAGTCATGGACAAAACAATACCACCCAACAATATAAAGGAAGTCCTTCGCAGACATATGTTGGCGGATGGGATGGATATCATTATCGATCTGAAGAAGTCAAAGGGCTGCCTGCTCGTCGACCAGCGAAACGGAACCGAGTATCTCGACTGTTTCGCAATGTTTGCCTCCATGTCCGTCGGTTATAACCACCCCAGGCTTAAGGCAGCCAAATCCTATTTGGGCCATCTGGCCATCCAGAAGCCTGCGAATTCCGACACCTACAGTCAGCCGATGGCCGAATTCATCGGGACCTTTTCCCGGATTGGCATCCCCAAGTATCTCCCGCATGCCTTCTTTATCGAAGGTGGAGCCCTGGCAGTGGAAAATGCCCTGAAAACCGCCTTTGACTGGAAAGTCCGTAAGGGTTTAAAAAAAGGGTATGACCGGCCGGTCGGCTCCAAGATCATCCATTTTCGGCAGTGCTTTCATGGCCGTTCCGGCTACACACTCTCACTCACAAATACGGCCGACCCAAGAAAAACAAAGTATTTTCCTACATTCGACTGGCCGAGAATCGACAATCCGAAGATTACCTTTCCCCTTGACCAACAGACGCAAAAAGAGGTGATCGCCCGGGAAAATGAAGCCCTGCAACAGATCCGGCAGGCCATTGACCGTGACGGCGATGAGATTGCAGGCCTGATCATTGAACCGATACAGGGCGAAGGAGGCGACAACCATTTCCGCAATGAATTTTTCGTCGAACTGAGAAAGATCTGCGATGCCCACGAGATCCTCTTCATCATGGACGAGGTCCAGACCGGAGTCGGTCTGACCGGAAAATTCTGGGCCCATGAGCATTTCACGGTGAGACCCGATGTCATAAGCTTCGGCAAAAAGACCCAGGTCTGCGGTATCTTGGCTTCCACAAGGGTGGACGAAGTCGAAAATAATGTTTTCAAGGAGTCCAGCAGGATCAACTCCACTTTCGGAGGAAACCTGATAGATATGGTTCGCTTCTCCTACGTTTTGAAGATAATTGACGAGGAGCATCTGGTCGAAAACGCCAGGATCAGAGGGGAAGAATTGTTATCAGGTCTCACCCATCTTGTAAACGATTATCCGGATATCATCTCCAATGCCCGCGGTCGCGGCCTGATGTGTGCGTTCGACCTCCCGGATACCCAGCAACGGGACCAATTGCGAAGGGATTTGCAGGAGGAAAAACTGCTGGTGGCAGGCTGCGGCATCAAGAGCATCCGTTTCCGGCCGCATCTGATAATTTCAGAGGATGAGGTGCAGAGGGTTCTGCAAATCCTGAGAAAGGTCCTGCAAAAAAGGCAAACAAAAGGGTAAGACAGAGGAGGGAATCGGAAGCTCCAACCCGCCTGTTACCTTTTCGGCTCAACCACCGGTTGACGGCCAAACACCCTCTCCACGATGATCTCAATCATCAAAATTCAGGTCTTTCCAGGCCTCGTCCTCTTCACCTTCGATAAGAGAAATTCTAAAAGGAGAGACCGATCGCACAATATAAAAGGCCCCGCAATCATCACAGGAGACTGTGTCCCCTATCTCGGAGTAAAAATCGATTATAATGTCACTGTCACAGATCTCACACAAGGCAAACGTATTGCCCTTTTCGTCCATATCATACTGTCTGCTCATCTCCACCACCTCATCGAAATTCTTTAATTATCTGCGCAACCATTGTCCATTGTCCTTCGAAAAGTTGAATTTTTCACCTGGATCAAGGACCCGATGACATTTACTGCAGGCATGGAGTTGAGACCCCGATGATACTCTTCAGCGTAAACCAAAAATAAAGAGAAAAATTCGTTTCCATAGAGGCTCGGGCCTGCCGTTATGTTCGCTCTTCCATCGGTCTGAATTGAAGAGACTGGGAACCGATATATTCGGCCCGAGGACGAATCAATCGGTTATTGCTCCACTGTTCCAGGATATGGGACGTCCAGCCGACGGTCCTGCTGATGGCAAAAATCGGCGTAAAAAGCTCTATCGGGATCCCCATGGCGCTATAGAGCGAGGCCGTATACAGATCGACATTGGGGAAGACTTTGGTCTTTTCCAGGACCACCTTCTCCACAGCCTGCGTGATATCAAAAAATTTCGTCTTCCCTGCTTTTTTCGTTATCATCTCGGCATATTTCCTCAGCAGAGCAACCCGCGGGTCTTCGCAACGGTAGACCCTGTGCCCAAAACCGGGAATCTTCTTTTTGGCCGCCAGCTTGTCCAGAATATATGGCTCGGCCTCCTCAACCGAACCAATCTCTTCAAGCATTTTCATCACCTCGGCATTGGCCCCGCCGTGCAAAGGACCCTTTAGTGCTCCTATTGCACTGGTCACCGACGAATAGATATCCGCCATGGTTGCGGCGGTTACACGGGCGGCAAAGGTCGAGGCATTCAACTCATGATCGGCATGCAGAACCAGAGCGACATCAAAGGCTTTGACCAGATCTTGATCCGGTATCTTGCCGTGAAGGGTATAAAGGAAATTAAACGCAATCCCCTGGCCGGAGATAGGATTAATTGGTTCATGGCCATGTCGCAGCCTCTGATGGGCCGCAATAAGGAGCGGAATCCGCAAGGTCAGACGCTGGGCCTTTCTCAGACTGGCGTCCAGGCGGGTGTTGCCGCTGTCGGGATCCCAGTGACCAAGAGAGGATACGGCTGTCCGGATAACCTCCATCGGGGTCACGGCCTTGGGAAACATCCTGAGAATCATGGTTGTCTCAATGGGCAGCGACATAGAACCAGTGAAACCGGCAAGGAAGGCTCTAAACTCGGTCATTCTCGGCAGGCATCCGTACCAGAGCAGATAAGCGACTTCTTCAAAAGTACATCGTTCGGCAAGTTCGATGGCATCATAGCCGCGATAAACCAGACGACCATTATCGCCATCAATAAAGCAAATTTCGGAGTTGCAGGCAACGATATCAGCAAGACCGGCCTCCGACGGATTAAGACCTTCTGTTTTGGGGGAGTTATTCTCCATCTTTTCCACACTCATACAAAATTTTAACTAAATATTCAGTCTGTTATAGCCAAATATCAACATCTGCCCCCCCTGTTGCTTGCAACCCGGCAAAGGGTCCACGGAACGCAAAAGTATTTACAGTACATGCCACAACATTTCAATTTCCTCCATAACGCAAAACCCCTATCATTCACAAGAAAAAAGTAGCAGGTTGCTCCTTCATATATCGATTTTCTTAACTCTCAAAGCAGACCACCCTTGGAGACGCCTTGCATCGGCTCTTTTACACTGAAAAATTACGGGACTAAGAAAGAGCATGTATGGGAATGATACTCACAGGGTCTCGACAAAATTACCCTTTGAGAGGCAAAGAGCAGAAAGGGGTTGTTTCCAAAAAATCTCTACGATAGGATAAAGAGGGAGGGGTCGGAAAACATACGATCATGCATCAAAACGGAATCTGATTACCACTCATGTTCAGCTGCTAATCCAGTGTGTGATCTGTTCGTTTCTTGGGAACGCCATAAACCCATCCCTGGCGGCAACGTTTACGCCATCCAGGGTGCAGAGCCCCAAGACAAGAACAGATCACCCCCTTCCTTTCCGATAGGCTGAATTTCAGTGGTAATCAGCAAACGTAATGTATGCACATTCTGCAACTACAACCCGGGATTCAACAGATGACGACTAGAAAAGAAGTTTTCGCAAAGCTGAACCAGACCCAAAAATTACCGACACCTTCCCGCGTCGCACTCGAAATCATGCGCCTATGCCGGAGTGAAACGACATCTCTTGCGGATATCGCACAGATTATCCAAACCGATCCATCCTTGTCGGCAGAGCTTCTGAAATATGCCAACGCCGCGTTTCTGTCAACCGGTATCCAGGTGGCCTCGATACAAAAGGCGACAGTAAAGCTGGGTATGGAAACCGTGGTCAGGCTGGCGTTGGGTTTTTCCCTTCTCTCGATTAATAAGAAAGGCAAATGCCCGGCATTTGATTACGACAAATTTTGGTCGATGGCCCTGTCCCAGGCAATCTCTACCAAGACCATAGCCGCTTTGGAAAAAGAGTTTGACCCCGACGAACTCTTTATCTGCGCCCTGCTCTCCCACATGGGAGAACTCGCCCTGGCCAGCCTCTTCCCTCAGCAATATGCAGAAATCATTGCCGACAATCCTTCCCCGCTTGTTCGTGAGACGATGGAAAAAGATGAGTTCCAGATCAACAGTTCCGAGTTGACAGTGGAACTCTTTCTTGATTGGGGACTCCCCGCCCATTATGCTTTGGCGGCAGGGTTTCATATGGACCTTACTTATGCCGAACTCGGCGCCGGAAAAACCCGGAAGATCGCCGAACTTCTCAATCTTGCATACAGAATCGCAGAGATCTGTCAACACCCTCATCCTGAGGCGAGTCAACTTCTTGAGATAGAACAGGCAGCAGGCAAATTTGCCATCACTTCAAATGCTTTTGGGGACATCTTTGACAAGATTATCTCTCAATGGCAGGAATGGGGTGAGATGTTCAAAATCAGAACCCATCTATGCATGACCTACAATGAGATACTGACCTGAAACAGAAGCCGAGGCAAGCACCAATGCAACATGGCTTCTTTATATAGACAAGTGGTTATCGTGCCACCGGCTATCGTATAACCGCCTATCGGAAATACTGAATTTTTTTAACGTTTTGATATTTTCCCTTTCCAAAAACGGATCTTACATGAATAATCTCAGTGAAATGGAATCGAAGAGTCTCCTCGCCGAATATGACGTTCCTGTAGTAAAAGAGGCACTCGCAATAGATACAGATCATGCCATCGAAATCGCAGCAAAAATTGGTTTCCCCATTGTTCTGAAAGGCCATGGATCAAAGCTCTCTCACAAAAGCGACCGCGGGTTGGTATGCTTGGGACTCTCCAATGCCGAGCAGGTAAAGGCTGCGGCAGAGGAAATTGCCAAGATCGGCGGTGACGACCTGGACGGTTTTTTATTGCAGCCCATGCTCTTAGGAAAACGCGAGTTTGTCGCAGGCCTCATACGTGATCCAATGCTGGGTCCGATTGTGATGTTTGGCCTTGGCGGAGTCTTTACCGAAGCCCTGGACGATGTCGTTTTCAGAGGCGCCCCCATGGACCGAGCGGAAGCCCTGTCTATGCTGGACGAAATTAAAGCCTCAGCTTTGCTGGATGACTTTCGCGGCGAACGTCAAGCTGACAGGAAGGCCCTCGTCGACTGTCTCATGGGGCTTTCACGTCTTGCGTCGGAGCGCTCCGATGTCTCTGAAGTGGACATTAATCCCCTCCTCGTCAGCCCTGAAGGAAAAGTTACCGCAGTCGACGCACTTGTTGTGTTACGGGAAACCCATCAACCTTCGGTAACCCGCCCTGCTGTTCCTCCGGAGGTCTTGGGTAAAATTTTTAATCCTCATTCAATCGCCTTTGTCGGAGCCTCGACCGGGTTCGGCAAATGGGGCCAGTCGTTGCCGGCAAACCTTTTAGCCCACAATTACCCTAACCCCGTCTACCTGATCAACCCCAAAGGAGGACAACAATGGGGCAGGCACGTTTACACATCCATCAAGGAGGTACCCGGGCCGGTCGATCTGGCGGTCGTGACCATTCCAGCCGCCATGGTTCGCGGGCTTATTAAAGACTTTAAGGCAAAAGGTGTCTTGGCGGTTCTTCTGATCTCTTCGGGATTTTCCGAAATAGGAGCAGACGGCAAGATTCTCGAGAATGAAGTGCTTCAGGATGCCAAAGAGGCTGGGATTATTATTCTTGGCCCCAATACGATGGGTATCCAAAATCCCCATACCGGACTTTTCCTCACCGGTGTCCACGCCAACCCGAAAGCGGGTGGTACCGCGCTCATATCGCAATCGGGCAATATGGGGGTCCAGCTTCTCAGCTTTGCTGAAGAGCAAGGTTTGGGAATCAGGGCGTTCGGGGGGAGCGGCAACGAGGCCATGGTTTCCATCGAGGATTTCATGGAGGCCTTCGAGGTAGATACGAAAACCCGCACCGTTCTTCTCTATCTGGAAAGTGTCAAAGACGGCAGACGCTTTTTTAGATCGGCGCGCCGGGTCGGAAAGAAAAAACCGGTAATCATCCTTAAAGGCGGCCGATCCGAGGCGGGTGATCGTGCTGCAGCGAGTCATACCGGGGCGCTGGGCACCAACTTCAGACTCTTCGAGGCGCTTTGTCGCCAGTCCGGAGTGATAAGCGTGCATCAGCCCATGGAAATGCTCGACGCCGCAACGGTCTTCTCTTCTCTGCCTTTGCCTCAAGGTCGCAGGGTGGCAATAATGACCCTCGGCGGTGGCTGGGGAGTCATCACCAGTGATCTTTGCAGTGAACATAACCTAACGGTAGAACCCCTTGACGCTGATATGGTCGCGGTGCTCGACAAAATGCTTCCCGAATACTGGAGCCACGCCAATCCCGTCGATCTGGTTGGTGAAAACGACCCGGAACTTCCCATAAAGGCCATCGAGACCCTTGCAGCCTGGGATGGTTGTGATGCCGTGATCCATTTGGGCGTGTCTGGACGGGGCTTTCTTTTGGAAGCACTGATCAAATCCGTCATTGCAGTGGATCCCGACAGCGAATTCAAGGATTTTCAGAACCTTCTGGATGGGATGGATCGATGGGAACAGCAATACGCCAAACATACTGTCGAGCTGATGGAAAGGTATGAAAAGCCTATCCTGGGTGTGACGTTAACGACCGGCTCGAAAATAGGTGCAATCTATGAAGTTGAAAACGCCAAATATGACGGCGTCTTCTTCACGAGTCCCGAGCGAGCTGTGAAGGCGCTTGGCTATATGTGTGAATACCATGACTTTCTTGAGCGGCAAAACTCCCGATGAGGGCGCATGGTTGATTTTGTACTCCTGCACGGCGGGTGCCATGGAATGCGTCTTCTATCCTCAAGCGAATGTTATTCAGGGCTGTCTCAGTTAATTTTGACCCATAATCATGAATCAAATTTCATAGCTTCTCCCCAAAAAGGTCTACAGGACAATTGCTCAGCAGCTGTCATATGGGAGTTGCCGGGACCCGGCATACCTGCTAAATTCAACATTACAGCGTGTTTTATCTATCAGGTTTATTGAAAATTCCGAAGCGAACAGGGACGGAATCGACCTAGGGAAGGTTTCTTAACCAGAATCCCACACGATTTTCTGGAACTTGTTCATCACAACACAGCGGGGGGAGAATGCATTATAACTTCGATTTAATCCAGCCATATATAGTCACGTATGGGGTAAGGCTCATCCTTGCCATCCTTGTCTTTATTATAGGTAAATGGATGTCGACAAAACTAAGCGACCTTGTCGCAAAGGTAATGGATAAGAATGGGGTTGACCCAACGCTTACAAAATTTCTTAAAAATATTGGCTACTACATTCTGCTCACTGCGGTTGTTATAGCAGCTGCCGGCCAATTGGGGATTAACACGACCTCATTTCTAACCGTTCTTGCTGCAGCCTCTCTTGCCATTGGTCTTGCCTTGAAGGATTCCCTCGCCAACTTTTCTTCCGGCGTGATGCTTATTTTTTTCAGGCCGTTTCGTGTAGGTGATGTGGTGACTGTTGCCGGCCAAACAGGCAAGATTGAGGAGATATCGGTTTTTAATACAATTATGACCACAGGGGATAACCAGAAAAAATTTATCCCCAACGGTGCCATCTCAAATGCAACCATAATCAATATAAACGCCAACCCGACCCGAAGGGTAGATTTGGTTATCGGGATTGGTTATGATGACGATATTCGCAAGGCAAAACAGACCCTTGAAAAAATCATTGATGAAGATACACGAATCCTGAAAGAGCCTGCTGCCACTGTGGCCGTTTCAACACTAGGAGAATCTTCAGTGGACCTGGTTGTACGTCCATGGGTGAAAACGGAAGACTATTGGAGTGTTTACTTTTCTCTTATCGAAAATATCAAACTGACTTTCGATGAAGAAAAAATTTCATTCCCCTATCCCCAACGCGACATACATGTACACAAAACAGAGGAATAATCCCTTTTATTTTTGGTTCTTCCGGATTGAGAGTACTTATCTATAACGCGGAGAGGCGGAGGGCATCGCTGATGGACACCTCGCGGAGGCCCGTCGGGGAACCGCATCAGGCCCGGAGGGGTGCGGACAGCACATCGGCACCTGACAGCAGGCCAGGGACGGCCTGTCTGTCAGTCGTGGTGCACCGGCGATGAGGCCGAAGAGTAGCGTCCGGAAGTGATATCCTCTGCCGGATTGTTCCTTTCAGCTTCACAAAAGTACGCTTCATTCGGATGAACCTTATTTTTATACGTTCTGCATTTTTGATCGAAACTTGTCCCACCATCCCTGCTGAACGAGATTAGAATACAACAACGCCCAACCGCAGTCGCAATGATGCGTATCAGGGCACACTGTCGGCTTTTTGTTTACCTGGAATTCCCTATTTTTCAAATTACCTAAAAACGATAACTTCTCATTGGGCATGCAACCCTGGATTGTTCCGTCATTCCAAACCCTGAAATACTTTTGCCCTGCTGGACATTTCATAGGCTTACCAGACGGCAGCTGTTCATCAAAATCAGGATTCATCTCTTCAGGATCACCCAACATATAAGCAAAATCGAAACGTTGCAATAGCCCCCTCAGCTTATCTTCACTCTCCTTAAGAAATTCGCCGGTGCTTGTCATATGCACATCGCAAATAAGGAGAAGTTTAAGCCCAATATCCTGAAAAATATGCTTTTCATAGAACAAGAGCGCCTCCTCCCACAAATGCGTAAGAGGCGGAGACATTATGGTGTTTAACTTTATGTTATCAGGACACATTTTGTAGAGAAATTTAACGTTTTTTTCCCATTCCTCTAAAATTTTTTTCTCTTTGAGTTGATGGTAATGCATGGTTATATTGATTTCTTTTACTTTCTTGAAATGTTCGCGAGTCAAATCACGACATTCCTGCAAAAACTGACAGTTTATATCCAGCATAACCTCTACATCATGGTCTAAAATATAACGCAGGAGTTCATCTCGTCTCTGATAACTTGCAAAAAAATCCCCTTTTCCTGAAAAGATAAATCCATTTTTCTGATTTTTAAATTTCTCAAAGAGAAACTTGAAATCATCTCGATTTATCGAAGGTTCATTTTTAGCAACGGGTTTAATCAAACAATAGGGACATGTCAGTCCACAGTGACCAGAAGAAGACATAAAAAACAGATTGTCTGTGTTGAATAACTTTTTCATTAAAGGGGTCTTCCACTCCTTGTATATAATTTTCAGTCTCGGGGTCCGCTATTGTTTGATAACAAATCAGTTTCCCTAATAAAACTCTATATGTTTTTTGCGTTTTCTCCCTCGCTGGAGATGGGGGAAATAATAAGAATTTGGTTTTCCCCACCCTCAAGAAACAAGCCGGCCCAGCCCTTTCACTTCTTCAGGCAAAACTCATCCTAGATGATCAATTCATGCAAAGCAACATTTTTTCTTACGGTTTTCCATGCGATTTCCCAAGACCACTCTGCCTTTCTTGGGGACAGCCAGGCAGACCCGGACCTGCATCATGTCCGGCCATTTTTTCGAAAGAACATATCCCATATATGGACTAATGTGA
>CAWGGS010000080.1:0-13113 GCA_963822095.1 uncultured delta proteobacterium
CCCAGGATGAGGATGGTGAAATCCGATTGCGCGACAAGCTCGATTTCCCGACGCAGGTTTTCAATTCCTGCGCTTTTGCCAAGTATCTCCCATCCTCTTTGCAGGGTCGCATCCTGCATGAGATCCGAGGCAATCTGCCCTTGGCGCTTCGCCTTTTCCTCAAGCGCCTTCAGCAGGCCAGCAATCTGCATCTGTGCGCCGGTCATTGAGGCAATGGTTTTCAAGAAGTCTTGGGAGAGATGATCAAATGCCCCGACGCCCAGGGCATCGGCTGTCAAAACCCCGACCAGATTGTCATTGACATAGAGCGGGCAGCCAAGACAGGCATGGATATGGCGCAACGCCTCCGGGTCCGAAACCACCATGCCGTCAAATGGATCGGGAAGCGGACTGTCCGCCGGAAAGAGGAGCGGTTCTGAGGCACGACAGATGATATCCAGACGCGGATGGTCCGCTCTTGCATATACACGCCCCATCGCATCCGGCGTCAATCCCTTCAATGCAAGAGGAACCAGGGTGTCTTCCCGAACCTGCATGAGGCTTGCTGCATCATAGGGGATTGCCCGGTGCAAGACATCCAGCAATCGCTGATACCGGTCTTCAGCGCTCATGATGGATGTCAGGTCGGCGGCTATGGTGGTGAGGGTGGTAAGCATGTCCATGGTTGTAAATCGTACAACGATGTTTTAGATTTAGCAACGACAGAGTGTTGCTATAATAACAACATATTGTTTAATAAATTGAAAATACAAGATAAAAATATTGGCATGCCGGTTGCATTATTGAGTGTAAACATGACGATCTTTTCCGGGGGCATCTCTGGAAAGTGAATGTAACAGCAGGTTAAAGAAAAGTACACAAGGAGATACCATGAAAATTTTGAAACTTGAAGACTCATCTGATTTCAATCCCGGTGTGATGAAACGAACCTTCCTGGTGGAAAATTCCCCGAATTTCAAGCTTATTAATTTCAATCTGGACGCAGGGGTCACCTTTCCTGTCCATTCCCATGATCTCGATGGGGAGGTCGCCATTCAGGTTATAGAGGGAGAAGGATATTTCCTGGGTGATGGGGATGCGGAAATTCCTGCTAAACAGGGGGATATCTTGATATCTCAGATTCGTGAGCCCCATGGAGTACGTGCCGAAACGCAGATGAGAATCCTGGTGACCATAGCGCCGCCGATTTGACGGTATAACGATAAGCAAACAGATCAGAGCCTCTCGCTGAATGACTCTTTTGCCCAAACTCTGCATTATGCTCAAAATTTCATCATCGGAGTATCAACATATGCCCGTGGTAAAATTTTTCGCAGGTCTTGGAGTCTACACTGAGCTGATTATGAACAAAAAACCTTCTTTTGCAAGAGGCTCACCAATTACTTTCCTTAAAATTGATGGTCCTTGTCTAATAGGACAAAGATAGAGATTTTGAAGCAGCATTAAAAGTGGAAAGAAATGTTCTCGTACCCTTGTTGATGGAGGATGAAGATGAATCTTAAGCCGGATTTAGAGTTTATAGAATCCCTGAAAGAGGCGGGAGGGGAGAGTCTGAAGAAGTGTTATCAGTGTGCCTCTTGCTCAGTTGCCTGCCCGCTGTCTGCAGACCAGAAGCCTTTCCCGAGAAAGGAAATGATCTGGGCGCAGTGGGGACTGAAAGAGACCCTTTTTGCCGACCCCGATGTGCTTTTATGCCATCAATGCGGTGATTGCACGGAGATCTGTCCGCGGGGCGCCAGACCTGCCGAAGTTTTGGGCGCAATACGCGCATCTCTCTACACCTTCTATAGCTGGCCTGCCTGGCTTGCCAGGTTGGCTACGAAGGCACGAAACCTACCGGTGTTGATAGGTCTTCCCTTTAGCATCATCCTGGTTCTCTGGTACTTATCGGGGGCTATGCATATCCCTTCCGCAGAGGTCTTTTCCCGCTACGGGTATACCAGGTTTTTCGGCCACTGGGGATTTGAGTGGTATCCGAAGAATACCACTTTTATTGTCTCAATTATGCTGCCGACCGCAGGGCTGGCCATCTTCTCCGTTGCCAAAGGTGTTACCAGAATGTGGAGAGCAATGAGCAGGAATGCCAAGATGCAAGCCGATTTCAGGCCTTCGGTGCCAATATTCATCAGCGGATTTCTCTGGCCTTCTCTCGTTGAAACCATCAAACACAGGAGATTTCACGAATGCACTGCCAACACCGATAGAGCAAAAGGTCATCTCCCCCTGGTACTGGGTTTTATCGGAGCTTTAATACTCACCTGCTGGTCCGCAATCAGACAGGATCTGCTGGGACTGATCTGGCCCTCCTTTCATGGTCCGCTGCCGTTGAGCGATCCTTTTAAAATTCTGGCCAATATTTCTGCAATTGCGCTACTGTATGGCATCTGGGTGCTTTGGGACAACCGGACAAAACTTGAGAAAAGAGGAAAAGCCACAAGAACCTTCTATGATTGGTTCCTAATTGGAGAGATCGCAGTCGTGGGAGCAACTGGCCTCGGTGCTGAGCTCCTGCGATGGGCTGGCTTGCCCATATTCGGATACATCGTCTACTTCCTGCATTTAGTCTCTGTCATGATGCTCTTCCTCTACATGCCATATACCAAGTTTGCTCATATCATTTACAGAACCATGGTAATGTGTTTCGAGAAATACCGTATAAGTCCTTTTGCAACGAATACAGAGAATTGGTGAAAACTTTAATCTGCAACTGCAGTGTTAAGCGGATGATATTAGATCACGATGAGAGATTTCATTCAATGAATGGAGAAAAATTATGAGTATCAATGTAAAAAACAATATCCATTGGGTAGGTAAGATCGACTGGGAATTACGAAGGTTTCATGGTGATGAATACTCAACACACAGGGGATCATCGTATAACTCGTATCTGATCCGGGAGGAGAAAACGGCCCTTATCGATACGGTATGGAAACCGTTTGCCAAAGAATATGTGGAAAATCTCTCGCATGAGATAGACCTGAAGAAAATTGACTACGTCATTGCCAACCATGCCGAAAACGACCATAGTGGTGCGCTCCCCTTATTGATGCAGCAGATCCCTGACGTGCCCATTTATTGTACAAAAAATGGGGTCAAATCATTGACAGGGCTCTATCATCAGGACTGGAACTTCCAGGTGGTCAAGACCGGCGATAAGCTTTCCCTTGGCAGCAAGGAACTCGTTTTCATCGAAGCTCCCATGCTTCATTGGCCCGATAGCATGTTTACCTACCTTACCGGTGATGCGGTGCTGTTTAGCAATGACGCCTTCGGACAGCATTATGCCTCCGAGTTTATGTTCAATGACCGGGTCGATCAGTCCGAGCTGTTTGCCGAATGCATTAAATACTACGCCAACATACTCACTCCCTTCAGCCCGATGGTCCTGAAAAAAATAAAAGAAGTCCTGGGGTTCAATCTGCCTCTGGATATGATCTGTACCAGCCATGGGATTATCTGGAGGGAAAATCCTGCGCAAATCGTTGAAAAATATCTGGAGTGGGCCGACAATTACCAGGAAAACCAGATTACACTCCTCTACGATACCATGTGGGAGAGCACCCGCGTGATGGCGGAGCAGATCGCCGCAGGCATACGGCAGGCGGATAACGAGGTGACGGTCAAACTGTATAACCTGGCCAAGACCGATAAAAATGATGCGATTACCGAGATCTTCAAGTCAAAGGCCATTCTTCTGGGATCCCCAACGGTCAATAATGGCCTCTTAGTATCTGTTGCTGCACTTCTTGAAGAAATAAAGGGACTGAAGTTCAAAAAGAAAAAGGCCGGAGCTTTCGGCAGTTACGGCTGGAGCGGCGAGGCGGTCAAGGTCATGTCGGAAAGGCTTTCAGAGGCAGGCTTTCAGATGGTGGATAACGGTTTGCGCCTTACCTGGTCCCCGGATGAAGAAAACAGCCGGAAATGCAGAGACTATGGCAAACGCTTTGTCCAAGGGGTATTGTCCTGATATGAATTTGTGTTTACAACTAATGTCCAGCTACTAATTCAGGATGTGAGCTGTTCGTTTCTCGGGACGCCATAAACCCATCCCTGGGGGCAACGCCTATGCCGTCCAGGCTGCAGAGACCCAAGAAACGAACAGCTCACACCCTTCCATTCCGATAGCCTGAGTTTTAAGGGGAATCAGATATGGAGTTCATCTGTCTGCGGTGGTCAGGTGTCTTCCTGGTAACTTTTTTGTCACAAGGAGTAAATTATGACTCAGAATGTTCCCGATGTTTTTGACCTCTGTGTGCTGGGCTGTGGCCCGGCGGGTTTTGCCGGGGCGATGCGGGCCCTTGATTTCGGTAAGCATGTCTGCATCATCGAGGGTGGTGAAATCGGCGGTACAGGTATCATACGGGGGGCCATGGCCTCGAAAACCATGTGGGAACTGGCAAAGGATTATGCGATTGCCAACAAACAGGACAGGGGATATCGGACGGCTGGCCTGTCTGTCGATTATGATGCCGTACGCAGAACGGTCGTTCAGGCCTGCAAAGAGAAACAGCAGCAGATGCTTTCCCAGATCGAGAGCTATTCTCCCGGGAGGTGGAAAGGCCCGGGGTCGTTGACGCTCAAGAAAGGGTGGGGAAAACTTCTCACAAATGAGGAAGCGGAAATATGTTATCCCGATGGAAAGCGGGAGGTTGTGAAATCCCGCTTCTTCCTCGTTGCCACCGGATCAAAGCCCAGAGACCTGCCCAACGTTGAAACGGACCAACAGCGAATTTTCAACTCCGACGGCATCCTAAATCTGAAAAGGTTTCCGGAAAGACTTGTCATTATCGGAGCAGGTATCATCGGCTGTGAATACGCCACTATCTTCGCGAATTTCAAACAATCCCATGTGACTCTGGTGGATCATTCCGCACGGGTCATTCCTTTTGAAGATGATGATGTGTCTGATTTTGTGAATGCCAACCTGGTGACAAGCGGCGTCAGGATCATCCATTCCGCCAAGCTAAGAGAGATATTCAAAAAGCCGGATCATCTTGAAGTACTCCTGGATTACCCGGAAGGGCATTCTGAGATCATCGAGGCCGATGCGGTTCTTATCTCTATCGGTCGGAGCCTCGAGCAATCCGGGGTGGGCTTTGAGGACCTTGGAATAGACTTGAAGAACTCATGCTTAATCAGAACAGACGAGAAATGCTGCATTAACAATAACATTTATGCGGCGGGAGACATAACGCATCACCCCTCCCTGGTCAATCTTGCTGAAATGGAAGGACGCTATGCGGTCAAGCATATGTTTGGAAAAAATCACTGGCCATTGAATTACGACAATATGTCCAAGGTGATGTTTTTTTACCCTGCGGTTGCAACGGTTGGTTTGAATGAAAAGTCCTGCCGCAGCAAAAATATTCCTTATCGTGTAGCCTATTATTCCAACGCCCTGTGCAACCGGGCAATCGCGATGAGAGCAACCAACGGTTTTGTCAAAATAATTGTTACTGATGATGAGCAGCAGCGCATACTCGGGATGCGTGCCGCCGGTCCTGAGGTGTCGAGCACAATAATGTCCATTGCCCATTTCATGGATCAAGGGAAGGGCATTCTCGATGTTCTGAAGACCGTCTACCCTCATCCAACCATTACGGAAGGGATTGAGGAGTGTCTCCGGATGCTCCTCAAAAAATCCATTTACAAGCCTCATGCCTTTCCCGATTTTATGAGAATTCACCGATGGCATCCGGAGACCGGCCTGATTAGAGAAAAATGAAGAGCCAAGTAAAGGAGGACATTCAGTTAACTCTCCGGGAAGAACATCGGCCATGCTGCAGGGGAACCGACCAACAGACTGAGACCATACCTTGTAGGTTGCTCGCAGGGGGAAGCGCCGAGTGATTTTGCGACACCACCAATTGCTGGAGAAAAGTAGATCTTGACCTCACACTGAAGACGTCCCTCTGATTCGTGGCGAAGAAAAACAGCCATATCATTGGGACGGTTTGCTTTTTGATACGCAGACTCACAGACAGTCGTAACATTGTCTAAGGTCAGGTATGCCAGCATCGCATCACCAAGATTTTTGCTAAACCATATGTTCATCTGATTTTCGCTGTCACATTGAAAATTACATCTTTGTTTTTGATGTATTTCCCGCTCTTCCCCAGAGAGGCGGAGTATGAAGAGCCCACTCCATTTCCCCAGATATTGAGCTCGATTGTTCTGTTCGCATTGGAAAAGAGTAAGCCCCAATTATTGAGCAAAGGCTTCTTCGGATAATACAAGGTGTTATCATAAATAAAAAGGCCTAATGGACTTGCAAAATAGGTGGTTGGAGAATTCCTATTATCAACCAGAGAGAATGTCCCATAATCAGTTTTTTGATCGCTGCTGTTTTTAAGAAAAACAGTAGCATACCCCTTTATGGCAGTGAATGTTCCATCATGATTTTCAATGACATTGATGTCACCGCTTCCAGAGAAGCTGGCGCCGGAATACGTAAAATGGAGCATCGCCGAATGTGCAGTCCCCTCCATCCAAAGAATTATCAATCCAACAGCTAGTTGTAGCGGCTTGCAAACATAACGTACTCGGACCTGCAAACAAAGGTCATTTCGGCTCACATTATTTGCCACTATAAATAGAGCCGGACCCACATTAATTGCCAACGGGCTCAAATTAAATGCCAATGGGCTTGCAAACATAAAGCCGGGCTCACATTAAACGCCAATAATGTTGTTGCTCAAAATGGTACACCGACTGCCAATAACTCCTTTTGAATTTCCTTCGTATGATCAGGTGAGAGTTTTCCATTCAAAAAAGCCCGTATCACCTTAGGCTGAACGCTGATTGATTCAGCCAGCACCTTAATATTGTAGCCCTGCCTGGTAAGTCTCGGTTCCAGATCATTAATATCTTTGGTAAGTACGGATTCTATTATTTTCTCATTGATCGGTTTTTCCCCGATCTCAAAGGCTTCTGCAAATGCCAAAGAAAGATGATGTTCAATCTGCAGGGGTGTTTGTAGTCGTTCTGCAAGCAAATCAATTGCTTCTTCGGTGACCATGGAATAGATATCCGTTCCCTGCTTCAAACAGTTTTCCAATAGCCATTCAATATATTCCCGTTTGCTCGAAGTTATTCCATTGAGATCGAAAACAGCGGCTCGTGAACCGATTTCTTCCAACGTAGCCCGCCGAAGATCATTTTTTAGTTTTGGATGACCAATGAGGACAACGGATAAAGTCCCTCCACAATCCTGAACTACTTCAATAAGACGCTTCAATCCCACCAACGTTTTTCCATGGAGATCATGCGCTTCGTCAACAAACAGAGCTACAGGCTTCTTTCGTTGTTTAATCAAAGCCTGCAGTTTTCGTTCTCCTTTTTCCGGCTGAGTCGTTATTTTCAAATCCTTCTCTGGAGATAAATCATAAAATAACGCCATGATCAATGTGCTCAACCTTACCCTTGATTTCATGACCGAAAGAGATTTAGCGACAATGAATTCCCCTTCTTCAAGAAGCATCTCTTGAATTTTTCTCATGGTAGTTGTCTTTCCACACCCCACTATTCCTGTAACCGCGATAAGCTTACCCTGACGTATGGCCATCTTGAGATCCCGGCTGATCTGTTTATGGTGGTCAGTTTCAAAATAGCCTGCATTACGGAATTCCTTTACCAAATCAAAATGATTCATTACGTCACTTCGCATATCGGTCTCCTTGTTTTATTTGCCGGAAATACCGTCGCACCGCATCTATGATTTTTCTTTTTTCAAGAGTATCGGAAAGGATCGATTCTATTTTGTCCCGGTCTTCTCCTGAGAGTTTCGAAAGAGGAATCCCTAAATAATTGGCTATTGCTTTTTTAGCCTCCAACGCACTTCGAAATGTAATTTCCTGAAAAGGATCGGGATCCTTAAACCGCTCTATTATTGTCCCTTCTGCCAGAGTTCTTGCAAAGGCCTGCGAAGTTCGCGCATCATCGGTCAATGCTGCCTTGGGAAGAACGATCTCTCTTGCCAACTTCTCTATTGCATCAGCCCGCTTTTCAGCCTTTGATTTTCGTGTGGCCCGAAATGTATGTAGAGGGATTGGTCCTCGATCCGGATAAAATGGACCGAATTTCTCTTTACCATTTTCTATGTACAGTTCGACATCAAATAGACCCCACCATAAAATAACTTCCTTACCTGCAAGCTGTGAATCTACGCGATACACACCTCCATTTACTTTAACAGTTCCATCACTTGACACTCTTCTACGTTCAGGCTCCCTGGCAAAAGTAGTAAACCTCTCCCATGAGCAAACCTCTCTCAATCCCGATGGAGGTAGAGTGTTAATCCAGTCTTCAATCCTACTGTGATTTTCCGATCGATGAGATTTTTCATTGTATCTGAGGACATAATTTAATAGCCATTTATTGGCTTCTTCCTCATTTGTTGGAGTATGAAAATGATAGAGAGTCTCATGGACTTCTTTGATTGTACGGAAAGGTCTCTCAACTTTGCCTTTAGCTCTAGCTGTTGTCCGTCGTCCATCAGTACCTTTCGGCATATGAGTCCGCAAATCAATCCCCAGATATTCCAAGACTCTCTGAAATATTTGGCTCCGAGCAATCGGACCGTTATCCGTATAAATCATTTTGGGAATGCCTTTGAACGGGAATCCCTCAATATTTTTTTCCGACATCGCACGAAATAAAAACCTGAGTGCCACCTCCACATTTTCTCCGAAAACAACATGATATTCTTGATAGGCAACACCACTACGGTCGTCAACAAGACTATACAGCATTAAGATTGGTCTGCCTTTGCTTTGGGAGACCCAGGCCGGCCATTCCGGCAGATCCTTAAGATCAGACGGGCTTAAATCAAAATGCCAGCAGTCATTTGCATATTTTGCCTGAAACCGGACAGAAACCGGCTGGATGCTCATTGACAGAAAATCATAACCCCATTGCTTGAGGTAACGATTGACTGTAGATTTTTTGAGGAGTCCTTTCGGAACTTTTTTTAATCCTTCCTTAGTTTCTATTCCATATTCTCCAAGCAATCTGAGGGCCTCGGAGGTAGGAAGATGGTGTCCCTTTTTATTTTGTGTTCTCAACTTCATTGCCGCAATTATCTGGCAATAACACTCCATTTCTGAAAGAGGCAGAATTCTGGTTGTGCCTGCATCTGACCGGCGTAATTGTTTTGGTGACCGCTTTGCCCGCAGAGCTCGATATACAGAACTGTCGGAGACGGCATAGAGGGTGGCAAATTCCTGGACCAGCTTGCGTCGCTCCAGAGCGCGAGGACGCAACAGATCCATTTGTTTTTTGAGTTCGAGCAATCGCTCATCGGGGATTTTCTTGCTCATATCAAGTGCCAAAAACCCTCGTTTGAGGCACAATTCCAAACCATATCCGAGATCATCGTAAAATTCGTGGAATATTGCGCCAAATTAGATGACAAAATCATTATGCCAGTATATGTATAATTGCAAGCTTTTTGGCATAAAGGAGATAAAAAATAATGCTGATAGGATATGCACGTGTCTCAACCTTGGATCAAAACCTCGATCTTCAGGTCGATGCACTTAAGAAAAATGGATGCGAAAAGATTTTCACTGAGAGCGCCAGCGGAGCTAAAGATGAGAGGAAAGTTTTGAATGAAGCCCTATCATTTTTACGAAAGGGGGATACTCTGGTTGTGTGGCGTTTGGACCGTCTTGGGCGGAGCTTGAAAAAACTGATAGAGCTGGTCAACCTGCTGCATGAAAGAGAGGTTGGGTTCAAAAGCGTAATCGAGACAATAGATACTACGACACCAACAGGTCAGTTCTTTTTCCATGTCACTGGAGCCTTTGCAGAATTAGAGAGGAATCTTATTAGAGAGCGAACCAGGGCTGGTTTGGAAAGTGCCCGAGCCCGGGGGCGCAACGGTGGAAGACCGAAGGCGATTGATGCCAAGACCTTTGAAATGGCCCTTGTTCTTTATAACGAAAAAAACATTACGGTGAGTAATATTTGTAAGAAACTGAATATCAGCAACAGGTCGTTTTATCGTTATTTACAACAGCATAGAGAGAAGGGAAACAATAAAAACATATAGAATAACTGAGCTTAAAAGATCGTAGTAGGGCTTTACTGCAACTGGCTCCAGCCCTCCAATTATAACAAATAATGGGGACGGGGACTGCTCTTGGTTGCAAGCTGCTACAAGTAGGAATCTTCAAAACACCACAAACCTTAAGAAGAAGGCCGTCCTTGCCAATTTCCATTCCTCAAACAAAGGATTCAATTAAGTCTCAAAGAAAATACCCTGCTGAAATTATTTATTGACAAACTCTGGATTTTTTTGTCTGGTGGTTCCTAACCCAAAAAGATATTAATATTTGTCCTCAATTTGGATATTCTTAATGAGTGAAGTACACCAATAGATAAACGTTATCGATGATATCACGACTTTCAGGAATATTTTTCATATACACCTTATTGTTTTTTCTGGTGTTGCCATCTTCAATAGCCTTAGCTTCTCCGCCGGAAGGTCAACTCTATTGGATCACAAACGAATATCCAACTCATTATTTTTTGCATACGAACGATGAGGGCACACATAACGGGGCTCTTGCTGCATTGAATTACGCCTGTACGCAAAATGCAGGTTATGGAACATATACAGGAGATATCTATTTTGATGATTCGGCAACAAACTTACCTGCCATGAAAGAAGGAAGCTGTATAAACCAACACCCTCTTATCCCGGGGGAAACAATTATTGGAAATGACTATTTCGCATACCTCTATTGCAACGGAGTGAAACGAGCTGATGGAGACGACAGTGTTTGCAACCCACCAGTAATTCCACCGGAAAGAAACTTTGATGGAGCCTGTGAGGATGGAAATTAAAAGACCAAATTCTACAGGGATCCTATTAAGCCTGTCTTGTTTTTTTGTTATTATCTTTTGGTTGATTCAACCGATATTCAGCCTGGGCGCAACAATCGAATATACATATAGTGATTCAGGACGATTAATTGAAGCTGCCTACAGCCGCATGTCAGTCGGCTACAGCTATGACAAGACAGGCAATGTTTTGACTCAACAAGTTGTAATATCAAGTAGCTATAAAGGCGATGTCGACGATAACGGATCCGTCGATCTCACCGATGCCATCCTTGCTTTACAGGTTGCCTCGGGAACTGTTCCAATGACAATGGTTCATCAGAACAGCGATGTTAATGCTGACCGGAAGATAGGCACGGCTGAGGCCATTTTCATCCTGCAAAACGTTGCCGGAGGGAACTGATGTCTTCTACTTCCAAAAAGTTGCCAATACATCAGAAGCTCACCTTTTCCCACACTTTCGTCTTTACTTCAGCAATACTATTCCTTCTTCTCTCTGCTCCTTCGCTTTTTGCCTCCAGCCAGCCCTATATTTCTGCCCATCAAATCAACTTCGGGACAGGGAATAAGTATTATAAAAAAACCGATGTCCGTCTAGCAAGCCCAGGTGGAGACCTTTCTTTTACCAGGACTTACAACAGCCAAAGCACCACTACTTCGGAACTTGGGTACGGTTGGACGGGGACGTTTACTGAACATCTGATCATTGAAACAGATACCATAAGCCAGGTCCAGGCCGGAGGCCGCTATATCATATTTAAAAACGACGGCAGCGGTAACTGGATCAACCAAAATGGCACAAAACGAGTCATTACCGCTAATGCCAACGGCTATGAACTCAAGGAACACCTCGGTACCATCAGGCAATATGACAGCAACGGTCATCTTATCAGTATCACAGATAGGAACAATAATACCCGAACCTACACATATACTGGAGACCAGGTCACCTCGATCTTTGACAACTTCGGTCGCAACATTACCTTCAGCTACACCGATGGAAAACTGAACCAGATCACCTGCTCTCTCGGTACCTGGACCTATCATTACCAAAATGACAATCTCACCCAGGTGGATAAACCCGATAGCACCAACATCCAGTATATCTATGACGATCCTAATGATGCCCATAACCTGACCGGCATAATCGATGAATCCGGCACCAGGATATTGACCGTCACCTACGATAGTCAGGATCGGGCGATAAGCTCCGCCAAGGCCGGCGGTCTCGAGTCGGTCACCATCGCCTATCCGTCTTATGCAACGCGTGAGGTGACCGACAGCCTTCAGGTCAAGACCACCTATCAGCTTAAAGTTGTAGACGGTGTGGTCAGAGTTGAATCCATGACCGGACCCGGCTGTGGTTCCTGTGGTGATTCTGCCGATACCAGCTACACCTATAATGACAAAGAGCAGATTACCGAGACAACCGATGCCAACGGGGTGAAGACCGGCTTTTCTTATGACACCTCCGGCAACAGGACCGGGACAACCAAGGCCGCAGGGACAAGTCTTGCCCAAACGACTACCAAAACCTATGATTCGGCAACCAACCAGGTAACATCGATTACCAAACCCTCCGTTGCCAATCCGGGTCAACAGGCAGTTACCTCAATGACCTATGACGGCAACGGCAATCTGCAAACCAGACAGCAGAGCGGCTATTCAGGCACCACTGCCATTTCCGCCACTACAACATATACCTATAACACCTACGGTCAGATCACATCCATCGACGGTCCGCGCACCGATGTCAATGATACGGTAACCTTTACCTATTATTCCAACGATGCAGGTCAGGGTAACAATCGCGGTAATCTTCATACGATAACCGATGCCTTTGACCATACGACCACCTACAGTGACTATAATGCTTTTGGCCAGGCCGAGACCATAACCGACCCCAACAGCATTGCCACCACCAGGGTATTCAATACCAACGGCCAGGTGACTTCCATATCTACTGCCGGACTGACCACTTCCTATGTTTACGATCTTACCGGAAAGCTGCAATCCGTTACTCTGCCCGGTTCCAGGACGATCGCCTACAGCTATACACCTACAGGAAGAGTGGCGGGGATTTCCGACAGCCAGGGAAATTCCATCAGTTACACGTATGACACCAACGGCAATCGAACCCATGAAGAGGTGTGGGATCCTGCCAATGTCCTCAAGCGTTATGCGGATTTCACCTATGATGATTATGGCCGTCTACACACCACGACCTTATCGGATGGAGGAGTTACGACCCTTGGCTACGATTTGGTG
>CAWGGS010000081.1:0-49548 GCA_963822095.1 uncultured delta proteobacterium
GGCCCGATAGCCGGAATCTCTGAATATGGGCTTACAGTTTTAGTGATTGAAGAGAAACTTACTGGGACATATGAATTAAAATGGAACGCGGAGAATTTATCAAGCGGCGTGTATTTCTATCAATTAAAAGCTGGCAGCTTTGTTGAAACTAAGAAGATGATTTTAATAAAGTGAAATAAAATTAACCCTCATCTTAAGAACCAGGGAGCGTGAAATGATATTTTCATACTGAATTGATAAGAAAAAAATTAGATAATCTGCTTTCATGCGTTTTTCAAGAAGAGTATTCCTGTCGGCGGTTGTGTCGGCCATGCCGGTAATATCGAGGGTCAAACGTGGATGGGAAGCCAGAAGGTCCCTGAAAAGAGTTAACTTTGCCTTACCTTTTTCGGAAAGGCTTTTCTCTCCGCTGACAAAATCCGGGGTGTCGTCAAAAGTGAGTCTTGCGAAATTGTCGTTGGTGAGAAGAAGCGGGGCGATAACGGATTTGACGATGAGACGTTTAAAATAATTAACCGTACTGGTGAATACGGGTTGCTGTTCATTGCTTTCTTGATCGTTAAGAGAAATCCTGGCCTTGATGGTATCTTGGGTGTCGGCCAGCAGTGAAAGCATAAGAGCAGTATCCGCCGACTCGGATGCAGGAGACAGACCATGAAAAACATACTGGGCCTGGCCGGTTGCATGACCGTCCTGAAAGGCCTCCTGCAAGGTAAGATCGAATGTTCCTGTATCTGTATCGAGGGAGAGGAGAGGTAAGAGTTGATTCTTATAGATCGAAAGGGGCATTCCGGTAAGGGTCAAGGTCGAGTTTGAAGATATTTTCCGGGCAAAGGGATCAATCGTCCCTTCAGCGGTCAGTGGACGACTGGCAATTGTCCCGGTGAATATGTATTTGCAGGGGGAGGAATCAACAGGGCGAGAGAGGTTTTGGATATCACCGGCAATGGACGTGACCTCCTGCTGCCAGGGAGGAGTCAGCCGTGGATCTTTATAGATTAACCTTCCGTTTGTTATGGAAATTATAGGGATTTTAAAATCCGATACCGGTGGTTTTGTCCCGCCTTTTCCGGTTTTAGGATGCGGCAAAAGGCTTTGAAGAAATGAAGCCACCTGCAGAGGGACAGACGGGCTTGGGGCTTGTTGCGAATAGGTCAGCTCGGGTTGATTAATCAGGATAGAAGCGATCTTGAGCCTAAAAGGCCTTGTACTGAAGTCAAAATCTTTGAACTCGGCTGTTTTCCATGTCAGTCTGGATTTTGCTGAAATGTTGTCAAAAAGGGCTTCGGAGAATGTAAGTGAACCTGAAAACCTTCCACTCGGATAGGAAAGTTGGCCCAAACCATCAATGAGACCCTTCCCGTCCAAAAGATATGACGAGTCGGTATACCATGGAAAAAGCCTCTCGGACGGCATTCGTGAGAATTGAACCGTCAATGAGGCTTTGAAAGGATTGAGAAGTATCCTCCCCTTTGTCTTCAGCTCGCCTGACGGGACAATTTTTCCGGTCAGGGAAAAATTGTCGGTATCTTTTGGATCACCATCCAGGTGATTGGCCTGTATGCTGAGACCAGTGAACACCAGGGAGGGTCTGTTTTTCTTTGCGGGGTTCAGGGAAATATCTCCTGAAAAGTCTATACCGTGAACCCGGTAAGGGCTTTGATTTTCGGCAAATGATTTAAGGAAATGCGGGAGATGGTCCTCCTGTATTTTCACCACGGCATCCTTAAAATACATATTGCCAATATCCAGAATTTTGTTTTTAGAATCCAATGGTCCTAAAGTAAAGGAGACTGCGCTCAACCATTCTTTTCCTGCTTCTAAAAGATGGAAATCGGAGATTTTTATCGACCCTTCGGAAATACTGTATGAAAAGGGTTTTGAAGCCCCGGATTTCCTTTGAACTGAGAGGTCTCCCGTCATGTCCGATATTCCGGACATGGATGTTCCTTGCTCCCGGGTAAAAATTGTTCCAAGCAGAGAGGCCGGAAAATGATTGAGATGCAAGGTTCCATGAGCAGAGTGGCTTTGGTCGATATCCCCCTCCCATGAAAACGAAGCCTGTGGAGAGAGCTGTTCGCCGCTGAGTTTGAACGTGCATTTCTTGGCATCTGTATCGTCTTTGGTCGTTTGGTGATCGGCAAAATTCTTGATACTGAGTTGGATTGAACGGTATGTCTTTTTATGCAGTTTTGTGCCTTGTCCTTCCTCTATGTGCAGGATACCGTCGTCCATCACGAAAAGATCCAAGGCCAGCTTTGGTGCAGATTTCTGGGGGAAGGGGGCCGGCGATGCTTTTCCATCATAGGGCAGGAGCCCGTCCAGTGTCTGTTCGGAAAAGTTGTGGTTAAGCAGGATCTCAGGTTCATTAAAGAGGATGTTGCGAAAATGGAGATCCCCTGTGAAGGGTTGGAATTCCCCTTCGAGTTTTGCCGTGGGGATGCTCATTTCAAGTGCGTTGTCCTTGGTCGACACATCTATATATTTGGTGTCGAGCTGGAAAAGGACGGTCAGGCTCTGCGAATGATCTTTTTTCGGGATGAAGGAGATTTGGATTTGGCCGTCGGCAGTGCCCTTTATGAGTTGAACCGGAAAGGAAGAAGGGAGATAGTTGAAATACAGAGGCAGGTCCAAGGATTTTAAATTAAAGGATAATTGTGTCCGGTTTCCCTCGGAATTGTTCGGAATTGCCGCTTCGCCGGTCAGTTGGATCGGGCTTCCGTTTATTACTGCTGAAAAACTTGGTAAGACGGATGTTTTCGACTTGTAGGAAAAATTGGCCAGGGTTGGAAGTGTCAATTCAATTTTTTCCGCTTTATGAACCTTCTTCAACAGCCTATCGTTAAAAATGAGTGATCCGTCTGTGACGGAGATATTGTTAAAGGAGAACAGAAAGGGGATATCAGGAAATCTTGAGGACCTGTTTGAAACGCTGTTAAAAGAGGCCTTGGAGATTAGCGAAACGTTATAGACGTTATCCTGATATCTGATCAACGTGAGGGCCGGTCGTTCGATTTGCAATGACCGGGTAACAATATTCCCGTGAATGAGGGCGCTGGGAACGAGATCCACTACCAATTCGTCTGTCTTAAGAAGTGGGGACTCCTTAGTGGAAACAGTATTTGAAAGGACGGTGGCATCTTTTATCTGCAAACGAAAAGAAAACGGATTGAATCGTGCAGATCCTATATTGAGTTCCAACCTGGTGTGTTTAGCCACATACCCGGGCAGAATATTTTTGATCAAATAGGGAATCAGCAAAAATCCTCCCAGGCAATAAAGGCCGAAAAAGATGCCTGCAATGGATGCGATGATCACGTATGGGTTGCGGGGAATTTTATCGGAAATCTTTTTGACAAAAGGGTCTCGTCTCCGATGGGGTTTTGAACGCTTGGGAGGTTGCGGCCTCGATGAGGTGTCAATTGATATCGAACTGTAGCGGTCTGGCATTGTCGTCGGGAAATGAAGAGATCATAGAGATTTTTAAACTGTTGCTTGTGATGCAGTATTGCCTTTAACTGCTAATTTTTTCAAGAGAGAATATCCGTCAGACTGGATAATGGAGTATGATATTCAATATTTTTGAATGTTGCCGTCATTTCCTGAGATCATAATAAAAAGAAAAGATTCATGCATACCAAAAATATCTATGTACTCTACCGTCCTTAGAACATTCGGTTTCAACTGGTGGTTGCGGCTGAAAAGTACAAAAAATGAGATCGAAAATATGATTGTGATAAGAAAGTCCTGCACTTTTTTGGGCATTGGAGAAAAAAGCTTAAATTTCAAAAGTTTTTCGTTGGAAAAAAAGTAAAAAATTTTGTACACTGTAGAGGGTTTTAAAAAAGAGCGGTTGACTTGTCAGGTTTACTCGAAAATCACAGCTCTGAACTTTACCAACGTTAACATTATCTGAATCTTCCTGAATGTTAGAGATCTTCAACGTCATACGCTGGCAGGATATCCTCGATATCCTGGTTGTTGCCTTCGTCATTTACCAACTTCTGTCGATAATCAGAGGAACACGTTCTGTCCAGATGCTGCTGGGAATCGTCGTGTTGACCATTGTCTATTTCATGGCCAGCATTTTGGATCTCACTGTTTTGATGTGGATGATGAAGACGTTTCTCAGCTCAATTCTTCTTATTATTATAATCGTTTTTCAACAGGATATCCGTCGTGCTCTGACCCAGGTCGGTAAATCTCCATTCCAGAAAAGCTCTGATGTCGAGGAGAAAGAATTGGAAGAGATTATTCGAACAATTTTCTATCTTGCCAAGCGACGAATAGGGGCATTGATTATCGTAGAAAGAGAAACCGGGCTCAGGGATTTTGTCGAATCCGGCTTTGAACTCGATGCCCATTTGACCAAGGAGCTGCTTATTTCAATATTTATGCCGGTATCGCCGCTCCATGACGGTGGGGTGATCATCCACAAGGGAAGAATTCAAACTGCTGGATGTATCCTACCGCTTACCCAAAACCCCTATATTAATAAACGCTTTGGGACCCGGCACAGGGCTGCCATAGGCCTGTCGGAGGAAACGGACGCAGTGGTTCTGGTTGTTTCGGAAGAAACCCAGGAGGTATCGCTCGTCCAGCATGGAGCACTTACGACTATGAGTGATGAAATGGCCTTGAAAAACAGTCTACGGGCAATCTTTATCGGCAAGGAAGGGCATTCCTATCCTTGGAAAAGCTGGATTTATCGGTCATGAAAAAATTGAAATTTCAAAGTGTTCAAAAACTGTGGTCCAAAGAATGGTTGTTGCGTTTCATCTCATTGTTCCTGGCTATTCTGCTTTGGTATTTTATCGGCGGAGAGGATGCCGTCGATAAGACCGTGATGGTCCCAATTGAAATCATTAATATGCCGAAAGATCTGATTATTTCTAATAAATTTAAAAAGGAGATAGCCGTGGCGGTCCGCGGGCCGCGATCTCTTCTTTTGGACATGGGAAAACGGGAAATCACCAGGCAGGTAGATCTCTCCGACGCGACTCCGGGAACGCGGGTTATCAATATTAGCAACAAATCAATACCGGTAAGCAGAGGAGTTAAAGTCTTGCGGGTTCAACCGTCCTCTCTCATCCTTTCTCTTGACAAGCTCATTCAGAAAAAATTCACCATCACTCCGGTTATCGTGGGTCACGTTGCCCACGACTATTTATTGAAAGAATTAAGGATAACTCCGGATGTGATTACAATAACAGGTCCGCAGACCGAGCTTTCACAGGTGGAATCCCTCAAGACGATACCGATAAATATCGGCGGAATGACGGAATCGGTCCAGAAACAAATTCCCCTTGATCTTGACCCTGCGATTGTCGATTTAATCGGTGAGACTTCCATCACTGCAGATATCCTTATCGCGATGGAGACGGTTGAAAAAACCATTGACAATGTTCCGGTCCAGGTTGAAATTGACGGGAATCCCCAGAAAGTTGAACCTTCTAAGGTCCAGGTTACTTTAAAGATACCCAAATTGATGCTGAAAAAGGATACCGATATCAGAAAACTGTTTTCAGTCACTGCGGTTGCTGTCGCTCCCGAAGACAAGCAAATGAAGGTGCAGGTCGTTTTACCTAAAAAACAGAGTGTTCCATTCCAGGTGGTGAAGATAGAGCCGGAATTTGTTCACCTGGTCAGTACCCCTTCCGCCCCAAAAACAGACAATCATGACAAGAAACACTGAGTAATTTGAATATCGGTAGATAGATTCCTAACTCCTCAAGATGACAACAATGAGAAAATTATTTGGAACGGACGGCGTTCGTGGTGTTGCCAACATCTATCCGATGACCATAGAAATTGCTATGCAAATCGGGAGGGCGATGGCCTACACAGTAAAAAATCAGGCAAGAAGACATCGGATCGTTATCGGTAAGGACACGCGAGTATCCTGTTATATGATTGAAAATGCTTTGGCTGCAGGAATTTGTTCCATGGGCGTTGACGTCCTGCTGGTTGGGCCTTTACCGACGCCCGGAATTGCTTTTATCACGACGTCCATGAGGGCAGATGCCGGAGTCGTGATCTCTGCGTCCCATAACCCGTTCCAGGATAACGGTATCAAACTTTTTTCCCATGACGGATTCAAGCTTCCGGACGAGGTAGAGCTCTCGATGGAGGATTTGATCTTTTCTCAGAAGATGGAGCCTCTTCGGCCCGTGGCCGAAGAGGTAGGAAAAGCAGCGAGAATAGAAGATGCCAAGGGCAGATACATCGTTTTTTTGAAAAATACCTTTCCCAAAAGCTATACCCTTGACGATTTTCATATCGTTCTTGATTGTGCGAACGGAGCAACCTATGGTGTTGCGCCGTATGTCTTTGAGGAACTGGGTGCAAAAGTAACTGCACTTTCAGTAAACCCGGATGGAAAAAATATCAATCATCAATGCGGAGCCTTGCATCCGGAGCTTATGGCTGCCAAAGTCAAGGAACTGGGAGCCGATATAGGGCTTGCTTTGGACGGGGATGGCGATCGGTTAATCGTAGCCGATGAGCATGGAGTCATCGTCGACGGTGACCATATCATGGCCATCTGTGCCCAAGAACTCTTGAAACAGAGAAAGCTGAACCGAAAGACTCTGGTGGCGACAATCATGTCCAACATGGGTCTTCAGGTGGCGATGGAGAAGATGGGCGGTGTAATGGTAAGGACCGGGGTTGGGGATAGATATGTTGTTGAATGTATGAGGAAAGAAGGGTATTCGTTCGGTGGAGAACAGTCAGGACATTTGATTTTTCTCGATCATATCACCACCGGTGACGGCATCCTGGCTGCCTTACAACTCCTTGCCATCATGAAAAAACGAAATAAACCGCTATCGGAACTTGCAGGCATAATGGAGAGTTTTCCTCAAGTCCTGAAAAATGTCCGCACCTCCAGAAGGATGGAAGTACATGAGATACCGGGGCTTATAGATGCTATTGCAAAAAGGGAGGCGACCCTGGCCAGGGAAGGACGAATCCTGGTACGCCCTTCAGGTACCGAGCCAGTGATTCGTGTCATGGTGGAAGGCCAGGACAAAGGCGTTATCGATGAAATTGCAGGAGATCTCTGTGATCTGATAATTTCGGCCGACAGAGGGTGAATGGCTAAATTTGCCACCAGGCTCATTCTTCTGCTCTCATGAAATGCTTGACATATAAGTGACTTTTTCTGTCGGGATACTCATGTTTTTAGGAATACCCCGTCCGATCCAGGCATTCCGATAGTCTGAATTTCAGGGGAATCAGATTCTGGTTTGATCCGCTCAAAGTGAGGACTAGTCTGTTGGTTAGGTATCGCAGGGGCTACAGGACTGTCTCTTCTTCAATTTTTCTGTCGGTATTGCGGTTCCTCTATTAAGACTTATTTTAGTAGGGTAGTGAGCGTTGTATGTACAGATCTGGGGGGCCAAGATATCGTTGTTTGAGCAGGAGCAGATATGTTGGCGATAATACCAAAAAAAATCATGAGCATCAGGTATCAAAGATCAAAAGATCCTTATTGGGACAGACGGTCCGGTGAAGATAATCGTAAGTCTTATTGGACAGACTATTTCGCCAGTAACGGAACAGAGAGAAGACACTTCAAAGAACGCCGCAGCGGATTGGAACGACGGAAAGGATATGTTCGGGTGAGTGCCTGGACAAGTGTCAGATGTTATAATTGATGGCCTAATAGAAGCACGTCAATCCCTGCCTTTTGCTACGTCTTTTTCCTTAGATGCAACAGATTTTACTCGTTTTGACGTATCCTGATATGCTGAAATGAAAAATAATTTTCCACATCGGCTTTTGAAATATTAGACTACTTTTCTTGCAACCTGAAGGGCATTTTCAAAACGTATACCCAAAACCTTTACCATTCCATTTGCAGGGTGTTCTGGAGCGCATCGACCTTTGCAACCTTGACTTTAACAAGGCTGTCGGGAGCGGGTCTTCTCCCCCCGGGGGTCGGTAAATCCACGTCCATCAGGATATCAGTCAAAATCAGACCCACCCGTTTCGGACCTGATTCAATGACAAGGGCATCTACATACTGACCTCGACGATCTTCCAGGTACTTCAAAAGCCAGTAACGGTGGCGAAGCTGTTTGACACCGTTTGCTCTGGCCAGGGTATTGGTGATAACGGTTATGAAGTCTTTGCACATCTCTTCGGGAAATTTAAGGGCCTGTCTCCTGACTATAGAGTGCAGCTGATGTTGCATGACGAGATCCAAAAGCCTTCGAATCGGTGAGGTGACGGTCGTATATTGACTGACTCCTAGGCCACTGTGGTCTTTGGCGTAGGTCAGGAGTTCACCACGAGCAAGTTGCTTTCGTTGCCGTGTATTAAGAAAAAGGCTGTCGTCATCGCCGTTGATCAGACGTTGTTTAGGTGCAGGTTGAGACCTGAACAGGCCTGGTGCCATTCTGTCTGCAACATAGCGGGCTGCCTCGGAGTTAGCCAGGATCATCATCTCCGAGATAAGTGTTCGGGCAGCAGTATCGGAGGGATTGAGGCTGACATTGACCTTCCCGTTGGTATCAATAAAGATATTTACATCGGGAAAGGGAAGCAGAAGAGCACCTGCTTCTATTCTCTTGGCCCTGAGTTTTTTCCTCAACATATCGAGGATCTGAAGCTCAGGGTCTGTATCCATGAGTTCATCTGCTTCTTCATAGGTCAAGCGTCTGGCGACCTTGATAATCGAAGGTGAAATTCTTACCCTCAGGACTTCGGCTTCAGGGGATAGCAGGATCATGAAGCTGAAGGCCGCTCGCAGTTCTCCTTGAATCAGGCTACAGATTCCCTGTGAGAGATGTCTCGGCAGCATCGGTATTTGCCCTTCGGGGAAATAAATTGATGTGCCTCGTTCCATCGCCTCCTGGAAAAGCGGGTCTCCTGGGCGAACATAGTGTGCGACATCTGAAATATGGATGCCGACAAGATAGTTATCCCCCTCTCGTTCGATGGTCAGCGCATCATCAAAGTCGAGGGTTGTTGCACCGTCTATGGTAAACGGTGACAAATGCGAGAAATCTTTTCGTTGAGGATCGTCCAGCAGACTTTTAACATTGCTTTGCAGAAGACTTTCGGCCTTTTGGCGTGCGGTAAGAGAGAATCCCACGGGCAGTCCCTGGCGCAGTAGTGGAATGTTCTCATTTCTATTCCAGACGCCTGCTTTTACCAGGATATGAAACGGGTCTTGAGGACGATGAAAGCCCGCCTCTTTTAAGATATGCCTTGCCAGTTCGGCATCTTCTGCATTACTGCCGAAAAGATAATAGTCTCGGATTATCTGGAGGAATTTCTGAGAATCCTGGTTGATACGTATCTCGTTAGGGCTGGACTCTTGGAGCTTTTGGAGGAAATAAACGCCTTCTTTTTTCTGTACACGTTTCTTTTCTTCCTGTTCTGATTGAAGACGCAGTTGTTCCACCTGCTCCGGGGTATGGGCCCGGATTTTACCTTCCTTGTATTTAAAAAAAAGGCGATCGGAAAAAATACAGCGGAGGAAAGCTGAAACAATATCGTCACTATCCTCTTCGGAAAAAATGAGTTCGGCAAGAAAGGACGGTTCAAAGGTGTCGGAGTTTTCACTGCTGGCAAGTTCCCATATTTCCTCAAGGTTGATTTTTTCCATCAAGGAAATACGTTTCTCGTTGGTGGCCTTCAGGTTTCGAATCAACTCCTCCCTGTTCAGACTTGTCGGGTGCGTCGTGATTGAACAGTGTATGATGCGGGAAAGAGGCAGGTTGATCTCTCTACCGTTTTGGTTAAGAGAACGTGTGCGTTTATTCTGACATTCAGTAACAAAGGCACAGACAAACTTTCCGTTATCAAGATATTCTATGATCTTGCCAGCAGTCACCATTGGGAGCCTTTTATTTTTTTTCACCCATTGAAAAGGCGACGTATCCAGCTATGCCGGCGAAACAATAAAAATTCATAAGCAGTATTTGGAACAAATCATCGTTCATCAGGTTTTTTTACCAAAGAGTTTATGATATATAGCACTATAGTTTGATTTTACGATTTGAGCACCCCCTATAATTGCAGATACCAACAATTTTTTTCGCCCTATCTATGAAAGAACAAGGCACTACTTTTAAATCCGGAATGGTTGCTATTGTCGGGCCTCCAAATGCTGGTAAATCAACTCTGTTGAACGCCCTTTTGGGGCAGAAAATATCCATCGTGACCCACAAGCCCCAAACCACTCGAAATCGAATTCTCGGGGTGGTTAACGGGGATACCTTTCAGATAATCCTTCTTGACACTCCGGGGCTGCATAGCGATTCACAGCTTTTGAACAAGGAGATGGCCCGTATTGCTCTAGAGAGTATGAAGAATGTGGATGTCGTTCTTTTTCTTCTTGATGCATCAAAGGCCATATCTCAAAAACCGGAAAAGGATAAGGAATTGGTCGGATACCTGGAAAAGATGGAGGCACCGTCTATTCTGGTGCTGAACAAGGTGGATTTGATCGAGAAGGAAAAACTTCTCCCCTTAATTGAGATATGCTCTCAAATTTACCCTTTCAATATAATACTGCCGCTTGCAGCATTGCATGGCGACGGCATCGATCACCTGATTGACGAAATTCTCAACTTCCTTCCCTTGGGGCCCAAATACTACCCTGATGATATCCCCACAGACGCAACCCAGAGATTTTTAGCCGGCGAAATCATCCGGGAGAAGATCTTTTTGCTCACGGGACAGGAAATTCCCTATTCATCTGCGGTGGTGATAGAGTCTTTCTCGGAAGAGCCCGGAGACGAGCGGGTGACCATCCATGCCGCAATAGTTCTGGAACGTCAATCCCAGAAAGGTATAGTGATCGGCAAAGGCGGGAGAATGCTGAAGAAAATCGGCATAGAAGCCCGCAAGGATATAGAGGAAATGCTGGAAAAAAAAGTAATGTTGAAACTCTGGGTCAAAGTAAAAAAGAACTGGTCACGTGATGAGCAGTTCTTAAAGGAGTTAGGTATTAGCCAAGGTTGATTGCAGGTCGCAAAGCCTCACCCATAAAAACAAGAGAGGTTCGCGTGGGTTTTATCTGCTGCCAAGTATCTATTTCGGCTGAAGAAAAACCCACGGGTTGGGGTGGGTCCAAGAGCACAGACCTATAATTGATGCCCTTTTTCCGATGTCTGTCGGTATTCGGTGAAGAGCTCCAGGCTTTTTAATATATTAAGGGCTGAGCGGAGTTGATTGTCCTTATCCAGGCGTTCCTTTACCATATTGTTTTGTTTGATTTCCTCTGGCGAGAGCTTTGGAGAATGAGCCTTATCTTTTTGGCTTCCCGAATCCTTGAATTTGAAATGATGCTTTAGATCCACTTCCCGAATATAGTCGGAATCGTTTTTCTTTTCTTCTTTTTTCAGGTCATAGGACACAAAAGGCACTTCAACATCAGGGGTAATTCCTTTTTCCTGGATGGATCTTCCCGAGGGAGTATAGTAACGGGCCGTCGTCAAGCGGAGACCGGCACCGTCTGGGAGGGGGATAATGGTTTGAACCGATCCTTTCCCGAAGGTTTGGGTACCGACAATAATTGCCCGTTTATGATCTTGAAGCGCTCCGGCGACTATTTCGGAGGCGCTGGCCGATCCTTCATTGACCAGAACGATGAGAGGATAGCGGGGATCATTACCCGTATCATGGGCCTTAAAGGTCATGTTCTGTTCTTCCGTCCTCCCTTTGGTATAAACGATCAGGCCACTATTTATAAAGAGGTCGGAAATCCCTACGGCCTGGTTGAGGAGACCACCGGGATTATTGCGTAGATCAAGGATCAGTCCCTTGATGGGATGGACAGCGTTCATAGTCTTCAGGGCCTTTTTATAATCCGCAGTGGTTTGGCTTTGGAAATTGGTTATCCTGGTATAAGCGAGACCGGGTTCCAGGAAAAACGACTTCACCGAATGAATCGGAATAGTATCACGTACTAACGTAAAGTCTTTCAGGCTTGTCCAGCCTTGTCTGTGGATCGATATCGTAATCTTTGTCCCCTTTGGTCCGCGGAGTTTTTTGATAGCGTCCATAGGTGACATGTCTTTGGTCGGTTCCCCGTTGATTTTGACGATCATATCCTTTGCCTTGAGGCCGGCCTGGTCGGCAGGAGTTCCCTCTATCGGCGAGACGACGGTAAGAATACCGTTACGCATTGTGATCTCAATTCCGATCCCGGTAAAGCTCCCCTGTGTTTCGTCTTTGAGGTCCTGGAAACTTTCGGGTTTGAGATAGGAAGAATGGGGGTCAAGGGAGAGAAGCAGACCGTTGATGGCCCCTTCGATGAGGCTCTTGGTGTCTACCTTTTCAACATAATTTTCCTGAAGCAGGCTGAGAACATTGGCAAAGAGTTCGAGTTGCTTGTAGGTTTCATCCCTTTCTTTTTTGGAAACGTCGGCCAGGGCCGTTCCGCTGATAAGAAAGATGGATAAAAGTGTAATAATGAAGAACCTGAAAATCGGTCTGACTTTTTTATGCATGATTTTTGTGCCGTTTGGGATGAATTATTGATCACTCTTCTCTAAGAGTTTTGTTTCACTCGAGTCGATGGTTAATTTGTCCTTATCCAGCCATTTCAGTGGATCAAGGGATTGCTTATTATGCCGAATTTCCAGGTACAGTCCCTCGTCAATCAAGGTTGCTGTATCACCCATTATTGCAATAGGCTCTCCGGTGACGACTTTGTCTCCTGCATTCTTGAGCAGTTTTTCTACCCTTGAGATGATAGAATAATACTGATATCCATGATCGACAATGACGGTATTCCCGTAACCTCTGACATAGCCGGAATAAATGATGGTTCCGTCGAAGATGGCACCAACCTTGGAGCCGTCAGGGGCCTTTATCGCGATTCCCTGAGATCTATTGGTGATACCCATCCTGTTGGTTGTTTCCTGGTGAAACAAGGTGATGACTGTTCCATTGACCGGCGGTGAGAGTTTGCCGCGATTCAAAAGAAAACGTTGGTCGAGGATGTGCTCTCTTTTTTTCAATACCACAAGCGAAGAATACAGGTTGCGTGACGCGTCCCCCATCTCTTTGATTGCCTGTTGATGCAGTTGGCTCTTTGTTCTGATCAAGGTGAGGAGATTTTCTTTTTCCAGCTTAGTTGCACTGATTCTATTTTGTTCAGCCTCTTCCTGGGAGATGAATTCGTGGAGGAGGGATCTTTCGAGCATCAAAGCCTCTTTGACTCTTTCCAGTTGAGTTATGGAATTGCGGTAGGTAACGATCAAATTCTGATCATATCTGATCAGAGTCTGGAAAGAATCGTGAAACGTTAAAAGTTCCGGTAAGGTATGAGCGGAAAAAGCCACGTTTATGAGGCCGACTTTTCCCATTTTATAGTAGGCGTTCAAGCGTTTTTGCAGATGAAGTTGAACGGCGTTCTTTTCTTTTTTTACCCGGTCGAGTTCTTTTTCTTTGACATTAATGAGATCCTGCTGGGCGGTCATTCGTTCCCGTAGAACCTGCAGTTTTTCGCGTTGCTCGGCAAGGCGTATATCCAGGTCTTGGAGTTGCTCGAGCAGATCTTTTTCTTGGCGCATGCTATGCTCAAGCGCCTTTTGTTGCAGTTTGATTCCCTGCTGCAGACGACGAATATTGATCGTATATTTGTTAATGCTTTTTTTAAGTTGCTGTTTTTGCGATTCTGTTGACGAGGCAGCGCTGGAATTCGGCAACACTATAAGTGTGCCTGCTGTAACCATAATTATGAGAAGAATGCAGGAACACCACGTGCCCCACGTTTTGCAGGAGGAATGGAATATTCGATAAAAAGAGTGCTTGAAGGTATGGCCCATCGATAATCACATGCGCAGGAATTTCTGCATCGACATGAAACTGCCGACGGTGCAGAGCAGGATGGATGCTATGATAATCAATCCCAATGTATCGGCATTAAAAAAGGTAAAATTGAAAAGGTTTAAAATCCCCGGACCGCTGAAACGTATTTTAATCCATTGGAAAAGGGAAAAAAGTGAGAAGAGACCGGCAGTAGACCCTAAAAGTCCCTGCAGCAATCCTTCCAACATAAAGGGAGTACGAATGTAATGATTGGTGGCTCCCACCAATTTTAAAAGTTCTAATTCAGCCTGTCTTCCCATGATGGTGAGGCGGATGGTATAGGCAACCATAAAAAATGTGGTCAGGATGAGGAGACTGCCGCTTAGAACGACCACAATTGAGAGCAGCTGGATGAAATTAAAAAATCTCTCCACCCACTCCTGACCGTATTGAACCTTGAGTGTGCCTGGAAGCTTGCTCAGGTATTCCGAAAAGAGTTTTACCCGGTTGAGACTGCGCAGGTTCTTGAGCGGTACAACCTCGATTGAGGCCGGCAGAAAATCAGGCGGCATATCGTCGAGCACATCCTTGTTCTTCCCCAATTGCTTGGCAAAACGTTGATATGCTTCAGCCTTGGAAATGAACTTAATTTCCTGGACCTTGTCAAAGTCGGTTATCTTATTACGAAGCTGTTGCTGCATTTCCGGGCCTGGATCATCTTTTAAATAGACGATAAGACGCAGATCATCTCCCATTTTGTCACCGGCAGTGAGCATATTGGTATAGACGAGGTAGAAGAAAGCAAAAATCAGAACGGAGAGGCTGACAGTCAGAAGCGTCATGATCTGAGAGGGCCAGGTCTGGCGGAGATTACGTCCAACCTGCCTAAAGACGGCAAACCAGAAATTCATACCTGTCCTCCTGCGATAATGCTGCTGATTCGGCCTTTATTGAGTTCGACGATGCGATGTTGCGACTGGCGGTAAATGGATTCGTCATGGGTTGCGATTATGATAGTTGCTCCCGAGTTATTACATTTTCTAAGGAGATTCATTACCTTTTCAGTGGTCGTGGCGTCGAGGTTGCCCGTGGGTTCGTCGACTAAGATGAGCGTGGGGGAATTGGCGACGGCCCTGGCAAGTGCGACCCGTTGCTGCTCGCCACGAGAAAGTTCTCCGGTAATCGTATCGTGTTTATCGGTGAGTTGGAGGTGGGCCAGAAGGTCTTTGACCCTTTTTACGATCACCGGCGGTTTCTTGTATGACACCTCCATGGCGATGGCAACGTTTTCAGCTACTGTTCTATCGGTCAATAGCTTGAAATCCTGGTAGGCGACTCCTATTTTTTGACGGAGACGAGCCAGTTTTTTCCCCTTCAATTGATGAATATTCTGTCCTGCAACCTCGATGAGCCCATTACTCGGGGTTTCCATATTACAGATAAGTTTGAGAAGGGTTGTCTTCCCGGCACCGCTCATACCGATAAGGAAAAACATCTCTCCCGTCGTAACCGTCAGGGACAGATCCATGAGGGCTTTAACATCAGGAGGATAATTCTTGCTGACCTTGATCAATTCGATCATGATCGGCTTGGCTGGCGAATTTATTTCCGTCATGGTAGACATCTCTGGCTATGCAAAATGAAACTGAAAAAGGAAAGTGTTTGATATGTATAAAAAAATAAATATTCCTTCTCTCGGAGGGAGGTTTTATCCCAGCAGTTTCCGTAGTTTAATAAAACCACAATATTATGTCAAATTTATTGCAATTGCTAGAGAAAATAGTTTATGAAAAATTAGAAGGAAAGGTTGATTAAAACTTATCTTGAATGGGAATCATGCACCCTGCATAATTTTGAGCTTGCAACTTGACCTTCAGTTGGTATTCTTTATAACTTTGCTTTGGATAAATTAGTCGTTTATAAAGCGCCGGAAAGACTCGTGCGTCTTTTTCGTTGATTCGATAGCAAACGGGTCTACAATCAGGCTCGCCTTGAGCCAACTCGACCGGTTCTATTGAAACATATGAGAAGAAGCTGCATCGTCGTGGTAAGAGTAATATCAGGCTCAGACATATATGAAAACTAAGGAGAACAGCATGGACTACAGGGCGACTCTCAATTTGCCCCAAACAAAGTTCAATATGAAGGCCAACCTTTCCCAGAAGGAGCCGATGTATCTGAAACGATGGGAAAAAGAGGACCTTTATGGACAAATTCAGGAAGCATCTTCTCAAAAGCCCCTCTATGTTCTGCATGATGGTCCTCCTTATGCCAACGGCCATATCCATCTTGGTACCGCCTTTAATAAAATCCTCAAGGACATTATCCTGAAATCGCGACGCATGGCAGGGTTTAATGCCCCGTATATTCCCGGCTGGGACTGCCATGGGCTTCCCATCGAACACAATGTTGACAAGGAATTGGGACAAAAGAAGGACCAGATTTCCAAATTATCGAAACGGGGGGCCTGCCGGAAATATGCGGAAAAGTGGATAAAAATCCAAAAAAACGAGTTTAAGCGTTTAGGGGTGCTGGGAGACTGGGACAACCCCTATCTCACAATGAACTATGACTACGAGGCGACGATTGCACGGGAATTCAACAGGTTCCTGCTCACAGGTGCAGTAATTCGCAACAAGAAACCCGTATATTGGTGTTCCACCTGCACCACCGCCCTGGCAGAGGCCGAAGTCGAATATTACGATCATACATCCCCTTCGATCTATGTAAAGTTTCATGTTGATGAAGATCTCACCGATATCGATCCGGCCTTGGGCGGAGATAAGGTGTTCACGGTTATCTGGACGACCACGCCGTGGACCTTGCCCGCCAATCTTGCAGTTGCTTTCCATCCCGATTTTTCCTACGCGGCGGTTCAGGTTGCAGAGGAGACCTGGATCATGGCCCAAGACCTGGTTGAAAACGTAATGGGGGAACTTGGCATAGAAGATTTTAAGATCCTAGCAACTTTCTCCGCCCGAGGTCTGGAGAATAGAAACTGCAGGCATCCCTTCATCGACCGTAACGCCTTGATGGTTCTTGCGGACTATGTGACCATGGATGTGGGGACTGGATGTGTGCATACAGCTCCGGGGCATGGTGCCGACGACTATCAGACAGGCCTTCGGTATGGCCTTGAAGTCCTGTCTCCGGTTGATGATCATGGACGCTATACGGCTGAGGCCGGACCTTACGAAGGGAAACAGATTCCCGAGGTGAATGATCAAATCATCGGCGATATGCAAAAATCCGGTGCCCTGATCCATAGAAATGATATCCGCCACAGCTACCCACACTGCTGGAGATGCAAGAAGCCTGTTATGTATCGGGCAACGCCGCAGTGGTTTATTTCGATGGAGAACACTGGAATTCGGGACAAGGCACTCGACTGCATCCGGCAGGTTCACTGGACTCCAGCCTGGGGAATGCAGCGTATCTATTCCATGGTCGAGGGACGTCCTGACTGGTGTCTGTCTAGGCAGCGCACCTGGGGTGTGCCGATCACCGTGATCAGTTGCGTGTCCTGCGGTGAGATCGTCAAGAGCGAGACCCTGATCAAAAAGATAGATGAGTTGTTCTTGCAGGAGGGGGCCGATGCCTGGTTTAAACATGAGATAAGTGACTTCCTGGAAGAAGGAACAGTCTGTTCCGGATGCGGCGGGATGGAGTTTAAAAAGGAAGAGGATATTCTCGATGTATGGTTCGATTCCGGAGTCAGTTATGCAGCTGTTAGTGAACGACGTTCGGAATTGCGTTCGCCCGCAGATCTTTACCTTGAGGGAAGTGATCAACATAGAGGGTGGTTTCATACGTCATTGTTGGCCTCGGTGGGAACGCGTGGTCAGGCACCCTACAAGGGCGTTCTGACCCATGGTTACGTGGTGGACGGTCAGGGGAAAAAGATGTCGAAATCCATCGGAAACGTGGTGGCACCAGGCGAGGTCATAGAAAAATACGGGGCCGAAATCCTGCGGCTTTGGGTTGCCAGTGAAGATTATCGAGATGATGTCAAGGTCTCGGATGAGATTTTACGCCAGATTTCGGACAGCTATCGCAAGATAAGGAATACCATCAGATATATGCTTGGTAATCTCAGTGACTTCGATCCGCAAAAGGATGGGATCGATTTCCTGGATCTTCCAGAGCTTGATCGTTGGGCGCTTTCTCGATTCGAAGAGTTACGGAAAAAGGTTGTTGCCGCTTATGAAAGGTATGAATTCCATTCGATCTATCATAATCTAAATTACTTTTGTGGAATGACCATGAGTGCCTTCTATTTAGATATCCTGAAGGACAGATTGTATACTTCCGGGAAGACCTCGAATTCCAGACGCTCGGCCCAGACGGCACTCTTTACCATCCTCGATGGAATGATTCGACTGATGTCTCCGATCTTGAGCTTCACTGCCGCGGAGACCTGGGAACATCTGTATCATCTCGATCAAACCGACCGGCTTGATAAGAGTATTTTCTTTGCTGATTTCCCATCTGCCATAACAGGTCTACTGGATAAGGAGACCGAAGTCCGCTGGCAACGATTGATAGACGTCCGTGCCGAGATCACCAAGGCCCTGGAGATAGCTCGTCGGGAGAAGATCATCGGTCATCCATTGGAAGCCGAGGTCCTGGTTTCGATTTCCGGAGATCTGGGAGACTTTTTACAGCGGGAAATGGACCTGATAAAGGAGATCTCCATCGTCTCCCTCTTAAACGGTGTCGAGGAACTGCCGGATATCGGACTTGCTCCCTTCTTCAGTGAAGAAATACCCGGCCTGTCCTTGATGGTTCGCCCGGCTGAAGGAGCTAAATGTGAAAGGTGCTGGACCCATTCGACCTCTGTTGGAGAAAATTCAGATCATCCCGCCATCTGTGAACGTTGCTTAGGCGTCGTTAAAGAGATGAGCGGCAACGCCCTGTAGATTCCCATGTGGTATACAGTCCTTGTCTTGGCGGTAATCGGGCTTGATCAGCTCACCAAACTGTGGGTCGTACACGCTTTTTCCCTTTATGAATGGCATGAGGTTATCCCCGGTCTTTTTAATCTGACCTATGCGACCAATACCGGAGTTGCCTTCAGTATGTTCGCCCAGTCTGATTTTCCGTGGATGCACTACCTTTTAACCGGTATCAACATTCTGGCGGTTCTGGGTTTTTCCATCGCACATTTCCGTATGAAAAAGGCCGGATATGCATATACACTGCCCTTTGCCTTGATTGCAGGGGGTGCCGCCGGCAATGTCATTGACAGATTGCATTATGGTTCAGTTGTTGATTTTATCGATATCCACATCGGTCCTTATCATTGGCCGACATTTAATATTGCCGATTCGGCAATTTGTGTGGGGGTTATCCTTTTTTTGATCAAGAATTTTTCGGAAGAGAAAAAAAAGCTCATCTCTAAAGGGAGTGACACATGAAAATAGCAGTGCTTTTTCCGGGCCAAGGGTCCCAGTTTGTCGGAATGGGAAAGGAGTTTGTCGAGACGGATAGCGAATGTGCACAAATCCTGGATGCAGCGGAATCAGTAAGTGAGCTACCTCTTAGAAAACTGTGCCATGAGGGCCCCATGGAGGAGCTGATCCGTGCTGCCAACCTCCAGCCTGCAATAACGGTGACCAATCTGGTCTGCTGGCAGGCGGTAAAAAAGGCGTTCGGCGAAAAGTTGGGAATCAGCTGTTTTGCCGGTCATAGCCTGGGGGAGTATTCGGCGCTTTATGCCGCAGGGGTTCTCTCTTTGACAGATACAATCCGTCTGGTTGCTAAACGGGGGGTCTTGATGGAGCGTGAAGGTCTGAAACAACCCGGTGGAATGCGGGCGGTTCTCGGTCTTGGAATCGAGGAGGTTGAGTCCATCATAACCGAATACAATGGGAGAGGGGTTGTCACCGCGGCAAACCATAATACGGAAAAACAGATTGTCATATCCGGTGAGATTTCAGCCCTCGAAGAGGTAGGGGCCATGATGGCCGAAAAGGGTGGAAAGGTCATTCCTTTGAATGTCAGTGTGGCCAACCATAGCCCCCTTGTGGCTGATGCTGTTCCGGATTTTGCCGATTTTATGAAGAATGTGCCGTTCAATGAACTGAAAAGTCCGGTTTTCTTTAACGTTACTGCAAAGATGGAAAATAATGTCCACTTCATAAAAGAAATCATGGCACGGCAGATAGCCTCCAAGGTTCGATGGTATGAGATCATCTCCTCCATGATCGAGGAGGGGGTTGATACCTTTATCGAGGTCGGTCCCAAAAATGTGCTCACAGGGATGATGAAGAAGATCGTCCCAAAAGGATATAGCTATAATGCCATGCAGATCGACTCACCGTCGGGCATGGCGAAATGTTTAGAAAAACTGTTGTAGGAAAATGTTGATTGCAAAGATTCTTGACCACATCAAGAACGGGAAGAATATAGATTTTGACCAGGCCGTGGAATTGGCTGCGACCAATACACCCGAAGAGCTTTTTCAGGCAGCGGATTCTCTTCGGCGTATCATTCACGGAAACACCTTTGACCTCTGTTCTATCATCAATGCCAGATCGGGGCGTTGTTCCGAAGATTGTAGGTTTTGCGCCCAATCCTCCCATTATGACACCGATATCGAGACCTATGATATTATTGGTACCGATGAGGCATTGGTTCAGGCAGTGGATAACGATGCTCACGGGGTTACGCGTTTTTCACTTGTCACCGCTGGTCGCACCGCAAGCCTTGCGCAGATCGAAGAGTATGGGAGAATCTTTAAGGAAATACACGAGAAAACAGGCCTTAAGCTTTGTGCTTCCATGGGAATGCTGACCCACGAAAAGGCGGAAATGTTGCGATCGTACGGGGTTGAGCGGTATCATTGCAATCTTGAGGCCTGCAGGAGTTTTTTCCCCAAGGTCTGTACAACCCATACCTGGGAAGAAAAAGTCGAGACCATCCGGCATGCCCGTGAAGCCGGAATGGAGGTCTGTTCCGGTGGGATCATTGGTATGGGAGAGAGCTTGCAGAACAGGCTGGAGCTGGCTTTTGAGTTAAGAGAGTTGGATATCCTTTCAATTCCCATAAACATCTTGACACCCATCCCCAATACCCCGTTTGCAGATTTAGAGTCCCTGACGCTTTCAGAGATTCTCACCGCCACCGCAATGTTCAGATTCATAAATCCACAGGCTGTTGTTCGACTTGCTGGCGGACGTAGCCAAATGGGGCAAGATCAGTATCGATGTTTTATTTCCGGGGCCAATGGCGCCATTGTCGGTAACTATCTGACCACTACGGGAAACAGCCTGGCCGGAGACCTGGATGCGATCCGCAACCTCGGCTTTGAACTTCACGGCGGGAAGCCGAAAAAGTGAAAACGGATTGGCCCAAAATGCTGGATTTCGATAGGGAATATATCTGGCATCCATATACCTCCATTACCAACCCTTTACCCGTTTATGCCGTCGAATCGGCCTTAGGATGTCGCATACGATTACAGGATGGAACAGAGCTTATCGATGGCATGTCTTCCTGGTGGGCCGTCATCCATGGCTATAACCATCCGGTTCTGACCCGTGCCCTTCAGGAACAGGCCGTCAAACTCTCCCATGTGATGTTTGGCGGCTTGACCCATGAACCGGCGATTGACCTGGCACGGCTTCTCGTCGATCTCACTCCGGAGGGGCTGAATAGAGTCTTTTTCTGTGATTCCGGCTCTGTTGCTGTAGAGGTTGCCATGAAAATGGCCCTTCAGTATCAGCAGGCACTCGGACGACCCGGGAAAAACCGATTCCTGACCATTCGCTCAGGCTATCATGGCGACACCTTTCATGCCATGTCGGTCTGTGATCCGGTCACTGGCATGCATCATATATTTTCCGGGACTCTTCCTGAATACTTCTTTGCTGATCGGCCGGAAATCGGCTTTCATGACCCTTGGGACGAAGACGATATCTCGTCCTTCGAATCATTGATTGAGAAGAATTACCAAAGGCTTGCCGCCGTTATTCTGGAACCGATTGTTCAGGGAGCCGGGGGGATGCGCTTTTATCACCCGGAATATTTGAGGAGGGTCCGAAGCCTGTGCGATCGTTACGATGTCCTTCTCATTGCCGATGAGATTGCCACGGGATTCGGGCGCAGCGGCAGACTTTTTGCCTGTGAGCATGCTGCAATCTCGCCGGATATCATCTGCCTGGGGAAAGCGCTTACAGCCGGATATATGACATTGGCCGCGGTCCTAGCCACCGAGGAAGTGGGACGAGGAATATCCGGAGGTGAACCGGGAGTGTTTATGCACGGGCCGACATTTATGGCAAATCCTTTGGCCTGCCGGGTGGCAATCGAATCTATCGGGCTGTTGCTTGCCTCGGATTGGCAAAAGACGGTTGCAGACCTTGAAAGGCGTTTAGCCGAGGGGCTTTCTCCTTGCAAGGAGATGAAGCATGTGAGAGATGTCCGTACCCTGGGTGCTATCGGGGTAGTGGAGCTCGAACACCCCGTAGTAATGGAGAGGATCCAGGCAGCTTTTGTACGCAGAGGCGTTTGGGTAAGGCCTTTTGGAAGGCTTGTCTACCTGATGCCGCCATACTGTATAGATGAGGCCGATGTTACACAATTGACTTCGGCGCTTGTTGATGTCGTAGCCGAAGAGGGGACAAAGTGAGTATCGATTACCGGGAAAGACTGGATTCTCTTCAATGTTCTGGGAGTATCCGCAGGCTGAGGCCTCTGACGGCCAGAAGCGCCTGCAGGGTGAAGTATCAGGGCAAGACCTATATAAACCTCACCTCCAACGATTATTTGGGTCTGGCTGGAAATGCAGGGCTCCTGCAAACGTTCTACGATCTGAAAAACGACGCAAATCTAATGGATCGTTTCGGACTGGGAGCGGCATCATCACGGCTCCTGACAGGCGATATAGAAACAGCCCACCAACTGGAAGAAGATCTCTGCCGCGCCTATAACCGATCCGCGTCTCTGCTTTTTAACTCAGGATACCATGCCAATATCGGGATCCTGCCCGCACTTCTTGGCAAAGGCGACCTGGTTTTGTCGGATAAACTCAATCATGCTTCCATCCATGACGGGATGCAGCTTTGTCGAGCCGACCATAAACGGTATAGGCATTGCGATTACCAGCATCTCGAAGAACTTCTGGTGAAAAATCGGGGCCAATACGGCAGAGTCGTCATAGTCAGCGAGTCGGTTTTCAGCATGGACGGGGATGTCGCGGATCTTGAACGACTTGTTGCCCTTAAAAATCGATTCGATGCCCTTCTCTATGTGGACGAGGCCCATGCCGTCGGTCTTTACGGCCCGAAGGGGCTCGGTAAGGCAGAGGAACAGGGCGTTGTTGATCAGGTTGATATCTTGATGGGAACATTCGGCAAGGCCTACGCATCCGTGGGGGCCTTTGCACTCTGCGATCCCGATATTCGCGACTATCTAATCAATACCAGTAGATCACTTATCTTTACGACCGCCTTGCCGCCGGTGGTTATCCATTGGAACCTGTTTGTTTTTGGTGAGGTTCTTAAGATGCACGAACAAAGGAGGCATCTTGCAGGGCTTTCAGAGAAACTGCGCCAGAGCCTTATAAAAAACGGTCTTGTTACAAGGGGTACGACCAATATCGTTCCCGTGATGATAGGTGATAATCAAGCTTCCGTCGACCTTGCCGAGAATATGCAACAGGAAGGTTTTCTCATCTTTCCTGTTCGACCGCCCACCGTACCGGTTGGGACAGCGCGCTTTCGACTGTCCCTCACAGCGGATATGCACTGGCAGGACATAACAGGACTTGCCGAGCGGATAGCTCGTCGAATGCCTGATGGAAGAGAGGGAAACGGGATTGTTGCATGAAAATCCAATGGCTCCATGAAAACCATAAAGACAGGCTGTTGATCTTTTGTAATGGTTGGGGAATGGATGGTGCTCCCTTTGCCCCTCTTGGCGCCCACGACCTGGACGTCTTGATGTGCTATGATTATGAGGGGCTGACATTACAGCAAGATCTCCAGGAGTTCATGGACGGATATCGGGAGATTTCCCTTGTTGCCTGGTCCATGGGCGTTTGGGCCGGCCAATGCCTCTTTGCTCCAATCTCAGAACGTTTTGAAAATATCGTTGCGATAAACGGCACCCTTTGCCCAATCCATGACCTTTACGGGATTCCCGTTGAGATATTCACAGCCTCACTTTCACAGTTCAGTGAGGAGGCACTTCTGAAGTTTTATCGACGCATGTGTCGTACACGTGTCCTACTCAATCGTTTTCTCGCCTTTCAGCCCAAAAGGGAAATAGCCAACCAGAGAGAAGAGCTAAAATATCTCCTGGAAAATGCAGATTGCCATACCCTTGAATCGTCGATCTATAAAGATGTTGTCATTGCCGATCATGATCATATTATGTACACAGACAATCAGTTGAGATTCTGGCAATCGGGAAACATTCATCTGGTCGACGGGAGCCACTTTCTGTTTTATGGTTGGACTACTTGGGATGAGCTGCTGCAAGATCCGGCCAAAAGCAGGAAGCCACCGTCAGGGTTGACGACAGGAGATGTGTTGGGCTCATGACAAACCTGGATAAAGAAAAAATCGCCCGAAGCTTTTTGAAGGGTAAAAAGACCTACGATCAACACGCCAAGGTCCAGATGACGATCGGTCGTAAATTGGTCGATATGTTGGGTGATTATCCGAATTTGTCCTATGGGCGGGTACTTGAGATAGGTTGTTGTACCGGAGTTATGACCGAGATGTTTCTTGCCAGTCGTAAGGTTGAAAAGCTTTATCTCAATGATCTGGTATCGGAATTTTATCCTCTGGTCAGCAAGCGGTTAAAGGGTATGTTCGACGGTATTATAGAGCCCCTCTTCGGAGATATAGAGGATATCGATCTTCCCGGTGACCTTGATCTCGTTATCTCCAGCTCGACCTTTCAGTGGCTTTCCGATCTTTCGAATTCGCTTGCAAAAATTACCAGCTCATTGAAACAAAACGGTTTTCTCGCTTTCTCTCTCTTTGGCCCGGGAACATTGACCGAATTTCGACAGCTGACAGGAGTGGGACTGTCCTATGCCGTCCTCGGCAGGGTCTTGGAGCTGTTGGAAAAGGAGTTTGTCCTGCAGTTTGTGGATACCGAAACCTATAAACTGTATTTTACCTCGCCCCGGGAGGTCCTTAAGCACCTGCAGGCTACCGGAGTAGGAGGTGTGGGGGAATTTCGCTGGACGAGCCGAAAGCTCCGGGAATTTGAAGCATCTTATGTGAAGCGATTCGGGACCCAGGCCGGTGTTCCCCTTACCTATGTGTCTTCGTATGTCATAGGGACAAAAAAATAGGAGGAGAGATTGTGACGGAGGGAATTGTTCTTGCAGTTACCGGCATAGACACTGATATCGGAAAGACCATTGCCACAGGTCTTCTGGGTCGATATCTTCGCTGCCAGGGGTTTACCGTCATTACCCAAAAAATTTCTCAGACCGGCTGTCGGGTAATGAGTGAAGACATCCTTGAGCATCGGAAGCTTATGGGGATTGGCCTCCAGGATGTCGATCGGCGAGGGCTTACCTGCCCGTATATCTTTCCGGAACCCTGTTCACCCCATCTTGCTGCAAAACTTGTCGGGAGAACAATTGATTGCAATCTCATTACCAGCGCAACTGAAGAACTGAGAAAGCATTATCAATATGTCCTTCTCGAAGGCGTCGGCGGTCTTTCGGTTCCACTCAATGATGAAGTGACGCTGCTTGATTATTTCGAGCAACGTAAATACCCGCTGATACTCGTCAGCAGCCCTCGTTTGGGCTCGATCAACCACACGCTGGCTGCCCTGGAACTCGCTAAAGGCAGGGGCCTTGAGATCAGGGGCATCATCTATAACCGGTTTCGTGTGGAAAATGAGGCCATGGCCGAGGATTCGGCCAATGTGTTCTCTTTATATCTGAGCCGATTCGGTTATGCAGATGTGGTGGTGAATATGCTCGGATCACGGGAATACTTTGATGGGCAGGCACCGGATTTCGGGAGTCTTCTCTATGATAAATGTGAGATTTGATGAAAGCAGGGGAAAACGGCATGCGAGAGGAAAAGAAAACGTGTCTTGGCTGTAAACATTTTCGCTTGGAAGATGTGCACTCGGGGGTTTGTCGGGTGGAGAAAAACGGGAACCCCTATCCCGTGAAACAGCACGACGATCTTTGCCCATTATGGTCCGGCTGCGGCCAACAGTACTATATCCGCCGGGGATGGATTAAAAATAAGTTGAGTGAAAAGGAAGAAAAAAAAGGCTCCTGAAAGCCGAACAGTTTTCAGGAGCCAGGGAGAAAAGCCACATGTGCATGTTCATGCAGCTTTTTACTTAGTGTCAATTATGCCTTCTCGGTAACCGCTTCCGGCCATCTGTTGGCTGCAACCTCGTCGGTTGCGTAATCGGGCAGCAGAATTGGAGCGATCTGCGGGTTTTCGACACCGGCCTCGGCCAGTTCTTTCTCAAACTTGACGACATGGTCGAGTGTCAGATCTTTAAGCTCCACACCGCCGTTGATATAGGCTGCAGCATTCTTGCCGGCACGACGGCCGAAGGTGATAATATCCTGGAGGCTGTTGCCCATAAGACGGTTCTCGCCGTGGACGCCTCCGATGGCCTCACCTGCGGCGTAAAGGCCGGGGAGGGTGGTCTCGGAGTTGCCGTTGACACAGATCCCGCCATTCTGATAGTGGAGGGTCGGGTAAACAAGCATCGGCTCCTTGCTGATGTCGATACCGTGACGCTCGAACTGGATGAACTTGGCAGGCAGCTCCTTCCTGACGGAACCCTCACCGTGTAATTCCTCGATCATCGGCGAGTCAAGCCAGAGTCCGACCCGGCCGGTCGGGGTGATGATACCCAGTCCCTTCTCCATGGCTTCCTGGATCAGCTCGGCGGATTCGACGTCACGCGGCTCCAGCGGGAAGCAGAACTGCTCGCCGTCTTTGTTCAGGACATGGGCGCCAAGACCACGAACCTTCTCGGTGATCAGCAGGCCGACATTCTGTTCGGGGTAGGCGACTCCAGTCGGATGGTACTGGGTTGAGGCCAGCAGTTTATTGGCAACTCCTGCCCGGTATGCCATGACGATGCCGTCCATGGTGGCACCGTAATGATTGGTGGTGGCAAATCCCTTGATATGCAGACGGCCGAAACCGCCGGTGGAGATGACAACCGCCTTGGCCTTGACGATGGAGAATTCGTGGGTCTCCATATTATAGAGAATCGCTCCGGCGCATTTGCCTTCGGAGTCGAGGATCAGCTCGACGGCGGGGCTGAATTCGAGAACAGTGATGTTGTCCGCGCGGTTTCTGACTTCGTCACGAACGACGCGCATGATTTCGGCACCGGTCATATCACCTGCGGAATGCATACGTTTTCTCGAAGATCCGCCGAAATGGCGGGTCACACACCGACCGTCGTCCTGTTTTAGAAACATCATGCCAAGGGACTCAAGCCAGGAGATGGAGAGCGGTGCATCTTTGGCCAGTGCTGCCACCAGATCGGGCTGATTGGTAAAGTGGCCGCCGCCGATGGTGTCAAGGTAATGATAGTAGGGGGAATCACCCTCCTGGGTAGCGCCCTGGATGCCGCCCTCGGCCATGATGGTATTGGAATCGCCGTGTCGCAGCTTGTTGGCTATGATGACCTTGCAGCCGGCAGCTTCGGCCATCAACGCTGCCGAGGAGCCCGCTCCGCCGCCACCGATGACCAGGACATCTGTCTCATGGGTGATGGCGGAAAGGTCTACCTTTTCAGGACGGACGATGGACTTGGATTCCAAGAGGCCTACGACCTGCTCCTGCAGGGAATCACCCTTGTTCGGGCCAACCCTGACGGTGCGTTTGGCATCCTTTTGGTAATCGGGATGAAATTTGCTCAATACCTCTTCCCGCTCGTCCATGGAAAGGGCAGGGAAGTTCTCCCCGCGCCGGGCTCTTTCCAGACGCGCCGGCCTGGTGGCTTCGACTTTCTTTATAAGTTCTTTTAATTCTGGTGTGTACGCCATTGTCGTCTCCTTAGTACCCTTGCAATCTGTATTTTATCGATCAGATTGTCTAAGGGTTTTTATCCAGCTCAGCTGGGATGATTTCCAAATGATCGATGAATGTCAGATTAGAGATACTGGGTCTCTTTGGGTTTCCATTCTCCTAGAGTAGAAAGATCCGGCTCCCGTTCCCTTTCAACGTATTTTTTCTTCAGTGTTTCATGATCCATTTGAGTCAGCTCATCCAACATCTGGTCATATTTGCCGGATTCGATCTCTTCGACCCGGCTGACCAGGTGTTCGAAACGCGGCTGAATATATTTTCCGAATATCCTGCGGGCCAGCTGGGCGACATGGTACTGGGGTATCTCGCCCATGCAGCGACTGGCGCAGAGACCGCACTGGATGCAGTCAAAGGAGATGCGTGCGGCTTTTTCGACCTGTCCCTGCTTCAGGGCGGCGATATAGTCCATGACCTTGACTTCCATCGGGCAGGCCTTGGTACACAGGTTGCAAGCCACGCAGCGGAAGATTTCGGGATACAGCGCATGGATGGCCTCAGCTGCAGCGTTCATCTCTTCTATATTGTAACTTGCTCTGTTGGCAGGAAAGAATGGGATTTGAGCCAGGTACATATTTGGCTCAACAACGGTCTGGCAGGCGAGCCCGAAATGGAGTTTGTAGTCACCCGCCATGCGGTAGACGGTGGGACAGGCACCGCAGATGCCGCCGCGACATCCAGCACCACGCAGGAACTTGAAACCGGCAAATTCCATGGCCTTCATGATGGTCAGCGTCTCAGGTACCTCGTACTTTTTGCCCATGACAAAGATAGGTATGGTCTTGGCTCCTTCCGGAAGGATTGCCCGATCACCCGTTGCAACTTTAATTTCGGGTTGTTTTGTTGTCTCGCACATATGTATAATCTCCCTTGTAGATAAGAATGTCTTTGTAATTGAACACGATCAGACGGTCACCTGGATCTTTTTGGCTTCCAGCAGTTGAACGGCCTTAGCATCATTCAGTTCAAAATGACAGACTTCCGGATTTACACCCAGCGCCATGGCCAGGAGTTGGGTAAAATAGAATGTCGGCACGCCGGCCGTGATTTTTCCTTTCTCCAGAAACGTGTCCTGCTGCTTGCCGAGATTGTATTCGCAGAGAGGACAACTGGTCGCCAACGCTTCTATACCGGCTGTTGCAGCAGCATTGATTACGTTGGTGGCCGCCTTGTTTTCACCGGCTTCAGCATTGAGTACCTGGTAGGAGCCGCAGCATTTATCGGCGGCGGAAAACGGTACGACGGTTGCACCAATGGCTTCGAGGAGATTGGTCATCAGGCTGAAATTTCCCATCGGCTCGATTCCCACATCGGCAGGCCTTTGCAGGGTGCAGCCGTAATAGGGGGCGACTTTGAGTCCGGTGAGGGGGTTCTTGACCTTTTCTTTGATCGCATCCCAACCGACATGCTCCTCGAGAAGGGAAAGAAAGTGGATAACCTCCACTTCTCCGAGATAGTCGATCTCATCGTCCATGAAGCGATTAATGGTATCGCGTTTGACCGTATCGGTTTTTATGAGTTGGTTGGCTCGTGCCAGGGTGTTGTAGCACATCGAGCACAGGGTGACCAGTTTATCGGCTCCGCGTTCCTTCGCCCGGACCAGGTTCCTTACAGGACCGACATGATGAATAAGATCATCATCCGTGAGCGAGTACACTGCGCCACAACAATTCCATCTGTCCATTTCTTCCACGTCAATACCCAATTCCTGAAGGGAAGCCAAGGCTGCCAGTTCCAGATTCTTGGCCTTCAGTTTAAGGGTACATCCTGGATAATAACTGATTTTCATCGTTCTCCTTAACTCGTCAATTTTCTAAATCCTGCAACCATCGCGATCTGCGGAACCTCTTTGATCTGTTCTGCTGACATTTGGGATGGTTCAATGTAGTTTTGGCTGGTTCTCAGAACAAGCTGTCGAAGAGCCTCCATCACTTTGGCAATATCAATGCCGCGAGGGCACCTGACACTGCAGGAATGACATGAGGCACATTTCCAGTACGTATTAATGTCTTCCATCAGGTTCAACATGCCGAATTGGCTTAAATGCATAACTTTGCGTGGGAAAAAGTCCATTTCCTCGGCCATCGGGCAGGCAGCGGTACAGGTGCCGCACTGCATGCAAAGTTTTACGTTTTCACCGCTTAGCTTGTTGATCTTTCCAATAGACACTATGGATACATTTTGGGTGTTAATCGGTAATGTCATGTTTCTCTCTTCTTTAAAACAGTTAAATAGCAGCCCAATACGATTTGATCGGACTTTACTTGCCCACTCACCTCTGCATTCGTACGTGATTGAATAGTAAATCGGAAAGCAGGCAGTTTCCGTATGGAGAATATGCTGCGATTTTGGGGTCGACGGGTTGTTGGCGACTTTTAAATCTCAGTCATATTTCCGTTTAACCAATGTGTAAAAAGATCGAACAAAATGCAGGTTTACTGAATAGCCATTCAGTAACTGGAAAAATGATTACCAGAGACTTTTTAAAAACTCAAGCATGATTTTGGGAACAATTCACAGAAATATTTCAAAATAATTTGAAATATAGGCTTGGATAACGTTATTACACTTAAAAGCGTCCGCTTTCATCATGTGGAAGTATTTAGAAACAAAAAGAATGTATTAACAAGTGTAACATGCGTAGTAACGAGTGTATATGGAAGGACGTTTGTGTTTTGGTTAGCTTCAAATTATTTATGATTTGTATCAAAAAAACTGAAATCAAGTGAAGACAACATCTGCAAGATCACCTCAAACGGCAATATCTCATTTGTCGTACTCCCGCCTTGCTGAAGGTGGCCATTTTCCGTCCATTTTACTCCTCCTGTTCCAGGGGATCTCAAACGCCAACATATCAAAAAATAATCTGATTACCGCTACTGTTCAGCTGATGATCCAGACAGTGGGCTGGTCGTTTTACGGGATGCCATAAATCCATCCCCGGGGGCAAAGCATACGCTGTCCAGGCTGCAGAGCCCTGAGAAACGAATAAATCAATCCCTTCCATTCTGATAAGCTGGGTTTCAGAGGTACTCAGAAAAAAATTTGTGTATAACGCAGAAGTTGGGTGAAAGGACCACGTTGCAACAGGTGCCCTTATGTAGACAATCTCTGCTTTATACAATTGAGGATCATAGGAAGAAAATCGCTGCTGCTTCCCCTCAGGAAAAGACCGTCATTGCTCCGAAGTGCGGCTTTGGAGAAAATATTGGCCTCAATATTAATATTGATGATAGAACCTCCCCGGTTCAAAACGGTGTTCACCACCTGATTGGGGAGGTTGGTGGAGCCGGTCGTCCCAACGACAATCAAAAGCGCTGTGGTGTCGGCAACACGGAGTGAGCTTTCGAATCGATAGTGCTGTTCGTTATAGTACTCGTCAAAAAAGAGGACATGGGGGCGAGTGATTGACCCACAGGACGGACAGGTGAGAATTTTCAGCTCGGATTGCGAAAGGTCGGTACGTTTGTTTCGTATAAGCTTTTCTATCGGCAGCGGGTAGATTTCGGAGGTGCACTCTTTAAGGCAGCGCATACTGTTCAGGTTGCCGTGGATCTGGAAGGTCCTTTTGAGGGAGTTGCCTGCACGAAGATGAAGGCCGTCGATATTTTGGGTTATGAGTCGGAATCGATCAACTAAAAATTCCTCCATCTCAGCGATAGCGTTATGTCCTGAGTTGGGAGCAGCCTTGGCGCATATACCAAAACGGTAGAGATACCATTTCCACAGCTCTTCGGGATTTTTGTGCAGCATTTCCGCGGTGGCCATTTCGGTGGGCATATAGTTGCTGGAACCTATGGTCCAGTAGCCATCCTTGCCGCGAAAAGTCGGTATCCCGCTGTCGGCTGAGATACCGGCACCTGTCAGGACCGTGATATAACCATCTGAACCAAGTGCCCTGTCGACGGTGATCTTTATCTGTTCAACTTGTGAAATCATCTTTTCAGCAGTTTACGCACGGACGAGGATGAGGTGATAAACCCTTGTCCTGTATAGGCCTCATGGTTTTTTTCAATCTCCGAAAGATTATAGAGGTAATTGACCATCATTCCGGCAGAGAGTTTGATGCCGTTCTCCGAGTGATCCGCTGCCCAGTTGATCCGTTCGATTCGAGCACCGTTGGTCAAATGGAAATGGGCGACCCGGTCCAGTGTGCGCCCGTTTCTTTTGGCTGTCAACAGGTAACGGCTGCAGAGACCCATGAGTGTGGTCTCGAGCAACTTTTGCAGATCTTTGGCCTTTCCGTTTTTATTGTTTCGAAGGATTTCCGAATACGAAAGGTCTGCGGTACCGTCATCCTGAAGGAATCGTATTGCCGCAAGTTCCTGCTCACTGAATGCTATTTCATCGGGGTTATTCTCCAGCCATTTTTGGAATCCGGGAATAGGGGAAAGTGTTGAAAAGGTCTTTAGGTTTGGAAGCTTGGATACAAGATCACGTACGACACGTTTGATCAGAAAATTACCGAAACTGACTCCAGAGAGGCCTGCCTGACAATTTGAAATAGAATAGAAGATAGCCGTATCGGCCTTCTCGGGACGGACGGGTGGCGCCTGTTCGTCAAGAAGATCGTTGATATTGCCTGAAATACCATTTACTAAGGCGATCTCGACAAAGATGAGCGGCTCGTTGGGCATACGGGGGTGAAAATAGGCATAACAACGACGGTCTTCGCGCAAACGGTTTTTGAGATCATTCCAGGAACGGATTGCGTGTACCGACTCGTACTCAATGAGTTTTTCAAGAAGTGCGGCAGAGGATTGCCAGGTGATTCTCTGGAGATCGAGAAAGCCGACATCAAACCACGAGGAAAGCAGGCGATGGACGTCAAGATCAAGGACCTTCAGGTCAGGGTCTTCCTTGGCCCAGGCAATGAGCTCGGCCCGCAAGTCGACTAGAAATTTTACACCTTCCTGCAATTCATTGAACTGGCGTAAGAGCTTGGTGCGCGGTGGTTCAAGCAGGTTTCGCAAGGCAAGGGTATGCTTCCTGCGCTCAACGAGATCGGTGGTTTCCTGAAGCAGGGAGATGGTCTCTTCAAGTGCCGTATCGTCAATATCGTATTCGTGGGCAAGGATTTCCAAGAAGCGACGGCGGCCCTGGCTGTTGAGGACGAGGTAGGTCTCTCCCAGTTCGGCAGCCCGGGCTCTGGCGGAGACCTCTCCGCCAGAGCCCTGGAGACAGGAATCGATTTTGTCGCGCAGGAGCTGGAGGTCGCCCTCCGGTAGATCGGTATCTATGAGGTGCTTGAGTTTTCCTGAATCGCCGAGCGGCCATATCCGTCGAATCCGGCGAAGGGTGCGATCCCACAGGAGTTCGGAAGTGCTTTTCATGGGAATAATAGTCTAAATAGATAAGGTTTTGGTATTGAGTGTCATGGCAAGTATCAGATGGTGTAAGATTGCACCCATTTTGGTTCCCTGTGCGGCACGAATGAAGGAACATAGCAGCTCTATGTGAACGAAGGAGTAGCGAAGCCAGCGGTCCAAAAAGAAAAGCAAACTACGGTAGATGAGACTTGACAGGGCATAAGTAATGAATTTTCTCGTACAGGACACTAACGGACCTCCAGGCTTTTATCAAGGGTTTTCTAACATAATTATTTTGGTCGAAAAAGGAGGTAAGGTCTAAATAAAAAATGAGACGTTAATCTGCTTTGGCCGTCAGCGGAAATGTGGCCTATTTATTGCCGGGCGAAAAGCGGTTGTTCAAATTGAAGCACCCGGGTGTAATGGCCTAAAAATGCCACCTCTCGAAATTGAAAGAGCAGGGCGGCCGTCGGGGAGGCAATGCTTCCGGTGCCCACGGGCATCAGCAGAACCGGATGAATACTATCTGCTACTTCTTCTAATATCGGGGCATCCTGCCTTAGAAATTCTGACAGTGGGATGCGATGAATCGAGGCGACTTCAGAAGGGTTTGGGGTGAGGTCTTTTTGGGTACCACCCCATACCACAACCGGCGTGATAACAAAGCCCGAATGTGTTATATAATCGTCCAGTCGACCAATAACCGCTTTTGGGCTCAGGTCTAAACCGACCTCCTCGGCAAGCTCTCGCAGGGCGGTTTCTTCCGGGGTCTCTCCATCTTCCATCCTGCCTCCGGGCAATGCCCATTGTCCTGCATGGCGTTTTAGTCGGAATGCCCTTCTGGTAAGGATAACTGCGGCATTGTCTTTCCATGATGTTTTGTAGGGGATACCGAAGAGATCAGGATTGTGGGCGATGTCGATGACGGTAATTGCCACTGCCGCCCGTTTCAGGTCATCGCGCTCCTGTGGAATATAATCAAAATCAGATAAATTGCTCTTCATACGATTGAGGAGGTTTTCGTCACAACGCAGGTCTTTTGATAAATCGCCGGAGCAGTTCATTTTTTTTAAAATCCCATTGCCTTTTCTAATTTTTGGACTTCTATTTCTATTTTCCGGCGTTCTTCGTCCGAGAGATTATTTTGGGCGAGCTGTTTGCGAAGCCCTGCCAGGATCATCTCCTCTCTGTATTCATTGCAAGTATATCGGGGGGAGGTATTTCTTTCGTTCATTTTGATAGGCTGAGTTGTAAGGGTAATCAGATATATTTTTCCGTATTATGCAGGAAAACTCCGGAAAGATAAACAGGTTTCTCGCTTGGCACTCTTTTCATACTGTACTACTATTCAGAGGACGGTACCATTTCATCAAAGAGAGGATACAATGGATGCAGGTTTGGGCTTCATATTGAAAAAAACGGTTGAGAAGGTTTTTCTTTCTCCAGTATTACCATTTTTGTTAATTGCTTACGGATTATTAACGGCCAGGAAAAAAAATCACAAAAGGTTTATTTACGCGTGGTGCGGCCTTCTCATACTGGTTTTTTTTTCAACGCCTCTGAGTGTTGATTGGTTGGCCCAAAAAATGGAAAATTACCAAGCGGTGACCAAGTCTCAGCTCAGGACTGCCCAGGCAATCGTCATTCTCGGGGGTGGAAAGCGAGGACCAGCCAGGGAATACGGTGATTGGGTGCCGAACCGTCTGACACTGGAACGTCTTCTTTATGGGTCTCGGTTGGCCAAGGAGAGCGGTTTGCCGGTGCTGGTTTCGGGTGGCGACCCAAAAGGAATGAAACCCGAGGCTGAACTTATGGCACAGTCGTTAAAGGTTGATTTCAATACTCCCGTGCGATGGATAGAGTCCCGTTCCCTGGACACCACTGATAACGCCTTATACAGTGCCGAGATATTTAAAAAAGCCGGAATACAAAAAATTGTCTTGGTCACCACGGCCCTTCATATGAGAAGGTCGGTAGCGGCGTTTAAACATGAAGGACTCGAGGTCGTTCCCGCTCCAACGGACTTTATTTCAGACATATCTCCAAAAAAGATGATCTACGATTATTTGCCCAATACCGGCAGTGCCGTAAACGGTTGGGCAATAGTCCATGAATGGGTCGGTTTTGTTGTTCAGAAAATTAAGTTTGGGATTGGGTTCTGAAAGTGATGGGGTCGTAGAGAATCTTTATATTCTTTTTTTCCTATTAAAACTTCCTTTTGCCTCAGTAGTTGAAGGTGATTTTAAACCTGAGCCTGCCGACCGGCTTCAACTGACCTCTTCTGTTAGCAGACAGAAAGGTGATTGTGCATCGTTTTGTACCCCATCCTAACTTTTGGGTGCGGTCTCACAAGCAATTCTACATTGCCGGTCGATAGGGTCTGCATTACTGTTCGATGAGATTCAATATTTTCCATTGCTGCCAATTGTTTTTTAGTCAATTGTATCTATTCTAGTCTTATATGCTCTAACAGCAATAACACATTACCTATCAATGGAGACATACATGGCGGGAAAAACACTCTACGACAAACTCTGGCAAAGTCATGTTGTCGAGAACAGAGCGGACGGCACGACCCTGTTGTATATCGACAGGCACCTGATTCATGAAGTGACCTCCCCGCAGGCCTTTGAGGGACTCAACCTTGCTGGCAGGACGGTGTGGCGCCCTGCTGCCAATCTTGCCACACCAGATCATAATGTCCCTACCCTGCTGGAGGAGAGAAAAAATGGGATCGAGGGCATTAAAGACCCCTTATCGCAACTCCAGGTAAAAATACTGCATGCCAATTGCCTCGATCAAAATGTCCTCGAGTTTGGTATGCAGGACCAGCGCCAAGGTATCGTCCATGTGGTCGGTCCCGAACAGGGCTATACCCAGCCCGGCATGACTATGGTCTGCGGTGATTCCCACACCTCAACCCATGGAGCTCTAGCGGCCCTGGCTCAGGGCATCGGCACTTCAGAGGTTGAGCATGTTCTTACGACCCAGTGTCTGATTCAGAAAAAGATGAAAAACATGCTGGTTAAAATTGATGGCCAGCTTGGATACGGTGTCAGTTCAAAAGATATTATCCTCTATATTATAGGACTAATTGGTACTGCCGGCGGTACTGGTCATATCATTGAATTTGGCGGGTCTACAATACAGAATCTCTCCATTGAAGGCAGGATGACCATCTGCAATATGGCCATAGAGGCCGGTGCCCGGGCAGGCCTGATAGGGGTTGATGAAAAAACCATTGAATATCTCCACGGTCGACCCTTTGCGCCTAAGGATGAAATGTTCAGACTGGCCCAGGATCACTGGAGCACACTGGTCTCTGACAGTGACGCGGTATTCGATAAGACACTTGAAATAGTGGCTGAGGACATTGAACCGCAGGTCACTTGGGGCACATCTCCGGAAATGGTGGTGGGAATATCTGGCAGGGTGCCATCCCTGGATGCGCAAAAAAGCGACACCGCGCGCGAATCTCTTGGCCTGGCCCTTAAATATATGGGACTTAGGGAAAACCAATTAGTCACCAATATTAAACTCGACCGGGTCTTTATCGGATCATGTACTAATTCACGCATTGAAGATCTCCGGGCAGCAGCCGGGATTGTACGTGGCAGAAAGGTTGCAGCGTCTCTTAAGCAGGCTCTGGTCGTCCCAGGATCAGGTCTTGTAAAAGAACAGGCAGAAAAAGAAGGCCTCGATTCTATCTTCAAAAATGCCGGATTTGAATGGCGCGAACCGGGCTGTTCCATGTGTCTTGCCATGAATGCCGATAAGCTTGGGGCCAAGGAGCGCTGTGCCTCGACCTCCAACAGAAATTTTGAGGGAAGGCAGGGATATGGCGGTCGCACTCACCTGGTCAGCCCGCAGATGGCCGCCGCAGCAGCAATCGCCGGTCAATTTGTTGATATTCGGAAATGGGGATAACCATATGAAACCTCTCAAAGTACATAGCGGAACCGTTGCTCCATTGGACAGAGCAAATATAGATACCGATCTTATCATCCCGAAACAGTTTCTCAAATCGGTACAACGGACAGGCTTTGGGCCAAATCTCTTTGATCAGCTCAGATATCTCGATGAAGGACAGCCCGGTATGGATAACAGTGGGCGATTACTCAATCCTGATTTTATCCTTAACCAGAAGCAATACTCAACGGCCACAATTCTGCTGACTAGAGAAAATTTTGGCTGCGGCTCCAGCAGGGAACACGCCACCTGGGCACTTCTCGGTTTTGGTTTCAGGGTACTTCTGGCACCCAGTTTCGCTGATATATTTTATAACAACTGTTTTAAAAACGGTATCTTGCCAATTGTCCTTAACGACGATGTCATCAACGATCTTTTTCAAAAATCCCAATCGAATGAGGGGTTGCAGCTCAAGGTAAACCTTGAAACGCAGGTTATAACACTGCCAGATGGCACAGAGTTAGTCTTTTCCATTGAACAGTTCCGCAAACACTGCTTGCTTGAAGGTCTTGACGACATTGACATGACACTGACGAAAGCTGACCTAATCAAAAGCTATGAAGAGCGACAGATGCGCTTATGTCCATGGCTTTTTGAAGACCTGCAGAATGCTGATGCGAAGTAATTTTCACTTTATTCTTCCTCATCAAACAAACAACAAACGGGGTCGGACCAAGCCAACTTTATGATATGATATAAAAATGACATAAGAATCAGCCTGTTATTGTCCTTATATGCCCGTTTTTTAGAGCAGCCTGGAAAAACGTTACTTCTCACCTGGCACCATCACCTACAGGATTTTCGACAGGAACTGCTGTGTGCGTTCCTCGCGCGGATGGTTGAAGAAGGCCGCGGGTGCGCCATCCTCGATGATCTTGCCGTCGTCCATTATCACGAACCGGACGCAGACCTGGTGGTCGCGCAGCTCGTATATACAGTCGCCTATTTGTTTGTAACCGACCATGTGACCGTCCACCCACAGCCTGCCTGCATCGAGCTTCTCCAGATGGTTGATGCAGCGCAGGAAGGTCGATTTACCCAATCCTGATACCACCAGTAGCCACACCACCTCGCCGCGCTGCACCTCGATGGAGAAGCCCTTTAATATTTTGAGATGGCCGAAACGCTTGTGCACTGTCTCGGCTTTGACCATTGGTGCTGATCTGGTGGCAGGTGGATAACCCCAAAATTATACACGTCTGGAGGGGGGAGGGAATCCTGGTCGACAAAAAACTATCTAGCCACCGGATTGACCCTGTGGGTCTTTGTAAATCTAGCAGTTCGTATTTGGTTTGCCTGTCATTACCGGTCTTATGCGCCTCTGCCGGATAATGCTCTACCGACCTTCACGATCGTCATACCGGCTTACAACGAAGGCCGGCAGGTTCTAGATACCGTTCGTTCGGTTGTGAATAGTCGTTATCCTGCGGAAAAAATGCAGATTATTTGTGTTGATGACGGTTCCAGGAACGACACATGGCAATGGATGAAAATGGCCAAACAAGAATTTCCGTTTCGCGTGTAGCTGATTCGCCAACCTTTTAACCGGGGTAAACGCCATGTGTTGATGTGGGGCTTCTCTCATGCAACCGGGAAGGTATATGTGACCATCGATTCGGATTCAGAGGTGCTGCCTGATACTCTTCGCCACTTGGTCAGCCCGCTGGCCGGTGACGCACATGTGGGAGAAATTGTGGGCAATGTGCGCGTGCTGAAGCTTAACGAAGGGGTCATTCCAAAAATGATGGAAGTTTCGTTTGTCACCCCTTTTGATTTCATTCAGAAAAAGAGGGGACAGGTTGGCTCGGAGTGAAAATTAGTCATATATGACCTTTTGGGCAAATATGACCTTTATATAGGCTCTCAATGACTGCCATGAAAGTGTTTATTTCTGTTAATTATTCTTAAAAATCAGGATGAAGGGTTGTGAGACCTTGAGTGTTGGAAATCTGGCGCATAAATTGCTTGTCATAAGGTAATGAATTGCCCGGAAAAAGGATTCCAGTCACATGTTGTTTTCTTTTGCATCTCCATCCAGGGGAAAGATCATAATTTTATGGATAGCATATTGTGAAATATGCTTTGATTTTAGGTATGTTATGGCAAATTCAAATGGTTCATATCGCGATAAAGCGGATATTTTTTTCCCTTGGCTGCTGTTTTTCTCTTTATTTTCCACACTGGCGCTGGTCTGGTGGCAGGTGGATAACCCAAAAATTATACACGTCTGGAGGGGGGTGGAGTCCTGGTCGACAAAAAACTATCTAGCCACCGGATTGACTCTGTGGGTCTTTTTAAATCTGGCAGTTCGTATTTGGTTTGCCTGTCGTTACCGGTCTTATGCACCTCTGCCGGATAATGCTCTACCCGCCATCACGATCGTCATACCGGCTTACAACGAAGGCCGGCAGGTCCTGGATACCGTTCGTTCGGTTGTGAATAGTCGTTATCCTGCGGAAAAAATGCAGATTATTTGTGTTGATGACGGTTCCAGAGACGACACATGGCAATGGATGAAAATGGCCAAACAAGAATTTCCGTTTCGCGTGTGGCTGATTCGCCAACCTTTTAACCGGGGTAAACGCCATGCGTTGATGCGGGGTTTCTCTCATGCAACCGGGAAGGTATATGTGACCATCGATTCGGATTCAGAGGTGCTGCCCGATACTCTTCGCCACTTGGTCAGCCCGCTGGCCGGTGACACACATGTGGGAGCGGTTGCGGGCAATGTGCGCGTGCTGAATCTTAACGAAGGGGTCATTCCAAAAATGATGGATGTTTCGTTTGTCACCGCTTTTGATTTCATCCGTTCAGGTCAAAGCGTCTACGGCGGTGTATTTTGCACGCCCGGCGCTCTTTCAGCCTACCAGGCGGAGATAATCATTCCTCATTTGTCGAAATGGGTCAATCAAACCTTTATGGGCATTCCTGCCGCCATCGGCGAAGACCGCTCGCTGACCAACCTGGTTCTCGGTTCCGGGTTTCGGGTGGTCTATCAGCGAGAGGCTGTGGTAATGACAAAGGTACCAATTACTTTAAAAGGTTTACAAAAGATGATGCTGAGATGGGCCCGCAGCAACGTGCGTGAGAACTTGGTGATGTTCTCTTTTATCCTCGGTCACTTTCGCCCTACCGACAGCGGCAGCGGCTGGATCCGTCTGTTCAGCGCCACACAATTATTTCGCATGACCATAGGAGAGGCGTCTAAATTTGCCGTGGCGGCGCAACTTTATTTGGCTTTCGTGCCGACGCTGATCGCCGTGGCAATAGGTTGTCTCATCGCGGCTGTGTTGCCGGCCGTGGTTTATCAGTGGCGCTACGGTGGATGGTTCGGTTGGCGCTGGGCAATACCCTATGTTTTCTATTGGCTGTTTTGCCTGTGTTGGATTTCTCTGTGGGGATTGGTAACGGCCCCCCGCTCCGGTTGGCTGACCCGTGACCTGGTCAGTGACGTCACCCAGCCTAAACCGCAGAAGGCTCCTCAACCGGACAATAAGCTGGAAATATTGCCAAAGGCTGCCTTAGTCGTCGGATTTACGCCTCCAGAGTGAAAATTTTCATGAAAAACGATTTTTCGCAGTAGGTTTTAGCGACAAAACAATACGTGTAATCAGGTCTCAACATCGGACATATTCTTTGTTTTAACATGTTGGCTTTTTCATAGATTATATCAAAAGAAACGCATATCGTCAGTAATTGAGACCCCAATTTTGGTGATAAGCAATCCCTTTCTAAGAGGTACCCTAAGAAACCTGCTCCTGATCGAAGCCGCTGTATTAGTGCTTATCATTGTAGATAACTCTGTTTCTCCCGTATTCCTTTGCGCAACGTAATCTGTCATCGGCGAGCTTCAGTATCTCCTCACCTTTTCTATGAAGTACTTCATTGAAATTGACCAATCCCATACTGATAGTGACATGCTGGTTCTCGTGGCCCGCACACAAATCGAACTTGTGCTCATCTATTTTTTTCCTGATTTTTTCTGTTGCTTGAATAATTCCACTGCTTGAAGTCTTGGTCAATATCAGCACAAATTCATCTCCTCCATATCGGCAAAGCACATCGCGAGAGAAAATGTTTTGCTTTATTATATTGATTACTTGCTTGAGGACATCATCTCCAACCAAATGACCGTATGTATCATTGATATGTTTGAAGTAATCAATATCGATCATGGCCAGTCCGAAATTCAGGTCAGGATCTGTGGTTGACTCAAGCTGGTTTCTATGTTTCAGAAAATTCATCGCCCGCTGCAATTCGATTTCAAAATACTCGTTAAAAAATCTCCTGTTGTATATGCCTGTCAAACCATCGCGATCTACAAGATTTGTGAGGTGGGCATTCAGTGCTTTTATCTCGATGGTGGCTTGTTCTAAAAGTACTTCCGCTTCTCTACGTACGGTTATATCTCTACCAATCCCAAGAAGGCCAACAATTTCTCCTGATTCATCGCAGATCGGCAACTTGCTTTCTGACAACCAGACAGTTTCTCCAGTTGTTGTACTGGGAACCATCCATTCCCTATGAAGTACGGGTTTCCCCGTTTTCATAATAGTCTGTTCTTCGTCAAAAAATCGCTTAGCATCTTCTTGCTTACCAGGAAAGAGATCAAAATCTGTTTTTGTTGAGTGCTTCTTGAGGGCTATCAAGGCCTAGCAACATTTTGGCATGGGCTTTATTGGTGAAGACAAATTGTGATTGTCTATTTTTGATGAAGATATAATCTGGTGAATTTTCTGTCAATTCCTGAAGAAGTACCTTTTCAATGTGAATTAAGTGCGACATTTTTCCGCCTTTAGGTAATGTCCATTTGACTGATTTCTTCAAACGTTCCGCAAGACACCTCAGTCGACTTTCAGTAACGCATAGTCGTACCCGACTACCACGTGTCGTGAGGATCCAGCCTCTAAAAACGTCTGTTGGCCTCAGTCTCTCCCAGAAGGTGACAAGTATTCGCTTTTAAAGACAGCCCTAAAAAAAATAGGCCTTTCAGGCCCTTGCTCCCAGTTAACCTATTTATGTCTAGCTGCTCAGTGCCAGTGTAGCAATATTTTTTCGACACTTTCCACGATTGTCTTGCTGAACATAGCGAGAAAGAGCTTGATGGAAAAATATCAGGTTTTTTGGTTGCTTGTTTTTCATTTTTTTGCGCAGACCTCCATCTCTCCGGCTCTCACTTCGATTTGATATTTACACAAGGTTCCTCGTAACCAGACCGACTATCATTTAAAAAACCGACAAATGGGTCCACAAATACAAATGGGAGTGAACCTGGCCAACTTGAAGATATGATATGAAACGATTTGAAAATCAGTCTGTTGTTGGTCTAATATGACCAAATTTGAGGATGTAAAGAGGATTTTACGGGGAAATGCCCAACAATTACACTCTGTGGACAAGCAGCAGATGTCCACGTTGGAGGTTTGCTGCAAAAGTTAGGCAGAAAAAGGGGATTATTTATGAAATTAAAACAATCTCCGGATAAAAAGATTGTATGCCACGTCAAGTTCGCATAGTATTTCTCATTGTCCCCACTACTTCAGGCCTAAACGTTACAATTTTTCGGTCAGTAAAAAACACATCCCGCTCATGCGGCCATCGGTGGAATTATTATCCTTCACGAACCGTTGACTTTTTCTATTGTCTTGGGAGGAATCCTGATGCTCAGCGGGGTAATATTATCTCAACGGTGGTTTGTGATGGTGGCGAAGGTCGCCAGGGGCCAGGTTCCCCGTCAAATCATAAAAATTTTACCGTTTCAGCCTTTGCCACAAGGCTCGCAGAATGGCCGCAGATCAGGAATAATAGTGGGATAGATTTAAGACGGATTTAAGGCATGGGTACGAATCGGCTTCAGGCAAAGATACAAATCGAAATAGTTACATGAAAAACGCTTGGTTCAGAGACTGATCTGGAGGGAATATCATAAAATTCCTTGGGTATATTATGGCCCCTACATGTCGTTGCAGGAGCCATAAGGGAAATAAACAGTACCAGGTAAAGGTTTATCACCTGGTAAATCTTGAGTTAAGACACCTCTGGCAACTGCTGAGCGCGTACTTTTCCGACTTCGAATCCTGTTATGATCGGCGCTTTTTCCGGTTTTTCGAGCAGCCTGGAAAAGCGATTACTACTCACATGGCATCATCACCTACAGGATCTTCGACAGGAACTGCTGTGTGCGTTCCTCCCGTGGATGGTTGAAGAAGGCCGCAGGGGTACCTTCCTCAATGATCTTGCCGTTGTCCATCATCACCACCCGGTCGGCGGCCTCGCGGGCGAAGCCCATTTCGTGGGTGACCACCACCATCGTCATGCCTTCCTGGGCCAGCGATTGCATCACCTCGAGCACCTCGCCGACCAGCTCGGGATCGAGTGCCGATGTGGGCTCATCGAAGAGCATCAGCTTTGGCTGCATTGCCAGAGCCCGGGCTATTGCCACCCGTTGCTGCTGGCCACCGGAGAGCTGGCTGGGATAGGAGTGCATGCGCTCGGCCAGGCCCACGCGCTTCAGCAGTTCGTGGGCGGTGTCAAGCGCCTGCTCCCTGGGTATCTTGCGAACATGGATGGGCGCCTCGATGACATTTCCCAGCGCTGTCATATGACCGAAGAGATTGAAGCGCTGGAAGACCATGCCGATCTCGGCGCGGCGGGCGCAGACCTCGTGGTCGCGCAGCTCGTAGATACGGTCGCCAGCTTGCTTGTAACCGACCATGTTGCCGTCTACCCATAGCCTGCCGGCATCGATCTTCTCCAGATGGTTGATGCAGCGCAGGAAGGTCGATTTACCCGATCCTGATACCCCCAGTAGGCACACCACCTCACCCCGCTGCACCTCGAGGGAGACGCCCTTTAATACTTTGAGATGGCCAAAACGCTTGTGCACTGCCTCGGCTTTGACCATTGGTGTCGATTCTTGAGTGGCAGGGCGATCATTCATGGCTGGGCACTCCTCCAGGGGAGAAACGGACAAGGAAACGGCGGACTTTTTGCAGCGGAGTGGCCGGCAGACTGCGGCTGGCGCCGCGGCCGAAATGGCGCTCGATGTAGTACTGGCCGATGGACAACAGCGTTGTCACCATCAAGTACCAGATGCAGGCAACTAAGAGCAGCGGGATCGTTCTGTAGTTGACCGAATAGATAAGCTGTACCGAGTACAAGAGCTCGGTGACTGCGATGACGCTCACCAGAGAGGTGGTCTTGAGCATCGAGATGGTTTCATTGCCGGTGGGAGGGATGATCACCCGCATCGCCTGTGGCAGGACGATGCGGCGCATTGTCAAGAGCCGCGACATGCCGAGTGCCGAGGCTGCCTCGGTCATACCCTCGTCGACCGAGAGGATGCCGGCGCGGACGATCTCGGTCATGTAAGCGGCCTCGTTGAGCCCCAGCGCCAGGATGGCGGCAACGAACGGGGTAATCAGCGCGTTGGCGTTCAGAGTCCAGCTGCCATAGCCGATGACGGGATAGAGCGCGGTGAAGTTGAACCAGAAGATGATTTGCACCAGTATCGGGGTCCCGCGGAAGAACCAGATGTAGAACCAGGCCGCGCCTGCCACCAGCGGATTGGGCGACAGCCGCATCACCGCCAACACAACGCCCAGGACGATGCCGATCGCCATCGAAATGACGGTGAGTTCGAGGGTCAGCACCAGGCCGTGCACCACCCGCATCGAGAAGAAATACTGCCCGACAATGCTCCACTCGAAACGTGGATTGGTCGTAATGGAATACAACACGGCCAGGGACAGCAGTAGCACCAGCGTGCCAGCGATCCACCGGCCGGTATGGCGTACCGGTATCGCCTTAATCGGCTTAGAAGATGCTTCCGGTGTCAATGATCTCTCCCATCAAGCGCTCCTTGCGCTCCTTGTATTGTGCATTTTAATCATGAATACGTTCCCCGCGGCAGGACATGTCGCTCCGCGCGGGACCGGGAATGACGGGAGAGGTAATGCCCCCTCCCGTCATTCCTATTGCGGTTTATTGTTTGGCGACATTAATCTTCGAGGCCTGCAGTGCCCCTTGGCTGATGCCCCACTTTTTAAGGATCTTCGCGTATTCACCGTTTTTCATCAGTTGCTCGACGGCGGCGCGCAACGGCTCGGCCAGGCCAGAATTTTTCGGCACGATGATGCCATAGGGCACGTTGTTATACGCCTTGCCCGTGAGTTTGAATTGACCATGGGATTCCTTGACAATCCATGCGGCCACCGGCGAATCGGCCATGCCCACTTGGGCGCGACCACTAGAGATGGCGAGATTGGCACCATTCTGATCGGGGAAGACTTTGACGGAAATCGGGCTCTTGCCGTCAGCTGTGCATTTCTTACTCTGGGCACTCGCGTCATCGACCTGGATTGTGCCTTTCTCGATGGCCGCCGTCTTGCCGCACAGATCGTCCAGCCCCTCGATTTTCGGGCCACCATGCGCTTTAATATAGAAGGAGGTGCCGGCGACGAAATAGGTGACGAAGTCGACGACCTGCTCGCGTTTCTTTGTATCGCTGAACGATGACATGCCCAAGTCATACTTGTGCGCCTGCAAGCCCGGAATGATGCTGTCGAAACTGGCGTTGACGAATTTGAATTTAACGCCCAACTGCTTACCGATGGCTCGACCGAGATCGGCATCAGCGCCGATGACGCTCTTCCCGTCCTTACCGATGAATTCCATCGGAGCATAGCTGGCGTCGGAGGCTACGGTGAGCACGCCCTTGTTCTTGTATTTTGCCGGCAGACCGGCGGCATTTGCGCTGCTTACAGTAACGGCGGCGACCAGGGCCAGGGCTGAGCCCAAGCCGAGTGCGCGGCTGATCGAGTGTTTCAATGATTGGCGAGTTTTCATAGATGCTCCTGTGAATGGGTGATAAGGAATCGTTTCGTGCTGAAGTCCTAAAAACCGGTTCCCACTTGGTGGTCCGCAACATCGGCAACAAATAGTAACCGCTCTGTTCGTGTCGAGCAACATTTTTTCTGTTCCTGCGCTTCACTACCATCAAACCTTGCAGACGACACTCAATTTCTTCGATTTCGGCACAAATTTTTGCGGAGCTGTAATCGTCACAATCGTAAGGAAAGGGGGAAAGTAGAGCACTCTTTTAAGATGACCTTAGTTTGTTATGTTTTTTCTGCAACCCACGATAAATTAAAAGGGAAGTGCGACAAAAGCCAATGGGGAGCTTGATCCCAATTTACAAGTTAGCAACATTTTCGGGAAAGACCACTCTTTTGATTCCAATACCGGGTGAACCGCATCTGAACGGTGTCCTTTATTTTCATTTTTTCCGGGTATAAACGCCCTCAACGTATAAATTTGACCGACGAATATTCTTTTGATCTGCGCCTTCCGTATCCCAAGACAATCACGCGTTGAAACAGTAGGAGCACAGTATCACAGTGTTACATGAGATGGCATCCGTCGTAAGATATGGAGGGGATCCCCCATCTTTTGCTGATTAAATGTTGCTCTCCAGTTATTGATCGGCTAAGTTCGGCTCATTTACTGACAATGAGGGCCAGCCTGGCCCGTTTCTTAGGACTGTATTAAAAAGCGGCTCAAAATCACTTTACGGACCGGTGGGGTATCGATGGATAACCGATGAATGACAGACAATCTGCATCCGGGGTTCTCTCAGCTTTTGTGGCATTTCTCATCTGGGGGGCAAGCCCCATTTACTGGAGAGCCCTGGCTCAGGTAGGATCCTTCGAGATCGTCGTACATCGAATTATCTGGTCTGCTCTTTTTCTCTTTCTTCTCGTTTTGGCCAGCCATCGCTGGCACGAATTAAAAAAAACGATACTCTCCCCAAAATTATTGCTCATTCTTGTAGTTACCTCCATGCTGGTAGGCGGCAACTGGCTCGTTTACGTCTGGGCCGTCAACAACGGCAGGGTGCTCCAAGCCAGTCTGGGATATTATATCAACCCGTTGGTCAATGTCGTGTTGGGGATGATTTTCCTGAACGAACGGCTGCGTCGCGCCCAGACCGTTGCCGTATTCCTGGCCACCCTGGGCGTATTGAACCTGACCCTACGCTATGGCTCCTTTCCCTGGGTTTCTTTAGCGCTGGCGTTCAGCTTCGGGACTTATGGACTCGTGCGCAAGATGTCGAACATCGGAGTTTTGGTTGGGCTTAGCGTGGAAATGCTGCTGCTGAGTGTTCCCGCATCTTTGTGGGTGTGGCACCTTTTACAGACCCCGACCGGGGTCTTTTTACATTTCGGCTTACTAACCAATTTGCTTTTATTGGGTACGGGCATCTTTACGGCGACGCCTTTACTGCTCTTCAATTTTGGCGCCAAACGCATTACCCTGGCGTCATTGGGATTTATTCAATATACCGCTCCGACTGGCATGTTCTTGTTGGGGATTACTCTTTTCAATGAACCTTTTACCCATGTCGAGGCATTCACGTTCATACTTATCTGGACCGCGCTTGCCATCTACTCCTGGGACACGGTTTGTATCCATCGAAAACGGGCCGTCATGGAGCAGGAAGAGGGGCACCCTTTTGACTGGAGCTGAATTGTTTTTTCTCCGGTCGAGATATCACCAATCAGACAGGATGTCGTAATTTCTGATCAATGGGACAAAGATGGGCTTCCGCGAGGCGTCCTCCAGAGATGCCCTCCGCCTCCCCCGCGTTCTAGATAAAATACTCTCAATCCGGAAGAACCTGTTTTATTGAATTGAACAAAACCAGAAAATGGGAAGAGGCGGCAGGTCACTATTTTGTACTCGGGTTCTCTTTCCACCAAAAATGGTCAAAGCTTTTTGGGCGAGTAACCGCCCCATGTCTGTTGAGAGACGCCCACGACTGTAAATGCATCCGGATCCAGCCGATTAATGATGTATTTCACATCATAAACGCGAGATCGTAAAATCGTGCAATATAATAGCGTGCTTTCGTTTCCTGAAAAACCTCCTCGTACTTGCCACATGCTGACACCACGCCGCATTTCGTGAATAATCGCATACCGCAACGGCTCAGGTTTTTTCGTCACGATTATCAGGGTTCTCATCTGGCTTGCACCCTCAAGTGCGTAATCAGCAGCCATACCGGACAAGAGTAAGACGAGAAAGGCAAGCAAGGCTGTTTCCCAATTGAAGATAAAACCTGCTAAGATAATAATTACGACATCAACATACAGACAAGACTGCGACATGGGGAAACCGAAATGTTTGTAAATAATTCTCGCGATAATTGATGTACCCCCGATAGTACCGCCATTGCGATAGATTATCCCGCTGCCGATCCCAGTTAGCAAACCTGCAAAAATGGTGGCCAGCAATTTGTCTTCGGTGACAGGAAAATTGCCGAGAACTGCAGGCATGGATCGCATGAAAAATTCAGTTGAAAAAGAAAATACAAGAACAGCAAGTGACGAAGAAATAAGAAAACGCCAACGCCCAAGAGTAAAAAAACCAAGGACAAACAGTGGAATATTAACAAGAAGATAGAAGAGACCCGGGGAGAATCCACTTAGATGATTGACGATAACTCCCAGACCGGAGACACCGCCTGCTGCGAGATTAAATGGCAACTGAAACAAAACATAGGCAAAGGCCACCATCAACGCTCCGAAAGAGATGAAAAACTGTTGATTAAAAACCCTTATTATTGTCTGCCATAGAGGTGAATCCAGCTTATGCTTCACTGCTTCTGATATTTTCATTCTCTGTTTCTCCTTGGCGGTGTTCATTTCATTTACAGCTTTAAACCCTAACATTGGCAATAGACGCTGTACGAATATATATTCAACTGTGATTCATGATGTAACACCGATAATCATATCTTCTTTGGAAGAAACCCTTAATTACTTGATATGGCAAACTGAGCTGATAAAAGGTCGGGACGGCAAGAGTCGAACCTACTCCCGCGCACCCAAGGCAGACTTTTCAGTTTTCTTCCCGTCTATATTCCGGAGAAACCAGAATCCAGGAGACTGAATTCAGAAGAAAATCAAACAAAGACAACCAATCAGGATTCTAGCTCCTGGCTTCTGATTTCTTGCAGCGAGTATTAAATATCAATTCGTTCGATAGTTGCGGGGCAATTACAACCAAATATGCCAACCCGAAAAGTTGTGTATTAAATCTTAGGAAGTATAGGAATAACGTATGTGAGTAATCTGCTTTTGTTTCTTATAAGAAACAAATAAATCGCCATCCCACCTGCGACCAAAAATAGTAGCAGTTCTATATGGTGATTTATTTGATCTTTCCCTTATCTTTCTTTATGGGAAAGAGGTGGGAGAAGAGGATTTCCCTGTTTTTCTCATCAACGACTCAACCAGAAATAAGTTGCCCCGAATGCAGCCCAAGCGAGGCAGGCGGTTGTTGCCAATCCGCAAATCATGGCCAGGCTGCGGTGAAGCGTTGTTTCCTTCTTTCTCTCATTGTAACCGAGCAGCATCCCCAGCAGCACTCCGCTGAGTAACCCA
>CAWGGS010000082.1:0-16440 GCA_963822095.1 uncultured delta proteobacterium
GTAATCATACACCATACGGACATAGCAATGATCGATAGTACGCCCTGCCATGGTCACATCGAGCTTTTGGATGGGTCCGCTGCCTTTGACATAACCGGCAAAGAATTTATCCTGCTCCGATTCTTTTGAAAAGCCGACCAGCAGCATATCCTTTCCGTCCAGCTTTGCAGGGGAAAACCAGTAGGCATACATCAAACCGTTCCAACCGAAAATATTCCAGGCCGTGGTCTCTAAAACAGCCCTGTCCGCTATCTGCGGGTTTATACCCAAGAGCATTCTTGTACCGGTAAAAAGCAAGCCCACTGGCGATCCGGTATTTGTCCATCCCGACCACAATCGGACGTCTCCCCGTCTCTTTCTCCCGGGCTGCCACGATCTGCTCAATCCGGCCCGCAAGCTTTTCCCATCCGGAGAGAAACGGCCGCTCCAAGGTTGGGATACCGGGGAGCCCCAGGGAATAATATTGAAGAAACAGTCCCCCGAGTAGAAGCATCGTTATAGCCGTAGCCGGCCACCATCGCCTGCAAAGCCTAAGCAGCAACTGACCTTCTTTTGGGGCTCCAAAAGTGTATGCGAGATACGGGACAAGTGCCAGCCAGAGCGGACCGGTCCAGTTCAGCTTTACCTCCTTGCTCAGGCTGAAGAAAAGAAACACCGACAGGGGTACAACAATCAGGAGCAGGAAAAAGAGAAATCGCCTCTTGTCCATGCCCCCCCGGCCATGCACCAGAAAGGCTATAAAACCCAAGACCCCCGCCGGGGTCAACAACAAGAAAATTTGGCCGACAAGCACGGGGGTTGCAAAATCTGTCATACCCGTTACCCGCCGCTCGCTCTGGAAAAGGAAAGAGGCCCAATGGTGCTGGGCATTCCAGATGATGACCGGAGAAAATATTGCCAGGGCAATCAAGGCGGCCAGATATGGCCAGGGGCGGAAGAACCATTTGCGGCCACGGGAATCAATCAGCATAAACAGGACAATCGCAGGTCCTAAAAGGGCAATGGTATACTTGGAGAACATGCCAAGCCCCAAAAAGATCCCCACCCCCAGCCAGGCATAAGGACGTTCGAGCAGAAAGGCCCGATAGAGGAAATAGATGACTGCGGACCAACAGGCGGTGAGCGGAGCATCGGGGGTCATCATCATGCCGACCAGGAAAAAGACTGGCAGTATAGACAGCAGCATGACCGAACGGAAAGCTGTGAGCCGGTCATAGAGGGAGCGGGTGAGCAGGTAGGTAAAGCAGGCCGTCACAAGCCAACAGAAGATCGCCCCGATGCGCACCCCGAATTCAGAGGTGCCGAAAACCGCTGTGCCGATCCGGTTTAAAAGCGCCACCATCGGCGGATGATCAAGATAGCCCATGGCCAGATGCTGCCCGTAATTCCAGTAATACGCCTCCTCTTCCAGAAGCGCCGGCAGACCCAGGTAGACAATTCGCAAAACAAGCGCAAAGACGATGACGCCCAGGCAGAAGAGTCGGTTGCGCACATCCCGATTCTGTTCTGCAAAGACGAAGAACATCAGTCCAAGTGCTGCCAGGAAAAGAGAGACCAGGGAGGTGAGCGGCATGGCAACGGCCAGGGGGAGTCCCAGGCGCAGCAGATCGCCAAGAATGCCCCCCCGAAGCACAAGCGCCAGCAGGCTGATGACGGCAATACCTCCAATGTTTCCCTTCCGGGAAAAGGTTAGACGACAATGGATGATTGAGGCGAAGACACAGGCGGTCAAAAAGCTTGCCATATGACAAGATGCAAGGGAGCCCCCCTGTTGATAGAGAGAGAAGAAGACCAGAATATCGACAACGGCTCCCAGTCCCAGGGCGGTCCACAGTCCTGTGGCAAAGGAGGCACAGGGACGGACTCCGCAAAGTCCAAGCACCTGGCGGAAATATTCGAGGATGATCCGCTGGTTCATCTTCGATTTGCCTTTTAGGCGATCGTGAAAGGTTATCGGGATCTCTGCGACTCTGAGACGCCCTTTTCCTGCAACCAGGACCTCGAGACCGATCTTGAAGCCGCTTACCGCGGTATCAAGCTCTGTGAGATGGTTTCTTTGCACAGCGAAAAAACCGGCCAGGGGATCTTTAGGATCACTGAGGATCCTGGCCGGAAGCGTGGCCAGGCGTGAGGCGATCCTCCGGCTAAGGGGCCAGTCCGGCGTGCCCCCCCCGCTGGTATATCTGCTGCCGATGACCATATCGTGGGTGCCTTCAAGAACCGGCCGGATAAGATCGGGCAAGACCTCGGGAGGGTGGCTGAGATCGGCATCCATGACAACTATGATATCGCCAGTGGCGTATCGTGCCCCTTCGATGACGGCACCGGCAAGGCCGTCTTTGGTCTCACGACAGAGCAGCCTCACCGGATAATCGGCCTGCCATTTACGCACCTCGCCCCGGGTGCCGTCGGTGGAGCTGTCATCGACGATGACGATCTCAAAAGGCAGGTCGCTCAGTCCGGGGACATCAAAAATCCGAGTCAAAAGCGGATGGATGTTTTCCGCCTCGTTCAGGGTTGGAATGACGATTGAGGTTCTTGGCTGGTTGCTTGGGCGTTGGTCCATAAATCGGATCACTGCGGTAGAAGGTGGACTAAACAATCATGATCGATAAGAGATTGAGCAATAGTATAGAAAAAGAGTCATGGGTGCTCGTTTGGGATATGGAAGAGGACATAACCGTGATCAGCAAGAAGCCTTTCTGCCGGGATGTTTTGATCTTTTAACTTCGTGAAATAATATTCTGTCGTTATTCCGACTTTGTTTTTCGGATCTTGGAAGTCTTTTTTAAGAGCTTCCAAGTTGTTCAAACCGGTATCCACGGTTTTGCGATGGGAATAGAAGTTCACACTGGGACGACTCGAGACCTCGAACATGACGATCCGGCCGTCTTCCGGGGTTTTGGCTGCTGCCTGTTCGGCAAGACGGGTAAGAGGTCTGTTTATCAGGTCATCATAGGTTGGCAAGATAACAAAGAAAAGAACGGAAGTGACAACGAGTGTGGCCGCAGTAAGTATCATAAAGAGAGACTGGGGCGATTGCGTCCGGTTGGCGGAAATAAGACCGAGGGCGATTGCAACCATTACCAGTCCACAGGCATAGGGGATGAAACCCAGATGTATGGGTTGCGCGAGTACCGGAGCCTTTAAAGCTGATTCACCGAGCCATTTTGGAAGGTGTGCTATTATCTGGGGGGATGCCATAAAGAGGATTCCCAGGCCAAAAATCAGGAGGGCGGCGGAATAGGTGGCTAGAGACCAGGCCCATCTTTTTGTTTTCTCCTGTTCGTCAAAAAGCGTTGCAGTAAGTATGGCGATGCCGGGAAGGGCAGGGAGGATATAATTGGGGAGTTTGGTGGCGGCTATTGAGAAAAATCCGAAGGTGATAATCGAAAAGAGAAGAAACAGACGAATGAAACGAACACGTTTGCTGGACGAATCCAGGTAAGGGCAGCGAAAAGCGGCAAAGGGAATAAAACCGCTCCACGGCATGAATCCGACCAGAAGAACAATAAGATAAAAATAGATCGGGCCTGAGTGGCCCTCCAGTGGGGTTGTGAAACGCTCGACATGCTGTTTCATGAACAGGTCTTTCATGAAGGAAAAACCTTCTGGATGGGCAAATCCCAGCAAGAGATACCAGGAAAAACCAATGACCAACAATATGATTGATCCCGGAATAAACCATGAGCGCTTGAAGAGTAATCGAAGACGGCCGATGCTTAGAAGATAAAAGAATGCAGTGACAAAAGGAAATAAGGCGCCGATGGCACCTTTGGTCAGCATGGCAAGTCCGGCAAAAGCGCACCCAATCCAGAAAAGCGGTGCACCGTTTTTCTGTTCTATAACGCGTTCGACTCCCCACCATGAAAAACAGAGACAGAGCATGAAAAATAAGGTCAGTAGCATGTCTGTCATTGCAATGCGGGAGAGGTAGACAAAAAAGAGGCTGGTGCCGAGAATCAGGGAAGCTTTAAAGGCCGTTGTAGGTCCCAGAGGTTTGCGGCCAGCAAGGAACAGGAGCAGAACGGTGGCAATTCCAGCCAAGGCGTTTATGAATCTGGCCCCAAAGGAGTTTGTGCCGAAAAGCCTGTAGCCCAGCATCTGCCCCCAATAGAGAACGGGCGGTTTTTCGAAAAACCCTTCGCCGTTCAGGGTGGGAAGGATATATTCGTGATTGACGAACATTTCCCGAGAAACTTCGGCATAAACCCCTTCATCATAATCCATGACCCCGGTTTTCCAAAGAAATCCCATATATAAAGAGGTAAAAACGACCAACAACAATATAAATCTCATGTGAGGCTCCGGGTTTAGTGACGAAAACGGGAAGCTATGAGGGCCATCCGATTTTATGTCGTGTTTTAAAAAGGGCTTTTTCGGCAAGGCTGCGAAGACCGGCCAATGGCTTTTTGATCCTGATGGTTTGCCTGTTCATAATAACTCCGTTATTGCAGCTGCAAAGAGAAAATTTGTCGTTTTTGCTGATTTCTCGGTTCAAGACCGCGAAAAGGTTATATTCATCCAGTACACGCCGTCTTGCTTCGATAACATAGGGGAGGCGATCGAGATATTCGTTATTGGCAATCGTAGAACGAATAATGGCAAGAGACCTGTTGAAGTCGTTGATATCGAGAGGAATGTAGCTTTCCTTCGGAAAATAGTCCACGGCATTGGGACATCCATGATAAAAAGGGACTGCATAGCCGAGAAAAGCGTCAGGCATCTTCTCGGTCAGGTGATGTGGATAAATATGATTTTCTATTGCAATGTGATACTGGTAGGAATCGACAGCTACAGCCTTGTCCGACATTGCCTTGACTCCATGTCCGAAGATGTCCAATTCAGGTAGGGCTTCCTTGAGTTTCTGAGTAAACAGGAATCTCTTGTAATGAAGAGTGAGCTTCCCTTGCCGTTCCGAGCAGACAGTTGAGAGGGTTCGTGTTTTGCCTGGAGGCGAGGCGGCTTTCATGTCATCATAGGTACGAATCCGCCCTCCGGAAAAGGGGAAGCCGTAAAACCAGATCAAACCCGGTTGAGTAAACACCGGATGAGGATGAGAGATTGCCCAAGGCTCCTGACTGGTGATGACCATTCCGAATTGTCGGAGGTAGTCGGTACCGTAAACAGTGATGGATGAAGGCTCGGCTGTAACTAATACTGTTTTTTCCGGAGCACATTTGAGCCGTTCTTCGCTGAAGCTCCATGGCTGGCGTGAAAGGTCGTGATAAACTGCGAGCCAGTCGTATTTCTTGGCCGCGGCATCAAAGACAAAACGGCAGTTTCCCCATTCACAGGTGTTGCCAGGAAGCTGACGTGTCCAGCGGGGAAAATTCTCCACCTGGGTGAGCCCTCGTGCCATAAACTTGACGATTATTTTTTGATTTCCGACTATTGTATTTTCCTCAGTGGTACGCAAGGGGAGTGATAGTGTTAATGCGTGCAGTAAATTTTTGCGTATTTCTTTATTTTAATTGATTTTTATGGTCTTCCAAGATTCTAAAGTGTTTTACCCTATTACTCCAATGAAAACCATCCCTATTCCGAACAGTAATTTTCTTTCGGACACAAAGATGAAAAACTCGTAAAAATCTTTTATCTGAGAATGGCAAAGTAAAAAGGCAATATATGCAAGGAGCGAAAAAAAACATTGTTTCTAAGTAGTAAGGGTACGTCGTAACGACTAAAAACGTGTAGCAACGAAGCCGGTCAGCGAACATAGTGAGATTCCGGGTGGAGAGTCTTTACGACACCAGCAAAGATAACCATACGACTAAATCAACTATTATAATTTGATTTCAGTCTATATAATAGGGAAATAGATTGAAATTGGAAAAAAGCTTGCGGAAAAAAGAAAGATGAACTCCGGGATAAAGCCATTATTATACTCTGTTTCATCGCTTCTTCAATACCATAGATCTATTGGTATTACTCATTATCCAGCTAATGAGGAAATCGTATCCTTCTTGAGGTCAATGGAGGTCGTAGAGCCTTTGAAACCGGCTGACCCCGATTTTACCAAGACTTCAATGGATGCGGATTCGGCAGCTACCGGCAATCGAACTATCGGAACATGTGATGATATTGCGGAAGAAGTACGAAATTGTACCGACTGTGTCCTCCACACAAAAAGATTGGTTGCAGTTCCGGGGGGTGGCGGCAAAAGGAGGGCCAAGCTTCTAATCGTTGGGGGATGGCTCGTTGAGGACACAAGAAATCTTGCGTTTAAGGAGAGTATTTTTGGGATTGAAGAAGACGGAATGGTTGCCCGGATGGTATCGGCTATTCATTTGTCTTCCGAGGAGGTCTTTATTACGAATGTTATTAAGTGTGCTGTCGATGAAAGTTGCCGGCCAACTGTTGAAAATATCAAAGCCTGTTTTTCATATCTGAGACGTCAAATCCAAATACTCGACCCGGTTGTCATTTGTGCCATGGGAATAGATGCAACAAAATCGTTGGTGAAAAGTAGCAAACCCTTATCGCAACTTCGGGGAAAGGTCTACCCGTTTACCGTGTCGGAGAGACGGACGATTCCTGTTATCCCGACATATCATCCCACATTTCTACTCAAGAACCCAGAGTTCAAAAGGGCGACATGGGAAGATCTACAGTCTATCGCAAAATATTTGTAATCAGGAGATGGCGTAAAAAAAAGGGGGGAGGGCAAGCGTGTGATTCCCTGAACGTTTTAAAAGCTCATGGTCAATTGGTTGCTGATCATGACGATACTTTCGACGTCACTATATGCATTATTGTTTTTGAAAATGTCGCCGGTGTCCATGAAACCGAAATGCATTTCATAGGACAGGTGGTTGAACAGTTTATAGATGACACCAAGGTTTGCTTCCCAACTTGAGTCAAAATTTGAATTGAAGGATGTCACAGTATTGTTTTTGGTAACTCCGATTACTCCCTGAAAGGCCAGATTCGGAGTTGCGTGAATATCAGCGGAAATAATAACCCCCTGGGTAAGGTTCTTCCCGGTGGTATAGTCAAATCTGTCGTGGTTTTCCGCTTGAGAAGAAAGGATATCGGTCTTTGTTCCGGTGATCAAGAGGGGATTGAAATGCGTTGTATTTTTTGAGGTGACAGTCAGGTTTGGATGGGTCTCGGTATTGAATGTATAGGTAACTATTTTATACAATTCATGGTCATTGAGATCTGCCGCCTGAGCAATTGACCCTGTCAATGCGAATACAAGCAGAATCAGACTGGATAAGATTATGTTCTTCATTTTTAACTGGATACAGATAGCCTTTTAACCTCTATTTAAGAGCCCGGTCACTCTTCTCTTCTGTCGGGCAAGTACAAAAAACTTTACTTACTATTATAATGTATTGAATCGGCTTAAAAGTCAAGTAAAAAGAAAATCTCAACGTATTCTGTATAACGGTACAAAATAAAAAACCCCGGAAAAATTCCGGGGTTTTTTATTGTCAAACAATCAACATGTACTGACGATAATGACGATAGACATTAAAAGTCCATTTGCCATTTGGCGCCGACGACGTATGCGTCTTGCAGATTGCCAAGACCTATGTTGGGTACGCCAATGTGATTAGCGCTTGAACCATTGTTGTAGTGGAAATAATCGAATTCCGGAACCACATGAAAATGAGGAGCAATCTCGATCGGAGCGTTGATGAACACAGATGTCTGATCGTAATCGGTGTCTGCCTGCTTGTCACGGGTAAAACCGACACCGGCAACAACAGAAGCGGTCTGAGATACCTTGGCGCCAACCTGAACGAAGCCACCCCAAGAGTCGGTGTTATCAATACCGCCAGTGGCGTCCAGAGTAGCAAAGGAATTGTTACGACCGGCGATTCCAAAGTTGCCAAGGTTTTGGCCGTAGTGAACCTGGGTTTTAGCTGTAACCGCCCCAACATTGACTGCGGCACGTGCATAAACGAGGAAGGAATTAACGTCTTCGTCCCAGTTGGCGGCGTCATTCTGTTCCTTGGTGGTATTGAAGGCAAAACCAGCTCCGAAAGTGGTGCCTCCTGCCTTTCCGTTGTAACCAACACCAACTTTCGGGGCTACATTGTAATGTACAGAGTTGGCTACCAGGGCGGTGCTGTTATGCGGTGTGACCAAAGTGACGTACAAGCCGTTGTTCAGAGTGAGTTTGACCTGCGGTTGACGACTGTCATAGAGGCAGCCGAAGCCGATGAAGCCGTTGTCGGCGTCATACACCTGATCGGAGAACATCGTCCAAGGGTTGTATGTCTGACCGATCAACAGGGTGCCGCCACCAAAATCGTAGGTGCCGTACATCAAACGGGTGTAGAGAGCGTTTGCACCAGTATAGTCTTTTATTCCCATCTCGAATTGACCCTTGAGTTTCCCCTCGTCAAATTTGACGCCGAATCGAGAGTTAACTGCAAGATTGTTTTGGACCGTGGTGGCGCTATCGTCGCCTGCAGTATTCAAGACACCATCAGACTTCTGGTTGATGTAAAAGGTATCATACCGCATTGAGCCGTAGATTTGGGCAGCCCCGAAGGCGGGTGCAGCCATGGCCAAGCTTAGTCCGGCCACACACAGTGCTTTTATCGAATTTCTCACTTTTTTCCTCCTGAAATTAGAAGTTGTTGTTTCGCGCAAGCACAATGCCTGCACTTTCCTCACAAATATGCGGGGAAAAACTATTCTATAACATTTCTCCCCTCAAGAAACACGGCCTGAAAGGGAAAAATTTAGAACCGCAAACACCGCCGTGCCGGCCGTTTACTGTAGGTTTCACCTCCTTTTCAAGATGGATACGTACAATTACAACGTCCTCGACGGATCAATTCCTACTCGTAAATAAATTGTCTTTTTACCTTACAAACCTCTCTTGCGAGGTTCGGTGTAACGACTCATTTCCAGTAGTATAAATTTTTAAACTGTATTGTCAAGAGAAAAAAACCTTTAAAAGAGCACTGAAAGCACGAATTCTCACAGGTTCAACATATTATATTATACCTAATTTTCTCATCAGGTACAAATTTTTGGTGTTGAGGAGAAAATCAGGGAAGAATCAAAATCTTCGTTTCCCGATAGTTGAACGTTTTTTTCATTATGAGGTGTAGTGTTGCGCCTGTTATCCAGCGCCAACTTCACGGCCGAGAAGTATGGGTTCTGCCCTTGGTAGTGGACTGATCTTGCAAGAAGGTCGGGATTGGGATATATACAGAAGATCTTGCTAGGGGCGATTTTGATCCGTCCTTCTACACGACTTGCAAATCCTTATGAACGGTATGGGAGAGATTATGTCCGGAAGACTTATTTCATCAATATGCATTGTTTTTGTTTTTCTTTGTGGTTATCTGCCGGTGCAGGCACAGGAAGAAAAACCTTCGGTTATTATCATGCCTTTCAATACCAATGCCGCAGGGAAATATGCTTATCTCAGTGAAAGTTTAAGAAATATGCTCTCCAGCCGTATTGCCGCAAAAGGCGATATCCAGATACGGGATTACCCTCTTTCGCAAAAAGAACTTAAAAAGATTAAGAGTTTGAAGAATCATGAAGGGGCCAACAGTATTCTTGCCCATCTCCATGTCGATTATATTGCCGTCGGTGCAATGTATTCCGTCTCGGATACGTTGAATCTGCAAGTAACGTTTTATCCGATTGCCGGTAATGGAAAACCGGTGAATTTTTCGATGGTTGCTAAAAATGAGAATGACGTCTTTCCTTCTCTTGATCTGCTTGTAGACGAGATAGACTCAAGGATTGTTCAACATAGGAAGAACCAGGATATCGAAAAAAAGACGTCCGTAAATGAAACAGGCAAGGAGCGTCAGCCTGGAGTTGGGAAAGGGATTGTCGGTTTCCAGACAGAGCACCCTGAAAAGAAATATAAGAAAGGTGTATATGCTACAGGGAATATTGTTGGAGAAAGCGACGGGATACTGGTTTCTGCCAATGGTGTGCGAAAAAGTTCTCAAATCTCCATGGAAATGGTCAACATGGCGGTTGGTGATCTTGATGGTGACGGCATTAAAGAAATCGTTCTGGTTGGAAGCGGTGAATTCCGGATCTTCCATTTTCAAAATGGCCGATTTCTTCAAATAGCCAGCGGTGAGATTCCTAAGAGATTAAGGGTTCATGCGGTAAATCTTGCTGATTTGGATCATGATGGAAAGGATGAAATATATATCAGTGCCACCAATGGGGAGAGTATTTCATCTCTGATAGCGAAATGGGACGGTAAAAACAGGCTGCAAATTCTCCACCAAAGCATCCCATGGTATATCAGGCCGCTGATGATTCCAGGTAAAGGGGTAGTCCTGGCCGGACAGGGCGGAGGTCCCGGGGAAAATAATCTTGTGTACCCAGGGATATATAACTTGAAAATAAAGAAGGGGAGCACTCGTATAACAACAGGGGCGATGTTGTCAGTGCCCAAAGAGGTTAACCTTTTTAATTTTGTTTTTGCCGACCTGAACGGTGACGGTCAGGTAGAAACAGTGGCAATAGACAGGCAGGAAAAACTACTTGTCTATGATCAAGGAAAGACCCTTTTATGGGTAAGTACCGATAAGTTCGGAAGCAGTACCAATTATCTTGGTCCCAGTTGGACAACCGACATAGCGTCGCAAGACAGGATATATGTACCGACGCGACTCATCGCTCTTGATATAAATAACGACAAAAAGCAAGAGATCATCATCGCGAGAAACAAGAGAACCTCTTACGGCATTTTAAGCGACATCATAAATCAAAGTAACTTTAGAATGTATAGCGGTAGTTATGTTTCATGCATGGAATGGGGAGGATCTGCCATGCATGAGTTGTGGCACACCAATGCCCTTGCCGGCATGGTAGCAGATTATAGTCTCCAACTGGGAGCCAGTGTGAACGGCATTTTGAGAACAGTTCCTCCACCCAGTGATCACCAAGAGACTACAGGGAAAAGATCGGCAGTACTCTTCGTCGGTCAGGTTCCCAGCGAGACCATCTACAATCTCGTGCTGCCAAAAAGCAGTGAAACGAATCTGTTTGCTTACGGCCTCAATCTTATGCAGAAAAAGACAGGGAATTAACGACAAAACCGCATATTGCTGAGAACGTGAGCTGGGCATCAGCTTTTAATTGTAATCTGAATAAGAGCACATAAGAATTGAGAGCGGGTCCTTTTTAGGCCCCGCTTTTTTGTCAGGCAAGAGTGACATTACATTAACATTATGGACAAAGGCGCGCTCTATCGATGGACGGTTTTTCTCCTGGTCGCCACAGGAGTTTTTCTCTCAACCATGGATAGCAGCATGATCAATATCGCTTTGCCGACCATAATGCGTTCTTTTTCCACCACCCTGGCAGTGAGTGAATGGGTGGTCCTGATCTACCTGCTAACCATAACGGTATCCCTTCTGATGTGGGGGCATCTTGCTGATTGTTTCGGGCAGGGGAAAATATATATTTTGGGTATGATGGTTTTCACTCTTGGTTCTGCTGGTTGCTACTTTTCTCCATTTCTATCATTTCTTATCTTTTGCCGCTTCATTCAAGGCTTGGGAGCAGCTATGATGATGTCTTCGGGACCTGCAATTATAAAGATTGTTTTTCCAAAAGATCAATTGGGACGCAGTTTGGGCCTTCTGGGGATTGCAACTTCCGTAGGTCTTATGACCGGCCCAGCTATTAGCGGATTTTTGATAAGATTTTATACATGGAGAGCTATCTTTCTCGTTACCATACCAATCAGCTTTTTAGCCTTTGTGCTCGGGTGGCATTTCATGAAAAAGAGCTTGCCTGGCGGAGCAAAAAAATCAGCCGTTTCTTTTGATTGGTATGGCGGCATGCTATGGACGGTGTTGATGTCATGTGTGGTAATTTTTATGAGTCATGGAAAGGACCTCGCTTTATATTATAAAATATTTGGACTACTGGGCTTTGTAGGTATTATTATTATCTTTTGGAAAACTGAAACAAAGCAGAAAGATCCCTTCGTTCCGTATCTTTTATTGAAACGAAAATATCTGGCGATTGCCAGCATAACTGTGGCACTGTCTTTTATTGTCTTATTTATCATCCTTATTCTGATGCCATTTTTCATGGATTTCGTCCTTGGATATCCTGCGGACAAGATAGGATATGTCATGATGGCGGTTCCATTAACTCTGTTTGTGGTCTCTCCTTTTTCCGGGTGGCTTTTTGATCAAATTGGAGCCAGATTTTTAACCACTTCAGGACTGGTACTCTGCCTGGTTGCAATTCTCTTCCTTTGTCTTCTCGATCAGCAATCGACTCCTATTGATATTGCCTGGAGACTGGTTTTGCTCGGAACCGGCCAATCCCTTTTTTTATCGCCTAATACAGCATCCGTCCTGGCGCGTATAGAAAGACGTTATACTGGGGTTACCTCCGGTATGCTTGCAACGGCAAGAAACGTGGGTATGCTTTTGGGAGTGGCAATTGCAGGAATGGTTTTCAGTGCCTTCTTTTATTATTTCAGCGGCGGCCATGATCTCAAAGAATTTTCGTCGAGCCAGAATCCTGCCTTTCTGCTGGCCTTCCAGACAACCCTGATGATCTGTGCGGTATTGGCGGTTATTGGGGGGATTGTGTCGGTAATGCGCGAATAAAGCACATCTTGCAGAGAGGAACCCAAGATAAAAAAAACGGTTCTTCCGGGTTGAGAGTACTTTATCTAGAACGTGGGCGGCGGAGGGCACCCCTGGAGGACGCCTCACGGAGGCCCGAAGGTATTCCACATAAGGCCCGGAGGGGTGCGGACAGGACGTCCGCACCTGACAGCAGGCCAGGGGACGGCCTGTCTGTCAGCCGTGGTGTACCGACGACGATAAGGCCGCAGAGGAGCGTCCGAAAGCGATGCACTCTGCCGGAGTGTTTCTTTCATCTTTCCAAAAGTACGCTTCATTCGAATGAACCCAAAAGACAAATTCAATGGGACAGTGCTTTAATGTCGCGGGAATTTGTATTCAGCTGGCCGTCATCTTCCGAGATGCACTTTCTCTTTTGTCATATTGAGTGATTCTGGGTTTCAACGCCTGGATCTTTTTTACTAAAGGTTAGCAAGATTGTCATTCCACCTGTCTCGTTGCGTTCCAGGGATAACTGGGCACCATGGAGCTTGATGATTTGTTCAACCAAAGTCAGCCCCATCCCGGTTCCGTAGGTTTTAGTCGTATAAAAAGGATCAGCGACTCTTGCCAGGTTGTTGTCAGAGATTCCGGTTCCGCTATCCGATATCGCTATCAGAACAGTATCTTCGTTATCTTCGGTGGATACATTAAGAGTGCCTCCATCAGGCATTGCCTCGACAGCATTGCGGATAAGGTGAAGAAAAACCTGTCTCATCTTGCGCCCGTCAATGCTGATAGAGGGATCGGTTTCTGAGAGATTCAGTTGGTAATCAATGCCGGTCTTTTTCAGGGTCCCATAGAAAATCATAACGCTTTTCCGGAGTAGATCATTGAGGGACTGGTTTGTTTTCTGCAGTGCGCTTTCTTCGACGAAATTGAAAAGATCTTCCAGAATCGATTCGATCTTGGCCGTTTCTTGGGCCATGATATTTAGAAACTTCTGTAGCTTGAGGTCCTCTGTTCGTTTAGTCAAAAGCCGAGCGGTTCCACCTATGGAGGTGATTGGATTGCGGATGGCATGGACCAGTTGGGCAGACATATAACCCAGTGTGGAGTACCTCTCTGATTCAACAAGTAAATCCTTATTGTTTTCCAGTTCCTGGGTTACCATCTCCAGCTCGTTAATTTTTGCAGTCATATCCTGATAGAGGTGGCTGTGTTCAATTGCAAGGCTGGCTTGGCTTGCAAAAATCTCGAGAGTCCTGATTTCCTCGGCAGGGATAGGTTTTCGGGTTACAAAATTGTCGGCGATAATGACTCCCAGTGATTTACTTGGAGAGTATAAAGGTACGACAATAAATGTATCTTCTCCCAATATCTCTAGAAGATCCTGGGGAACGGCCATACCTGAAGACTGTCCCCCCGTCACCATAATGCTTATTCGTTCACGACAGGAACGTATAAGCATATGCTCATGATCGGTTGCTGGGATTGTTAATGATCTGGCTATCCGATTGACTTCAATATCGGCATCCATGCAATCGGATCTAATGCGATCAATTATGTCATCGAATCCGATATTTCTTTCCTTGATGGTGCTCCACAACCGTCCTGCATCTTCACGGCATGAAGGGCCAATGGCCAACTTACCCTGCAAGGTGTTGTGGTCCTCATCGAAAAGAGCTAAAAAAGCACGGTTGAAACCTAGCCCTTCCTCGGAAGTGATACCAACAAGGATTGCATGGAGAATGCTGTCAAGTTCCACGGTGCTGAGATAGACCGTGTTCATTTTGAGGTTGAGTTGGTGGATAAGTTGAGTGCGAAAGTTTGTTGTTTCGAGTTCTTTTTGGAATTGGCGGTTGTCGATTGCCAGTCGGCGTTTTTTCAGGGTTTGGTGTATGGTATGGTGTACGAGGCTGATGTTGATCGGTTTAGTGAGATAATCATCAGCCCCCAGCCGTAAACAATCTAAGGCAGTCTGAAGGTCCATGGATCCGGTTACCATGATGATGCCGAGATCAGGGTATTTAGGTGCGATGTCTGCTAGTATTTCGGTACCGTCTTTGTCGGGGAGACCTATGTCGAGCAGTACAAGAGCAACATTTTTGGTATCAAGTATTTGAAAAAGCCCCTTGGCATCACCGGTTTTGCAAACAGCGAACCCTTGAATTGTTAGGTAATGTTCGAGAATGATGGCAATTTCAGGAGAATCATCTACAATGACGATAACTTCGTCCGGACGTAGAAGCTGGCCTGGTTCCTGAGGCGTTTCGGTATCTCTATGGGAAAGCAATTCAACCATAATTCGTGGGAAAGCAGCCGGGATGGATTAAATTATATTAGGGGATCGGTTCTCAAACCGACAAAAATATCATTGTGCAGCCACCGGATAGTGAAGGAATTGCAAAAGGTCCATGTCTATCTGTTGCCTATCTTATTTTCCCGACACCTGTGGTATCCAGTCCGAGTCTAAAGACTGGTCCATGTTAGTTTGATTTACTTTACAGGTTTGGTTGAAAAATAAAAATAAAAAACGTATAACATCCCCCCGTGCAAAGCCAATATTTATACAATTCGATCAGTAGAAACCTCGGCACGGAAGGAGTACAGTGTCATGTCAAATAGCAGATGGTGTAAGATTGCACCCATTTTGGTTTCCTGCAAAGCACGACTGAGGGAGCATGGCAGCACTATGTGAACGAAGGAGTTACGACGTCAGGATGCCAAAAGGATGCGCAGGATGCAACAGATGAGGCTTGACAGGACACCAGTCCCCCTGTAACAAAACATCTTTATGAGATCCTCAATGGAACAAATCTTTTCGGAAAACGGGCTGCTTGCCGAAGGTCTAGCCAATTTTGAACCACGCTTGGGCCAGATGGAAATGGCCAAGGAAATTGCAGCGCTTCTCAACTCCGGAGCAGAGGTGTCAGGAGAGGTCTCCCCCAGTGCCAAAATATTGGTTGTGGAGGCTGAGACAGGAATTGGAAAAACTCTAGCCTATCTTATTCCGGCACTTCTTTCAGAGCAACGCCTGGTTGTTTCCACTGCCACCATCACGCTACAGGACCAGATACTTCAAAAAGAGATACCACTGATTGCCCGGATTCTAAAGAAGGAAATTCGTGCATTGTGTGTGAAAGGTCGGCAAAACTATCTCTGCCATTATCGTTGGTTTCAGTATCGAAGTTCGGCGAATCTCTCCCTTGTGGATGATAATGAAATCACAAAGATCGATCAGTGGTTGCAGAGTACGGAAACTGGGGATCGAACGGAATTGGACTGGCTTTCCGACCGTTCATCGCTATGGGCGAAGGTATCGGCCCAGTCTCATCAGTGTCTTGGTGCGGAATGTCCTGAAGGTGCGCTCTGTTTTGTTAACCAACTTCGCAGAAAAGCAGGTTCGGCCAAATTACTCATTGTCAATCATCATCTCTTTTTTTCAGACCTTGCACTCAAAAAGACAGGATATGGTGAAATACTTCCTCGCTACGAAGGGGTGATTTTCGATGAGGCCCATCATCTCGAAAATGTGGCGACTACCTTTTTCGGAACCGGTTTCAGCGGATATCAGATCCTCGATTTGCTGGGTGATATGGAAAGGCAGGCCAAGGCTGAACTGACAGACTCACAGGTTCGACGACTTCAAAACATCGCCTTGGGTCTAAAAGGACGACTGGAAAGATTTGTTGCTTTTTTCCCTCAACAGGTTGGCCGCTATCCTTTAGATTCTATAATACAAAAAGAAAGTGGCTGGCAAGAGGTGGTGGAAGAGCTGGCGTTGGGCTTCAAGCGCATGAGTGATGAACTTGCTGTTTTTTCCGGGGCAAATGAGGGATGGAGTGTTTTGCTGCGTCGGATTGAAGAATTAAAAAAAAACCTGGTCCTTATAACACGTCCT
>CAWGGS010000083.1:0-36217 GCA_963822095.1 uncultured delta proteobacterium
ATTTCGCCTCATCTTTGCCCTTAATTTGCTCGATCGCTCCAGCACCCAAAGACCGCGGCAAACTACACAAATCTCTTGCAACTGTCAACTCTATTCTTTGGCTTTTTGGCGAAATTGTAAAGAGGAGTTGTCGAAAAATGATTCATAGTTTGATAATTGTCGGCGCCATGGTTACTCATCCTTCGTCCATCGCTGCAATGTCTCAATGATCTTCTTTGCCTGTTCTAAACTTGAGATATTAAATTTTGATTTTTGAAAATATTCCCCTTGACGTTTTTGATACCGACGGATTGAAAACATATCTTTGCCGAACTCTTCTTTTGATTTGTCCCAATTCCGATAACGAAACAAAATTGTGGTCCATGCTCCTTTAGACAGGACCTCTTTGTCGATCTCTTTTACCAGGAGAACTCCGTCTTCTTCGTAATTTACTGAAATATCGTCAATAGTGTTGTTCATGAATATTCTATGGGTTGCATAATGTATATGGTATTCCCCGGACTTTATTAAGTGAATACCATTGGAAATAAAAAGGAAGTGCTCCTTTCTGACAACAATTAAAAATATGCCCGTCTCGCATATCAAGCTTTTTACTTAGCCATCCTCATATTTACGATTTTTACGAGGGTGTCAATAGAAGATGAGGACAAGAAATAGTAACATCCTTCTTACCCTCATCTTCTATTATTTTATATCACCGTAAAGGTGAGACGTCCATCCTTGAGGTCAATTGCAACTGAATCACCTTCAGAAAAATGTCCTTCAAGAAGTTCCATTGACAACGGATCTTCAAGATAATGCTGGATGGCTCTTTTTAAGGGTCGGGCTCCGAATTGCGGGTTATAGCCGGAGTTGACCAGGAAAAGTCTGGCGTTGTCGCTTATTCGGAGTTTGATTTTTTTCTCCGAGATTCTGGAAAAGACCCGCTTGAGTTGAATGTCGAGGATACCAAGCATGTTTTCCTTTGAAAGGCTACCGAAGATGATGGTCTCATCAATCCGGTTGAGGAATTCCGGTTTGAATTTCATTCGCAGTATCTCTCTGACCTGGTGACTGATGCTCTCATGGCTTTCCTGTTCTTCCGTCATCTTGGAGATCAGGTCGCTTCCGAGGTTTGAAGTCATTATCAAGATCGTATTTTTAAAATCAACCGTCCTCCCCTTACCGTCGGTCATCCGGCCATCATCCAATACCTGAAGAAGGACATTAAAGACATCGCTATGAGCTTTTTCTATTTCATCCAGGAGGATTACTGCATAGGGGCGTCTGCGGACTGCCTCCGTGAGATAGCCGCCTTCCTCATATCCCACATATCCTGGCGGGGCACCGATTAAACGGGCGACCGAATGTTTCTCCATGAATTCACTCATGTCAATACGGATCATGGCTTGTTCACTATCAAAGAGAAAATCGGCGAGCGTTCTGGCAAGTTCCGTCTTACCCACTCCGGTAGGGCCTAAAAAGATGAACGAGCCCAGAGGCCTGTCGGGGTCTTGCAGACCGGCTCGGGCTCTTCTCACCGCGTTGGCGACGGCTTTGATGGCCGTGTCCTGTCCAACCACCCGTTGTTTTAAGGTTTTTTCGGCATGAATAAGTTTTTCCACCTCTCCTTCCAGAAGCCTGTCCATGGGGATTCCTGTCCATTTTGCCACAACCGAGGCAACATCTTCTGCCGTGACCTCTTCTTTGAGCATTTTATGACTGGACTGAATTTCCTGGAGCCTGTTGTTTTCCCGCTCAAGGTCTTTATTAAGCTGAACGATTCGCCCATACCGTATCTCAGCGACCTTGTTGAACTCTCCCGCTCTCTCGGCCTGCTGTTCTTCAGCGTGGGCCTGGTCTATTGACTCCTTTATCTTTCTGATACTCTGAATAGTATCACGTTCAAGCGTCCACTGACCCTTCATGGCGTTAAGGCGGTCATTGAGATTAGCGAGTTTTTTTGAAATCTCATCATGCCTTTCCTTTGAGGCGCTATCCTTTTCCTTTTTCAAGGCAACCAGTTCAATTTCAAGTTTGATGCGCTGTCGATCAAGCTCGTCGATGGCGGTCGGCATGGAGTCGATTTCAATTCGCAGTTTCGAGGCGGCCTCATCGATCAGGTCAATGGCCTTATCGGGAAGAAACCTGTCGGAGATATATCGTGTGGAGAGGGTTACCGCGGCAACAGTTGCGGCATCCTGGATATGAACACCGTGATGCACCTCGTATTTCTCTTTAATTCCGCGGAGAATGGCAATGGTGTCCTCCTCACTTGGTTCCTGGACAAGGACAGGCTGGAACCGACGTTCCAAGGCGCTGTCTTTTTCAATGTATTTTCTATATTCGTCTAGTGTCGTGGCCCCGACGCAGTGGAGTTCTCCTCTGGCTAGCGCGGGCTTGAGCATGTTGGAGGCATCCATGGATCCCTCGGCGGCACCGGCTCCGACCAGGGTATGTATCTCATCAATAAAGAGTATAATCTCACCTGCCCGTTCAACGACCTCTTTTAAAACCGCCTTCAAGCGGTCTTCAAATTCTCCACGGTATTTTGCTCCCGCTATCAAAGCTCCAAGATCGAGCGTGATGACCTGTTTTCCTACCAGGGTCGCAGGGATATCACCGTTGACTATCCGTTGGGCAAGCCCTTCAATAATGGCGGTTTTACCCACCCCCGGCTCTCCAATCAGGACCGGGTTGTTTTTTGTTCTTCGAGACAACACTTGAATGATACGACGGATCTCTTCGTCGCGGCCGATTACCGGATCGAGTTTGGCCTGTTTGGCGATATCGGTAAGATTGCGGCCGTATTTTTTTAGCGCCTGGTATTTCTCTTCCGGGTACTGGTCGGTAACCCTATGGCTACCGCGAACCGAACTCAGGGCTTGCAGAAACGTTTTCTCTTCGATCCCTTTTGATCTCAGTATCTTTGCACAGGGGTCTTTGTTATCACGGATAATTGCCAAAAACAGATGCTCCTGGCTGACAAAGTCATCCTGCATCTGGCCGGCGGCGGCAAGGGCGCTTTCCAAAATCCTGTTCATGTCAACTGATGCGTAGACATGGCCCGCGCCACTCCCGGAAACCTTTGGGACCTGTTCGAGCAGCCGATTGATCTCCATAAGAACCAGAGACGGATCCACTCCCATTTTTTGAAGAACGGGAACGACTACCCCATCGGGTTGTTCAAGTATGGCTTTGGCAAGATGGCAGGGGCGGATTTCCTGGTTGGATTGCTGTCCGGCCAATTGCTGAGCTTTTTGGATCGCTTCCTGGGATTTTAGAGTAAATTTCTCAAATTGCATAAAGATCTCCTCGATGAAATGAAATCTTGGTGATCATTTCTCCTTAGCATGTTCCGAGAGAACATAAGATCAGCAGAATTGAGAGTCAACAATTTGACAAGAAAAATCCTGGAGATGAAAAGGCGTGATAAAAAAAAGGGGCCCCGCTAGGAAGCCCCTTTAGAGATTTTAGAAAGAGCCTGCTCGTCTTGCTCAGCTTGCTCTCTTGTAAAAAAGAGATAAATTTTTCTTTTATCCACAGCTTCCGGAGCTGCAGGAACCACTGCTACAGCCTCCACCGCCTAATGGATTTGTCGATGTGATTCCGAACCCTGATCTGGGACCGGCATCAATGAATTCCACATTGATGGCACCGCAGGTATCTAAAAGGCCTTCTTCTATTAGAAACTTTAGACTGTTGTTTTCGAAAATTTTATCGTTGTCCTTTGGCTCATCCAGAGCCAAGCCCAGAGACGGGCCGGATCAACCACCCTGCATCAAGGCGACACGAAGGGCAGAATCAATATTGTTCTGCTCCATGTATTCCTTGAGCTTGGTTACTGCCAAGTCTGTTATTGTAAAATCTGACATGCATTCCTCCTTGCAATCATGCTTCTTCGCATTATTGCAGTATTGATTGATACTCTTTAAAAAACTTTGCACGTTGAAAACATAATGTGATATTTGGGAGAAGTCAATCCGCCAGTGCCTGAAAAATTCCTATTCTCAAGAATTGTGTTAAAATCCAGTTGGAATATAAGAAGGGAACCGGAGGGAAGACTTTTTTTCTTGCTTGTCTGAAAACTATAGTGATAGAATTGAGAGTATTTAAAATAACTGATAATTTTTTAAAAAATGCTCCATAGTCGCTGTCTTGAATATTCGTGGTAGGCGCAATGGTTATCGGTTTGTTTCACCAACATCCGGAGAGATAGAAATGAAAAAAGTGGTAATTTCGACCGGCGGAGGAGATGCCCCGGGTTTGAATGCTGTGATTTATGCAGTAGTCCATGCCTGCTATCGTCGTGGGTGGGAGGTATATGGGAGCAAAAGCGGGTATAGAGGCTTTCTCGACCTGGAAGATATGGTACGTCTGGATCTTCATTCCGTGGAGGGTATCTATGCAACAGGCGGAACGATTCTCGGCTCAACTAATAAGGGCAATCCTTTCGCCAAACCCGTAGAAAATTTGGCCGGTGAGATTCAGATAGTCGATATCTCAGACAAAATAATGAGAAATTTCATACGAATGGGATACGATTGCCATATTGCCATCGGCGGAGACGGGAGCCTTGAAATTGCCCATAGATTTGCAGAGAAAGGGATGAAAGTGATCGGCGTCCCAAAGACAATCGATAATGATCTGGAGGCAACGGACAGAACGTTTGGCTTTGATACTGCGGTATCTACGGCCACAGAGGCTCTGGACAAACTTCATTCCACCGCCAAATCCCATGACCGGGTCATGGTGGTGGAGGTCATGGGCAGGGATTCCGGTTGGATCGCGCTCTATTCAGGTATTTCAGGCGGTGCCGATGCTATATTGATTCCGGAAATACCTTTTGATCTCAAAAAGGTATGTGAAAAGATCTCTGACAATGAGCTGCACGAAAAGCATTATGCCATCGTAGTTGTAGCTGAAGGGGCAATTGCCAAAGGCGGGAAGGTCTTTAACAAGGGTGCCGGGGAACTTGGGCGTGAGGAGGTCGTCCTCGGTGGAGTGGGGGAATGGGTGGCTTCGGAGATCAGGAAAAGAACGGATAAGGATACCCGTTCTCTTGTCCTTGGCCATCTCCAGAGAGGAGGTTCTCCGACAACATTCGATCGGCTGCTTGCCTTGAGGTTCGGTACGGCAGCGGTCCGACTTATAGAAGAGAATGTTTTTGATCATATGGTGGCCCTGATCTCTTCGAAGATGGAAGCCGTTCCCATTGCCGAAGCGATTAAATCCCGGAAAAAGGTCAAACTCGACAACGATAAGGTGCTTGCCGCCAGAGAATTGGGGATCTGTCTGGGTGACTGAAGACAACCGATTTTTACAGGTTTATGATCTCCTTTACAGGTTTTTTGGGCCACAGGAATGGTGGCCCGGAGATACCCGTTTTGAGGTGGTTGTCGGTGCGGTTTTGACCCAGAATACCAATTGGTCCAATGTCTCCAAGGCCATAAATAATATAAAGAATAACGGCCTTCTTTCCTTTGAAGCCCTTTTGGCTCTGCCCATTGATGATCTCGCAACCTTGATTCGGCCTTCGGGCTATTTCAATATCAAGGCCCGAAGACTCAAAAATCTACTGTTGATGATCGAGCAAAGGTATCAGGGGCAGCTCGACCTCCTTTTGCAGGATCATCTGATGACAGGACGGATGAATTTGCTTTCGGTGCAGGGTGTCGGACCAGAGACGGCTGACTCCATTCTTCTCTATGCAGGGAATCATCCGATATTCGTTGTAGATGCCTACACTCACCGGATTTTCTCTCGCCATCAGCTACTGGCGGATGAGTGTGATTATGACTCAATTCAGGAGAGTTTTATGTCGGCATTACCTTTAGAGAGCGCCCTTTTTAACGAATACCATGCCTTGATAGTCCGGCTCGGCAAGGAGTATTGCAGAAAAAGCAAACCACGCTGTGAATGCTGTCCATTGAATGGAGTGTGAGGCAGGGACCAGTTTATAGTTTGTATGGATAGACCCTATTTGTGTGATCAGGCTTTGAGGTCCAGCAGGCTGCCCATCATCTGGTCCGATGTCTGTATCGTCTTGATGTTGGCTTTGTAATAACTGCTGGTCTCTGTCATGTCGATGAGTTCGTTTGCCAAATCCACATTTGATTGCTGGATAAGTTCAAGCCCGTTATTGGTTTGTTCGTAATTCGAGGGGCCGGGAACATTAACTTTTTCTACATTGGCCGTAACCCCTTGAGGCTTGGTCTCGGAATAGGTGACCCGCGTTCGCTTAAACCCATCCGTGAGACTGTTGGCAATATTGTTGGCATTGGAATTGATTCCGGTTCCAAAGGCCTGAAGCGCTGACAGAGCTGATCGAGATGCGGAAATCATGTTATTTCTCTTTTTATTGTTAGTACGAATTCCTGCAATTTCACATTTGTGAGGACAATAGCCATATGAAAGAGACTCCTGCAATCGTCATTCCATAAGATTCGGCGAGATATGTCTTGGTTCTTTGGAATTTTCCTTTTGTCTTTTTAACAGGTTCGGTTACCTGTCGAGGTATTTTTTGAGTCGAGGCTTTCGCTGACCAATCCTGTCGTGTAATTCAAATTACAATTTGGTGTCAATGGTGATATCGGCCATGATGTCGTCAATCTCGTCCTCGGTATAGTCGATTTCTGCCAGTGCGGTTCTGTAAAGCTCAAGTGTTTTGTTGACCTTTAGAGGCATATTGTTTCGTATATAAAGGTTACAAAGAAAGACTATGGCTTCTTCTTCCAACATATTTGAGTGGACCAGGTTTTCTAGAACCCCAATCGCTTTGGTATGCTGACCTGTTTGGGCCAAATATCTTCCCCATGTAAGGCTCATTGTCGACAGGGTATCCAGGAGAATAGTGTCCCAGGTGCCGGTATGTTCATTGGTGAAGGCGTCTGTCGGCAGACCTCCCTTCCATAAAGCCAAGGCCTTATGGAAGCAATTTCCTGCCTGCCACCATTGGGCTCTCTTGCTATGGGAAAGACCTTTTTGGGCGGCAGCCATGAAATGCAGGATATCGGTATGGGCGTGGTGCAAACTGAGGTACCGTTTGTTTAAGACAATATAGTTTTGTGCTGGAATGGCGGTCCGGTCCGAAAAGGTCTTTCTCAGGCGTCCCAGGAGGGTATCGAATTTTTTTCGAGCTTTTTCAGGGGCACTGTCCGGCCAGAAATAGAGCTGGGATTTTTCCTGGTTGATTTTTTGTCCTTTGGCGGTGAGCATCAGCCCGAAGAGTTCTCTTTGGGATGCGGTAAAATCGTCAATGTGGAAAACGTTGTTTTTCCCGTAGCGAACACTGAAATTGTCAAGCAGGGTTATCTGTAAAATCGGGATGAGGGTTTTGTCCTCCGAGAAGGTATGACCAAGTCGTTGTTCAGCCAGTTCGGTGATAAATTTCTTTTCAATCCCCGCTGCCATTCCAAGGCTCAGTAATCTGCCCATCATTAGGGGCTCCCATCCCCAAAAGTGGGTGTATCCGTTTTTTTTCATTAAGGAAAGGCCGTTCTTGAGGTCCTGGATGGCCAAGGAATTATCGGATGACAGATAATGGAAATAACTCCTATGAATCAGCCCACAGGCATGAAGGTACGGCGAAGAAACGGAATGGGCCAGATCGACACCTTCATTTAAAGCCTCAATTGCTTTTGGGGTCTTTCCGGTTCTGGTATAGACCGCACCGGCCAAAATTTTCTGGAATGCATGATAAAAAGGGCCACCGGCAACAGCGCGGAGCTTTAAAGATTCCTCCATTGTTGCATGAGCCTGTTCATTCTCTTCTTTAAGAGCATGGGTGAAGGCAGACCATTGGAGCAATTGGCTGTGCATATGTTCAGTCTTTGCGGTCGATGAAATTTCGCAGCCACGATTAAGGAGCTCCACAGCCTTGTCCAATTCTCCCATGGATATAAGACAACTGCATCCCCAGACGTAGAGATATGGGGCGGCAACGGTTTGGGTAATAATTTTCTGGTCGATACTGTCTTGCAATTCCTGTTGATGGATGAAAAAGTTTTGGTGATCCCCGACCATGGAATAATAGCAAAGGTACATTACCCGAAAGGTGAGCTTATTTGACATTCCCACCAGAGGATCGTTTATCAAGGTGTAGCAATTTTCGGCCTCGCGTAAAAAATGGGTGAGATTGCCTTTTAACAGTTCAATATAGCCCAAGACAAAACGGGTGGAGGCAATGAAGTTTCTCATATCATATTTAGTCGCAAGATCATTAGCCAGGCGAGCGTAATATTTCGCCTTGTCCAAATCTGAAACAAAAAATGCAAAACCAGAAGCCAGGTTTCTTGCCGCCATGATCCGGACGTGAATCGAAAGCTTCTTCTCATTTTTTGTAAACAGTTCTTCTGTTCTTGGAAGTAATAGAGCCCCCAAAACGTATCTGCCGGAAATGACGAAGTGGAAATAGATGGTTTGTGAAAGGGTTATGATCTCGCCCGTTTCATCTCCAGTTGCGGTAAATCTCTTTCTGGCGGCATCAAAAAAGGGAAGGGTGGTTTGGGGAATGAAGTCTATTCGTAAAAGACCTGCATACAAGGTAAGCCAGCTGTACTGATAAAGGATCTCCTGCGGAAGAGATTGCAGGAGAGAGAGGATCGAAAGCGTTCTGTTTTTTTCGATCAAGAGCATTCCCTGGTGCTGCAAAATGTTGTCCATTGCTTCGTAATTGCAAGCATTTTTGTAACACGCCAAAGCTTTCTCAAGCATGTTTTTGTTGAGATAGTATTCCGCCTCAGTGGAAAAAATATCACTGATTTCTTGGGAAGAAAGCGTCTGGGTTCCTCGTAGCTGTAAAAATTCCTGGAAGAAGTGGTGTAAACGGAAGACCTTTTGATTGTCATCAAGTCGGTAGACAAAAAAATTGCCTCGCGCCATGTCGGCCATCAGGGTCTCAATATGTTTAATGCCGCTCAGGGTTTGTGCAAGGTCGACGGGAATCTCATTGATGAAAGAGAGTTTGAGAAAAGGGAGATGAAGGAATTCCGGGATCCGGTCGAAAATCTCCTCCTGGAAATAGTCGAGCATATGACCCTGTTCGAGTGAAGATCCTATGGGGACGGTATCGCTTTGCCAGAATTTATCATTTCCAGACATCGGGTGACCAGCCAGAACGATCCCCATGACCCAGCCACCGGTGATTCTCTCTATCTCCATCGCCTCTTTTTTGTTGATGTTTTTATCGAGGACGTTATTGAAAAGGTCCTCGATTTCCCTGCTGTTCAGAGCCAGATCTTTCGTGGTCAGACAGGATATCCCGATCCCGTTACGGATGGTTTTGCTTTTTAAGGTGATAGGATGGCGACTGATGAGAATGAAGTGAAGTTTCGGCGGTGAGCTATCAAGAAGATAGTCAAGGAGGTTATTGGTGATCGTGTCTTCCGGGAGCAGGTGCAGATCATCAAGGGTGATATAAATATCATGATCCAGGTATTTATCCAAATCCCTGATCAGGATATCGGCACATCGATTGATATCCAGAGGCCCGACCATCCCTTGTTCAAAGATGTAGTTGAGGTCGGAAGAGCCGAAACCGGGAAATTTATTGGTCAGATTGGCCAGAAGGGCTTTAAGTAGAAAGACGGGATCGGAATCTTCCGTGCCGATCTGATACCAGATGTAATCGTGAAGGCCGTGGTTGAGAAACTGATAGGCAAGTGTTGTTTTTCCCTGTCCGGCCTGGGCTTCTATGAGAATGATTTTTTGGGAAGCTATGTCTTGAGGCATTTTGGTTGACAAAATGCCGGTACGAATGAGCGATTGTGATTCGTCGATATGGGGTGGGTAAAATTTATTGGAAGGAATTATGGGGTCCAAGGCATGTTCCGATTCGATCATGGGCTTTTATCCTTCTTGATACTTGTTGTCTTTTCAGGGGGGACCTTGTCCTGATGCCACAGGAATTGCCTGCATATTCCTCGTATGATGTTGGCATCTTTTGAAGAGAGATGGGTTCGCGCCAAAAACTGGCGTATATTGTTCATCCAGTAGTTATGGTTGGTCTTCTGGAGAAAATCTATTTTTACAAGAGCCTCTTCCACATGGCCAAACATTCCCTCGAGTTCGAAGGTGGTGGCTAGTTTGGGTGACGGTTTGATGTCCTTTTGCAAATGAATCAGTCCGTGGAAAATCTCATAGCAATGTATTGCAATCGCCTGAGCCAGGTTCAGAGATGAAAAATCGGCGGTGGGGATAGCCGAGGTCATCTGGCAATATCTCAGATCATCATTGGTCAGACCGCGGTCTTCCGGTCCGAAGAGGAAGGCAATCTGATTTTCAGGAAGCAGTGGGGCTATTTTTTCGACAATCTCCCGAGGCCCTCTTTCTAAAATGCGCTGCCTACCGCGTCTTGCAGTGGTTCCAATGACACAGGAGAAAGGGGCGAGTGCCTGGTCCAGGCGTTCATGCATTTCCATATTGTCGATTAAGTGAACGGCCTTGTGAGTCGCCATTTTGGCCATTGATTCATAATCGGGACGTGCGTTTCGTACCACAATGAGGCGAGAAAGTCCCATATTCCAGGCAATCCGGGCTGCAGCGCCGATATTTTCCGGAAATTTCGGTTCCATCAAAACAATGGCAATATGATCAAGGAGTGAGGTGTCGATGGTTTTGGCAAAGGTCTGCGGCGTGGGAGAACTCATAGAAAATCTGTTGATGGTAGCGGACTGTAGGAGGCCCCGGATCAGAATTGCTTTGGTCGGCACGAGAACGTGGCAACAAACGAAAAAAAGATGTTCAACAAAGGTAATAAAAATTAGCTCTGTTTGCTTGAATCCTCAATGGAAAGCCTGCTGATTTTTTCATACTCCTCGGCCTGCTTGTCCGGATTCGAAGGCATCAGCCTTTTAAGCAGAGGAACAACCCCTCTTTCCGATTTTTCAAAGAGATTCTCAGCCTCTTTTAAGGTTATCTGCCAGGCAGGGGCAAAGCCGGGTGCTTTTTCAAACATGATATCCAGGGCGGTTTGGTAGATAAAATATTGGCGTATTTCCTTGCGGCCGGGTTTGTGGTTCAGAGCCTGGACAGTTATCTGCAGATTGTCCCGTTCCTGTTTAAGCTTGTCCAGCTCGGCCTTTCTCCTTTCGTTTTCCGTTGCATCAATCTCGAGTTTTGTATGCAAATGGGTTCTTAAACGATTGATCTCCTTGGTCAATTCGTGACGACGCAAAAAACCTCGTATATAGACGAAGATACAAAATATAATCCCCAATGTAAGGCCTTTTGCAAAGGGGTTGTTAATAATTCCTGTCAGCCAGTTGGTACTATCCATTACACGGTCTCCTGAGTGATTGCAGCAATCTGTTTTTTCATAACTTCCTTAATATCTCATATTCTATCAAGTCGGATAAGAAAAGGAAAGCTCCTCGTCATGCAGGAATGAAATTGATCCGATTCCGACTTTTATCCACACTGTGAAGGGTTACTCTCAACGGTTGCCCTATGGTATAAATTTTTGCCGTAATCTCTCCAATCAGGCGATGATGCTTTACATCAAAGAGATAATAGTCATCTGTCAGATGGGATACAGAAACCGCACCACCAATGAACAGGTCAAGGAGTTCAACAAAAAAGGCATAATTGCCGACCCCTGAAATGACGGCATCGAAGGTCTCACCGATGCGTTTTTCCATAAATCGAACCTTCAATCGATCATTCATCTCGCGTTCAGCATCAATGGCCGTCCTTTCCCTGCCGGATAAATAACTGCCGATCTCTTTGAGATTTGAATGTTTTTCCAAGGTCGACCGCTTCTTTCCTTGAGGCTCTAATAGGAGTAAGCTAAGAGCCCGATGGACAAGAAGATCAGGATAGCGGCGAATAGGCGATGTGAAATGGGTGTAATCGGTGGCGGCCAGACCGAAATGACCGACATTGTCGGGAGCATATCGGGCCTGCTGCATGGTCCGCAGCAGGAGATTGTTGACGACATACTCTTTGGGGCTGTCCTTGACGAGTTCCAGAATGTGGCCGAACCACTCCGGGCTGATATCGGCAGGAGGGAGTTCAAGGCCCAATGTTTTGGAAAATTCTCTGAAATCACGGATTTTTTCGGGGTCAGGTTTTTCGTGAATACGGTAGAGGGCGGCTTTTCCCTGTCGGGTAAAGGTCTCTGCTACCGCTTCATTGGCCGCGAGCATGCATTCCTCGATAATCTGATGGGCAAAGTTGCGTTCAGCGCGTTTAATGGATGCAATTTTGCCTTTTTCATCGAGGGATATCTCCGCCTCCGGAATATTGAAGCCGATCGCCCCCCGTGACATGCGTTTTTGCAGGAGTGCACGGGCAAGCTCACCCGTCCACTTGAGGGGAGTGAGAAATTCTTTATGTTCTCTTCGGATTGCGGCATCCTTATCGGTAAGGATTTTGGCAACCGTCGTGTAGGTGAGGCGCCTCCTGCTGCGGATAATCGATTTGCAAAAACTTTTGCGGGTTCGTGTTCCGTCTCTGTTAAAGTCAAGAATAGCAGTAACTGTCAATCGGTCCTTTTCCGGAACCAGGCTGCAGAGATCGTTGGAGAGTCTTTCAGGAAGCATCGGGATAACCCTGCCCGGGAAATAGATCGATGTCCCACGCCTGTAGGCTTCCTTGTCAAGGGCCGATCCCGGTTTGACGAAATGGCTGACATCGGCAATGGAAACATAGAGGCGAAATCCTTTTCTGGTCTTGATTACTGCAATGGCATCATCGAAGTCCTTGGCGGTTTCTCCATCAATGGTTACGTGGGCAATATCTCTTAGATCGGTCCGTTGTAGAAGCCCGGACAGATCGTCCGAGAGTCCCTTGGCCTCCTGTAGAACGTTTTCGTCAAAGATATGCGGGAGCTTGAATTTCTCGATGACCATTCTCATCTGAACATCGACATTGTCCGGAGATCCGAGGACCTCAATGATCGTACCTTGAACAGAAGTCGCCCTGTCGTTGGAAAAAAAGAGTTTAACCAGAACGACATCACCGTTTTCCGCTTTACTGTATTGCTCTTGGGGTATATGGATCGTGAATGGAAAACGGGGGTCTTCGGGAATAACATACGGGATGGTGCCCTCAGACACAAAGAAACCGGCCATCCGGTCAGATCCTCGTTCCAGTATTTTCAGAATCTCGGCTTCAGGGTGACCGTCGTTTCTAACCCGTAGTATCCGAACAAGGATTTTATCGCCGTGGTTGGCTGAACCTATTCTGGCGGCCGATATGAAGGGATCCCTTTTAAAGAAGACCGGTGAAAGCTTTGAGGAGAGCTTGGTTGCGAAGCCGAATCCACGGGGATTTTTATCTAAGACCCCTTCAAAAAGCTGTGAGTTTTTTTTAAGCAGATAACAATTTTTCCCGTTCTTGACCAGCAGGTTGTTTTTGGTAAGCGAGGAAAGACAGGTCGAAATTAGATCCTTGGCTGATCGGTTGATGGCAATAGCCTTTACCAACGCATTGACGGTCGCCGGCCCTTGAAGATTGTAAAGATATGCCAGTATATCCTTTTCTAGGGGCGCGAAAGATTGGTTCTGCGGCCTGTTATAACCTGGTTTTTTGGAAAAATGTTTCGTTCTTTTTGGCGACATAGAGGTTTTTTCTTGTCCCGGGCTGTGGAATTTTGTTTATATGCGTCCGAGTACGGTTCGTGCCTTTTTTTGAGGGGATAATATAATTTCTCTTTGATATTGTTTGGGAATCTGGTTGAATTTTTCAATTGTGCTGTAGTATTGTTCCCAATAGAGCGTACTGTAACATAAGACGAATGTTAGGGAAAGGCTTTAGAAAGCAGGTGTTATTAAATAACATGACGATGAGGAATAATTGTATGACAGGAGAATATGCAGCGTATTCCCTTTGATCTCGAGATCTTCCGAAGTCAGATGCATGATTATATCGGCGGGCTGCCCAATGAAGAAATCTTCTGGCGGGCTCTAGATTTCGCAACCGACGCTCATTACGAACAGTGGCGCAGGTCAGGTGATGCTTATATTCTGCATCCGTGTTCGGTCGCCAAGGTGTTGGCTGAGGAAATGGATATCGTACATCCCGAGATTTTGGCTGCCGCTCTTCTTCATGATACCGTTGAAGATGTGGAGGAGGTGACGATAGATCTGGTCGGCGAAAAATTCGGCCCGTATGTGCAGGCCATTGTTGAGGGGTGTACTAAGGTCACCCATTTTTCAGGTGATAAACAGACCCATTCCAAACTCATTCATAGGAAGATCTTTTCAGGCGCTGCCCTCAGACCGGAGGTTATGCTCGTCAAATTGGCTGACCGGCTTCATAATTTGCGGACATTAAAGGCGATGCCTCGCAGAAAAAGGCAACGGATTGCCGACGAGACCATAGATATATACGCACCCCTGGCCACGGTTTTCGGCCTCTTTAATATGAAGCGCGAGATGTATAACCTTGCGCTCTCCTATAAGTTCCCAAAGCAGGGTGCTAAACTTATGGGATCGATAAGACAGTTGGGAGAAAGCCCGATAGTCTTAGAGATAGCAGACAAGTTACGAAGTCAAGCAAGGGAGATCGAGCTCAACTGCACCGTTGAAATCCGAATCAAGGAACTTTGGGCGTATTATGACCAGAGCAATGGTATTCTTTTAAAGGCAATTGATTTCCCGATTGAGATTTTGCTCGTCGTTGACGATGCTGAAGATTGTTATCAGGCCCTGGGAATGATGAACAGGATGTTTCCCCCTGTTCCCCGAACAATCCGGGATTTTATCGCCAATCCCAAACCCACAGGCTATCAGGGACTGCACGCCAGGTCAATTGTTAAAGGACAACGCTTCCTCTTTAAAATACGCACCGAAGAGATGGCCCGCAGGGCCCAGCGGGGACTGTTTCGCAACTGGAGTTCCGAGACGGGAAGGCAGAAACAATTCGTCCGTGAAATAAAAGAGATGTTCGATGTTCTTGGATCAGATGAATCCGTGTCGTATCGGGATGTTATTGCGGCTAGCAGCACGAAGGAAATCTATACGTATACCCCGCAGGGTGATTTGATTTGCCTGCCGAAAAAATCAACTGTATTGGATTTCGCTTTTAGAGTCCATACCGATATCGGACATAGCTGTCTCGGTGCAATGATCGGCAACCGAAGGGTACATCCGAACCATGTCCTGACTGATGGCGACGTTGTGCGAATTATACGTGCAGACCAACAGGTACGGTTCGATCCTCAGATCTTAGAGGTCTGTCAGACTCCAAGAACCCGTGCCGAACTTTCCAAGGGATTCAGGCTCAGAAGGGCCCAGGTGGCACGCGAAGTCGGATATGCAACACTTTGTCAGGAAATAGGGCGATTCGGTTTGGTGCCAGAGGATCTTGATCGTCCTGAGATGCAAAAGGTTCTTAAATTCTTTTCTCTCGAAAGAACCGGAGATCTCTTCAGGCACATCGGAGACGGCCGCCTTCACCTTCCGGAGATAATTCATCGCATACGGATTGACCTCTGTGGCGGTACTCTCGCACCAGTCCGGACCGATAATAAACTCAACGTCATTGAGCTCGACACCCTCGATCCCGTTTCCATTAAGCTTTCCGCGTGTTGCAAGCCGATTCCCACAGAAAAAGACAATTGTGCTCTTTTGACACCCAAATGGCTTTCCATCCATAGAAAGACCTGTTCCAGGCTTCTCGAGATGAAATTGCGCAGGGAAGACGTTGTCGATATTTTCTGGAAAGCGGCTGAAACACAGGTGCAGAAAAAACAGACCATTCATATTCTAGAAGGATCAAGACAGAGGGTGATGATGATAGCCGGTGTCGCACCGGAAAATATAAGAATCCATGATCTTACCGTTCTCTCAGCCAAACCGACCCAGACTCCGGCCTGGCAATTGACGTTCAGCGTCGATAATCTTCTTGCCTTACGCCGGGTGTTGAAACATTTCGATAAATCTGGTCTTTCCTATGAATTCGAATTTGATTATTAATGGCGATTATAATCTCTTCTAGGCCTTATTTCTGTGAACCCATACCTATCTCACATCAGAGGTCATGCTTTCAGGAGTCCAAGTCTTCCTGGGGATTTTTACAGTAGTTGCACAGTACCTGTGCCAGCATTTCGGGAAGATCGTTCTTTTGTCGGGAGCTTCGGTGCAATTGCTTAAGAGTTTTTTCCAGGGTGAGGGGCTCTTCTAAAAAGACATGTCGTAATATAAGAGAGATAAGACGGGTAATCGTCGTAAGATTGGAGATCCTGGATTGCAGGTGCTGGTCTCTGTCAAAGGCGGTAGAGGCAAAAATCTCTACCGGATTTCCATCAAGCTCACTTATCGAAACATACCAGGTATTAAGTTCACGATCACGGGTCCTGAACCTGACAGCGTCGAGCACCTCCGGAAGTTCCCGCGGTTGAGTATTTGAGGGTGATTGTTCGGAAACTTCCCCTGTGAGATCGGGCAATACAAGTTCGAATAAACGTTTCACCAGAACCGGATTGTCTTTTATGGTATCAGCCAACATTGCGCATTCCGGGCAGAGTTGGATTCCTTTTACGGTTTTTGTGGATTGCTGCTCTCTGCAGCCAGTACAAATATCAATTTCCGGTTGTTGATTCATCGTGCCATGCTCCATCGGGCAAATGTGTCGTGATTAGGGTTTTCAGATAGTAACGAAATTCTTGTCCTGAGATTTCACGGGCTCCGAAACCCAGGAGATGGTCTGTCGTCATCTGACAATCAATGAGCTGAAAATTTTTTTTCTTTAAAATCTCCACAAGAGCTGCCAAGGCAATTTTAGAGCCGTTTTTCAGAATCGTAAACATTGATTCACCAAAAAAAATACGCCCCAGGGCCACGCCATAAAGACCACCGGCTAACGTCTCATCTTGCCAGCATTCAATGGAATGAGCATATCCCAGTTTGTGCAACAGACAGTATGCTTTTCGCATATCCTCTGAAATCCAGGTGTCCTCTCCTTTTTTTTTTCGAACGTCGGCACAGCAGGCGATTACCTGTTCAAAGGCTATATCACTGGTGACTCTATACAGAGGCTTTCTTATATCCCGGCTGAGTCTTTTTGAGATTTTGAATTCATTGGGAAAAAGGACAAGTCTTGGTGAGATGAACCACCAGAGAATCGGGTCATACTTAGAATACCAGGGGAATATTCCGGATTTATATGCAACGATTAATCTTTCCGGACGTAAATCACCGCCAATTGCCAGTAAACCGTTTTCTTCCGCCAGATCTGTACGAGGAAAAACAATTTTTTCAGTTAGTTGAAAAACAGGCATGTGCAAACTTACTCTATCCTGCGAGATCATGTCAATGGTGTTTCGGTGACGAAAGTCAGTAGCCTCGTAATCCAAGGGTTGAGGTGAACTTTAACCAGAAACGATCCGGATCGAAAGAAAGAAGAAAAATGAAAATGAAATTACCGATTTTATACTCATAGTTGTGGTTGAAGCAATTATTCTCCAATGTTAAGATGGAAATATCGTGCCATTTAGATTTTTGCCCGGTCTCAAGCAACATGCTTAAACCTGATGGCGTTGTAAAACTCTCCATCCGGAGTCTCACTATGTTCGCTTACCTGCTTCGTTGCTGCAAATTTTCAATCGTTACCAAGTGCCCTTAGTACCTCGAAACAATGAAAATTTTACGCATGTTGCATATGTTGCCTTTTAACATAGCCATCCTCAGATTATAGATTTTTACGAGGTTGTCAAACATATATACCCGGAAGTTGGACATGGACTTTGATATACGCGGCATTTATTCGGATAAATTCTCATATACCCAGAGCTCATCACCGAGTTCCAATGACCCGGGTGATGTGGATGGTGTTAACCTTTTGGCGGGTAGCTGGTGATCGATGGTAAAAGAACTACGGGGGCTTTTTTCTAAAATACCTCTTTCTAACCAGCATGGCCGTAACAAATCAGCCAGCGACAACGAAACATGAAAGCTCTGTATTTCAGATCATCAATGCCGGCTTTACAAAGAATTTCAAAGCAACGGACAAGAACATGAGCGAAACGTTTTCTACCGGTCAATCACCCTTTCGCGAAGCAATCGATACAACGAGATTCTTTCCGGGTGGTGAAAGACGAGCAATGCTTGAGTCGATCAAAACAGCTGTCGTTGGATCGGTCGGTCTCATTATCCTGTCAGGTGATGAAGGCAGTGGGAAAACCATGTTGTGTCACATGGTTAAAGAAGAACTTCCCGATGAGTATGTGTACGTTTTTTTTCCTGATATGTTGGAGTCGTTCGAGGACGTGACACGCCAAATCGCCCAGGAAATGAAGATCACCTTTGCAGATGGCATTGCCGTTGGTGATATTCGGGAACTCTTGGTCGAGGTCCGGGAACGTCTCATAAAAAGGAAAGAGAAGATGCTCCTGATCTTTGATCAGGCCGAACGGATCTATTTGGCTACGCTGGAACGGATTCGTAAGATGCTTGATCTTGTGAATCAGAACGGTATCTGTCTCCAGATTCTTCTGTCGGGAAGAGATGGTTTGATGGATAATCTGGAACAACTTACCATGTGTAACTTTGAAGGAGCCGAAGAAAAGCAATTTACTCTTGCCCCGCTGGATTCTTCAGCAACCTACTCCTATCTCAATTTCTGTATGAGAGGGGAGGGTGACAATGAAGTCTTTTCCCTGGAAACGAGTGAAAAAATTCTTTTAGCAGCAGAAGGAAATATAAGAAGAACAAATGCACTTGCCGAAAAATTAGTTCAATTAAAGGTTCCGGAGAGTTCCTTCATGGTTCTTCTTGATAATGTCCGGGACACGGTTGCTGAAAAACATCGATCACCATGGGATTCTTCCTATATAAAAGAGCTGTATTCAACGTATAAAGAATGGGTCCTCGTGGCCGGTGCCTGTGTGGTAATCCTTTTTCTTGTTTTGCTCTGGAGAGTGGGCAGGTCTCCGGAAGTCCAAGAAAAAAAACCGGTTCCGGAAATAGAAAAGACCTTGGCTGAATTTCGTACTGCCGGAAAAAAAGAAGAAGAGATAGAGCAAAAAATCAAAACGGTTAAAGAAGAAACGGCATTGCGTGACCAAAAGAAGGCGCAGAAGAAAAAAATAGCTTCCTTATCTCCTGAGCATTCCAAAGTAAAGGTCGAAGACATTACTGTAAAAAAATCAGTAAAAGAAAAGCCTCCAGAATCCTCGACTATTACAGATAAGGTTCCCGTGATCACGAAATCTCGGAGTCGAGCTTCCGAAAAATCTCCTCTGTCGGAGCAGGAGCAGAATAATCTGGTGGAGAAAATCTTCAAAGACAGAACCGCAGCAGCTGCCAAATGGCTTGTGGGGGGAAAGAATACACATTATACTATACAATTAATGGTTCTTGCCTCGGAAGGAGCGGAGGGTAATCTTAAAAAAATGCTTGCCACTAAGCAATATCAGGGGTTAGCCGAAAACCTCTATATTCTCAGAAGCGCCGCTTCGACTCCCAGTATTATAGTTTTCTATGGAGAATATGAAACAATGGTTGATGCAAGAAAGGCAAGAAAGGCCCTGCCGGAATTTCTTCTAAAACACGATCCATATGCGATTTCTATAAGGGGAGCGATAAATAAAGCATTGGGCGGTTGATAAGGAACCCGTTTCCCACCAGCAGGATTGAATCGCCACCAGTGGCAAAGAAAGATGGAAGTCCGTAATCCGCCATGGTAAGATCATGTTCTGCTAAAAAATTCGTATCTGATAAAACGCAAACATGTCCGATAACACCTTGATCAAAATATTGAATTCCATCCCTGATAGTCAATCTGCAAGAGTCAATCTGCAGACAAATGACGGCACAATAAGTCTTGATGCTAATTACAGGGTCGGGGTGGCTCCTGCATTTTTTTTGAATTTTCCAGGAAAGGATTTACCAAAAGAGATTGACTCCTCACAGCATTGCACCATTTCTATTAATAGTTCAGATGAAAGGATTACACCACTCATCCTGAAGGCCGAGGTAAAGGATATCGTTGATGACTCAACCTTGGAACTCACGGCCAAAAACACTCTCGACCCGGCACAACTCCGCCGGTATTTCAGGGTTGCAATTTGTACTCCGGTTACCATAAGTTATCTAAGAGAATCTAACGGAAAAATTGTTCGGCAATGGTCTCTTGCCGGTGAGACCCTGGATCTTTCAGGCTCTGGTTTTTTAGGCCTTTTCGACGGAGAATGTCAGGATAGGCACGGGATACAGATCACCTTGGAGCTCCCTGCTCCCGAAGCTTTGGTTTCGTGCCAGGGGCATGTCGTTCATGCCCGAAGAGTTCGGAGAGGGCGATGGCAGATTGCCATGCACTTTGACGATATCACCAACAAACAACGGGATGCCGTTATCTCCAATTGTCTCAATGAGCAGAGGAATCAACTTATTAAGGGCTTACAACCGAATGCCTAATCCGTGCCCGGTTAAGGCCTGGTGTGTCAAGGCCTTACTCGCCTTCTCCTTCTCCCCATACTGACTCAAAAGCGGCTTTTCACTTCACCGACTTCAAGTCGGTGGTTGTTTAGTTCACATAACTTATTTTTTAAATTTTAAGATTGTTCCCATATAGGACATTGCAAAATCGATGAATGTGCGAACGCGTAGCGGCAATCGCCTTTGCACCGGATAGACAATATAAGCTGGAAGATCTTCGGCCTGCCATTCCGGCAGGACCCTTACCAGCCTCTTTTTGATTATATCACCTGCTATCAACCACTCCGGTAAAACAGCAATCCCAAGCCCCATCAATGTAGCTTCACGTAGGCTGGTAACCCCTTCGGATGTCAAAATAGGAGTTATGGAAAACGACTGTTTCTTTGCTCCCGAAGAGAGACGTACAACTTCCCTCTCTCCCCCGAATTGAATGCCTGAAAGGGATAGCCATGGCCAGGATTGCAAATCAATTGGCTGTGAAGGAGCCTTTTTTGTTGCAAGAAACTCAAGAGAAACAACAGGATAACGAGTAATGGCACCGATAAGGTTGGCGATAATTGCCTCATCGGTAATGGCACCGGCAATAATGCCGACATCAGATCCTTCTTCGAGCATATGTAAAGGACGATTGGAATAGGCAAGGTTGATCCTTACTGCCGGGTTAGCTTGGAGAAAATTCGTTACAAGGCGGCTGACGATACTCTGGCCAAAATCTATTGTTGAAAAAAGACGAATATGACCTTGAAGGGTTGCCTGCTCGTTAAGGCGCCTCTGTTCAGCCTCTTCGGCAATTGCCAACAGGGTACGGGCCTCTTCCAAAAATTGATGGCCCGATGAAGAGAGGCGCATCCGATGGGTATCCCGTAACAATAATACGGTACCGCAGCGTTCTTCCAGAATTTTCAGATACCGACTCAAGGTTGGTTGCGCAAGCCGGAGTTTACGGGCTGCAGCCGAAATATTGCCGCTTTCCACTATACAGACAAAAGCGCGCAGCAAGTATAAATCGTCGAATGCCGTCATGCAGAATCAGTATAACTGTTATGCTGGTTATGCGTCTACAGAAAATCCTGATCATTGTAATATTTCATTTAACCCAAAAACATTCAAACAAAACAGAGGAGGGTACAATGAATACATCAAAAGAAATCAAAGTTGCCATCGTTACCGGATCATCCCGGGGAATCGGTGCTGCCGTTGCCAAGCGTTTGGCCGCTGACGGGTATGCCGTGGTTGTTAATTATGCAAGTAATAGTGATGCGGCCCAGTTTGTGGTGAGAGATATTAAGGCCACTACAGAACGGGTTGCGGCTGTCCAGGCGGATGTCTCTGTTCCAGCACAGGCGGCTGCCCTCTTTGATCAAGCGATCACACTCTTTGGCGGCGTAGATATTCTGGTTAACAATGCCGGTATCATACAGCCTGGTCTGGTCTCTTTAGCCGATACCGAGGAGGCCCTCTTCGATAGGATTACTGCCGTCAATTTCAAAGGGACATTCAATATGTTGCATATCGCAGCCGGGAAATTACGCAATGGAGGGAGGATCGTCAATTTTTCCTCTAGTGTTTGTAAACTCGTCTTGCCCGGATATTCTGTATATGCCGCCACAAAATCGGCGGTCGAGACCATGACGAATATCTTTGCCAAGGAATTGCGCGGCAGAAATATCACGGTGAACGCCGTCGCACCCGGACCAACGGCAACCGATCTTTTTCTAAAAAATAAAACGGACGAACAAATTGATCACTTGGCGAAAATGCCCCCTCTTGAACGGCTCGGTCAGCCTGAGGATATCGCGGATGCTGTTGCGTTTCTTGTTGGCCCGGACGGCGGTTGGGTGAACGGCCAGACCATTTACGTAAATGGTGGCATTGTTTAACGGAGAAAGGAGATAATGTATGAGAAAATAATATTTATTACAGTAGCATGAACTGATTTTAACTGGCTAGCAAGTCAAGGGCAGACGAAAGCCAGTTGCATAGTTTGTGCTGTAACGCGGGGGCCAAAAGGACGTAATACCCGGCAGGAGGGGGAAGAGGGAATATGACATTCCTGCCTCATCTGAAACTATTATCATCTCCTCTTGTTTAAAATTATGATGTCTCTTTGAGTTAACCTTTCTCCTTTGATTCTCTGCTTTTCAATAGGTGTAAACTTCGATGAGATATCAGACTGGTATGCTGTCCAATACAATTTTTGACATTTTCCGATATAAAATGACTTCGGAAAAACTCATTGGAGCAGCAGAGATGGAAATTTATGAGAGTCCATTATATAAAAAAAGGGTTACGGAGATACCGTAACCCTTTGGGGATATCATTGGTGGAGCTAGACGGGATCGAACCGACGACCTCTTGACTGCCAGTCAAGCGCTCTCCCAGCTGAGCTATAGCCCCTTGTCGATATTGTCGAAAAATCGAGAACCATCATTACCAAGGATTTTTGTGAGTGTCAATGAAATTTAGGAGAAATGTCCGGGACGAAGGCATATTTGTTGCTAACGTATGGGAGCTTTGGTAGTATTGATCGTTTAGATATGGATTCCAGAATATTTTTCTTTTTAGAGTGCTGTTGAGGGTAGGGCAGACCTGATAGTAAACCATTAAAATTGACACCGGCAGGTGTTTTCGATACTAAGGATAGATTATATGTATTCACCTTTCAATTTTCTGTTTGGTTGGCTGTCCAATGATTTGGCAATCGATCTAGGAACTGCAAATACCGTCTTGTATGTCAAAGGTAAAGGTATTGTCCTTAGAGAGCCTTCTGTGGTCGCCGTAAGGCAGGACGGCAGGGGAAGCAAGGTCCTTGCAGTGGGACAGGAAGCGAAGCAGATGCTCGGCAAGACTCCAGGGAATATCACGGCAATTCGTCCGATAAAAGATGGTGTCATTGCCGATTTTGAAGTTACCGAAGCGATGCTCAGGTACTTTATTAACAAGGTCCATAATAGACGTACTCTGGTTCATCCCCGTATCATGATTTCAGTGCCGTCCGGGATAACTCAGGTAGAAAAACGGGCTGTCAGAGAATCGGCGGAATCTGCCGGGGCCCGTGAGGTCTATCTTATCGAGGAGCCGATGGCCGCGGCAATAGGGGCCAATCTTCCCATTACCGAGCCCACGGCCAACATGATCATCGATATCGGCGGCGGCACGACTGAGGTAGCCGTCATTTCCCTGGCGGGGATCGTCTACGCCAAATCGGTCCGGGTCGCAGGCGATAAAATGGATGAAGCGATTCTTCAGTACATCAAACGTAAGCACAATCTGGCTATCGGCGAGAGGACTGCAGAGCTTATCAAGACGACCATCGGTAATGTCATTCCCCAGGAACCTTATGAAACTATGGACATCAAAGGAAGGGATCTTGTTTCCGGGGTACCGAAAACACTTACGATCTCAGCCGATGAAATTCAGTCGGCAATTGCCGAGCAAATTGATGTGATAGTTGAGGCGGTAAGGGTCGCGCTCGAGTTGACACCACCGGAGCTTGCAGCCGATATCGTCGATCAGGGAATCGTCCTGACCGGCGGCGGAGCTTTATTGAAGAATCTTGATCAATGCCTGAAGGAGTCCACGGGGATGCCGATCATTGTTGCCGACGACCCACTTTCTTCGGTTGTTCTCGGCTCAGGAAAGGCGCTTGATAATCTTGATATCTTGCGAGAAGTCACCATCGATTGATTACTTTCCCAAGGGGATTTGTGTCGACAACTCTTCTTGCATTGTGTATACAGGATATTTGACACTCATCCTGAGAAAGAGACAAACCCGTCGTGAGAAAAAAAGCAAACGACAGAAAAGGACGAAACAAACCAGCTTCGACGAAGGTGCTTCTCCTGGTCGGAGCAATACTTATCGTCTGTCTGGTAATGCTCGCCTCTACAGTCGGCGGCAAATTCGGCCCACTGCGCCAGTTTACCATGGAGGTCCTGGGCCCGGTACAAGGGGTATTCTCCCGGATTGCCTTTTCGGGCCGTCAAATAACCGAGGAGTATTCCTCATTATGGGATGTCCATAAAGAGAACAGGCACCTTAAGGTGATGCTCGAGAAATATCAGGAGCAGTTGGACCAATATCGTGAGGCGTATGCCACCTATCTCCATCTGCAAAATGAACTTGATTTCAAAAAACACGGGAAATTTCCTTACCTTACTGCAAGAGTCGTAGGGAAGGACCCTGCCTTCTGGTTTAAAACGATCATCGTCGACCGTGGCGAAAATGACGGAGTTGTGGAAGGGATGGTTGCCCGGAATGTAAAAGGGGTTGTCGGCCAGGTCATCCATGTTTCAGCCAATTATTCCAAGATCCTGTTGGCCAATGCTCCCAGCAGTGCCATCGATGCCATGGTCCAGAAAAATCGGGTTCGTGGTATATTGAAAGGTGCTGGTGAGAAAGGCTACGTCCTACGCTATGTGTTGAAAAATGCAGATGTCTCTGTCGGTGATATTATTGTCACTGCCGGAATAGGAGGTCTGTTCAGGACGGGTATTCCATTAGGGGTCGTATCTGCAGTCAAAAAACAGCGACGAGGTATGTTTTTAGATATCGAAGTCAAACCGGAGGTTGATTTCCAGAAACTGGAAGTAGTATTTATCGTCCTCTCGGAAAAACAGAAAGTCCAGAAAGAGATGGGCTCTCCAGATGATCGGTGAATAGGTTTCATGTTGTTTCCGATTTTTTTAGCGCTGGGTGTCTTGTTGATTGTCATCCAGACCACTATTCTTCAGTTCCTCCCATTATGGTTTGGCAGACCTGACCTGGTCTATATCCTGGTTGCCTTCATTGCCTATCGATTTGATTGGATACGAGGGTTTTTCCTGATTTTTTTGCTGGGCTGGATGATGGACGTCGTCTCTGGTATGTATCTTGGAACCTATCCCCTGCAGTACTTCCTTGTCTTTTCCTGTCTTAAGATTCTCTCGGAAAACAGTCCGGTGAAGGAGACGGCATACCAAATACCCTTTGTCGGAATAAGCTATTTTCTTGTCCAGATGGCTCTTTATTCCATTTACTCGCTTACCTTGCCCGATTCAATTCCTGAATGGTCGTGGGGGAAGGTGCTAGTGGAAACGGCTCTTCTGGTTATTGCAACCATTCCTTGCTTCCTGCTCTATAATGTTCTGTATAATTATTGCCGGCGGAAACGGTTGAGCCCAAGGATTATGCGGAAAAGATCAGGGAATCGGTTTCGGAGAAAGAGTTGAAAATGGCTAAGAAAATTTTCAAAGAGATTGATGAGATCCAGGAAAGGGACGAAGACAGCCTGGATATGTTCAAGCGAAGGCTGGTCTTCGTTATTGCCATCGTCATGTTTTTCACCGCTCTGATTATTGCCAGGCTTTGGTATTTGCAGATCAATCGTGGTGAGGAATATAAAGAGCTTGCCTTTAACAATCGGGTCAGAATTAGACAGATTGCTGCACCAAGAGGGCATATACTTGATCGAAACGGTAAGGAGATCGTCACCAACAGACCTTCGTTCAACGTGGTTTTGATCAGGGAAGATTCCCATGATATTGATGATGTGTTGAAGCGTCTTGCCGGGGTCCTGCATGAAGATATCTCGGAACTATGGGAACGTATTCGTGAGGCTGCCGGGAAACCTCTTTATATACCGATAGTTTTAAAGGAAGACATTAATTGGGAAACTCTTGCTTTCCTGGAAAACCACAACCAGGAATTTTCCGGGATCAGAATCGAGGTCGTTCCGGTTCGGGTGTACCATTATGGTGATTTGGCCTCCCATGTTATCGGATATCTCGGAGTAATAAACAAAAAAGAGCTCGCCGCCGCGGACCCCGAGAAATATAACGGAGATGACCTTGTCGGGAAAATGGGTCTTGAAAAACTCCGCGAGAAGGATCTCCGTGGAGAAAGGGGCTACAGCTCTTCCGAGGTCAATGCCCGGGGGTTTGAGCAAAAACTGTTGAAAAAGGTCGATCCTCTTTCTGGAAAACAGATTACCCTTACCCTTGATGTTGGAATGCAGCAAGTAGCTGAATCAATGATGGCGGCCGAGGATAAATCGGGTGCTGTTGTGGCCATGGAGGTGAAAACCGGAAAAGTCCTGGTCTCGGTCTCGGCTCCACCTATCCATCTTGAAGATTTTACCGGTGGTATCTCCACAAAAAATTGGAAGGCCCTTTTGGATAACCCGAAGCATCCTCTTATCAATAAAGTCGTGCAAGGTCTTTATCCACCTGGATCAACATTTAAATTGGTGTCGGCACTCGCTGGGTTGGCCACGGGGGCTGTAACCGGAAGTACGATTCTCAACTGCCCTGGATTCTATCGGCTTGGTAATCATGTGTATTTGTGTTGGAAACATTCGGGTCACGGTGCAGTGGATTTGCAAAGGGCTATAACTGAATCCTGTGATGTTTATTTTTATCAGGTTGGACAGAGAGTGGGGGTCGATACTCTTGCCAAATATGCGCACATGTTGGGGCTTGGCGAGAAGACAGGTGTTGAGATGGAAAATGAAAAGAGCGGCTTGATACCAACCCGGGAATGGAAGTGGAAACGGTATAGGCAAAAATGGCAGGAGGGCGAGACCCTGTCGGTGGCGATTGGTCAGGGATTCGACCTTGTTACACCTATGCAGATCAACCTGATGACTGCTATTGTTGCCAACGGAGGAAAGGTATTGGTTCCTCAACTGGTTGAGACGGTCCGTGACGCTGACGGTAAGATTGTTGAAAATTTTAAACCCAAAGTTGTCAGGGAGCTGACAGGTTTTGGCAAATATCTGGCATTAATACGACAGGGAATGATCGGGGTTGTCAATGGTGAGCACGGCACAGCCAGGAAGGCAAGGATTGCAGGCATAACCGTTGCCGGGAAGACAGGCTCGGCCCAAGTGGTAAAGATTGCCCAGTACAGGGGGTTGAAAGACGAAGATATTCCCTACAAATATCGAGACCATGCCTGGTTTACGTGTTTTGCGCCTGCGGAGGATCCCGAGATTGCAGTGACGGTTTTGGTCGAGCATGGTCTGCATGGCGGATCTGGGGCGGCACCGATAGCAAAGGCTGTCTTGGAGAAGTATTTCGAGAAAAGACTGCAGACCATGGCAAACGAGAAGGAAGAAGACGTGAAAACCGGGTCGAGCACCCACTAACCAAGTATTACTGGATCGGAACGGCCGGCCTCTTAACAGTGCCAGAAAGGCCCAGTATTTTGGTAGTGTGAGGCAGGTGTTTGGCAAGAGCTTATGTTAGGACAGAACTAACGGGAAAATATGGCTATATTTCGTGTTGACAGGCGGTTATTTACAAATTTTGACTGGGTTTTTCTGTTGCTCATTCTTTTGGTATGTGGAATGGCGTATTGTAATCTCTATAGTGCCACATTTCCTCCCAAGACCCATGGGATGCCTCTATATTTGAAGCAATGCTACCTTCTTCTTTTAGGGTTTGCCGGTTTTTTCTTTTTAATAGGCTTCGATTACCAGGAGTTGCATTCCTGGAATTACCCAATGTATTTTTTGATCATCCTGTTGCTGGTCATTGCCCATTTTTTTCTTGGCAAGACCGCCGGTGGCGCTCAAAGGTGGGTGGATTTAGGAGTGTTGAAACTCCAGCCTTCGGAACCAGCAAAGCTGATGCTGGTTATTACACTTGCCAGCTACTATTCAAGAAATGAAATTGTCAGCGGTTATAGCCTGAAGGACCTGGCGATCCCGATACTGCTAACAGGGATCCCCTTCCTCCTTATAATGTTGCAGCCCGATCTTGGTACTGCTCTGATGCTTGGTATTATTTTTGTCTCGATGACCGCTTTCGTTAAAATTCGCTTCTCAACCTATGTGATCATGATATGTATTGCTGCGGTTGTCGGGGTATTTGGCTGGAATCAGATCTTGAAACCGTATCAGAAACAAAGAATAGAGACTTTTTTCAACCCCGAAAACGATCCAATGGGACATGGATATCAGATCATGCAGTCAAAAATTGCGGTTGGAAGTGGTGAGATGTTCGGTAAAGGTTATATGGAAGGAACCCAGGGACATTTGCATTTTCTGCCAGAACGCCATACCGATTTTGCCTTTTCGGTCTGGGGTGAGGAATGGGGATTTGTCGGGAGTGTATTCTTTTTGGCGATCTACTTTTTTATGCTTCTCTGGGGATTAAACATTGCCATGAGCGCACGCGACCGGTTTGGAATGCTCCTCTGTTTCGGAGTGGTGATGCTCATCTTCTGGCAGGCGGTTATTAACCTGATGATGATACTCGGTTTTCTTCCAGTCGTGGGCATTCCTTTGCCCATGTTTTCCTACGGAGGGTCGTCGCTTCTCACGACCTTGTTCGGTATGGGTATTGTCATGAATGTCCGGATGCGTCGCTTTCAGAATGTTATGTCCAAAGAGTAAATAGGGGTCTTCCGGAGTAAGCGTACGCATCTAAAACCCGGGGGAGGCGGAGGGGCGTCGCTTATGGACGCATCGCGGAGGCCCGACGGGGAACCACATCAGGCCCGGAAAGGTGCGGACAGGACGTCCGTAACTGGCAGCAGGCCAGCGACGGTCTGTCTGTCAGCCGTGGTGCACAGGCGATGAGGCCGCAGGGCAGCGTCTGGAAGAGATGACCTTCGCCGGGTTGCTACTTTTTGCTTTACCAAAGTATGCTCAAAATCGGATGATCCCTAAATAGACCTCCTGTTGTTTTGCGTCACGGATTCTGTGGTCGAATCCGTGGTTTTACGATTCAAATTCCCTCGCCTTTTCAATAACCAATGCCCGAAGACATTCAATGAAAGTTGGGTCAGTGTTCAGGGACCGTGTGGATTCCAACCGCATCCCGAGTTCTGCTGCCATTTTCCTATAGAGGATATTGATCTCGTAAAGGGTTTCCACGTGGTCGGAAACGAAGCTCAGGGGAACCATTAAAACGTTTTTACAACCCTGACCGGCAAGTTTTCTCAAAGTTTCCGGAGTTGATGGCGCAAGCCAGCGTACCGGCCCGCTTCTACTTTGAAAACAGAGAATACCGCGGTGACCGGTGTTCTGTTCAAGACCCTGGATTGTCTCTTTGAGCTGATCTACGTAGGGATCACCTTTTTCGACAAGCTCGGCAGGGAGACTGTGGGCACTGTAGACAATGGTAGCATCCCGGCCTGGAAAACCAGCAAGTCCTTCTGTGATATATTGGGCCAGGCAGGATACATATAATGGGTGATTTTGCCAGGAGTCTATTTCCCGAAGTGTGCAGCTGAGGCCGGCTGCTGAAATTTCTCGCCTCAAATCTGCAAACGACGATCCCGTCGTTGCAGATGAGTACTGGGGATAGAGAGGCAGAGCAATCATTTTTGAAATTCTCTCCTCAGTAAGTTTTTTAAGGGCTGAAACCGCCCTAGGCTGCCAGTAGCGCATCGCGGTTACCACTTTATACATTCCATCCGCCTGCAGAGTCTCTTGTAAGGCCCGTTCCTGTTCCAGTGTGATACGGGTCAAAGGAGAGCCTCCACCTATAAGAGAATAGTTTCGTCTGCTTTTTCCAGCCCTTTTGTGGGCAATCAACCAGGCGAGGGGCTTTTGCAGGGGTTTTGGCCCCAGCCGTATTATATCCCTGTCGGAAAAGAGATTATAAAGAAAGGGGACCACCTCCGAAATCCTTTCGGGTCCACCAAGATTGAGAAGGATAACACCGATTTTTTCTGTTTTCATAATCGTGGATGGTGAGATCAATAATTACTGATAATCTGGTCATATAACAGTCAAGGGAAAAGCCTCATAACAGAGCAATTAATACTTTTAACAGCATTTACTTTTGCCTGTGTTGGTCTTAATTCCTTCTGATTACCACTACTATTCAGTTCACTCCCTTCCATTCCGATAGGCTGAGTTTCAGAGGGGCAGATTTGTATTTGATCAGGAACAACGTTAGCCCACAAAATAACATAATAAACAATCTAAACCCATTGTATTGTTTCCGCCCTTAAAAAACCAGAAACAAGATAGTGTTCAAACGAAAGATTCCTCAATATCTTCGGCCATGAGGGTAGGGTCTCGAGTTTTTTGCCATCCTAAAAAAAAATGCAGGTCTTGATTATCGGGTGTTCTGGAATATAATAAACTATAAGAGAGTTGTGCGTCACTTTCGTCCCGGAAAGGTCTCAATTCTTTGACCGGGCCGATTTGGCGGTGCTGCTCGACGATTATGTACTTCGTGGTACATATGGATTACCTATGGTTCTTTGTCATTGTGGGTACAAAAATTGGAGGAACTCTATGGAACTGAAGATCGAAACCCGAAATGTTGAGTTGCGAAAAGGTTGGCAGACCAAGATCGAAGAGGAGAAGGAAAAACTCATTTGTCATTATGCAAATTTTATCCTTCATCTGCGTGTAACCATTGAAGCGACTACTCATCATAAGGAAGGAGGGTTTGAGATCAAATTGATTGCATCCGTACCAAATGATACTGTTGTGGTAACCAAAAAAGGAGAAGGTGTCAGGTCTTTACTTGTTGAGGCCTTCGATGTCTTGTCATTACAAGTCAAGGAGATTTTAAGAAAAAAGCGAAAAGGCCAAAAAGGGATGGAACAGGGGAGTAATAGTGATAACTATGGAATTATACGAAAAGTTTCTCCCCTTGAGTCCTATGGATTCATAACGACATCCGATGAGAGAGATATCTACTTTCATGAGAATGCCTTAAAAAACGCTCAAATAGATGATCTTACCGAGGGAGACAGCGTCTTCTACGGGGAAACAATAGGAGATAAAGGTCCTCAAGCATCGTGGGTACGCGTCTCAAAATAATTAAAAATAAATTAAAGCTCAATTCGGGCCCTGTACAATTTGTTTGTGCAGGGTCTTTTTTATTTTGTCTGTATCCATTGTAAATGCTTTCTTCACTAAAAGCCTGTAAGGTGGTTATGCTTGGAAAAGGATACTAAGGAAAGCAAAACAGATTAATTGCGTGCCGCCTAAAGGAGTAATCTGCCGTGAACAAAGATGTTTATCTCGTGGATGGAAGTGCATACATCTACCGTGCCTATCATGCTATAAGTCCACTTTCCACCAGCGGCGGGTTGCCGACCCATGCGGTTTTAGGTTTTGTGAACATCGTTCATCGTCTCCTTCGGGAAAAGAAGCCGAACTACCTTGCCGTTGCCTTTGATAGCCGCGGGCCTGTTTTTAGAAATGACCTGTATGATCAATACAAGGCCAACAGGCCGCCGATGCCCGATGATCTGGCAGTACAGATTCCCTATATCAAATCTTTCGTATCTGCTTCCAATATTCCGGTCTTTGAAAAAAAAGGTGTTGAGGCGGATGATATCATTGCCTCAGCAAGCAGATTGCTCTCCGAGCAAGGGTTTCATGTTGTAATTGTTTCGGCTGACAAAGATCTGTTGCAGTTGGTTAACGATCAGGTTGTCATGTGGGATCCGATGCGGGATAAGCTCTTTGATTCCGAAGCGGTACATGAAAAATATCAGGTGGGACCGGAAAAACTTCTCGACCTCTTTGCCTTGATCGGCGACAGTTCGGACAATGTTCCCGGTGTTCATGGAATTGGTCCGAAGACTGCCGAAAAACTAATTAATGAATACGGATCCCTTGATGGGATTTATGCCCATCTCGATTCGATGAAGGCTTCGAAGATGAAGGAACGGCTTCAGGAAAACCGTGACTCCGCCTACCTGTCCAAGCAGCTTATCGACCTCAAAATGGATGTTGATCTTCCTCTTGCAGTAGAAGACTATGCCTTCAGGCCCGCCGATGAACAAAGACTTCAGGAACTTTATAAAGAACTTCAATTCACCCGACTTATTAATAATGCCGGCAGCTCCAAAGAGGCAATAGCGGTTCCGACGGAAGGGTTTCATCTGGTCCGGACCGCGAAACAGCTGGATGACCTGCGGTCTGCTTTGAAAAGCGCCTCGATCCTTGTCCTCGATACAGAAACAACTTCTCTTGACACCAGAGCGGCGGGACTGGTCGGCCTTTCGCTGTGTACAGAGAAGGAACAATGCTGGTATATTCCCATTGGACACCGTCTGGAAGGTGGAGAACTTGTATCGGAGCAACTTACTCTTCCAAAGGTTCTTTCCGTAATACGCCCCTTTCTTGAATCAGATACCTTGCCGAAAATTGGGCATAATCTGAAGTATGATTATGCGATTCTGCAGAAAAACACCGGTATCAGCCTCGGTGGGCCGCTTGTCGATACGATGATCGCCGCCTACCTGATTGATCCTACACGGAGGTCTTTGAAACTCGACGATCTCTGTCGGGAGCACAATATGGAAATGACACCTTTTGCAACCGTGGTTGATGGTGACAAGCGAGAGGACGCTTTTTCTTATGTCGACATTCAGGCGGCATGTACCTACAGTTGCGAGGATGTATACGGGACCTATCACCTGTGGACAGACTATGAACCCCGTTTGGCAAAGCTCGGTCTCAAGTCGCTGTTTGTCGATGTGGAGATGCCCCTGGTACCCATACTTGCCGATATGGAACGTGTCGGCATTCGTATCGATCCTGAAAGACTAACCAGGCTTTCCCATGAATTTACCATGAAACTTCACGGGCTTGAAAAAGTGATTTACGGTCTTGCGGGCGAAGAATTCAATATCCAGTCAACCAAGCAGTTAGGCGGGATTCTTTTTGATAAGATGCGTCTTCCCTATGGCAGAAAAACCAAGACCGGCTATTCAACCGATATGAAGGTTCTGGAAAAGCTGGCCTTACGACATGATTTGCCGGCCAAGATCATCGAATATCGAACGATTGCCAAGCTGCTGTCCACCTATGTGGAAAAGCTGGCAGGTCTTATGGACAAGGAGACGGGACGGGTCTATACCTCTTTTAATCAAACAGTTACTGCTACTGGGCGGTTGTCCAGCAGTAATCCCAATCTGCAAAACATCCCGATTCGTACGGAGGAAGGAAATCGGATCAGACGGGCATTTATTCCTCGGGAAAATCATATTTTCCTGTCGGCTGATTACTCCCAGATCGACCTGCGGGTATTGGCCCACTATTCCCAGGATGCCATTCTTTTAAAGGCCTTTCGCAGCGGAGAGGACATCCATGCCCGGACGGCAGCTGAGATCTTTTCGGTTTCTCCGCTGCTCATAACCTCTGAGATGCGGCGGGTGGCAAAAAGTATAAATTTCGGTATCGTTTATGGTATGAGCAGTTTCGGACTCTCCGAGCAGTTGGGCATCGGCAGAAAGGAGGCTCATACCTTTATCGAACGCTATTTCCGCCTCTACAGAGGGGTCAAGACCTTTATGAACGATGTGATAGAACTTGCCAGAAAACAGGGGTTTGTCACGACTTTGCTCAACCGGCGCCGAGAGGTCCCGGATATCACATCAAAGAATAAGACCCGGCGCGAATTTGCCGAAAGGATCGCTCTTAATACACCAATCCAGGGGACAGCTGCGGATATCATCAAACTGGCTATGCTTGCAGTGGCAAAAGCATTGGTCGCGGAAGGACTCGAAGGCAGCCTTCTGCTGCAGATCCATGATGAGCTGGTTCTCGAGGTCCCTGAAGAGCAAATAGATAGTACCAGTCGAATCGTTAGGCAAGTGATGGAATCGGTGCTCCCGCTGGATGTGCCGTTAACCGTCAACCTGGAGACAGGGATGAGTCTGGCCAAGGGGGGATAATGAGATGTGACCAATTTTGATGGACTCGTAAAAAGCCCGATCTCCGTCGTTGTAGATCTGAAACGAGGATTAGCCGTACCGTATATACTGCCGAATCACCGTTTCAGATACTGCGCCGCCAATCGAGCTTTTCGAAGTCTACGCTTATCTCCAGAGTCCATCTCGGCAACTCCGATGGCTTTTTACGAGGTCATCAGTTTTGTGTTAAGCACAAAAAAATTAAGGTTCTTCCGGAGTGAGAGTACTTATCTCTAACTATAACGCGGGAGGCAGAGGGCGTCTCTGGAGGACGCCTCGCGGAGGCCCGGCGGGAAACCAAACAAGGCCCAGAGGGGTGCGGACAGGACGTCCGCACCTGACAGCAGGCCAGGGATGGCCTGTCTGTCAGCCGTGGTGTACCGTCGATGAGGCCGCAGAGTAGCGTCCGAAAGCGATGCACTCTGCCGGATTGTTCCTTTCAGATTTACAAAAGTACGCTTCATTCGGATGAACCAAATTTAATACAGACCTACAACATTGATAAACAAAATTTAGAGAACAAAGGTGAGGTTATGGAAAATTACCACAGTCGTAACGCACTAAAAATATAGATCATAAATCTAATGGTATTGTCTGCTCTTATATCTTGCGACAACGTCAATAATTCGGAGGAAAAATAGACAAATTCACAAAAGACTATATAAATGAATGTGCTTTAGGTCTCAATGAGCAGATTTTCAATCGTTTCGGCGATTCGTCATAACGATTGAAATCTGCATCATGGTAGAAAATTTTGCTCCGTTCTCGTTGTTGGTGAGGATGGTTGAGCTTAAGAGGGCTCAGGCTTTACTGAGCTCCTTTGTTCCTAATTCCCGAAGCTTGTACTTCTGGATCTTACCGCTGGCGGTTGTTGGATAGTCGTTTATGAAGAAGACGTATTTAGGGATCTTGTAATACGATATCCGGTCATCGCAAAATTTCTTAATCTCCTCTTCCTTTAAACTTTCTCCAGACTTGACCTGGATAAAGGCTGCGACTTCCTCCCCGTATTTTTCATTGGGAACCCCCACGACCTGGACATCTTTTACTTTGGGATGGGTATAGAGAAATTCCTCTATTTCCCTTGGATAGATGTTTTCTCCGCCGCGAATGATCATGTCCTTTATTCTGCCGGTGATCATGCAATAGCCGTTTTCATCCATTATAGCAAGATCTCCGGTGTGTAGCCAGTTGTCCTGATCGATGGCCTCAGCGGTTGCTTCGGGCATTTTGTAATACCCTTTCATCACATGATAGCCGCGGGTACAGAGTTCCCCCTGCTCTCCAAAGGTTTTTTCTTCTCCTGTCGATTGATCAATAATTTTCACTTCGACGTTGGGCAGGGCCTTGCCGACGGTGGTGGTTTTCAACTCCAGAGAATCACGATCTCTTGTCTGGGTAATACCTGGGGAGGCCTCCGTCTGTCCATAGACGATGGTCATCTCGTCCGCTCCCATGTCCTTGATTACTCGTTTCATGACCTCGACAGGGCAGGTGGATCCGGCCATGACTCCGGTGCGCAGGCTAGAGGTTTCATAGCTGTTTTTGTCCATCTCTTCGAATTCGGCGATGAACATGGTTGGTACCCCCAAGAGGGCGTTACATTTCGAGGCCTCAACCGTCTTGAGGACATCGACAGCAGTAAAGGAGACAACAGGGGCCATGGTGGTTCCTGATACCATACAGCACAAAGTGCCGATGACGCAGCCGAAGCAGTGGAAAAACGGAACCGGGATGCACATTGCATCATCCGGTGTCAGCTTCATACATTCCGCCATACTGAGGGCGTTTCCGATCAGGTTGGTATGGGAGAGCATCACCCCTTTTGGAAAACCCGTAGTTCCTGACGTGTACTGCATATTTATGACATCGTCGGGATCAAGTGATGCAAGCCTTGCCCTGAGTTCCTGCTCTGAAACGGTTTTGCCCATCTCCAGAACATCATCCCAATTGTACATTCCAGGAATCTTTTCTTTTCCCAGGTAGATGATATTTTTTAAAAATGGCAGCTTTTCGCAGTTCAATTGTCCAGGAGCACTGTCCGTAATGTCCGGGCAGACCTTGTGTAATACTCTGATATAGTCATCGGGTTCCCGTATCCCACCTGTTAAGATAAGGGTTGTCGTATCCGACTGTTGAAGGAGGTATTCAAGCTCGCTGCTGCGGTAATTGGTGTTCACAGTGACCAGGACAGCCCCTGT
>CAWGGS010000084.1:0-40159 GCA_963822095.1 uncultured delta proteobacterium
CCGCTGCTCAGGGGCCGCGCAGCTCCAGCGGTTCCTTGCAGCAGCATTGTTATGCTAATGATAATTGCAATGATTTAAGTATTTTTCTTAATCCCTTTTCCCAGTCTGGATAAAGATCTACCCAATGAATATTCTGAAGACGCCTATGAGATGGTTCACATTTATCTAGTCTTGCTGGGATTAAATATATTTCTTTTTCTGGAATTCGATCTAATACATCTAAAGCGTAACGTATTTCTCTTTGAACATAGCCTCGTTTAGCTACTGAACGCGAAGAAATCAATGCAATAAAATAATCTGACTCAGATATTTGAGCCTCTATTTCAATCTCCCATCTTTTCCCTGGAAACAAATCCTCTTCGTCAAGCCAAGGGCTTGCACCAGCGTCTTTTAGTTCCCGATACAACTTCCTTGCATAGTCTGCATCTTCCTTAGCATAGCTAATAAAAATTTTATCACTCATTGTAATAAATTTAAATCCATCATCTGTAATCAGGAGTACATAAGAATTGTTAATTAATGACAAATTATCGACAAACTGACGTCCATTGTCATCTTCATACCAAAAACAATGTTTTCTGCCAACCGCCTCTTCTTGTCGGATCAATGAAAGGTCGAGCAAGTAAACATCTGCAGTACATCCAAAGTCCCGAAAGCTTAGAAATACCTCATATAGCCTCGATTTAGTAATACCATTTGGATAGTGCTTTCCACGTCGCCGTTTCATTGATATTTTTAAAGATCCATAGGATAAAATAATATATATATTGGTCTCAATACATTTGTTGTATAACGTTTCTGTTGTGGGGCGCGCGGTTATTGGCGCATCCCTACCAACAGATGGTTATCTTTTTGTTTTTTTATTTTTTGTTTCCGGTTTTATACCGATAATAAATACCAACTACCATAATTATGAGGACAATATAAAGAAGTGGATCTTTATACCACCAGTTCTCTATTGGTTCGATTCCTGATGGCAATGGCATAGTTTTTTTTATATCGTTTCCAGTTGAGAAAAACCCCAGCCCTTGTATTAAAGCCATTGTTCCAAGAGAGAATGCGAGTAGGAAATAGAAAAATGCCATTTTCCTACCCCTTGGACTTGAAAAGTTTTCACAGATCCAAATTAAGCCACGAAAGAAAAATGATTTATGGGAATAGTAGTAACTCAGCAAAAAAAGAATGCCCCAGAATTGGAGGTAAATACCTGTTAAAATGCTTGAAGGTCCTGGTTTGACAGGACCTAGCTCGAAGCCATAAAAGAATGGAGATGTTCCAAGAATTATTAAAATAGCTATGACCGAAAAGCCTAGAGTCAAACCTTTTTCGTTTTGCTGATTTTCGTTCATTTTTCAAGATAACGTTTAATTTTCAGGCTGCCACTTTTGGGGAAGATTGAAGGGTTTCTTCATCCGCCATGATTAAACTTTTTTCTGATTACCACTGAAACTCAGCCTATCGAGAAGGAAGAGTGAGAGCTGTTTGTTTTTCGGGTCTCTGCAGCCTGGATGGCTGCAGCGAAGCCCCCAGGGATGGGGTCATGGAGTCCCGAGAAACGAACAGCTTTCACTCCGGACCAGCAACTGAACATTAGTGGTAATCAAAAACTTTTTTTGTCAAGCCACCTCTATTGTTGCTCCATTATTTTCTCATTTCTTTTTTGTTCTGTCATTTATGTGGTAAAGATGTTAGTGCTTTTTGTGAGATTAGACCAGCGAACACAGTATTACAATAAAAAAAGTTAGGAAGTCTCCGTGCATGGTTTTGGGATTATAGCCCTCTATCCCGGGATGGATTGCAAACGACCAAGACCGCGCCAAATATTGCAAACCCGATAAGTCCGAACATCCATTGGGGATCGGGGTAGATGTAAAACACTACCCGTATCCCACTTCCCCACAGAAAAAGAAAAAAGGCCGTCATCAAGAGGATCATCCATTCAGTCAGTCTGTTTCCCCGGGCAAAGGCTGCATACATGCGGGGCAGTATTTTCCAGAAGAGAATGTACAAACCAACCAGGATGAGAAGTGTTCCGACGACGAAAAGAAACCAGGGAGAAAGCCCAAGTCCCCTGTTGAAATGCCCAGTGTCACCGCCTGGAGCAAAAGGGCGCATCACGATATAGGCAATCAGTTCCATGAAGTTGGCTATGATGAACCAATAAATAGTATTATAAAGCCATTTTTTCTCTTTCTGCCATTGTCTATTGAGAAAAAGAATGCCCAGGGTAACAATTACCGTATGGAGAACGAGAGGGCTCCCGCCTATGATGGCTTCAACGACGTTATGACCGGACGGAAAGAGTTTGGAATACTGAACCCCTTCATCCCAGCCTGTCATCATCAAAGGATTCCCCCAGACAATGTCGAGGGGGTTTTGCATGCATCCAAGAAACCAGGCTACGGTGCTGTGGGTAAACTCGTGCATGACAACAACAATCGACTGGAGAGCAGCGAAGGTCATAATCACGATAATAACGTATCTCCCTGTTCCTCCGATACGTTCTGTAGTGGCCATATTTCTGCTCCTTTTTGGCTGAAAATGTGATAAATGCCGGTTTCTAAGCATTGTTCTTTGTGTAAATAGTGAAGAACTCCTCCCGGCACGAGGTTGAAGGAAAGGGCATTTATTTCATGATAGGGTGTAATCGTCGACAAAGCAATCTCCTCTTTGAGGGAAACGCCGACTGGCTTTAATATCGCCTTGAGATCAACCTTGCCGGAGAACGGTTTTGGGACCCCCATGATGCGTTCGGTCTGCACCCATCCTTTTTCTTCGTTCGTCCAATGGTAATAATGGGATCAGGCTGACTCATTTTGACTTCAGTTGTATGGCTTTTGATAATGCTTCCTTGCCGGTCGTCCAGGTTTGCCAGGGCGCGTGTTACAGCCGGTGTACACTTCAACGACAGTATAAAAATGGTTCTTCCGGATTGAACATACGTATCTAAAACCCGGGAGGCGGAGGGCATCGCTTACGAACGCATCGCGGAGGCCCGCCTGGGAATCACATCAGGCCCGGAGGGTTGCGGACAGGACGTCCGCAACTGACAGCAGGCCAGGGACGGCCTGTCTGTCAGCCGTGGTGCACAGGCGATGAGGCCGCAGAGCAGCGTCTGGAAGCGATGACCTTCGCCGGGTTGCTACTTTTAGCTTTACCAAAGTACGCTCAAACCGGATGAGTCATAAAAATCATCGGAACCAAATGGCGCCTGCCGGAAGGATTTCTTTCTTCTGGTAATAAACTCATTTCAGTATCTGTCCCCAGGAATTCTTGCCTGTCATCTATCTCTGCAAGAAGCTCGTCTTTTCTGACAAGGATGTCATAGGAGGGAAGGCCGCAATAATTAGCGGCACTTGACTTGGGGTACTCTACACGATCCTGTTCTTTCAAAAAATGTCAACGGAGCGCACCCCGCACTGCACAACATGATGCGGATATCCGGAAATTACCACTCGTTTGACTCTGGCCATGATGCACAATATTTCTAACACAACTTTCCGGGTTGATATATTTGATTGTAATTGCGTCGCACCAATCGAACGAATCGTTATTTAATACTCGCTGCAAGAATACAGGAGTTCATACCACCGGCATGCCGGTGGCTTATACCTTCGGGTTAGGAGTCAGAATCCAGAGAGGTTGTCTTTGTTTGATTTTCTTCTGAATTCAGACTCCCGGATTCTGGATTCTCCGGAATATAAACGGGGAGAAAACTGTAAAGAACCCATTATTTCAGAATATTATCACAACACGGAAAGTTGATTTCCTAATAGTATTCATGCACAACAATCAAACAGAATCATGTCCCCATATTTACCCCGATACAGTTTAGGGCCTGTTCTTTTTGAACAGGCCCTAAGCTCTTTTGGGGACATGGTACTTCCCATGGTGTTTTTAAGCGGCACGAGTTTCCTGGGACATGAATGTCAGCAACTTTGGTATTGCTCTTGATAAAGATCGAGAAGGTTCAATTTTTCCAGAACAGCAGACGGTGTCAACATCGTTACTTGCACGACACCCGGCAATCTGCCGATCTGAATATCACCGGTAATCGTAGCACGATTCTTGACTTCCGCAATGGAATATCCTGTCAGTGCGGCCATCCTCGTTAATCCATTGGCTGTCGCTGCGTTCAGGTCCGCACCGGAACCGACTACCTGTAACGGATACACATCTGTTTCGATCTGGAAACCGTAGCTCTTGGTAAGCCGAGCTGCCTCATTCTTTTCTTCTTCCGTATAAGGGCGAGCAAGCAATGGCAGATTCTCGCTGCACGGCAACACAATGGGTCCGTCAATGACCAGACCTTTGATCACCTTAACCTCGATGATGACTTCTGCGGAAACGTCTGTCGTATGGCCGGCAACCTCGCCATCACCCATCATGGCATGAACATCACCGACATAGATTCCTGCCTGAGCGACCTTCACCGGAACAATAACCATCGCACCTTCAGCGACCTCATTAATATCCATATGGCCATCGGTGCGCTGCAATAGCTGTTCCTGGGTGAGGGCATATTTGTGGGGAGCGTCGATCAAAAAACTGCCAAAGTCGCCGGCATTGTGTGATGACGGTAATGCTACAGCCGGGCAGGATCCGATATTGCCCACCATGGGATGAACACGCGCCAGGACTCCCGATAAATCACCCTTGGCCAGCAGATTTGATGAATACTGACATGAGCCGGTCGGAATTGCGCTGAATTGCTCCGCCTGGCGAGCAATATCTTCCGACATCTGGGGTGGCACGGTAACGCCGATGGTTCTCTCGGCGTTAAATAACATGGTATAGCCATTGTCTAAGTGGAAGGGTTTAACAGGCGTCTTGCATGCTTCACATTTGATGGCGTCTTCGCCGATGCCTTCAAGATATGTCTTCGGGTTGATCAGTCCACAGCCAGGACACTGCTTGGCGACGAAAGGGTCGCCAACGAAATTACCTTCCAGAAAACTATCGGTTCCTGATGTCGTAGCCATTGATAATATATTAATCTTTTTAATCTTGAGACAGACGCTGTCGCCGATTTCAGCGCCTTCGACAGCAATGGGGAGGGTTACTTCGTGCCCACTGGCATAATCAGGCGTAATCATAGCGCCCCAACACCCCGGTGAAACGCAGGCCACAATCATACCACCGTCTGCGACCGGGCCGGCCATCGGTTCTTTCGGGTCCAGGACCCAAGCCATTTTTGATGTGTGTACAATACGATTGGTCATCTTCAGACCTCCATTATTTGTTATGGAAAATAGTTGACTCAGATACCAAAAGAGTCTACCCCATAGGCTACAAGGCGCGAGCCTTCTTTCGCGTCGTTTTGAACGATTTGGTCTGTAGGTCTGTATATCTTCACAACCAGAGCAGATGAAAAGTGATTTTAAAACATATCACCTTCAATATACCGGCATATCAGTCGAGAATGATTGATAAACATATCCGTATTATTTTGGACATTACATCAGATGATTATTGAATCATGTGCTAAAGAAATTGCCATCAGGGAGAACATATTTTTCAACCTATATGTAACAACACCAAATGCTATTGTTACCCTAGAATTCTATCAAAGAATAATTGTAATAACAAATTCCATCCTTCTTCCGACTGATTTTCTGGCATACAAAACAGCTTATCCATCCGAAATATTTCAGATCATAAAGCTGAATGCGTTCTGTCTCTGCGCCTATTGAAGCAGCTCCTTTTAGAAAATTTTTAAGCAAGGTAACGGTGTTCAATTTCTTTCTTCCTGGACTTCTATAAAAGCCAGTACTTTTATTTTTTCTTTCTCCATAGTTATGTTTTGTACACAAATCTTAAAACTCATAAAAAAGAAAAAGGGTATGAGCAAATGAGAATTTCAAAAAAGGACGAAAAGTCGGCACCTTTTGAGCCGATTATTCGAAAAACTGCATCGCTTTAAAAAAGTCTTCGTGGCTGAACCGAGAAATATTCAGGGCTAATAAACGAATTGAAGTCACGACATTATTTTGATAAGACATTGAAATCGTATATGAGCTTTCGTCCTTTCGGTCCAACTTTTTCCTTCCCCTCCCCTTCCCAATAGGTCATTATGGGCTATACTAAGTCATGGATAATGTGCTCAACGATTTGCTCCCAAAACAATAAGCAGAATACTATTATGAAAGTACATGCAATTTCCATAAGCCCGCGCAAAGGCATGCGCAAAACCAATGTGGATTCGGCCAATCTGGTTGTCGATTTCGGCCTGGAAAAGGATGCCCATGCCGGTAAATGGCACCGGCAGGTCAGCTTCCTGGCCCAGGAGAGCATCGACACCATGCGAGACAAGGGTCTCGATGTGGTGGCCGGCAACTTCGCCGAAAATATCACGACAATGGGGATTGACCTGCTCAGTCTACCGGTGGGTTCACACCTCGAAGTCGGGGACACCGAGGTGGTTATCTCACAGATCGGCAAGGTCTGTCACCATAAGTGCGCTATTTTTCATCAGGCCGGCGACTGTGTTATGCCTCGCGAAGGGATATTTGCGGTGGTCATTCGCGGCGGGACCATTGCTGTGGGCGATCCTATCAGCATCCCGGGCAGACACTCAGCCTCGGCAGGAATCATAGGTACGGCAGCGGTTGAAAATGAGCTGGGCGAAGGGCTGAAGAAAACGCTCACGGCCGCCTGGAACCCTGCCTTTATCCGTTTCGATCGGCTGAATGCCAAAGAGGATAATCTTCAGGAGATCCTAAAAGATGTTATAGAGCTGCAATGTATCGATCACTGTTTAATCTACGATCCTTCCGGGAGACATCAGCTGGCCATGATGGATATCGGTGCCGAGAAGGTTGGGATGGACAGCTATCGAAAAGAAAAAACAACCATCCATTACTGCAAGACCCTCGCGGATATGGAGGGGCTAAATTAAGGAGGCGAGATGTTAAAGAAATTAGGAATTGTTATTGTTCTTTTGATTGCCATACAATTTTTCCCCTATGGAAAAAACCATACGAATCCGGCCGTGGTCGGAGAGCCGCATTGGGATAGTCCTCAAACACAAAAAACCTTTTACCGTGTCTGCGGCAATTGCCACAGCAATAAAACAAAATGGCCCTGGTACAGTTCCATCGCCCCGGTTTCCTGGCTGGTTCAAAGCGATGTCGATGAAGGCCGGCAACACTTCAATGCCTCCATGTGGGGACAGCAGAAGATGAACAGAGGGCAAGATGCTGCAGGCGAAGTAGGAGGAGGAGATATGCCTCCATGGTACTATGTGCTCGGCCACCCGGAAGCCAAACTCTCGGACAGCCAAAGAGCCACCCTGGCAAAAGGCCTTAAAGCGACATTCGGCGAAGAGGGAAAGTAGAAAGCAAAGAGCCTTCGGTGGACGCCACGGCCTTCCTGGCCGTGGCGACGGCCAGCCCCACCCCACTGCGGCTGCGTATCCAGTCCTGATGGACGAGGATATAACCTGCAGCCAAAAGACGTTTGCTAAAACTAGCTCCGTTTTTTGCAAGCGGTCGGCAATTGCCGTCCAATTCGATGCCTGCCAGATGAACGGCACCCCCCCTGCTTGTCCAGGTATTCCGTGGGGGGAAGTGTATATAAAATCCTTTCTTTATAGAGTAATATCAAACTACTAAAAAAAAGGGGCGCCTGAGCGCCCCAAAGTTTATCGTTAACAGCAGTGAGATTGTTAGAGCGGGAGTTTTCCGTCCAGCATCTCTTTCATGATCTTGTCGTAGGCCATGGTCTTGCCCTGCGGCTTTTCATTTTTCAGCTTCGGCCAGGGCGCACCCGGTTTATTGTACCAATATTGCGGGTCTTTCTCCGGGTTGAGCTTCGGACCGCACTTGCCCTGCAGGCCGGAGCGGCCGATACGCTCCATGATACGATCCTGGGCCTTGGCCAGATTGTCCAGTGCCGTTTTTGGGGTTACCTCGCCGGCGACGGCTTCTCCGATGTTTTGCCACCAGAGCTGAGCCAGCTTAGCGTAGTCAGGAACGTTCAGGCCGGTTGGGGTCCAGTACTTGATGCCCGGACCGCGGAAAAACTGGATCAGCCCGCCGTATTTCGATCCATCAGGATCGTCGAACGACTTGTCCATAACGGTGCTTTTGCGAATAAATGTCCAACCCACATGGGACTTTTTCGCGTCCACGGTCTTGCTGGTGACGAACTGCGCATAGAGCCAAGCGGCCTGGGTGCGTTTCACCGGGACATTTTTCAAAAGCGTCCATGAACCTTCGTCCCGATAGCCTGCTTTCATACCCGGTTTCCAATACGGACCGTGGGGTGTCGGGGCCATACGCCACAGTGGCTTGCCGTCTTTATCCACCGTGTTGTTGCCCTTGCTCTGCGGCGCGAGCATGTTGGCGGCGAAGGCCGAATACCAGAAGATCTGTTGAGCGACGTTGCCTTTGGACAGGCTGGGCAGCGACTGGTAGAAGTCCATGCCCAATGCTCCCGGAGGTGCATATTCGCGTATCCATTCCATGTACTTGCGCAGGGCAAACTGGGCGGCATATCCGTTTGCCGATCCGCCGCGGCTCACGCTGGAGCCCACCGGACGGCAGCCATCATTGCGGATACCCCATTCATCGACCGGGTAGCCGTTGGGTATCCCCTTGCTGCCTGCACCGGCCATCCCCAGCCAGTCATCGGTAAAGCGCCAGCCAAGATCAGGTGCCTTCTTTCCGTAGTCCATGTGGCCAAATACTGCCTTGCCGTCGATTTCCTTGACATCATTTTTGAAGAAGGCGGCAATGTCCTCATAGGCCGACCAGTTCAGAGGCACGCCCAGGTCGTAGCCGTATTTCTCTTTAAACTTCTTTTTCAGATCGGGCCGGTCGAACCAGTCCTTGCGGAACCAGTACACATTGATGAAAGACTGATCAGGCAATTGCCAGAGTTTGCCGTTGAATCCACGGGATTTCAGCCCGGTTGCATCTTCCAGGCCCAGGAAGTCCTTCAGGTCGAAATACGGATCGGTGACTTTCTTGCCTTCATTTGCCATCCAGTCCGTCAGGTTTCGCGTATACGGATAGCGCGCATGAAACCCGATGAAATCGTCGTCATTGATATAAGCGTCGTAAATGGGTTTTCCAGTTTGCACCTGCGTTTGCAGCTTTTCGACCACATCGCCTTCCTGGATCACGTCGTGAACCACATGGATGCCCGTGATATCCTCGAAGGCCTTGGCCAGGGTTTTGGATTCATAGGCATGGGTGGGGATGGTTTCGGAAACCACCTTGATGGTCATGCCTTTGTACGGCTCGGCTGCCTTAATGAACCATTCCATTTCCTTGAGCTGATCGGCCTTCGACAATACCGATGGCTGGAACTCCTTGTCGATCCATTTCTTGGCTGCCGCCACCTGGTCCGCCGGCAATTGGGCGGATGACATGGTGGGGACGGCCAAGACCGCCAGCGAGGATGCGACCGCGCAACTCAAGAGAACGTTTCGCAACTTACCTTTCCTTGTTGTACCGTTCATAAGCCTCCTCCAATTTCGGCCTTCTAATTCACGCCGGTTACCGGCCCGCGGCATCGGTGTGAAGGCCAATACACCAGATGACGCGTTTTAACAAAACTTTTAGTACGTTACCCTCTGCATTCTTGTTTTTTCAAGAAAGCAGATTGTCTAGAGGTTTTTATCCAGCTCTTTTTAGCTGGGTTAGTGCCTTATTCTCCAAGACTTTCACAAAAAGAAGAAAACGCAAATTTATTTTGATACCAATGAGGTAACAATTTATTCCAAGTCGCTTACACCCCCTTGTGAGGTGTTATGTATACTCAGCCCCAGCGCATCACCGCCACCATCCAGATCAAGGAAATCCCGAAGGCAAACCAGAGGCTGGCTGTGATCAGCGCGAGCCAGGCCAGGTGGATATAGGCGCTCACCACCAGTCCGATGAACAGGCGGTCGCCGGGCGTAGTCGGGATCGGCAGAAATCCCCGTCGTTCAGGGCTGGGTGCCATGCTCTGCCAAACTGTCATCGCAATCAAAATAACTGCTATTACAATGAAAAAAATAGCCGTCGGAACGGTCCAGACCATCCATTTAAGACCCATGATGTTCTGCTCCTTTCAGATTACACACGGCCGAGCGCAAAGCCCTTGGCGATGTAGTTGCGGACAAAATAAATCACCAGCCCTCCCGGGATGATCGTCAACATACCGGCAGCGGCCAGCAGGCCCCAATCGAGCCCGGAGGCGCCGACGGTGCGTGTCATGACCACGGCAATCGGCTTGGCCTGGGTTACCGTGAGGGTGCGGGCAAAGAGCAATTCGACCCAGGAAAACATGAAACAAAAAAAGGCCGTCACCCCAACCCCTGAACGGATCAAGGGGATAAAGACGGTAATAAAAAATCGCGGCAGAGAGTATCCGTCAATAAAGGCGGTTTCATCAATCTCCCGCGGAATACCGGACATGAAGCCCTCAAGAATCCACACCGCAAGAGGGGCATTAAACAGCGTATGGGCCAACGCCACGGCGGTGTAGGTATCGAGCAATCCCAGGGCCGAGTAAAGCTGGAAAAACGGTAATAAAAATACCGCCGCCGGGGCCATGAGGTTGGTCAGCAGCCAGAAGAACAGGTGCTTGTCGCCTAAAAATCGGTAACGCGAGAAGGCGTAAGCGGCCGGCAGTGCAACGACGAGACAGATAATCGTGTTGAGGCTGACATAGGCGAACGAGTTAACGTATCCCATATACCATGACGGATCGGTAAAAATTGTCATGTAGTTGTGGAACGTGGGGTGCGCCGGATAATACGCCATGCGGGACATGATATCGTGATTGTAGCGCAGCGACATATTGAGCATCCAATAAATCGGCAGCATCAGCACGGACAGATAACCAATAAGCAAGATGGAACGCGTTTTGAATTTCATTGTTTTTCTCCCGTCCCGGCCCTGAGCAGCACCTGATAGAAGACGTAACAGAAAGCCAGCACGATCAGAAAGTAGATTATCGAAAAGGCGCCTGCCCGACCGACGTCAAATTCGCCGACAGCCATCTTGACCAGGTAGATGGATAGAAATGTCGTCGAGTCCCCGGGCCCTCCGCCGGTCAGCACGAAGGGTTCAGTATAGATCAAAAAGCTGTACATGAATCGGAGCAGTATCGCGATGGTCAGCACACCGCGCATTTTAGGCAGCTCGATGTAGAAAAATACGGCCCAGCGCGACGCCCCGTCGATGCTGGCCGCCTGGTAGTAGGCGTCCGGAATCGAGCGCAGTCCTGCATACGCCAGGAGGACCACCAACGGCGTCCAGTGCCAGACCTCCATCATCATCACCGATATCCAGGCTTCCATCGGCACGGTCGGATAATCGAAATGAATGCCCAGCGTATGGTCGATGAAACGTCCCAGCAAACCGATGTCCGGCCGGAGGAAAATCACCCAGATTGTACCGATCACGTTCCAGGGGATGAGCAGGGGCAAGGCGATGAGGACGAGCGCCGTCGAGGTTTTCCAGCCGCTCTTCCTGGGCATGGTCAGAGCGACGAATACCCCCAGCGGCAGCTCGATAAGCAAGACCAGGCCGGAAAAAATGAATTGGCGCACCAGGGCATCGTGAAGCCGTGAATTGTGCAGCATTTCGCGGTACCATTCCATCCCGACGAATATGCGATGGGCGGGATCGAAGATGTCCTGAACCGAGTAATTGACCACCGTCATCAGGGGAATGACAGCATTAAAGGCGACCAGCAGGACGACCGGCAGCACCAGAAACCAGGCCTTGTTGTCCGACCATTTTTCCATACCTTCCTCCCCTATGCGATGAGCCGTTGGTCGGCGAAAAGTTTGGTTCGCTCAACAGGAAACTGCACCCAGGCCTTATCAGTCGGCACCGGTTGCTCTTCCCGCAGACGGGCCTGCACACTGTAACCATTGAGTGCTGCGGTCAGTATTTTGAAGCTGCCCTGGTCTTCCACGGTTTTGACGGTAACCGGCACCGCGTTTTCCACGGGCTTTGCGTGCACTTTCAGGTGCATGGGCCGGATGCCCAACTCCAACTCTCCGCTGCTCCGGGACCCCAGTTCGGCGATTTCCGGTGCCAGGGCTATGGTCACATCCTCGACCCGGGCATGATGCCCCTCAATGGTGCAAGGCAAAAAATTCATGCCGGGGCTACCGATGAAATAGCCGACGAATTTGTGCTGGGGATTCTCCACCAGTTCCTCCGGAGTGCCAATCTGGACGATTTCCCCTTCGAACATCACGATCACCTTGTCGGCAAAGGTCAGGGCCTCCACCTGATCATGGGTGACGTAAATCAGGGTCAAGTTCAACTGATCGTGGATCTCCTTGAGCTTACGCCGTAGATGCCATTTCAGATGGGGATCAATGACCGTCAGAGGTTCATCGAAGAGCACGGCGGCCACGTCGCTTCTCACCAGCCCCCTCCCCAGGGATATTTTTTGCTTGGCATCGGCGCTGAGGTTGGCGGCCCTTCGTTTCAGGTCTGCTGAGAGATCGAGAATTTCGGCGACCTCCCGCACGCGCTGGTCGATGTCCGTTTTGTTCACACCGCGGTTTCTTAAAGGAAACGCCAGGTTGTCATAAACGGTCATGGTATCGTACAGCACAGGAAACTGAAACACCTGAGCGATATTGCGCTGTTCCGGCGTCAGGGTGGTGACGTCCTTGTCATCGTATAAGACCCGACCCCGGCTGGGTTTGAGCAGTCCGGAAATGACGTTGAGCAAAGTGGTCTTGCCGCAGCCCGAGGGTCCGAGCAGCGCATAGGCGCCGCCATCTTCCCAGATGGTGTCGATCTCTTTGAGTGCGTAGTCGTGCGGTCCTTTGGGCTTCGGGTAATAGGAGTGGGCGATGTGATCGAATGTAATGCGCGCCATGGCGTTGTTCCATTTAGGGTTGCACGATAGGGCCTGTGGCCGGAGGAGCCGCGACCAGGCGACCTTCACTGTCATATGCAAAAAGATAATTCGGGTTGATGAACACGGTGATCTCGTTACCGACGGAAAAAGGATGCACCCCTTCCTGCTGAACAACAAAAGCGCTTTTCCTGTGATGGGCGTGTATGAAGGTTTCCGAACCGTTGATTTCGGCCAGTTCCACCACGCCACTGATGGCGATGTCACTGCTGCCTTGACTACCGAGCGCCAGATGGTTGGAGCGGAAAGCAAAACGATAGTCGCCGGGGGCCAGGTCGGCCAGATGTCCTGTCAGGGGAACCTTGATGCCGTCACCCATGACAGCGTGGCCGTCGCCGACCTCACTGCGAAGATTGTTGATGGGCGGGTCGCTGAAAACCTCGGCGACTTTCAGTGTTTCCGGCCGCTGATAAACCGCCGGTGTATCCCCGGTCTGCAAGACCCGGCCCTCATCGAGGACCACGATATTGCCACCCAGCAACAGGGCTTCTGAAGGTTCCGTGGTGGTATACACGACAATGGCTGAGCGTTTTTTAAAAATTTCCTTCAACTCCACGCGGAGTTCTTCTCGCAATTTGTAATCGAGATTGACCAGGGGTTCATCCAGCAGCAAGAGCTCAGCATCCTTAACCAGGGCTCGGGCAATGGCGGTTCGTTGTTGCTGCCCACCGGATAATTCTGAGGGAATGCGGTCCAGCAGGTTCTCCAGATGAAGCATTTCAGCAGCTTCATGTACACGCCGGTCTATTTCCTTTTTCGGCATGCCGCTGATTTTAAGGGGCGAAGCAATGTTGTCATAGATTTTCAGGGACGGGTAATTGATGAACTGTTGATATACCATGGAAATGCTTCTTTTTTTCACAGAAACACCGGTCATATCTTTCCCGTTGATGACAATTTTTCCACTGGTAGGCCGATCCAACCCGGCCATGATCCGCAGCAGGGAGGTCTTCCCGGCAAGCGTCCGGCCCAGCAGTACATTGCGGGACTCATCTTCAAAGCAAAGATCGATTTTGCTCAGATGGGTTTCTCTCCCAACTACTTTAGTGACATCCTGAAGCTTCAAACTCATCGTTTCAGACTCCGATCCGTAAAGGCCGATATGGTATGAAAATGAGAAAGAGAAGTGGAACTTTTAATCAAAAACTAACATTCAACATGTATTTTCGCAAGTGAAAATTTACCAGTCTTCTATGAAAATTATTACAAAAACGCTTTCGCAAGTGAAACAATTGGGCAAAACGACAGCCCCAGTCAGCGGATCTATAAAGTATTTAGCGCCTTATCGGCGGTATCCGTCGTCAAATAACATACAGTTCTACTTCCGCGTCGGCGATGATTTTTGCAAGCCCGGCGGGCGGCCGACGGTCAGTGAACAGACAATCGATTTCGGAAATATTGCCCAGTCGGACCATGGCGTTGCGTCCGAATTTGGTGTGATCGGTCACCAGAAAAACCTTGCGCGAATTGTCGATGATCGCGCGGGCGGTTCGAACCTCACGGTAGTCGAAGTCCAGCAAGGCACCATCCAGGTCGATGCCGCTGATCCCGATGATGCCGTAATCCACCTTGAATTGATTGATAAATTGTATGGTCGCCTCGCCAATGATACCCTGATCTCGATGCCGGACCAGACCGCCGGCCACAATGACTTCAAAATTTTCGTTTGCGCTCATGATCGAGGCCACGTTGAGATTGTTGGTGATAACCCGCAGGCGGTTGTGGTTGCACAGGGCATGAGCGACGGCTTCCGTGGTTGTGCCAATATTGATGAACAAAGAGGTGTTGTCGGGAATATATTGAGCCAGCAGCTGGGCGATTTTCTGTTTTTCACGGAAACAGAGCACTTTTCTTTTATTATAGGCCACATTTTCCGTTGAAGTGACCATGGCTGCACCGCCATGATAGCGGAACAGGTGCCCTTTTTCGCTGAGCGTGTTGATATCCCGGCGGATGGTCTGGGGGGTCACCGAAAACGTCTGGGCCAGGGTTTCGATCGTCACGAAGCCCTGAGCCTGAACGATTTCCCGGATCTTCTTATGTCGATTGCGAACCGGTTCCGCTTTTGTATTCTTTCGTGGCTTCATGGGCATTCCGGAAATTCAGTCGGTTGATCGTTAAGACAACGAATTTACTTTTGAGAAAATAGTAACCTATTTTGTATGTATTCGAACATTTTTTCAAGAGAATGCCATACCAATATTTTATTTTTAAGGAAAATCACGACAAATACAAGGATAAATGTTACCGAATATATATTAATTATCGGGGTTATTTTTTCTCAAGTGAAAACTTCCTTACCTGTCAACCCTGCCGATGATGTGTACCGGTTGGGCAATAAGAAACCCTGGATCTCGACAAACACCTGGCACACCGTTCACTGATCGATCTGGCCTGGAAGGTAAAAAACGTCAATGGTGATCGATGGTGGGAACCGTGTTGTTTGGCATGGTTTTTTTCTGCCTGTTCCGGTTTAAACGTACTTTTGCAGAGCTGAAAGCAACGCCCCGGTGGAAATCATCGTTTTCGGCCGCTCCTCTGCTGCCTCATCACCTGGGCCACCCCTTGCACCGCCTTATAGGCGCTGGCGATGGCCACCCCGGCACCGCATCGGCCTCGGATCCAGTCTTGATGGGCCAGGATCACTCCGGCGGCAAAGAGCCGGGGATCGACCGGTTTTCCCGCTGCATCCAGTGGCCGGAAACTGTCGTCCACTTCGAGACCGCATAGATTTACCCCATGCCCTTGTTTATCAAAATAATCGTGCCGATACCACTCTTCCCGGGAATCCGGTTGGCTGATAAAAAGGTCAAGGAGCGGCTCAACAATGCGGTCCCTCCGGGCCTTGAGGCCACCGCTCAGGAACCGTCCGGTGGCCACAATCGCTGTCTGCGCATGGATAACGGCGGGTCCGCAAACATCCGTGAGCCGCAGAATTATCTCTTCTTCAGTCAGCTCTACGCAGCTTATTTTTTGCTGCGGGATCAGGGTCAGCCCCTTCTTTGGCAGCAGCTCCTGGAACATCTCGCGCAGGCGGGTGCCGGGAACCGCAGGCGGCATGGTGGGTATTTCAAAAACCTGTCGGCCGACCAGCTGGGTGAGTTCCTCCATCACTTCGTCGGGCCGGTGCACGCCCATGATTGCCGGCATGCCAATGGCCTCGGCATGCCCTGCTTTTTCTTTTAGCATGGCGGCCAGCCGCTCACGGGTGGCGGGTACCTCCAGCGACCTGGCCATGACCTCGGGATAAATTTCACCGTGGTCCATACCGGGAAAGATCAGCCGCTCGGTCCGCAGGACCGGCCAGTGATCTTGTAAATTGGCACCTATCTGCCGGGCGCTGAAACCACGCAACCCTTTAAAATCGACGATGAGACAAGGTGTTTTCCGCTCCAGAGCCTCGGCCCCGCCCTGCATGGTTACCGGCATGCACAAGGTGGGCTTGGTGGTGCCTGCCGGGGTAAGGGCCGTAAAATTTCTCAGCCCCGGGGCGGTATAGGAGATGCCGCCCTCGGCGAGAAAACCGACGAATTCTGTAAATGCCTGCCTGGTATCAGCCTCGGAAACACGGGCAAGCGGATGCCGGGAGCCGGTTGCACGCAATGTTTCAATACCGGTCCAGGGATTGGAAAGTAAGGGAGAGACGGCGTCTGCATCGTGACCCAGCAGATCGAGGTAGCCCGTTGTGTAGGCGATCGCCCCGGTATTACCGGTCTGGGCAGTGGCAATCCCCTGGTTCAGGGCAAAAACAGAGGCGGCGCAACCCGCCAGACCCGAACCGATCACGGCCAGCCCAACGGTGATATGGCGCGCTTTCTCAGCCATCTTCTCCCCCTTTTTCAGATATAGGGAGACCGTCGGCCTGAGTGTCGTCGATGAGGTCCAGGCCCAGCAGACCACAGTGCAGGGCCTCGGCCAGTTCAACCTGGGCCATCTGGCTGCCCCAAATGACGCTTCGTAATCCCTTGAACCGTTCCCGGAAAAAGTTGCGCATATGTGTAAGGCCTGTGCGATCCCGATAATACCCCCGGTCGTAGAGAAAGGAGGCTATACGAATGCCGCAAAACGATCCCTGGCATGATCCTTTGCCGGCCCGGGAGCGCAGAGCGATGGCCTCCAGGGTCATCTCCTGTTCAGCACCCGGGGCGCAGGTAACAATTTGGTCAATGGCCGACTGCGGTACTAACTCACACTCGCAGAGGATCATGTCGTCCTTGCTGCCTGCCTGCCGCCAATATTTCGGGGCGGCGCCGGGTTCCGTCCACCGGCAGGCGCCGCCGGCAGGCAGTGGTTCCGCGGCCGTATGGCAGGGGACGGAGTTACCGAGGCGGGCGGCCACCAGGTCTGCTGTTTTCTCAGCCATCAGCCGGAAGGTGGTGAGCTTGCCGCCGGTAATGGTGCAGAAATTGGCAAGGGAACAGTTCTCGTGAGAGATCAGGGAAAAACTACGGGCAACACTGCGGTCATCGGCGGCATCGGCATTCTGCACCAGCGGTCTGACCCGGGAGAAGGCCCGGATGTAGCGGACGGTGGCCAGGGAGGGAATCATGGCCTGGCCCTGTTCGATATTGGTATTCACCTCGGCGACGGTGGGATGAACGTCGTCCAGGGAGTCGATGCGTATCGAAGTGGTGCCGAGAACGGAAACGGTACCGCCGGGAACCAGGATATCTCCGTCGGCAGGCGGGCGCAGACGGTTAATCACCAGGCTGGTCAGACGGTCGTAGCTGACAAGCAGCGTACCTTTTGAGTACAGCAAGTTGACGTCGTTGCAACCGGCCAGCCGGGCGATGCCCATGGCCCAGGCGCCTCCGGCATTGACATATTGGTTGGCGGCTATCCGCAGTTCCTCACCGGTCCAGAAGTCACGGCAGATGGCCGCCCGGATACGATGGCCTGTAATCTCGAAACCAACTAAACCGGAATGAGGGTGATAGACGGAGCCGTTGAGCAGACCTGCATGATTGACATGTTCCAGGGCCAGGCGGAAAGGGTCGACGGTGGCGTCCGGCACCAGGTAGGCCGCGCAGACTTCTTCGCTCAGGTGAGGTTCGAGTTCGCAGGCTTCTCTCGGTGCAAGGGGTTGGCAGTCAATGCCTGCGCCGGTGCAGAGCCCTGGAAAATTGTCGATGAATTCCTGGTCGTCTCCCGGAACGGCGACAAACAGACCGCCGGTTTCTTCAATGCATTGAGGCGCGATTCGCTTGAGGATAGCACCTTCACGCCGGCATTCCGCAGCCGACTGCGGATCGCTCAGTACGTAGCGTGCTCCAGAGTGGAGCAGGCCGTGATTGCCCCCGGATGCACCGGCACAGAGATCCTTCTGGTCAATAAGCCGGCAATGTATGCCCCTGAGGGAGAGGTCGCGCATAATGCCGCACCCGGTGACTCCGCCGCCGATAATCAGTACTTCGGTGGTAAGCGTCGGGATATTCTTGTGTGGCAATGCGACTCTTTCAGGAGAGGTCGTCATGGTTGGATTCCTTTTGCAGTCCTGCCAGTTTTAGGCGTCAGGATTCCCTATTCTTTGCAGCCACTGAATGTATGCGGCCGATGCAAGGCGGATGGATCAGTGACCCATTTTTCATTCTCGCATATATATGTATGTAAACCTTTTTTCAAATATACTCAAGTGAAATTAAATACGCACTCATTCGAAAGTAGAAACGAAATTTATGAAATTTCTTTTTCTGTTCCTATTCGGAACCGAAAAGGGGTGATGGACAATGTCCGATTGGCCCGCATTTCTAATGCGGGTTAGGGTGATATGGTATTCAGTATAAAAATATGTAATATTATATGGGTATATGTCTTGTATAGCCTTGTGGAACGGGAGGGTTGCGACTGGAAATAACTGGATTTATCGTTTCATTAGGGAATAATAATCGAAAAAAGAAAATACAACAGGTGCCTGTCCCCCGGACGGGCCGGGGGACAGGAAAATAGATCAGCGGCTGAGCGTGCGTTTGACGGCATCCTGCCAGCCCCGGTATTTGCGTTTGCGGAGCTCTTCGTCAAGTGAAGGTGTGAAGCGGCGGTCCCGGCGCCAGGAACCGGCAAACTCTTCTGGTGGCCCAAAGACTCCGGCCTGCAGCCCCGCCAGGTAGGCGGCGCCGACAGCAGTGGTCTCCAGGATGGCCGGTCGGTCGACCGGGGCGTTTAAAATATCAGCGAGGAACTGCATGGTCCAGTTGGAGGCGACCATGCCGCCGTCGACTCGCAGGATGGTATCCCCCATGCCCGACCAGTCTCCGTGCATGGCTTCCAGGAGATCGCGGGTCTGGTAGCAGACCGACTCCAGGGCCGCGCGGGACAACTCGGCCGGGCCGGTGGCACGGGTTATGCCGAAAATTGCTCCCCGGGCATCGGGGTCCCAGTGGGGAGCACCCAGCCCCGTGAAGGCCGGTACCAGGTAGACGTCCTGGTTGATATCCGCCTCACGGGCCAGCTTTCCGGTCTCACTGGCTGCCTCGATCAACCCCATGGCATCGCGCATCCACTGGACGGCAGCGCCGGCCACGAAGATAGAACCTTCCAGGGCATAGGTGTTTTTTCCTTCCAGACGGTAGCCGATGGTGGTGAGCAGACGGTTTTTCGAGGCCACTGGCTCGCTGCCGGTGTTGAGGACGATAAAACAGCCGGTACCATAGGTGGACTTGATCATGCCGGGAGTAAAACAGGCCTGGCCCACCAGGGCCGCCTGCTGATCGCCGGCAATACCGCGCACCGGAATCGGGGCGCCGAACAACTCGGGTTCGGTGGTGCCGAAATCGGTCGAAGAATCGAGAACATCGGGAAGGAGCAGCGCGGGAATATCAAGCAGCTCGAGGATATCCTTGTCCCAGCAATTCTCGTGAATGTTGTAGAGCATGGTCCGGCAGGCGTTGGTGGCGTCGGTGGCATGCACACGCCCGCCGGTGAGCCGCCAAAGCAGAAAGGTGTCCACAGTGCCAAAGGCCAGTCGGCCGGCCTCCGCCGCCTCCCGGGCTCCTTCGACGTTGTCAAGAAGCCAGCAGGTCTTGGTGGCGGAGAAATAGGCGTCGAGCAACAGACCGGTCTTGCTGGTGATCATCGGATTGTGGCCTGCCTCGGCAAGTCGTGCGCAGATGGCGGCGGCACGCCGGTCCTGCCAGACGATTGCCTTGTGGATGGGCCTTCCGGTCTGCCGGTCCCAGAGAAGGGTGGTTTCCCGTTGGTTGGTGATGCCGATGGCGGCAATCTGTTTTGCAGAGAGCCCGGCCGCATCCATTGCCCGACGGCAGGTGGTCAGCGTCGAGTCCCAGATCTCCTCCGGGTCGTGTTCGACCCAACCCGATTGCGGGAAGTATTGCCGGAATTCTTGCTGGGCGACCCCTTCGATCTCGAAATCGCGGTTGAACACGATCGCGCGGCTGGATGTGGTGCCCTGGTCAATTGCGAGTATGTGTGCGGTCATGTGTGTTCTCCTTGGTGAACAGTGGCTACGATAGATGGCGGACTTGTAACCGTTTACCGGGCCTGTAATGTGTGCCACTTCCCTGAGTCTGTAGGACTTACCCGAACTTTATTTAAAGTACTAAGTGTTCCAGGCAAAGACAACTTTTTCAAAGAAAAATCGTGCAGCAAAGGACAGCATATTGGTAGGCAATTCCTGGCCTGCTGTATTGCTGGACGCCCACCGCCCCGTCAGGAGCGGGACCCAAAACGGATAACTATTGTATCCGGCCTTCCATCCAGGCCTGCAGCTGCCTGACCTCGTCCGGCCTGAGGACGAGTCCAAGATGGGTCCGACGTCGCAGGACATCCTCGGCGGTTCGAGCCCATTCGTTGGCGATTAGGTAATCCACCTCAAAGCCATAGAGATCTCCGCCGAAATGAGGGCCCAGGTCTTGGGGGTCGGCGAGGCCACGGGTCATAGGAAAGGCCATGGTACCGTAGGTCCTGATCAGCCTTCTGGCGTGACAGTAAGCCAGCAGCGGGCATGTTGTGCATAGGCGGGCAATTTCATCGTCAACCGCGTCAGGGGCGAAATCGCCCCCCGGCAGGTTGGCCCCTGCCGTCCAGGGTGGAGTCATCGGCGGCAGAAAGGACGCAAGTTTTTCAAGTACTGATTCCGCAAGCTTGCGGTAGGTGGTGATCTTGCCGCCGTAGAGGCAGAGCAGTGGTGCGGATTCGCCACCACCGTCAAGTCGCATGACATAATCCCGGGTGGCTGCCTGGGCGCGGCTCTTGCCGTCGTCGAACAGAGGTCGTACCCCCGAAAAACTGTCGATCACATCGGCTGGAGTTATTGGGGTGGTGAAATAGTCGTCAACGGCCCTGCAGAGATACTGGGTTTCTTCCTCGCTGATCGCCACCTGTCCGGGATCGCCGTGGAAGTCCAGATCGGTGGTGCCGATCAGGGTGAAATCATCCTCCCAGGGGATGGCAAAGATGATCCGGCCGTCAGGGTTCTGGAAGATATAGGCTTTGGGATGATCGAAGAGTTTAGCTACGATGATGTGGCTGCCCTTGACCATCCGCACATGTTCCCGGCCTTCGTGGTGATCGATATGGGCCAGGGTACTGTCGAGCCAGGGGCCGCTGGCGTTGACCAGGGCCCTGGCTTGTACCGTGTAGCTTTTGTTGGTGATGTTGTCAGCCAGGGTTAGCTCCCAGAGCCGTCCTTCTCGCCTGGCGGCAAGGCAGGCGGTGCGGGAATGGATTTGGGCACCCCTGATGGCGGCGTCCATGGCGTTTAGAACCACCAGCCGGCTGTCCATAACCTGACAATCTGAATATTCAAAACCACGGCGATAGTCGCCTTTTAAGATGGCCCCGGTCTCGTCGCGTGTAAGGTCGACGGAGCTGGTGCCGGGCAGCAGCCGGCGGCCGCCAAGATGGTCGTAGAGGAACAACCCCAGCCGGATCAGCCAGGCGGGCCGCAGGCCCCGGTGGTGGGGCAGGATAAAACGCAGCGGTCGAATGATGTGCGGAGCAGTTCGCAGCAGCACCTCCCGCTCGGTGAGGGCCTCCCGCACCAGACGGAACTGATAGTATTCGAGGTAGCGGAGACCGCCGTGGATGAGTTTGGTGGAGGCCGATGAGGTGCCACTGGCCAGGTCATTCTGTTCGCAGAGAAACACTGAGAGGCCGCGACCGGCCGCATCACGAGCAATACCGCATCCGTTAATCCCGCCACCAATGACGGCTAAATCGAAAATCGGCGTCTTCATAACCTCCACTCAGGTAAAGAAGGAGTTACCTCTGAAACCATGTTTCATATTTGACGTTATTTGGTTTCGTACGCAACATCAATTAACAAATAGCCGAAATTAAATATTCAATCAAGTGAAAACGCAACTAACTCGTACATTTTTGAAGATAGACCACGGCCCGTCCCTGCAGAATGGCAAATCAGGGGCTGGACAGAACGACTTTTACTCCACTTTGGTTACAGATTTCCTGAAGTTTTCTCGGGAGATTCTCGTCAATGACCAGGGTATCGATCATTGAGATATGTCCGATTCTAATGGGTGCGCTCCGTTTGAGTTTCATCGCATCTGCAACCAGAATGACATGACGCGCGTTTTTTATGATGGCCTGCGCCACACGTACCTCACGGAAATCGTAGTCAAGAAGGGAACCGTCCTCTTCGATGGCTGAAACGCCGATAATCGCATAGTCAGCCTTGAATTGGTTGATAAAATCGACGGCAGCGTCACCGACGATGCCGCCATCCGAGCGACGGACCTGTCCCCCCGCGATTATCAATTCAATGCCCAAAGAGTCTTTAAGAATTTCAACGGCATTTATATTGTTGGTTATAACCAGCAAACCACGATGATCACAGAGGGCATGGGCAACCTGTTCGGTGGTTGTACCGATATTTATGAGAAGGGAACAGTTATCCGGAATGAGTGCAGCGGCCTTTTGCCCTATGGCTTTTTTGGGACCGGAAGCAAGCAGACGCCTCGCTTCGTAGCGAACGTTTTCGATCCCTGTTCCGACAATGGCACCGCCATGGATTCTCTGTAACAATTGTTTGTCACAGAGCTCGTTGAGATCCTTCCTTATTGTCTGGGGGGAAACTTTGAAGGTCGTGGAAAGTTCGTCAACATCCACCCTGCCGCATTCCCGCGCCAGAGCAAGAATCTTATTATGCCTCTCGGAGAGAATTCCCATGCGTTGCTCCTATTTTGTGAAATAAATGGGACACACGACCGATTCTGACATATTATTCATTGGAGCTTCGATAATGTCAATTTGTATTTCAAATGAAACAAAAAACTGGCGGGAAAAGAATATTATGAACCCCAGTCCGAATATGTGGCCAAAGAAGTAATGACATCCCGGAGCCAAGAGGATACGCAAGATGCAACAGCTGAGACTTGACCGGACGCAAGCCCGGAAATTTCATGGATTGAAATACCCCAAAGGGTAAAAAACACTGGGAATAATCATCCCAATTTGGCAAGGTATTTGTTTTCTCAGAATATTCTGCTTTTCCTTGGATTTGGCCAAATTGACATCGTGTTCATGAGAAATCCGGGCTATCCTTCTAATGCTTCCCGTACCTTTAGTGCCATATCATGCATAGTAAAAGGCTTCTGGATAAAATTGACATTTTTATCCAAGACACCATGGTGAGCGATGACATCAGCTGTGTACCCGGACATAAACAACCTTTTGAGACCGGGATAGAGAGACAGCAGTTTCTTTGCCAGGTCACGCCCGTTCATCTCAGGCATGACCACATCAGTCATCAGCAGATCGATGTGGGAAGAGGCATTCTCAGCCAGTTCAATGGCCTCTCCCGGCGTGGCGGCAGCCAGCACGGTATATCCTTGATATTCCAGCATGGTTGTCGTTAATTTCAGGATCTCCTGCTCATCCTCTACCAGCAGTATGGTTTCGTTTCCTCTCTCAGCCGGTGGTACCATGTCTTCTCGTTGCAACTTCTTGTCACTTTCCTGGCAACGAGGAAGATAGACGGAAAAAGACGTCCCCTGTCCCGGTTCGCTGTAGACATTAATAAACCCCTTGTTCTGTTTGACTATTCCATAGATCATGGCCAATCCCAGACCCGTGCCTTTTCCAACCTCTTTGGTCGTGAAAAACGGCTCAAAAAGATTACTTCGGGTCTCTTTATCCATACCGCAACCGTTATCACTGACAATGAGCGAAACATAATCGCCCGGGACAAACCCGGCATGACCGGTACAGTATTCCAGATCAAGGGTCACATTCTTGGTCTCGACAGTAACCTTGCCGATGCCGACAATGGCATCCCTGGCGTTGACACAAAAATTGGCCAGAACCTGATCGACCTGTGAAGGGTCAATCTTCACCGGCCAGAGATCCATTCCCGGTATCCAGGCAAGTTGGATATCCTCACCGATAAGACGCTGCAACATTTTGAGCATTCCTTCCACGGTTTCATTCAGATTGAGAACCAAAGGAGTTATTATCTGCTTTCGAGCAAAGGCCAGCAACTGTCTGGTGAGATTGGCAGAACGTTCAGCAGCCTTGCGAATTTCCTGGAGGTGGGGGACAAGCGGTTGGCCAAGATTACCGAATTTTGCCAGAGCCAGTTCCGTATGGCCGAGGATAATTCCCAGCATGTTATTGAAATCGTGGGCTACACCTCCGGCCAATCGGCCCACCGACTCCATCTTCTGAGCCTGATTCAATTGCGCCTGCAGTTTTTCCTGCCTGGCCTCCGCCTGCTTACGCTCGGTAATCTCGATCCCTATGCCGGTAAAATAGCGTTGACCGTCGATGGTCAAAGGACTGGCTGTAAAATACATGGGAATGGTGGTTCCATCTTTTTTCTGCAAATTTGCTTCCGCCTCACCAAAGCTAGTTTTAATTGTCATTCTGACACCCCTAGCTATGGATTGCTGGCTTTTTGGGTCTCCTTTGAACCAATCCATCATTTTCATGCCTGAAAGCTCATCTGCAGAGTAACCGGTCATTGTCTCATGTTTCTTGTTCCATCGAACCAGCCTCTTTCGCGAGTCATAGAGGTAGATCATGCCGGGAATACTGTTAAAAATGGCATCAACCAATGTCCTTTCCAGAACCAGCGCATCCTCCGCCTTTCTCTTCTGGACAACCTTCCATATCGAATCCATCAATAAATTCATTTGCCGGATGTCAGAATCGCTGTAATCATCGACTTTGTTGGCAACACCCACCACTGCCACTATATCGTCTCCGACGAAAACGGGGATGGTCAGGAACTTGTGAAGAGGTACATGGCCATCGGGCAGTCCTCTTTTTAAGGGATTTGGTGCAGCAAAATCGTTTATGACAATGGGACGCCTCTGACGAACCGCCTCACCCCAGAGTCCGGTCTTTTCCAATTGGAACACGGTTTGAGTATTGGCCACAGAGCATTGCTGCCTAATATCCTTGGACCAGGTATTAAGAAAAAACCCCTCGTTTTCCTGTTCGTAAAAAAAGACATACCCTACTTCACTTTCGGTAAGGTCAATAACTTCTGCCAATGTAAATTGGAGAAGCTCGTGAATGTTATTTGCCGGATACTGGTTGATTCTCAATTGACTTGCCAGGCGGGTTTCGTTAAGTTTAACTACCTCTTCCGCCTCCTTCCGATCTGTAATATCCCTGGTGATCCCATGAAACCCAGTCGGATTCCCGTCCCTGTTCCTTTTTATCGATATGGAGGTTTCAACAAAACATTCGGAACCGTCTTTCCTGATAAGTTTCCAGTCAAATACCTTGGCTGCCTTTCCTGTTGAAAATACCTGATTAAAGGTGGTGAAAACTCTTTGGGCATTGTCGGCATCCATATACTCTCTATTGTTCATTCCGCGTAACTCATCTCTTGGGTATCCAAGTATGCGTGCAAGAGACTCATTGGTGAAGACAAAGTTGCCGGAAAGATCTACCTCAAAGTAGCCATCTTCAATGTTTTCGAGAATTGTACGAAACTTTTCCTCGCTCTCAGCCAACGCTTCTTCAGCCAGCTTGCGCTCGGTGATATCCTGGATCAAACCATCGTAGGAAAGAAGAACGCCATTTTTGTCCCGGCGGGGAACAGGGGTATTGCGGACCCATCGCACTCTCCCGTCTTTATGTAGAATCCTGTGATCGAGTGCCGTGAAATTCTTACCGTCTATTACACGTTGGAGCTGTGTCTTCACAGCGGGATGATCTTCCGATACCACCATGCACCACCACAGAAATGGATCAGAAGCAAATTCTTCCGGCGTATATCCTGTGACAGCGATACAACCCGGGCCGTGGATTGTTTCGGTTGGCTTACCGTCTCTGACTTTAACGGTATAGATATAATCGGTGAGAGCCTCAATTATCCTCCTGTACCGTTCCTCACTCTCCTCACCTTCTTTTTTTTCTGCCATAACATATGCCTCTATGAGCTTTTGTTCCTTCTGTTTATGCTCGCGATATCACCTATGACCATGGGGTAAATGGGTTTATGATGCAACTCTTTTTTAACGTATACCAAAAATTCCATTCCACCTTGTCGCCCTTTCCCGGGTTTTCCGGTATTCATCTTCTTAGAGTCTTTGAATTATATATAGATAGGTCGGCAACCGGCTTAACACCTTCAAACGATTGAACTCAAAGAGGATGGAGCGGGACGGACGACCGATTCGCAGCGGTGAGAGATAGATGCTGCCTTTGGGTTTTGTCCTGGGCACACTCTCCCGGACAAGGGTCAAAAAGGCAGGATAGTGGTTTTCAGGCAAACGCTCATCCATGATGAAATTGGCTGTAATCTCAATATTCTGATAGCTATCGTTGATATCCTGAATCCGGGCAAAAGCCTCCCGAACCTTGGCAACGGTTACTGGCTTGCCCAGCCTGTCCAGGGTCTCCTGGTCCGCTGACTCGAGGCCGATATTCACAAAGATATTACAGGGCAGCCGGGCCAGATCATCGAAGAGGCTATTCGTGGCGTTTAATAACGAATCTATACTGCCGAAGAAAAAAATATTCGCCCCTTTCATGAAAGACGAAGCAAGACCCAAAGCTGAATATGCCCGATCTATTGCTTGAGTTATCAGTTCCGTCCGGGCGCACAGAGCATCGTGCTCACCCAGGAAAAGGGAATTATAGTTGATCAGATTTTCTGTGTAATTTTTTTTAAGACATGCAATCTGAACATCTATTTCGTCTCTGCTCTTCTCCCGAAACGGCTGGTCTGTCTTCACCCGGCAGAACCGGCATTTGTAGAGACAGCCTTCGGCAACGGTCAGCGGAATCAGGTCGTAGTCGACATGACGGGCATCCGGCGGCAAAACCGTGATTCGGCCGCCGATGACCCTATAGAGGTCTCGGGCCTTTGCATCCAGAGCATCAGGCGGGTTGGCAAGGGCCTGCTCAAGAAATTTACGTATCGTCACAGGGGCATCTTCTGCCGTATGGGAAACCTCTTTAAGCATTTCATACCAAGTGGTGGTGATCAAGGCAACCGGCGGCAGAGATAGAGGGTTGCCGCCGATCAGCGAGTTGGTGGGGTATGGGGTGTTGGGGAGGTAGTATTCTCCGATGGCTTCAAAGACCCCGGTATACCCTCCGGTGGAATAATAAATCCAGTCGTTGCCCGCCGTCCGCTTCAGCCACTCCTGGGGGTTCGGCCAATCCTTTCCTTTGCCCTTGGCGTGCGTGATTTCACCGTTGAGATTGAACTGCAGTATCGCTTCAGGAGTTTCTATCTCGGTGTAGATTCCATACCGAAGGGGATAGCTCGTTTTTGTATAGGAATCGGCACCGCATTTATGCAGATGAATCCGGATACCTTCATGCTGGTAGATTTCGCTCATTGGTCCTGAAAATCCTGCTTTCTCCCCCAATGAACACCGATGGTCCCCATCATAAACTTCCTGTAACCGACCCGTTGAAAGCCGGCCTTCCGGAAATCGGTTGCCAGTTCTTCGGCAGAGGCAAAGCCCATAGTCGAGCCAGTGAGATAGGCATAGGCTGCCTTATCACTGGCAATGAATTTGCCCAGTAAGGGAATACCGAAGCGGAAATAGAAACGGATAAAGGGGTAGAGAAGATTTCGCTCTGGCGGCGTCGTATCCAGACAGATTACACGCCCACCCGGTCGCAGGACCCGGTGAACCTCCGTTAAGACAGTGAGCGGTTCATCGACATTACGTAGCAGATAACCAAAGGTCACCGCCTCAAAAACACTGTCGGCAAAGGGTAAATGATTGGCATCACAGGCCTGCCAACTGATACTCGTCTCCCGAAAGCGGCTCTGTGCTATCTTCAGCATATTCTGAGAAAAATCGCCACCGATGATAGTTGCCTGCGGATTCATCCTGCTCATCAAAGCTGCAATATCGCCGGTACCGCAGGCCAGATCAAGCACCCGTCCCTGACCAGGCGCACCTGCCATCCACATGACGAAACGACGCCATTTCTGATCCTGCCCCATGGTCATGACCCGGTTCATCAGGTCATAGCGGCCGGCAATGGCATCGAACATCTCGCGAACCTGTTGCCCCTTACTCACGGCTTACCCCTCCTGCGGACGGAAATCAGCACGGTGCGGAACCCGGTGTGCGGGGAAAGGGGATGGCCTCACGGATATTGGCCATACCGGTCACGAACTGGATCAGACGCTCGAATCCCAGGCCGAAACCTGCATGCGGTACCGTTCCGTACCGTCTGAGATCAAGGTACCAGGCATAATCGTCCTTGTTGATGCCGGTGGCGTCCATGCGTGAGATAAGAATATCAAGCCGCTCCTCACGCTGGCTACCGCCGATGATCTCACCGATGCCGGGGACCAGGATATCCATGGCCGCAACGGTCTTTCCATCATCATTGACGCGCATATAGAAGGGTTTGATGGCAGCAGGATAATCGGTGACGATGAGCGGTCTTTTATAGACCTCCTCGGTTAGAAACCGCTCGTGCTCAGATTGCAGATCGACGCCCCATTTTACCGGAAAATCAAACTTTTTCCTGGACGAGAGGAGCTTGTCCACCGCTTCACTATACGTGATATGAGCAAATTCCTGGCCGGTTACTCCTTTCAATTTGGCCAAAAGTCCCTTTTCGATGAAACGATCGAAAAGTGCCATGTCGTCAGGACAGTTGGCCATGACATCATTCAAGAGATACTTGAGCAGATCTTCGGCAAGATCCATGTTGCAACGCAGATCGCAGAAGGCCATCTCCGGCTCGACCATCCAGAACTCGGCCAGGTGACGGCTGGTATTCGAGTTCTCGGCCCGAAATGTTGGCCCGAAGGTGTAGACATCACCCAGAGCCAAGGCATAAACCTCGGCCTGGAGCTGGCCGCTTACGGTAAGTCCCGCCTTGCGGCCGAAGAATTCTTCGCCGGCACCCTCTTTACCGTCTCCCATGGTGCTGAGCTGAAACATCTCACCGGCCCCTTCGCAGTCACTGGTGGTGATGACCGGGGTGTGAATCTGGGAAAACCCTCGCTCCTGGAAATAGGAATGCACGGCGTAGGATATTCGGGAGCGAACCCTGGCCACCGCCCCCAAAGCATTGGTCCGCGGGCGCAGGTGGCTTATCCCGCGCAGAAATTCGAAGGAATGACGCTTCTTCTGCAGCGGGTAGTGTTCCGGATCGGCCCAGCCGACAACAAAAACCTCGGCCGCCTGGATCTCGACCTCCTGCCCCTTGGCCGGTGATTCCTGCAGGGTTCCCAGTATCCGAACGGAACATCCAGCTGAAAGTTTTTTTATCTCCGTCTCATAGTTAACAAGACCACCTTCGGCAATGACCTGGATATTGGCAAGACTCGAGCCATCGTTAACCTCCAGGAAAGAAAAACTGCCGGTATCCCTTCGGGTTCGAATCCAACCGGCAATTTCAACCTGGCTGCCGATAATTTTTTCGGTTAGAAGTGTTTTAATCAGAGTTCTCATGCATCACCTTCAATATATAGTCGTTACGAACATTAGACATCGCCGCAAAAATCGAGCTCTTTGCCCCCGGCACATCCCGATAGACCCCTGCCAGGAACCTGCGTACCGTCTCGCGCCGGGTGTCGCCTGCAAATGGGCAGAGACTCTCCACGGGCTCTACCTCCAACGTCTTGGCCAAACCTCGAATCTCGGTTTTTTCCACATAGGCCAACGGCCGGATCAAAGACAGGGCGCCTCCAAAAAGGTCCTGGCGGGGAACCATGGTCGAGATATTCCCACTGTACAGCATATTAAGAAAGAGTGTCTCCACCAGGTCATCCTTGTGGTGACCGAAAGCAATCTTGGTATACCCTCTTTCCCTAGCCAGTTCAAAAAGATGATTACGCCTCTGCATGGCGCATGAAAAGCAGCTTTTAAGCTCGACATCACGCCCCTGCTCCACCCGACAGTCCAAGCCCAGGCGCCTGATTTGGCCATCGATTCTCTCTATTCGTTTCTCATTGCCTCTCTCCTGCCTCCGGAATGCGGAATCGATATGGACTGCCTGCAGGGTATAGGAGATCGGTGCCTTAGCCTGCCACATCTTCAGGATCCAGGCCAAGACTGTACTGTCGACTCCTCCCGATACAGCGACAAGGACCCGGTCACCCTCCCGGAGCATTGCATAATCATGCATGACTCGTCCTATTCGTCTATTGACCTGTCTGGGGAGGATACTGCTTTTCATTGATTTTTAGATGAAAGTCTCTCGAAGAACCGGCTTTTCCATACCAGAGTGACAAGCCTTCACGATTGGTTGCGGCGGGCCGGTCTGGTTCAGCCATGCCGGTTTAAAAAAATATGCCCGCTGTCTCTTTACGACAGCGGGCGTCAGGTTAATTATCTTCTCCCATGCGCCATCAATACGAGCCGGGGCGAACACAGGAGAATATCTATTTAAGATAGGGGCACGTCGACAGACGCTCATGAATTCCCTGACGGACCAGGTCTTCAACAGTGATCCATTTAAACCCACGGCTCTGAGCCTTGCCGAAGGAAAGAAGATTGCTCAGCAACGACTCTTGCGTCTCGTCGAAGTTCCCCCTCCACAGAACCTTGCCGTCATTGACACGGGTAAGTGTCATTGTAAAGGCCGCTGAGGCAGGGGAATCCGCCCCAAACTCTCCTCCTTCGCGTTGATGAAAACGGGTAATGGAGGTTGTAAGTATTGCATTGCATTTCAATTCCTTGCCGATTTTTTTGATCATTTCCATCTTATTCCCGACAATCCCAATCGTCAGCCCCTCCAATCCGGAGGCATTCAGGAGCCGTGAACCGGGAAAATCCTTCAACTCTTGGGCTATCACTCCATCCATGAAATTTGCCCCGGTCTGCAGATTTTTGGCCTCGGTGAAATCTATTTTTTTGTCAGAATTAACAGGAGTCTCCGTCGGCAGGACAATTAAACAGGAAAGTTTCTGCACATTCTTGGCTTCCTGGTTATTATTACTCTCCTGCAACCACGAGCAGGAGGAAAAGAGTACAACGACGCAACAGAAAAGGCAGATATTGATCATAAATCTATGTAAGCTTTTCACGTATGACCTCTTTTGGTATTTCAGGTTAATTTGTCGTGTCAGGAGACCCGGTTTAAAGCAACTGAGTTTTCTGATGTATTCGAAATGTTGGAATAATATTCTACAGACACCCTTTGGAAGACAAGGTCCCGTGTACAGCTGCATCGACCTTTACCGCCTGCCTCATTGCCCTGCCAAGCCCTTTGAAGACTGCTTCAACAATGTGATGACTGTTTTCGCCATGCACAAGGTCCACATGCAGTGTGATCCCGGCATGTTGGGAAAAGGCACGCAGGAACTCCTTGGCCAATGCCGTATCGAAGGTCCCGATTTTCTGGTCGAGGATGGTGACGTCGAAATGCAGAAAAGGACGGTTGGATACGTCAACCACTATCCTCACAAGAGTCTCATCCATGGGCAGAAGGCATGAACCGTAACGGGATATCCCACCTTTATCTCCCAAGGCCGACATAAAGGCCTGACCCAGGCAGATGCCGATATCCTCGACAGTATGGTGATCATCGACCAGGACATCGCCCTTCCCGGTCACATCAAGGTCAAAGAAGCCGTGGACCGCAAAAAGCGTCAGCATATGGTCGAGAAAAGGAACACCGGAATCAACCCTCACCTTGCCGGCTCCATCGAGAGCCAGTTTCAATTGGATATCCGTTTCTTTGGTTGTTCTCGAAACGCTGATGTTTCGTTTTCCACTTTTCCCCATAAATTATCACCTTGTCGGTCCTTTTTGCTAATTTTTCCTTCTTTACCAATAAAATATAGCATAATACTCTATCTTGAAAAAACCATCTCTATATTTTAAAAGAAGATTTCGGAAAAAATGACAGTAATGGAAAAAAAAATGTTTTTTCGTTGACACTTAAAATGAAAATCTGTATTTTGATGCTGTTTTGACACTCGTATTGAGCGGGAATAACTCAGTGGTAGAGTGCAACCTTGCCAAGGTTGAAGTCGCGAGTTCGAATCTCGTTTCCCGCTCCAAAAAAAGACTTCAAAAGGTTCGATGCTTGGTCGAACCTTTTTTTATTAATTAAAAGATGTTGAGGCACACAATGAAAACCTATCTTGCTCCTGTGAATGAGATCGAGAGAAAATGGTACGTTGTCAATGCAGAGGACAAGGTACTCGGTCGTCTGGCGGTTGAAATTGCCAACCGTTTACGGGGCAAACACAAACCGACATTCTCGGCCTTTATCGATAACGGTGATTTCGTAATCGTTACCAATGCCAACAAGATCCGTTTGACCGGCAACAAATGGAACGATAAAAAATACTACCACCATACCGGCTACATTGGCGGAATCAAAGAGACAAATGCCAAAAAGCTTTTGGAAGATCATCCGACCGATCTGGTTATGAATGCCGTCAAGGGAATGCTTCCTAAAAACCGGATCGGCCGTGCTCAACTCAAAAAACTGAAGGTCTATGCAAGTGCTGCTCATCCCCATGAAGCACAGCAGCCTGTCGAATTAGATATATAACAACATGGAGAAAATGACCATGGCCCAAGATCGTTTCTACGCAACCGGTAAAAGAAAAAGTTCCGTCGCCAGAGTCTGGATTACTCCGGGCAGCGGCAAGATGACCGTTAATTCAATAGATGTTGATGTCTATTTTGCCGGCATGTTTAAAGACCTTAAGATAAGAAAACCGTTTCAGGTCACCGAGACTGTTGAACAGTATGATGTCATGGCCACCTTAAAAGGCGGCGGCAAATCGGCCCAGGCCGAAGCACTGGCCAACGGCATCTCCAAGGCATTGCTCGGGGTAAGCCCGGAAAACAGGACGCCGCTGAAAAGATCCGGCCTTCTTACCCGCGACGCCCGCATAAAAGAACGAAAAAAATATGGGCAGAAAGGAGCACGAGCCAAGTTCCAGTTCTCAAAACGTTAAGTTTCAGACCCTATCAGCCTGGAGCCGAAAGACGTGGTCCTTTACTGCGCTTAGATTTCAGATACTGCTAGTTTGGAATACAGCGAAGGGAATAACAGAGTATCTGTTATTCCCTTTTTCTTTTATATGAAAGTCTCCGAAGGCATCGGTCCTGCGGGACCGGGGTTTCGGTCATTCATGGTTTGTTATGGCCGGCTGGTCTTCCTCCCATGCTGGTTTGGCTGCCGGCAGACAACCTTATTCCGATAATTTTCACGACAGGTATCCACCATGACAAATGTCGCAATCGTTGGTGCCTCCGGTTATACCGGAGTGGAACTTGCAAGAATACTGTGCAATCATCCAGAGATAACCCTGACCGCAGTCACCTCAAGGCAGTATGAGGGGAAAACGCTGGGGCAGGTATTCCCCAGCCTCAGGGACAAGATCGAGCTGGTATGTGAAAATCTCTCCCCGGAAGAACTCGGCACCCGTGCCGATGTTTTCTTTACTGCCGTGCCCCACAAAACAGCCATGGAGATTGTCCCCCGGTTGCTTGCAGCCGGAAAAAAGGTCATCGATCTGTCCGCCGATTTTAGAATCCGTGATGTTTCTGTTTATGAACAATGGTATCAGAAACATACAGCTCCTGAAATTGTAAACGAGGCAGTATACGGCCTGCCGGAGCTTTACCGTGAGGCAATTAAGACGACACGTCTCATTGCCAATCCCGGTTGCTATCCGACTTCGATCATTCTGGCCCTCGCTCCTCTTCTTAAGGCCGGAGTTATAGATGTAAACAGCATAATCGCCGATTCGAAATCGGGCACCTCCGGTGCCGGTCGATCAGCGCAAGTCGGCACTCTTTTTTGTGAGGTTGCCGACGGCTTCAGACCGTACAAAGTCGCGAGCCATCGACACACCCCCGAGATCGAGCAAGAGATCAACCGGTTGGGCAACTGTAATGTGACCATGAACTTCACACCACACTTGCTGCCGATCTCACGTGGAATTTTAAGCACCATCTATGCCACCTTGGGTGATGGCATCGGGTCGGACAGGATCAGTGACCTGTACCACGAGATGTACGACAGGGAATATTTCGTCCGGGTACTTGCCGACGACGTCTTCCCCGCCACCCAATTCGTCCGTGGTTCAAACTACTGCGATATAGGCTTCAAGGTCGACCCTCGAACCGGCAGGATCATCATCATGTCTGCCATTGACAATATCGTCAAGGGCGCATCCGGCCAGGCAGTACAGAACATGAACCTTCTCTGCGGTTTTCCCGAGACCGCAGGCCTTGAAGGCGCACCTTTTTTCCCTTGATCGTAAAGGGGATGCCGAGACGGACTCTGGAAAATGCGCAACATTAAACTGACCATTGCATATGACGGCACCGGATACGGTGGTTGGCAGAGACAGATAAACGCCACGACCATCCAGGGGGAAATCGAACAAAGGCTTGAGACAATGACGGCCGGAAAGGTTTCCCTGCTTGGTGCCGGCCGTACTGACGCCGGCGTCCATGCCGTGGGAATGGTGGCCAACTTTCATACGGAAAAAGACCTTTCATGTGAAGTCTTTTTAAAAGGTCTGAACGCTCTGCTCCCGGCACGCATCAGGATACTCTCAGCGGAGGAGGTTTCTCCCGAATTTCATTCCAGGTTTTCTGCCCGGTACAAGACCTATACCTATCGTCTCTATACCGGGCCTGTTCAACTGCCGTCCGAGAGGCTCTATGCCTTCCATCTCCCTTTTTCTCTCGATTCCGAACGGATCGAAGAGTGTCTTGCAATTGTTCGGGGGACACATGATTTCGCAAGTTTTGAAATGCAGGGCTCCAGGGACAGAAATCACACCGGAGGTCGGGGGTCGATACGTACTATTATTACCGCCGATTTTGTAGCGCCTGGAAATCATCATGTCTGTTTTTCAATTACCGGCGACGGTTTTCTCCGTAAAATGGTCCGCACCATGGTTGGAACTATTCTGGATGCCGGGAGAAAAAAGATAAGTATCGAAACGTTCCAAAATATCTTCGATGCCCATGATCGTACCCTTGCGGCAGCCCCGGCACCCGCCCATGGACTGTTTCTTGAAAAGATTTTTTATTGACTTCAATTAACCACAGCCCCATCGAATGAGGTGCTATACGCATCAAGAGGGAACGAAACACAATACACCGCACAAATCGCATAGACAATTTAGGCAAACGCAATGGGCATGGAGGCTAAAAACAGGATCCTACATTTAAATTCCCACCACACCTCGCCATGCCTGACCACATAAAGACTTCCGTTGGATTTTCTTTTTCTTCAAAAACGAGCGCGGTGAACCGTGTGTCTCCTCGCCCGGCACCTATCACATTAATTCAGCATATCTTGCATTCTACTCCCCATTTGGCAGCAGGTTGGGCAGATTTTTAAATTTGTTGTTCACTGATTCCCAACAGCAAAACACCCAACATGCAAAAAGAGCACATACATAAATAAGAAAAACGGTCGCTTGATACAAGGACCGTTTTCAATCATTTTCAGAATTTTTTTTGTGCGCACAAGTCGCACATTTTATCAGGTTTGCAAGTAAACCGAATTCTTATTGGGTTTTCTTGCGAATTGATTGTCGGGCAAGGAGGGATTGCAACTTCCAGGGGGATGAGAGGCAGATGCGTTCGTCATCGCAGGTTGACATGACGTCGCAGAAATCGAGGAACTCGTGCATCGCATCGGTCATCACCTTGTCTTTTCGGTATATTATCTGAAGCTGCCTGGTCATATCGATACCATCGACATTTAGGCTTTTCAACCAGCCGTTTTCAACCTCACGGCAGACGGTAAGGGAGGAAAGACACGCTATGCCGACCCCTGATTCGACAGCCCTTTTGACAGCTTCAGGATGGCCCATTTCCATAACGATGTGGATGTCGTCAATATACTCCTTCATCCTCTCCAGGAAGACGGCCGCGGTCCCCGAACCCTGTTCCCGCATGATCCATTTACTGTTCTTTAGGTCTGTTTTTACATCAAAAAACTTATTGTGTGCCAAGGGATCGGACGGGCCAGCCAGAACGACAAGCTCATCCATGAACCAGGGTCTCATAGCGATTTCCTCATGGTCGACCTTCCCTTCGACAAACCCGATATCCATTGACCCGTCAACCACCATCCGTTCGGCATACTGGGTGTTGTACACAAGCATATTGATATGGACCCGGGGATGTATACGCTTAAAAGCACCAATCAGGTATGGAAGTATATAATTTCCAAGGGATAAACTGGCAATTACCTCGATATGACCAGCCAATTTGTCGTTGCGTTCCGACATGATGGTCTCAACGTTGCTGACCTGAGTTGTTATGTCCTTTGCCAACGGCAAAAGATAACGACCTCGGGCATTTAGTAATAGGCTTCGACCATGACGGTCAAACAGAGACCCTCCCAGCTGATTTTCGAGCTCGGCCAGTGCCATACTCACGGCCGATTGGGTAACAAACAACTTTTTGCTTGCCTTAGTAACCTGGGCTGTCTCGGCAACAGCAATAAATATTTCGAGTTGTCTTAAGGTAATAGACATTCTTTACACCATTGTTCAGTTTTTTTGATCTAATTCATCTTATTTTTTTAGTAGTGCAGTTTCATCTTATCATTTATAAAACCTTCTTCAAGATCTTTCTATAATTAATTCTTTTTATAAATGACACTTATTTCTCTCGGATGATCAGGGAACTGAATAGTCATTCAGTTTCTTGTTGACAGGTTTTCTCCGATTAACTAACTTAGCTTTCGTTTGACAGCACTCTCAATTTGGTATTCAACCTTAGACGGAGCGTCGACATGGAAATTCAATTCTCAGAATTCCTTTACCGCGACAACATCATATGGATCACCGCCTTTGCTCTGGGCGGGCTTGCCTTTGCTCTGGGTCCCATTGCTATTGTCTATCTCCTCATGCCGCGCAAGACCCGGCAGATCGTCAACAAAACCGGTCAATACATCGAATGTGGTATGGAGCCGATTGGAGACAGCTGGATAAGATATGGGGTTGTCTTCTACCTCTATGCCCTGATTTTTCTCGCCTTCGACGTCGATGTCCTGTTTCTCTTCCCTGTTTCGCTGACCTATAACAGAGGGATATTCACCGCATCATATCGCGATTTTATCGAGATCATCATCTTCGTAGGGATTCTATCGCTTGCAATCGTTTATGCATGGATCAAGGGAGTATTCAAATGGGAACGCAAGACATACCAACGATAAAAGAAGGGATTCCTTCATCCATCGTCCAGTTCGCTCTGGCCGAGCAACTCATCAATATATGTAGGGTCAACTCCTTCTGGCCCCTCACCTTCGGCATTGCCTGCTGCGCCATTGAGATGCTGGGGACAGGCTGCGCCCGGTTTGACATATCACGACTCGGCGCCGAGGTTTTCCGTCCCTCTCCACGACAGAGTGATGTGATGATCGTCGCGGGCACCATTACCAAGAAACTGATGCCCGCCATCAAGACTCTGTATGACCAGATGCCGGAACCCAAATGGGTCATGGCCTTGGGGAACTGCGCCATCTCCGGCGGACCGTTCGCCTTCGAAGGACAGTACAGTATTGTTCTGGGAGCAGATGAGTTTCTACCGGTGGACATCTACGTTCCTGGCTGCCCTCCCCGTCCGGAGGGATTGCTGCAGGGGATTATCGAGTTGGAGCACAAAGTTTCAGGCTGGAAACGATGGAAAAATCCTGAGGCCGCCTGAAAGAGGCCCTGCAGGACCGGGTCCCAAAATATATCTGGGGACACACTACATAGGGTTCAATTCTTTTCCGAAGGAGTTCTGACAACGGATAAAGAAGACCAAAGTCACTGATCAGAGTCGTTTGGAGCATCACATGATACGAGAAAAGATACTGCAGGAACTCCAAGGTCTCTTCCCGCCGACAGAAAAGCCGGCAGAGACGCCAACACCATCGCAAGAGGACGCGGAAGCCGAGGCCAACAAGCCGAAGAAACAAGAGCCCCGGACCAATGGCGTCATCGAACGCGACTACGCGGTACACGGCTATCATGTCGATGCCCAGGTCTCTGTCGATCAACTCATGGAAGCGGTGAGTCTTGTTGACAAAAATGAGTTTTTCATCGAAAGCATTACCGGTGTAGACTGGATCAAAGAGGATCAGATGGAGGTTATCTACGATTTCAGCCGTTATGATTTTGATCTCTGCCGAGTCGTTATCCGGACCCGTGTCCCACGAAAAAACCCCGTTGTTCCCACCATCACAGATATCTATGCCGGAGCGAACTGGCACGAGCGGGAAACCCATGATTTCTTCGGAATCACCTTCGAGGGGCATCCCCACCTCATTCCGTTGCTGCTCCCGGAAGATGCCGATTTTCACCCACTTCAGAAGGACTTTAAGGCATGACAGCTCCCATACAGATAAGACCTGACGAGACCTTTACCTTAAATGTAGGTCCCCAGCATCCGGCCACCCACGGTGTGCTCAGGGTCAAGATGGAGATGGATGGCGAATACATCGTAAATGCCGAGACCGTCATAGGATATATCCATCGTATGCACGAAAAGATGGGTGAGATTAAGACCTATCCCCAGTTTCTCATGAACCTGAGCAGGATGGATTATCTGGGCGCACTGGGCTTCTCCCACGGTCATGTCCTTCTCATTGAGAAAGCCGCAGGTATCGAGGTCCCCGAGCGGGCTGAATATATCCGGGCGATCACAGTGGAGTTGAACAGGATAGCATCGCATCTGTTATGGTTCGGCGCCTTCGTCATGGACCTCGGTGGCTTCAGCCCGCTTATGTATGCCATGCAGGACCGCGAATACATCCTCGATATGCTCGAAGGGATAACCGGCTCCCGGCTCACCTACTGCTATTATCGCTTCGGCGGGCTCTACAACGATGTCGACGATACTTTTCTCGCCGCAGCCAGACGCTTCATCCCCCGCATGCGAAAATCTCTCAAGAAGTATGACAAGCTGGTAACCGGCAACATCATCTTTCGCAAGAGGCTGGAGGGCATTGCCCCGCTCACTCCGGAGATCTGCCGCAAATACGGGGCCACCAGCGCCGTAGCCAGAGGATCGGGGATCAACTTTGATGTCCGGAAAAACGAGCCCTACTCGGTATATCCCGAGTTTGATTTCGACGTTCCGGTGTTCCATGAATGCGATTCACTGGCCCGCTACAATGTCCGCATGGCTGAAATGGAACAGTCTCTGCGAATCATCGAACAGGGTCTTAACAAGCTCCCCGACGGACCGATCATGCCGGAGAAAAAGCCCAAGATCATCAAGGTTCCACCGGGAGATTATTATCAAGCCGTGGAGACCGCCCGCGGCAGCTTCGGCATCAGGCTGGTCAGTGACGGAGGCAAAATCCCCTACCGCTTAAAACTGCGGTCGCCGACCTATTCCAACATGCACCTCTTCGATGAGAGCTGCCGGGGTATGTTGATCATGGACGCCTTGGCGTTCATGGGAAGTCTTGATCTGGTAATTCCTGAGATTGACAGGTAAAGGAGCACCCTCATGAGTTTGACGCTACTCAATCGCTGCCTGCTGATCGCCGGCGCAACCCGTGATCGGAATGACTCCGCCCAGCCACTTGGCCGATGCCTCACCCATTTGTCCGCTGGAAGGCTTGACTTCGGCAGCATCGCCCAGGAATTTTCAGGATCGCCAGCAACTCGTCATCCCAATCGAGCTGATGGATGTTGTAGATCAACGTTCGGCTGGCATTGCTGTAATCCGTGACGTGCGAGCGCCCTTCGGTGAGCCGCCAGATCAGCCAGGAATCGACCGTCCCGAACAGGATCTCGCCGCGTTCGTGTGCTTGCGCAAGAGCCCGGAATCGTATCCAGCAGGTACTACTTTGTAGCGGAGAAGTAGGCATCGACGACGAGCCCGGTCTTCTCGCGGAACTTTTCCTCGAGCCCTTCGGCCTTTAGGCGATC
>CAWGGS010000085.1:0-33850 GCA_963822095.1 uncultured delta proteobacterium
ATGTGCCTACCTTCGACGAGTACATATTGCTAATCACATCCCGTGAGAAACTCTTCGATATTGGCAACAGTGATACCTGCGGGATAAAGCTTAAGTTCGACTTTAGGGTTGATCCCTCTCGCCCATTCGGCATAGACATCGATCTTGGGACGATCCATGGTCGCCCCAAGCGCACCCCATTGCCTGTTCATATCCGGCGGGTCGAAAATGCCGTTTTCCGCCAACCGGAAGCGACGCACCCCGGACCGGACAAGGGTCATAAATGCAGCTCCGCCGACCCCGCCCAAACCGGAAATGGCGACAACCGGGCACTCAAGCTCTGCAAACGCCTCCTCTCCCAAAAGTGCTTTTGTGCGCTGACTAAAATCCTGTTGCATACTCTCCTTCTCCCTTTGATTCGTCGTCTTGGCATACTTCAAAACGGCCAGGCAGATGTTGCTTCCTGCCACTTACCAGCCGGTTTTCTGAAAATTTCCTGAGCTCAACGACAGAGCCCTTCCAAAAAATACTGCAGAATATTGACCGCGACCTGCCGACGATACCCGGCAGAACCTCGCTGATCATCGATGGGATTGATTAACAGGTCAAATTTGGCGGCACAGCAAGTCAGGTCGTCACGGCTGCAATTGCCGACTCGAAAGGCGTTGACGGCCTGCAAAAGATCCTTTTCCACCGCGGCCGAGCGGACCACAGTGGGCCCGACCGCTCCGAAAGCCAGCCGCAGGTCCTCAACCCTCTTTTGTTTTCTGCGGGCAAGCCCAAGAAAGGAAACCTTACTGAGGGCATTGGCCCGTCGGGAAGACACCCGCTCATATTCCCCGACATCCCAATCGACAACAGGAACCAGGATATCGGTCAGCAACTCGTCCTCGGCCAGGGAAATCTGCCCAGGTCCCAGAATAAAATCCGTAATGGGAATTCTTCGAGTACCTCTGGCCGATTGCAGCACAAGCTGCGCGTCCGTCGCATACAGGTAGGGCAAGGTATCGCCGGCCGGTGAAGCGTTGCAGACATTTCCGCCGATGGTGGCCAGGTTACGGACCCCAGGACCCGCCATCCGGCTTATGACAGAACGAAAAAGTTCCGGTAAGGCCTCATGTGAAGCCAGACGGCCCAGACTACAACAGGCGCCGATGGCAAGCACATCTTCCAGCTGCCGGATCTCCTGAAGCTCGGCGAGATGCCCGACAAAGAGCAAAGGGGTTTCGAAGCGGGGACGCACGCCGATCCATCGCCTGCCGCGGGGCATGAGATCAGTGCCTCCTGCATAAGGCCTGGCCTGGGTATCCTTGAGGTAGCTCAAGGCGTCATCCAAGGTATCGGGTCTATGGGATTCGCCCATGATTATCCCCAAACGCCGTCGCCTCGGTCTGCTGCCAGACCGATCCCGCGTACGATAAGATTATAGCCTGTGCAACGACAGAGATTTCCGGAAATGTATCGCCGGATGGTTTCCTCATCGGGTCGGGGATGTTCTCGCAGCAAGGCCTCGGCGGCCATAATCATCCCCGGTGTGCAATACCCGCACTGCACCGCCCCGGCCTCGATAAAGGCCTCGGATAACACCTGAAATCCCGGACTATCCACCAGTCCTTCAATGGTTACCACTCGCCGATGCGCCACGGATCCTACCGCAATGATGCAGGCCGGAACGAGACGATCGTCCAGCAGGACCGAACAGGCGCCGCATTCGCCTTCACCGCAGCCCTCTTTGAGGCCCATGAGCCCCAGATCCTCCCGTAGCACATCGATCAGGCGTCTGGTTGGATCGGAGTCGATCTCTTTTCGTTTTCCATTGAGGACAAAGGCAATTTTCATGTTCATCTCTTCGCCTCCCCCAGCAAAGCCAGAACCCGTTCCGCAGTTAATGGTATGTCATAAATCGGCGCCTTGCAGGCAAAGCTTACGGCCTCCGTCAGTGCTGGCGCACTCCCGACAATGGGCATCTCCCCCACCGATTTGGCCCCAAAAGGTCCTTCAGGGTAATAGGAGGCAATGATCTCCTGGTGGATGAATGGCACATCCATTGCCGTGGCCACCACATAGTCCGCAGGGCCGATCTGCTGTAAAAAGCCACCCTGGCTCTCCAGGTATTCCCACAGCCCGTACCCCAGGCCCTGCACCACGCCGCCGTCCACCTGCCCTCGTGCAATAGTCTCATCGATGGGCGTGCCGAAATCGTTGGCACACCAGATGCCGGTATTTCGGACCTCTCCGGTACAGGTGTCCACCTCAACCTCAACGGCAATCGCGCCCCAGGAATAGGTGTGATAGGCGTCTCCGCATAACTGCTCCTCGTCCCAGACAAGGTATTCCGGTTCCGTAAAATCCTCTGTCTCCGTGATTTCGCCTATTTCGCTCCAACGTGCCTTGAGCCTCAGGGCTGCGCGTTCCAGTGACTTACCGAAGAGGACGATACTCAGCGAGGCTCCCGTCCCTCCTGTCGGACTGTTCCCCGGAGACCGTGGCTCGGGCATGTCGATGGACTCCAGGGGAATCCCAAGTGCCGCGGCCACGATCTTGCGAAAGGTGGTCTGGATCCCCTGACCCAGCTCAACAATATTGGTGGATATCTCGACACGCCCGTTTTCACGTCGTATCACCGACAATGGCCGTGGCCGTCGTCTGGGGCCCATCCCCATGGTATGCGGAGCACCGAAGGCATAGACAGCGGCGCCGATCCCCTTTCTGATCCGCCCGTTCTGGTCCTGCCATTGCCGTCGTTTCTCATGGTAGTCGGATGCCTTGGCGACTGCAGCGATAATCTCGGGAAGTTTAACGTCATCGCGCAAGGTGCCTCCGGTAGCTGTTGTGTCTCCTGTTTTCAGGGCATTCCTCTCCTTCAAGAGGAGCGGATCGACTCCTAGACGATCCGCCACCTGGCTCAGATGGCTCTCTATGGCAAAAATCATCTGCATTGCCCCGAAACCACGCATGGCGCCAGGCATCAGATGATTGGTGGCATGGGCCGTGGCGCTGACATGAAGATTGGCAACGCGATAGGCGTTGGCTCCCATCTTGGCTGCCATATCAAGAATTATCGGACAAAACCAGCTGTAACCGCCGGCCATCAGTTCGAGTTTTACGTCAAGCGCGGTGAGATTGTGAGCTCCATCAAAGGCGCTTCGAATCGACACACGTGAAGGGTGGCGTTTGGTGCTCACCAGCATATCTTCATGGCGATCATAGATCACGGCGACAGGATGTCCGGTTTTATAGGCAGCCAAAGCAGCATGCGCCGCCAGAATGATGGGCATCTCAATCTTTCCGCCGAATGCTCCACCGACAGTGGTCACCACGGAAGAAAACCGCTCAGGCGGCCAGCCGAAAATCCCGGAGAGGAACAAGGCCATAGTATCGGGGCCCTGAACCGGCCCGTAGAGCGTAATGCCGCCATTTTCGGGGCTGGCAACGATGCGCAGGGTTTCCAGATAGAAATGTTCCTGATAGCCGGTGGTGTAGGTTCCGCTGAACGTCCTCTGCGACTCGGCAAATATCTTGTCGACATCGCCTCGTCTATACTCCCGCCGCGTATAGATATTGTCCGTCCCGGTCAAAGGCGGAGCAGCTCCCGAGATGGAATCTTCAAGAGTCAGGATGGGGGGAATATCTTCGTAGGTGATGTGAACATTATCACAGATATCCAGAATACATTCGCGATCAGGGCCGACAATCAAAAGGATTGCCTCACCCACGAAGTTAACCTTGCCATCGGCAAAAACGGGGGAGTCATGTGCAGGAAACTGGAGGTATGGGTCACCTGCAAGGTCTTTGGAATCAACCAGGAAATACCCATCCGGCAGGTTCGGGACCTGAACATCCATGATTCGGGCTCGAGGTCTGGTTGAACGTACGGCCCGGGCAAAAAGCATCTCGGGAAATGTCATTTCGTCAAGATACCCGGCCCGGCCCCGGCATTTGCCGGCGGCATCCTGTCTGACGACAGATGCACTGATTCCTCTCATGCCGGCGATCCTTTGAAGGCACATGCTCGGCCAGCGAAAAACCGTGGGAATATATCGACTGGAGACGGATAAGAAATAAGGTATTCCATAGAGTGAAAATGTATGTTTCTAAAATTGTGCCCGGTTCAAACGAACAGTCCAGGTTTCCAAAAGACGTCGCTTATGAAGCTTTTTATTTGCAGGATAGCACAGGAAATCGGGGAACTCAAATCTCCTGCCCACATTTGTGCGCAAAATAAGGAAGACAACAGAGAGCTCTTATGCTATTTTTAATTAAAGGCATTCTCTGAGACCCAGTTGGAACAGTGCGGCTTTCTTTTCATAACCATCCAAAACAACAATAGACTTTTCTTCGGAGCACCTGTGTGAATACCAAAGTCACCTTTAACGATGCGGTAAAACGGCTTGCCCAGTTCGGAATCAAGGAAGAGCAGGTGTATCTGGTCGATATGATCCTTCTAATTGAAATGGCATGGGCCGACGGCCGTATTCAAAAGGCCGAGGTGGAAATTCTGTTTGAATACCTGAAAAACCATGTGCAATCCATTAATAGATTTGCCGGATGCAAGGTACTCTCAGAGGAGTCGGCGATTGCCTTCATCGATAAATTCCTCAAGGAAAGACCCGCCCCCAAAATGTTGGATGAGGTGAGAAGACTCATCGCCGACATTCGTATCAACAACAAGACTCAGGCAGAAGCCGCATGCAACCGGATGACTGTGCTCAATGGTTGCCTCGATATCGCCGCCAGCGCGGTCACCAAGTACCCCTATGGCCTGACAGAAAGGTTTACCTCTGAAGAAAAATCCTATTACCATAAGATCCAGAAGATACTCGGCGGCAGGGCCTGACCGGACAGCCAACACTTCGGTTGCTTGCCTAAACCAACTTGAAAACAGCTGATTGTATCTATCGGCAATACAAAAAAGGCCTCTCGGGCGTTTCTCCCCACCCGTGCAACGTTCCCCAAAAATCTTCCCATCTTCTGGCTTAACCTGCCATCGGATAAAAACCATTTAACATGTTGCACTATTTCAGAATATTATAATAATATAAGTGATACAGATTGGCTGACAAATCATATTTTCCAAAACCCACGTTTTCAGAAACTGATAAATCACCGGAGCCGCAAACCTTATTTTATGGTAGCCTCATTTTCAAAAACGATTGAGAACATAAAAACCTGGATACGACTCAAGCGAGTGTTATTGCTTGCCATCCCAACAGGAATCATCGCAGGCCTCGGTTCCGTTCTCTTCTTTGCCATGCTGGATGTTTCTCACAGCTTTTTCCTTGAATACCTCACAGGCTATTTTCCTCCCGGACCGGGGGGGGAGCATTCCCTGATCCATATCCCTTCCCGAAGTCTGATACGTTGGATGTTTTTTGTGGTTCCTACAGTGGGAGGCCTGCTCGCCGGATGGCTTATCTATACCTTCGCTCCGGAGGCAGAAGGCCACGGAACCGACGCTGCCCTTGAAAGTTACCATTTCAAACATGCCATGATCAGGGGAAGAATTCCCTTGATCAAGACAGTGGCATCGGCCATTACCATAGGTTCCGGTGGATCAGGCGGCCGCGAAGGCCCGATAGCCCAGATCGGGGCGGGTTTCGGCTCCATCATTGCCCAGAAGCTCCATCTTACGGAAATGGAGCGTCGAATACTGATGATGGCGGGAATGAGCGCCGGTATCGGCTCCATCTTCCATGCCCCGCTCGCCGGTGCAATCTTTGCCGCCGAAATTCTTTACCGGGATATCGATATGGAATATGAGCTGCTGGTGCCGTCGGCCATCACTTCGGTGGTTGCCTACTGTGTTTTCGCGCTCTTTTTCGGCTTCGACCATCTTTTTATCACCCCGAAAATGACCTTCACCAGCGGGAAGGAGATCCTCCCCTACACTATCCTTGCCCTGGTGGTCGCCATAGCTGCCGGTTTTTATTCCCGCTTGTTTTACAAGATCCGGGATCTGTTCGTCGCTATGCCGTTTCCGCCCCACTTCAAGCCTGCGCTCGGTGGTTTGCTGACCGGAGTTGTCGGCTTTTACCTGCCGGCGTCCATCTACACCGGATACGGTATACTCCAGCAGGCCTTTGACGGGCATTTGGCCATAGGCTTTCTCCTGGCGGTGGCCATCGCCAAGATGTTTACCACGGCATTCAGCATAGCCTCGGGAGGCAGCGGCGGCGTATTCGGACCGTCCGTGGTCATCGGCGGGACCTTGGGCGGATCCCTCGGTCTCATGCTGCACAATATCATGCCGACATTCGTCCCCGATCCGAAAACATATATCATCGTTGGAATGGCAGGATTTTTCGCCTCCGCCGCATCAACCCCTTTTTCAACGATCATAATGGTCAGCGAAATGACCGGGAGTTACGATCTGCTCCTTCCCGCTGTTTGGGTAACGACCCTGGCCTTTCTCTTTCGATCCCGCTTCGGAATCTACGAAAAGCAGCGAACGACCCGTCATGACACACCGATTCACCATGCCGACTTTCTGCGGGGACTTCTCGGCAGCCTGACAGTAGGTGACCTGCTGGAAAAAATTCCCTGGAACACCCCAACAAACATTGATCCTGACCTTTCCTTGAGCGAGCTCAGCAAAATACTCGGGGAAAATCCCCAGGACTTTTATACAGTGGTCAACAAGGAGGGAAAATGCATCGGCATCATCAACACCGCCGAGGCAAAAAACGCCTGCTCCATCCCCATTGCAGACGAGACGAAGAGAGTTCAGGACCTGGCCAAAAAATGCCATGTCGTCTATCCCTGGGATTCGCTGGGAACAGCCCTGACCCTGATGGCCCAAGACGATAACGACGAGCTGGTGGTACTCTCCAGTAAGGACTCGGAATCACGCACCTTAAACGTCCTGTGCCGCAACGATATCATGCGCGCCTACGAGCCGGAGAATCGCACATCTGCGCAGGGGAAAAAAGTCATCTCGTCACCCTCCTACGAGGGAAGAGGACGACGATTCGACGATTGAGACGGAAAAGTGCGACGAACCCCGATACATTCAAAGTCTTCAGGGATATTTTAAAAATAATTCTGATTACCACTGAAACTCAGCCTATCGGAAAGGAAGGCTGTGAGCTGTTCGTTTCTCGGGTCTCTGCAGCCTGGACGGCGTAAGCGTTGCCCCCCATGGATGGGTTTATGGCGTCCCGCGAAACGAACAGCTCACACCCTGGATTAGTTACTGAACATTAGTGGTAATCAGAAAAAAAAATCAACTTTCCAGGTTGTGATAATATAGGGAAATAAAATGTTATTTTCAGTTTTCTTCCCCTTTATATTCCGGAGAATCCAGAAGAAAATCAAACAAAGACAAGCTCTCTGGATTCTGGTTCCTGGCTCCTGAATTCTTGCAGCGGGTATTAAATAACGATTCGTTCGATAGTTGCGACCCAATTACAACCAAATATGCCAACCCGGAAAGTTGTGAAAATAATTTATCGCCGTTTGGTCGTCATCCGAAAAACGATCTCGACCAGGAAGGCAAGCCCGACCATAATAACCAGAACCCAAAGCCGATCGGGTGAGGTCCTTACCGTCTGCCAGAGGAGGCTTGCCAGGGCACTGAGACACAAGACGACCCCAAGCACCGACAGCCAGCATTTGCTCTTGGTCTCTTTTGACAGATGGGCATTCGCCCCATTGACGGCGGCAAATATCAGCAGAAAACCGGCGCTCCCCATCGTCGACATGCTGGAGAGATCGGCAAGGTTGGCAATGAGCAGCGTCATCACGGATGTGATCAGCAAGCCCTCGACGGGCCTTCCCCAGACCTTTCGCTCCAGCTCGACCGGAAGTTCCCCATCCTTGGCAATCACATAACTCAACCGTGCTGCACCGTACAAGGTGGCGTTGATGGCTGAAGCAGTGGAAAGCATTGCAGCAACGGCAATCAACAGGAATCCGGCATGCCCCAGAAAAGGTCGGGCTGCCTCGGCAAGTGCATAATCCTTGGCTTCGACAATCTTGGAGACAGGCAGGGTCCCGACGGTAACGGCCGCTACCAGGACATAGAGGACGATAACTATACCGACGCTGGAATAAAACGCCCGAGGCAGTGTTCTGTGCGGGTCCCGAACATCCCGGGCTGTATTGGCGATCAGCTCAAATCCCTCGTAGGCAAGAAATATGATCATCCCGCCGGAAAGCAGACTCAAAGGAGACGTCCAGGCCGAAGGTAAAAGCCGTGCCCCGTCAACCCTCCAAATGCCAACAGCGATAAAAAAGACCAGGATTGCCAATTTGATGAGGACGATCCAGTCTTCCGCCTTGCCGATCAGCTTCGCACTCAACAGGTTCAACGCTGTAATGCCTATGATACTGCCGGTTATCAGTATGTGTTTCCAAAGCAGGAAGGAAGCCGAGGGAAAAAACGTCGCCCCATAGCTTCCGAAGGCATAGGCATAGACCGACAGCATGACCATATAGCTTATCCAGAGCAAAATGTTCATGCTTCCTGTAAGCAGCCCCGCCCCGAAGGCGCGATCTAAATAGGAAACCGTTCCACCCTGGCTGGGGAAGGTGACGGAGAGCCGAGCGTAGGAATAGGAGGTAACCAGGGCCACGATGCCGGCAACCAAAAAAGCCACCGGCGCTCCGCCATGGGCCAAATCCACAGAGAGGCCGAGGACGGCGAAAATCCCCCCGCCGACCATACCGCCGATACCGATGGCAGTAGCCTCCCAGTATCCGATTTTCTCTTTTTCCCCATCACTCATCTGCATTTCCCTATCCGGTAAGAGGCGATAATCATCATACTGCTATTATAATCTCTTGAGGGGAATTTGCTTTGGTTCTTTCAACCCCAGCCAGGTTTTGAGGATGCCGCTTGAAATGATAATCAGGCAACCGCTCATCTGCAGGATCGACAGTGATTCATGAAACAGCGCCCAGCCGAAAAAAATGACCGCAATAGGCTCAAAATAGGCCAGGGTTCCGAAGGCGGCGGCGGGAATGCGGCTTAATGCAATCACGGCAAAGAGGATGGCCAGAAAGCCCGGGATCAACCCTGTGCCTGCAAGCCAGGGCCAGGTCTGTATAGGGAGTTCCGGCCTTCGCAGCAGGCAGATGGGCAGCATGACCAGTCCGCCGACCAGCAGCTGATAAAAGGTCCGGGTGTAGATGTGAATCTTCTCGTCGATGACTCGATTGATAAGGATGAATGCGGCATAGCAACACATCGACAGCAGTCCGCAGGCTATCCCTTTGAGATTATCGGTTCCGCTCGAAAAATCGATCCTGAATTCCATCATCATCGCAAAACCTAATAAGGCAAGGCCTATGAGGGCCGCACTCAGCCAGGTCAATCGCTCCCGAAGAAAGAAGTGAGCATAGACCGAGGCCGCAAGGGGAGCCAAATAGACCAGCATGATGGCATTGGCCATGGTGGTGAATTCCATGGCCTGGACATAAAAGATTATAAATCCCGACAACATAACGCCATTTATCACCACCGGCCATCCCGGCCTGCGCCAAATCAACTGCGACCGACCGACGGCGACAAGAAAGACCAGCATAAAAAAGGCGCCTAAACCCAGCCTGAAAAATGTGATTACCTCCGCACCGAGTCCGGTGATTTTGGCAAATACACCGATGGTTCCCATGAACAGAGCGGAGAGGATGGTGGTAATAATTCCGATGAGGTCCATTTTGGATAAAAGATGAATAAATAATTCTTCAAATAAGCCCTGCAACCACAAGCCCGGTTGGGGCTCTTTTACGGCGGGCACATCCTATCCTGCCCGCAGAGTCCCTGCAAGGATTTTTCCACAGGTGTTCGGTACCATGGCTTTGATACAGAAGAAGAGATTCTGCCATCGCGCAAGTCCTCTGCCGAGAAATAAAAACATGAAATACCATGTCGTTGTTGCAAAAAATCAGTATTTGGTTAGTTTTATAGAGACACTCTTTCAAGGTGTCTTCGGCTGAAAAAATCATGTACCCTAAGCCGGAAAGATTGACAATCTTTTCTTATCACATTGCTTGCAAACTTTTTTTAAGGAGTTCCATGATGATCTCACGAAATACGATATTGACAACCGTCTGCATCGGTCTGCTTATTGTTCTCCTCCCCGTTTCTTCCTGGAGTGCCGACCAAAAGGTCAACATCTGCGCTCAGGTCAGCGCCGATCAGCTCAAAAAGCTCAATAGAAAACCACTCTATCCGACCGCCACTGAAAACGGCTGTTTCTGGAGTGAAAAACCCGGTGGGATGGCCTCTCTCGACATCAACGTCCACAAAGCCCGGCGCCCCCTCCGAGCATATTACAATAAAACGCTGCCGTCCGGAGTCAAACTCGAAACGATATCGGGCATCGGTGATGAGGGGTTGGTAAATGTAAGCGAAGGCACACTGGGAGTCGTCGTCATCAAAAAGGGGAAATTGGTTTTACAAAGTGCGGTGACCTTCCTCGATATCAAGCCTGGCAGCAAAAAACAGGCCGTACTCTGGGATATTTACAAACACATTGTTGATCAACTCTAAAAACCGGTCCGGAATTCAGCGTAGCCGATAGGGGATCTGGCAATAGTCGATACCGCGTGACGGAACAATCCCGTGTTGGGCAAGGTACATCTTAAGCGAATTCATGGAGATGTTGATATTGGAGGTCGGCCCCAAAAAGAGATGGTCAAGCTGCAGGGGATGTTCGGCATCTGCCTGGAGATCAAACTCCAAGTACGGGACCAGCATTGCGTTCGCCTCCCGGAAACTGACGGGAGAGGCTTCGAGGTCGGTAAACACGGGGGAGACGATCCTCCACTCTTTTTCTTCGCGAAAGGAGGGGTGTTTCAGGATAGCCGAAATGCGGAGCAGGTCAATCTTGATCTGCTCGAACACCTCCTGGTAGATCTCCGGAATCCGCTGACGCGGGGTCGTATCATCGATAGAGTTCTCCGCGTGGACTTCGACGGCATCGACCACCCGGCCGATAAGGTTGCGCTGGATGTTCGGCTCGTAGATACATTTGCCGATCTGAAATTTCTGCTTCCCGGCGCACTCCAGGATATACTCGGAGAGGAATCCGAGGCTCACTCCCTTCCCATGGGAACTGTACCCCCGCCATTGACTGAGCAGATTGCCCTCCGCCCTGAAAGACGTGGCAAAAAGCATATGCCCGTTCATGATCCTGTGGCTGATCCAATCCATGAACTGCCCGAGCAGATCAGCCTTGCCCTGTCCTCTGGTCAAGCGCTCCTGGACCTCTATTCTGAGGAGATCCGCTGCATGTTTGAGTTCGGCGGAGTCGTTCATGTATCGGATATCGCTTGCCCAGAGTGTCCTGCTCCTGACGATTCCCAGCAAACCGCTGAGCGTCGTATAGTGATACAGCGGCCCCTTCGGGGTTTCGGAGAACAGGGTCCTGGTCAATGCGCCGATCTCCTTCAGCGGTTCCTTTTTTTTCTCTTCTTTCATTTTTCGCTCGTATCCTGACTGGTTATTAAAGCCTGAACCTTCCACAGGCCTTTTTACCAAGGGACGGCTGCCTCGAACAACCTCCTTCGCCCCTATCGTTCCAGCCCCAAGGGATCGGCATCGAAGGCGGCGAGTTGGCCCTCCAGGCGCCATTGCAGACGCGCTTTTTCGCTGCCGGCAAGAAAACCGGCGCAGGCCCTATCCGGCGACGGACCGCCCAGAACCTGGCCCGTACAGGCCGACACCGGCTGAAAACCGTGCGGCCCGGTCCACAGGCTGTCGCCAGGCAGGAAGGCGTAACTGAGGGCATTCCGCGACAGCCTTACTATATCCGCATAGCTCAGGTCATAGGTCGTCACCGCCCGTTGGTATTCATGGGTCAGACTGCCACGGCTGACCCCCTCGTCGTCCGTGCTCAAGGTGAGCGGAACACCGTATCTTCGATAGGTCTGAAAGGGATGATCCTTGCCTTCCACCCCAAGAATCAGGGCATTGCTGGTCAGGTTAATCTCGACTGCAATATTTTTCTTCGCCATCTCGGTGAGCAATTGCGCGGCATTGCGTTCATAACCGATGGACACTCCGTGACCAATGCGACGGGCACCCGCCAGTTCAACGGCCTGGCGAATGTGGTTGCGCAGGTAACGCGGATGCACCAACCCCAGAGTCAGTTCACCGGCATGCAAGCTCACCGGCACCGGGCCCCGGCGTTTGGCCAGATAACCGAGCTGGCGCATCTGGGTCTCATAGGTCTCCAGGGCGACCTGGTTGTCCTCGGGTGCCACCAGGTTAAGGCCGACAACCCGGGGGTCGGATTCGGTGAGCAGGAAGGCAAGCAACGACTGGGCAAACACCTGCTCGGGCGGAAAGGTCCGGATCACCTGAGCCAGGAAACGGACCTGAACCTTGCAGGCGGGGTTATCTGAGCTCGGGCAGTCAAAGCGTTGATCCTTGACCGTCTGCATCAGTTTCAAAAGAGCTGAAGCTCTGGGCACCAGCGATTCAATCCCGGCAGCCATGAGGGCGTCATAGAGTTTGTCCATGTCCGGCTGCGGCCCGATCTTACGGGCCAGAGCCCGGGCTTCCCTCATCCTGGGTGAGACCATTAGTTCAAGGTAATCAATATTCTGGTCTGCCGCATGCCACACAACCTCGGCCAGCATGTCACCACTGTGTCTGTTGCCAGCGTCACCGAAACGACCGAAGGTTTGGAAGAACTGGTCGTGTCCCGAGGGCGCCGAATATCCGGGAACGTAGTTGCGCATCGACCAGGCATCGATGACCGCATCACGGGTGACTATTCCCTCGGCCAACGCCGTCTTTAATTGCGGACGCCCCCTGGCACCGTCGCAAGGCGGGTTGACGGCGGCCAGCGTCCTGATGTCGAAACACACTCCATCCGCCTGGGCCCAGTCCACAAAGTCCTCAGCATAGACGGCACCGCTCAAATGGTTATGTAAATCGCCCCCTTTGGGAAAACGCTCCAGAAACATATGCAGTTGAACCGGCGACTGTTTGACATGATCGAACACCTGGGCGGCCTTCCAGCTGTTCGATGATGGACCGCCAGACTGCAGTCCGCTGCATCCCGACAGGAACATACCCAAAACAACGAGTACGACCCTTCGCATATATTTATTCATGGAGATTTCTCCTTTTTAATCCGGATGGAATCAGATTTCAAAACCAGCCACTGCAACCTTGACCAAAAGCCTATAAATTTATCACCCCGGTGTCAATATCTTTCCCGCTGCCGCTTTTCACGGATATGCAATGATACCCATGCCACCGATTGCCATTCTTTTTCGGCAAATGTAAATTGACATTTGCCGAAAAATCCCATAATGTAAATAAATGTACAGCAATGTAAAGACATCTCAGAGGGCAAGAACATGGAACTTACCGAAAAACAGGATCGATTTCTACAGTATCTAAGCGATAGGATCGAAGAGGACGGGCGGGCCCCCAGCCTGCGCCGGGCAGCCCAGGACATGGGGGTCAGCCATACCGCCGTGGCCCAGATACTCGGCCAGCTCGAGAAAAAGGGCCTTTTGGAGCGGGGCGGCCATTACAGCCGGACCATCCGCCTGGTCTCTAAAGAGACGGTGCTTTCGTCTCACGCCCGGGGCCGGAAACTTCCCGTCATCGGCCATATCACCGCCGGCCTGCCGATGTACGCCCAGCAGGAATGGGAGGAGACGGTGGTGGTCGACCCCACTCTCTTTGCCGGCGACAACCTCTTCTGTCTGCGGATAAGCGGCCAGTCCATGCGCGGTGCCGGCATCCTCGACGGCGACCTGGTGATCTGTGAGCCCCGCCAGTATGCCGAAAACGGAGAGATCGTCGCCGTCCTGATCCATGGCGACGAGGCCACAGTCAAACGCTTCTTCCTGCGGGACGATCACATCGAGCTGCGTCCTGAAAACGACGCCTTCCCGGTGATGCGCTATTCGTTTGCCGACCTGCTGGTCCAAGGCAAGGTGACAGGCGTTATCAGGAGTCAAAATCCCGAATTCTCACCGCCTGACAACAAACGGAAATGACACAACATCCCGATACCCCAAACGGTGCGTCCTCTCCCTCCACCTCAGCTAAAGACTGCCAGGTCTTTGTCGGAACCAGCGGCTATTCGTATACGGAGTGGGTGGACAACGGTTTCTACCCGGCCGGAACCAAAGCGGCCAACATGCTGCCGCTTTATGCCCGTTCGTTTTCCATTGTCGAGCTGAACTACACCTGGTATCAGATGGCCCGGGCCGAGGCGGTAGCCCGGATGGCCGCCAAGGCCCCGGACCATTTTCTCTTTGCCGCCAAACTGACCCGGACACTCACCCACGAACGGGAAGGAGGACTGCGCGAGCAGCTCCGCCTTTACCGGGAGGGAATCGAGCCGCTTGGCCCACGGCTTGCCGCGGTACTGGTCCAACTGCCTCCGGATTTCACCCGAACCACCGACAACCGCCGCTATCTGGCCGCATTGCTGGACGGTCTGGACGGCCTGCCGACGGCGGTTGAGTTCCGTCATGTCTCCTGGGCGGTCGATCCGGTCTTTGCCGAGTTGGAACGGCGGCGGATCAGCCTGGTCACCGTCGATATCCCGACGCTCCCCAACCTGTTCCCCCCCCTCGACGTGGTCACCAACCCCGATCTCTTCTATGTCCGCTTCCATGGCCGCAACCTCGCCGGCTGGCGCAGTGCCAATATGCAAAAGAAGTTCGACTATAACTACTCCAAGGGCGAATTGCATGAGTGGACGACCACCCGTCTGCAGGCGCTGGCCTCCCACGCAAAGAAGGGCATCATCTTCTTCAACAACCATGTCCGCGCCCAGGCGCCGGGCAATGCCCGGGAGCTGAGCAGGATTATCGAGCAGGGATCATGACTGCCATGTTCAGGGAAAGGGCCATCATCCATTTCAATGTCACCGATTTTGCAGTCTCAGTTGAACGGATCGTCGACAGCGCCCTGCGCAGGCGGCCGGTTATCATCGCCCCCTTCCAGGCCGCACGGGCAGTGGTCTACGACATGAGCGAGGAGGCCTTTGGCTGCGGGGTGCACAAGGGTATGCCTCTCTCCCGAGCCACCCGCCTCTGCCCTGGGGCCACAGTCCTGCCTCCCCGCCCCGACATCTACAGGCGGGCCATGCGGGCCTTTTTGGGCCAGGTGCAGAGCTATTCACCGCGCATCGAACACGGAATGGTCGACGGCCATATCTTTGTCGATGTCACAGGCACCCACAGGCTCTTCGGACCCGCCCCCGATATCGGCCTCCGGGTGCGCAGACAGGTACGCAACGGCCTGGGCATCAACCCGATCTGGAGCCTTGCCGGCAATAAACTGGTGGCCAAGGTGGCCTCCCGTCTGGTCAAACCGACAGGGGAATATATCGTAGGTATTGGCGAAGAGGAGGAGTTTCTAGCCCCCCTGCCCCTGCCATTGCTGCCGGGCCTCTCCCCCGAAGAGGTCCGCAGGCTAAGGGACTTCAACCTGATCAGGATAGGCCAGCTTGCACGTTTGAGCAGACAGCAGCTCATGGTCCCCTTCGGCAACCGCTCCGATTTCCTCTACGCGGCCAGCCGCGGCATCGATTCAAGCCCGATTGCAGCCGGGGACTCCAGAGCGGCATCGCTTGCCTTCGAACACGTCTTCGCCGACGACACCAATGACGAAAAAGAACTTGCAGGCATAGCTGCGAGCCTGGCTGCCAAAGCCGGCCGGGAACTGCGGACAAGAAGGCAGGCCGCCCGGCGGGTTGAAATCCAGATCGCCTATGCCGACGGCATCCGTTCGGCCGGAAGAGCCACAAGCCGCCGGGGAACCGGGTCCGATTTCATCCTCCGAAAACTGGCCCGCCAGGCCCTGCAACGGGCTTTGACCCGACGCATTCGAGTACGCAACTGTCGCCTGTTCTGCAGCCTCCTGGAAAGAGAATCGCCCCAACTCCCGCTCTTTCCGGAGGCCGCAGGTCCCGAGATTCGGCAGGAGAAGACCTGTGCGGCGCTGGACAGCATCAGATCCCGTTTCGGGCATGCAATAATCCAAAGTGGAAGAGTACAATGAATTCTAACGTTTTCTTTTCTCTTTTCCCTTCTGCTTCCTGTCCTCTGTCTTCCGACTTCTGATATGTTCCCCCTGCATATCCGCTCCCATTTCTCCCTGCTGCAAGGAACCGCCTCCCCTGCAAGGCTCTGCGCCCTGGCCAGAAGCTACGGCTATACAGGACTGGCCCTGACGGATCGGGATAACCTCTACGGGCTCTGGCCTTTTCTTGCCGCCTGCAGGCGAGAGGGGTTAAAACCAGTAGTCGGAGCCGAGATCACCGAGCCGGACACAGGCCGCTGGGCAGTCTGCCTGGTTCAAGACGAGCATGGCTACACGGCACTGTGCAACCTGATCACCAGACGCCACCGCAAGGCCTCCTTCAGCCTCGATGCAGCACTTGCCGACCTGCACCAGGGGCTGATCGTCCTGGGACGGGACCAACCGCTTCTGGCCGCGCTCCAGGACCTAGGCGTGACAGTGGCGGCGGACCTCGGAGCCCGACCCACCGAAACTGCAGGCAGGCTCAGAAAATGGGCAAAAGAGGCGGGTGTCCCTGCCGTGGCCACCCCGGACTGCGGGATCGCCTCCAGGGACGACATCACGCTCTACCGCCTGCTACGGGCCATCGCGGGCAACACAACGCTGTCACGTGTCGATAAAGGTGCGTGCGGGAACAGTTTCGCCCCGCCCGAGGCCTACCGGCAGCGCTTTGCCGTCTGGCCCGAAGTCATCTCCGCAAGCGCAGCCCTGGCCAAGGCCTGCCCCTACACAGGCCCTGATTTCGGCACGGTGATGCCGCCCTGGCAGGGCAGATCCGACGCGGCCCCTGCCCTGCGGGATGCCGCCTACCAGGGCGCCCGGCTGCGCTACGGCGACGACCTGGGCGAGCCGGTGGTGGAACGGCTTGAGCATGAGCTCCGTGTGATCGAGTCCATGGGGTTTTCCTCCTACTTCCTGGTGGTCCGGGACATCGTTCACCGCCTGCAGCCTGACGGCAGCCGAAAGATGCGACGGATCTGCGGCCGCGGCTCGGGGGCGGCCTCGCTTGTCGCCTACTGCCTGCAGATCACCAACGTCTGCCCGGTAAAACACAACCTGTATTTCGAGCGTTTTTTGAATCCCGGACGGACCGACCCGCCCGATATAGACATTGATTTTTCCTGGGATGAACGCGATGAGGTGATAGAAGACGTCCTGCAGGAACATCAGGGACATGCGGCCATGGTCTGCAGCCACATCGGCTTCAAGCCCCGGATGGCCATTCGGGAGACCGCCAAGGTCTACGGTCTGCCGGAGTACGAGATCGCACGTCTCACCAAACGGATACCCTGGATCTCGTCCGGCGGCGGGGATCTGCAGACCCGCCTGTCCGAGCTTCCGTCGCTCAAAGACCAGGACCTGTCCGGACCGTGGCCGGAGATCATTACTCTCGCCGAAAAGCTGATCGGTATCCCCCGCTATCTCTCGGTCCATCCCGGCGGAGTCGTCATCACCCCCGGACCGATATCCGACTATGTACCGGTGGAGACCGCCGCCAAGGGCGTGCCGATCATCCAATGGGAAAAGGACGGCACCGAAGAGGCGGGACTGGTCAAGATCGATATTCTCGGCAACCGCAGCCTCGGAGTAATCCGGGACTGCATTGCCGCCGTCACGGCCCAGGGTATCGCCTTCGATGACACCCATTGGCACCCCGAGGACGACAACCGGACCCAAAACGCCGTCTCGCGAGGACTGACCATGGGCTGCTTCTATATCGAGAGCCCGGCAATGCGTCTGTTGCAGAAAAAGGCGGGCAGTGGCGACTTCGAGCAACTGGTCCTCCAGTCATCCATCATCCGGCCTGCGGCCAACGAATTCGTCCGCGAGTATGTGCGAAGGCTGCACGGCGGCACCTGGCAGCCCCTGCACGAAAAGGTAGGCGACGTGCTCGACGCGACCTTCGGCCTGATGGTCTACCAGGAGGATGTCTCCAAGGTGGCGGTCAGCCTGGCCGGTTTCACCCATGCCCGGGCCGACGGCCTGCGCAAGGTCCTGTCGAAAAAGGACCGGGAACTCAAACTGCGTGACTACCAGGAGGAATTCTTTGCCGGTTGCAGCCGCCGCAAGGTGGCACTTGCCGACATCGAGGCAATTTGGAAGATGATGATGAGCTTCGATGGCTACTCCTTCTGCAAGCCGCATTCAGCCTCCTACGCCAAGGTCTCTTTCCAGGCAGCTTATCTAAAGACCTATTATCCAGCCGAATTCATGGCTGCAGTGATCTCCAACTGCGGCGGTTACTACTCCACCTTTGCCTACGTCTCGGAGGCCAAACGCCTTGGCCTTACGATTATGCCACCGGATATAAACACAAGCGATACGGCCTGGCGGGGCAAGGGCCGCAGGATACTCGTGGGTCTGCAGGCAATCCAGGGCCTTTCGGAGACCTGCAGAAAGCGTATCATACGATGCCGCACTAAACAGCAGTTTTCCACCGCAACGGACTTTTTCCAGCGAGTCCGGCCGGCAGACGACGAGGCTCGGGCCCTGATCCATGCCGGAGCGCTGGACGTACTTGATGCAAACCACAACAGGGCCATGCTGCTCTGGGAACTGGCCGGTTTTTACCGGGTCCAGGAATCCCTCGCGCAGGCCTCCCTGTTTGCCATTCACCTCCCCCAACCACCCCTCCTGCCGCCTCCCGACCCGCGGGAACAGTTGCGCCGGGAATACGAGGTGTTGGGTTTTCTTTGCCACACCCATCCGCTGAGTCTGATCAGACACAACAGAAAAGGCCTGAGCACGGCCCACACCCTGCCTGACTGCACCGGACGCAGGGTACGCTTCGCCGGTTGGCTTCTCACCGGTAAACTGGTCTCCACCAAGACCGGCGAGGCCATGGAATTTTTGACCTTCGAGGACGAAACCGGGATGGTTGAGGCCACTTTTTTCCCCGGTGTCTACCGCCGTTATGCCCACTTTCTCACCTCGGGGCGTCCTTATCTGCTCGCCGGACTTGTCGAAGAGGATTTCGGGGCCGTAACCCTTACCGTCGATTCGGTGGAGATCTTGGCCTGCGATTCGGACAAATAAACCGACAGATGTCTCCTCCGATTATCTTCTTACCCCTGAAACTCAGCCTATCGGAATGGAAGTGACTGAGCTGTTCGTTTCTCGGGTTTCTATAACCTGGACGGCGTAAGCGTTGCCCCCAGGGATGGGTCTATTGCGTCCCTTAAAACGAACAGCTCACTCCCTGGATCAGTAGCTGAACAAGAGTGGGAATCAGATCCGAGTATTACCAATTCAAGGGTACATTTTTTGTTTCCAAAGGCGGTAAAATATTTTATGTATACTCAGCAGAATCGGAAAAAGAAGGGGGTTATTAAACGTCCAGGGCACTGTAGATGAAACGAATTCTTGTGATCGACGATGATGAATTAACTCTCGATGTCCTTAAAAGGATATTGGAAATGGAGGGATATGAGGTCATTACAGCCTTAAATGGTGAAATAGGAATGGAGGCTTTCCACCAGAATCACATTGATCTGGTCATAACCGATCTGGTCATGCCGGTGAAAGACGGGTTGCGGACGATCATGGAACTGAAAAAGGAAAAACAGGACCTGCCGATTATCGCTATTTCCGCTGGTGGAGTAATCTCTAAGGAACGTTACCTGACCACCGCCCGGTATCTGGGCAATATCATTGCTCTGCCCAAGCCTTTCAAAAGAGAAGATATTGTCGATACGGTAAAAAACCTCATCCAACCGACAAACTTTCCTGACGCTCTGGAAATATGAAACTTGGGCTTGGAACAGGAGAGTATACATTAAAAATCAAGGCTGAAAATCTTTTGACTTCCCCTACCCCTATCTCTGTCTTCCAGAGACAAGGAAATTCACAACCGGCTCCTGCAACAGTCACGTCCTGTTGAACATGAAGTACAGCAACCGAATTTCCAGGGTCGTTTCATTTCGCCCTTTATCCATGTGGTCTCTTACGAGACATCGACCGTCTTCATTGTAACCGGCTGATTCGGTCCAACTCTGGCCTACAGTCGACAACCAGATGAAATCTGGTGCTGATTAAATGTATCTAACCGTTTCAAACCAAACTTTCCTTGTATTGACCAACAAAATCCTTTTGTGTACAATCAGCTCCATGACAAAATCGATCTTACCAGACAATGTTCGAAGACATTTTTTGAGGTGACGGCATGGCGGAAACGACTGAAGTACGAATGACATTGAACTACATCATGGATTCGAGCTGTGCAAAATTCGCCGATCTTCCAGCCGTAGGTATGGCTATGGAAAAGCCTTTGACCTACCAGGACTTCAAGGACCGGGTCATTGCCCTTGCTGCGCGCATGCACAAGGAAGGGATCAAGAAAGGTGACCATATCGCCATCCTGGCGGAGAACTCCGAAAACTGGGGGATAGCCTATTTTGCTATCGTCCGTCTGGGTGCCGTAGCCGTTCCGATTCTGCCGGATTTTCCTGAGGTGGATGTCCACTTTATTCTCAACGAGATGAAAGTGAAGGTGCTCTTCACCACCCAGCGCCAGATCGAAAAAATCTATGAACTGAAAAAGATACTTCCCGGACCGATCATCACCTTGGACGACTATACCGGCATAGAAGGAGTGGTCGAAGTTCGACGTTTCTCGGAGTATATGGAAAGTGCGCTTACCTATGTCCGGGACCAGGAAACAGGCGTTCAATTCCCGGAGGTGGAAGAGGACGACCTGGCATCTATACTCTACACGTCCGGGACCTCGGGATATTCAAAGGCAGTAATGCTGACCCATAAGAACATGACTTCAAACGCCTACAGTGCCGTCAGTCTGGCCGAGATCAAACCGGGCGATGTATTTTTATCCATCTTGCCGATGTCACATACCTATGAGTTTACCTGCGGTTTTATCCTGCCCCTGATAAAAGGAGGCCGAATCGCCTATGCCGGACAGACACCGACCCCGGCCATCCTGCAAAAGCTTTGTCAACACGAAAAGCCCTTTGCAATCTTTGCTGTCCCCCTTGTTTTTGAAAAAATCTACAAAAAAAGAGTGCTGCCCAAAATCGAAAATAGCTGGGCAATATCTATGCTTTGCAAAACGGCTTTCGGCAGACGAATGACCCATAAAAAGATCGGGAGCAAGCTGTTGGAATTCTTCGGAGGGAACCTTACACTCATGGGAATAGGCGGTGCAGCACTGAATCCCGAGGTTGAGAACTTCCTGGCAGAGGCCAAATTCCCCTATGTCATCGGATACGGCCTGACAGAATCGTCACCACTCATCTCGGGTGGGCCGGTGGGAGAACCGACCATAGCCATTGGTTCGGCGGGAAAACCAATCCCGGGTGTTCAGGTCAAAATCGTCGACCCTGATCCGACTTCCGGAATCGGTGAAATTCTGGCCCGGGGGCCTAACATCATGAAGGGTTATTACAATGATTCCGAGAAGACAAAGGCGACAATCACCGAAGACGGCTGGCTGATCACTGGTGACATCGGTTTCTTAGATGATGTCGGCAATCTCCATATTCGTGGACGATCCAAGAACGTGATCGTCATGGCCAACGGCGAAAACGTCTATCCGGAGGCCATTGAACATAAGATGAATGCCTACCATTGGGTTATGGAATCCCTGGTTGTGGAAAACAACTCCAAACTCGAATCCTGGGTATATCCGGATTACGAATTCATAGACGAACAAACGGCCGACCAGCCGAAAGGCAAACGCCGCGAATATCTGACAACCCTGATGGAAGGCATGCGTCAGGAGATCAACGAGCAACTGCCGAAGACATCGAGGATCTCCAAAATATGCGAGCGAAGAGAGCCCTTTATCAAAACAGCGACTCATAAAATCAAGCGTTACCTCTACGATGAACATGCCAAAATGTCCTGATCAGGCCGATGCACTCCCCCGGGGAGTGCATCAGTCCAGGCGCCTTTTCCCTCTTTCCGCGTCGCTTGAATGAACGTCAGCATTATCCTTGCCGTCCGAACCTAACCTGTATGACTGGACCAGACCGGCTGACCGCAACGAAGCATTAAAGTTATTCGCTCCGGCATGGAAACGCCGCAGCTCTTTGGAGATTTTCATATAAATGAAGAAAATAGATTACCGAGAAATTCCGTATAATTTCACCTCGGCCGACGACAAACTGATCATCAACCTGCTTTTCGGTGCCGAAGTATGGGAGGATCTTGAAGAATTACTCAGCCAACGCATCACCGGCAGATCAGCGCGCCTTGTCATGCGCCTGATGGGCGACCTTTTTATCCTCAGGAGAAACCCGTTTCTGTTCCAGGAACTCATCGATTCACCTCTCAGGAGACGGAAGTTCATCAAAACCGCCACCGAAGACCTGGACATTATCGAAGAGGCTGCCCGGATCGGCAGAGTCGGAATCGAACGGAGCGGTAAGGTCCTCCGCCTGGTGAAGATCTGTCGCAACCGCCTCAGCGAATTGAAAAAGGAAATCCTGGACGCCCCTTCTTTCCGGGCCCGGGTGCAAAAAAAACTAGGCACCGTGATCGGCAAGGAAAATATCCGTTTTGATCCTTTCACCCTTATCAGCCATGCCACCGACGCCACCGACTGGCGTCTCTTCCTGCCGCTTGCAGTACTGCGCCCGACCACCGAAGAACAGGTGCCCAGGTTAATGCAGGAGATAGCCAAACTCGGCCTGAAAATCATCCCTCGAGGAGGAGGAACCGGGCTCACCGGCGGCAGCGTGCCGGTGACTGGCAACTGCGTGGTGATCAACACCGAGAGATTGACTCGCATCCATGATATCACCTACAAGGACTTTGCCCATCTCGGTCAGGAGGTCAAGGTCCCGGTTATACAGGTCGAAGCCGGGGTCGTCACCTCCGATGCCATGGCCTGCGCCACGGCCCACGGCCTGGTCTTCGCAACCGATCCCACCAGCTCATGGGCCTCGACCATCGGCGGCAATATTGCCGAAAATGCCGGGGGAAAAACAGCGGTCCTCTGGGGAACAGCCATAGACAATATTCTCTCCTATACCATCGCCATGCCCGGAAAGGGGCTTTTGACCGTACGACGTATCGAACATCCGATGCGCAAAATCCTGCCGGACGATACCGTCACCTTCCAGGTATCCGACCAAAACGGCCGAATCCTCCGTGAAATGCCATTGAAAGGGGACGAAATTCGCAAGAAAGGTCTGTGGAAGGATATCACCAATAAGGCCTTAAAAGGCCTGCCCGGCTTCCAAAAAGAAGGTACCGACGGCGTCATTACCTCCGGAGAATTCGTCCTCTATAAGGCCTATGAAAAGAAGATCACCTTCTGTCTCGAATTTTATGGCGAGGATATGGACGAGGCCAGCAGGGTCATCGTTGAGATCTCCGAGGAGTTCGTCAATCGGGGTGAAGAGGCCCTGATGGCCTTGGAGCATTTCGATGAAGAGTACATCCGGGCCATCAAGTACAAGTTCAAGGCAGCCAGAAGCGAGCGTCCCAAAGCGGTTTTATTAATCGATATGGTGGGCCACACCAGCGACCAGGTCCTGCGGGGCAAAAAACGCCTGGAGAACCTGCTGACTCACTATGCCAACACAGAGCTGTTCACTGCCCAGGATGCCGACGAAGCGGAACGTTTCTGGCGTGACCGAAAACGGCTGGGGGCTATCTCCGCCCGGACCAACGCCTTCAAACTCAACGAGGACATCGTGCTGCCCCTTCCGGCTCTGGCCGAATTCGCCCGTTTTGCGGATGACTACAATATCAAAGAGGACATCTATAATAAGGATGCCTTTGTTCACAAAATACTCGACTATCTCCAGACAGCTGAGCCCATCGAGGACCCAGACTGGCTTGAGGCTAAAATGCCGAAAGCAGCTGAACTCTGTCATGCGACCCTGGAGAGGCTCAACCTGCAGAACAAAGCCGAGCTCCGCCACGAGACGGACATCAAAAAGCTGCAGGGTGAACTGCTGGAACTTTTCAGCGGCTACAGCAAGGTCTCGTCGGATATCGAATCCATCTTTCATGAGGTCCGTGCAAGACGGATCGTCATCGCCACCCATATGCATGCAGGCGACGGCAACATCCACGTCAATATCCCGGTTTTTTCCAACGACCGAGAGATGATGAAACGGGCGGAAAAGACCGCCGAGGACGTCATGGCCAAGGCCGTCGAACTGGGCGGCGTGGTCAGCGGCGAGCACGGCATCGGCATCACCAAGATGAAATTCCTGGAGAGGACCCGACTCGAGGAATTACGGACCTATCGGAAGGAAGTCGACCCCCATGGCACTATGAACCCGGGGATGCTGAGCGACCCGACCGTTATCGACAAGGTCTTCACCCCCTCGTTCAACCTTCTCGAGTTGGAGGCGAAAATCCTCCAATACGGTTCCCTGGCCAAACTCTCATCGATGATCTCCAAATGCGTTCGCTGTGGGAAATGCATGCCGGTCTGTTGTGTCTATCACCCGGGGAGCAATATATTCTTCCACCCGCGCAACAAGAATATGGTCATCGGCTCACTGATCGAGGCCCTGCTCTATGATATGCAGCGTTCACACCTTCCTCGTTTTAACCAGCTCAAAAACCTGGAAGAGATTGCCGATCACTGCACCATGTGCCACAAGTGCAAAACTCCCTGCCCCGTGGACATCGACACTGCCGAAGTATCGGTTCTCGAACGAGAGATCTTAAGTGATCTCGGATACAAACATACAGCACCGGCCACCCGGCTTTCCCTTCTTTATCTAAAAACCAGAAACAGCGGGATCAACGGTGTTTTCCGAAAGGTAGTACTGGAATGGGGGACTGCCATCCAGAATGCCGGCGTCCAGGCCTTTGAAAAGGCCCCTCCGATGCTTAGCGGGCGGAGCTGGCGTCCCCTGAACATGCTCAGGTCACCGATGATGCGAGCATCCAAAAGCAGTCTCGGCGCAGTGCTTCCCCAGCATTCGGAACGAGAAGCACTTATGATCCTCCCGGAGTCGGAGGTGAAAAAGACAGTCTTCTATTTCCCGGGTTGCGGATCGGAACGCCTGTATGCCGATATCGCCATGGCCTCCATCTACCTGCTGGCAAAGAATAATATTCGGGTCATCCTGCCGCCTCCTTTTCTGTGCTGCGGCTTTCCAGCCAAGGCCAACGCCAAGAAAAAAATGGCAGGGGTCATCTCCTTAAGAGATACCATCATCTTGACCCAGATCAGGGAGATGCTTGGCCACCTGGTGTTCGATGCGCTCCTGGTCAGTTGCGGCACATGCAGGGAGGCACTCAAAGAAATGGGCTGTGACGAGATATTTGGCTGCGGAATCGATGATGTTTCAAGGTTCGTACTGCAAAACGCCAATGGGAAATTTGGCGCCAGACGCCCGGAGGCGATTCTCTACCATACCCCCTGCCACGATTCTCTGGACGGCTCCGGGCCCACTATGCTGGCAAGACTCTATGAGGATGTGGCCAGCATCCCGGAATGCTGTTCCGAGGCCGGCACCATGGCCATGTCCAGGCCGGACATCTCCTATGCCATGCTCAAACGTAAACGGGAGTCTCTGGAAAACGCCATGGCCGGGATCAACGCCACGACCATTGCCACCAACTGCCCGTCCTGCCTCTCGGGCCTCGGTCGCAATAAAGAAATGGGTGTAAGCCCCAGGCATATGGCGGTGGTTCTGGCCCTGGCCTTGGGAGGCGATAACTGGATGGAGGAGTTTTTACGGTTGACGGCGGGTGCCGAGAAGGTGACCTTTTAAGAAATTAGCCCGAAACTCCGGAAAACTTTTCCAAAAATACCAGGGTGAGCTTTGCCGACACCGTTTCGGTCTTGAAGGTCCGATAACCGATTTTTTTATACAAGGAAAGGTTTTTAAGGCTCTTTTCACCCGTGAACAGCTCATACCTCTTCACCTCGGGAAATTGCTCTTGGGCTGCCTGCAAGAGTCTTGTTCCAATCCCTATATTCTGATGATCGGGGTGGACGATCAATTTGCCGATACGGCAGGTCTCTCCATCCCGGCTCACTCTGACGGAGCCGATGATATCACCGCCGGATTCGACCTTCAGGACGATCTGACGGGAAAATTCAAAAAGAATTTCATCAAGCGTCTGTCTCAGCGGCGGTATGGTGAAATCATCAATGATTTCGGCTTCACTGATGTAGGCAAGCTTTTGCAGCCCGAGGATCTTCTCGGCGTCCTTGACCGCAGCCCTTTCTATACGGAATTCCAGCTGCATCATGTCTTTACAAATTGCAATTCGCCCTCTTGGTTAAAATCGAACATCGGCCCCCAGGCCACTTCCCAGTAAAAGTCGTCAAGATCGGCAAAGTACCCACTGAAACCGCCCCAAAATGTTTCTTGCGGCTCTTTTACAACACGGGCTCCGGCCAATCGCGCCCGATCTATCACTGCAACGACATCATCCTTGCTCCTGGCGTTATAGGCAAGCGTGACGCCGCTGAATCCGCTCCGGGTCGTCGGAACCTCGGGGGAGATGTCCTGGGCCAATTTCTCCAGCGGATAAAGCGCAAGCCAGGTTCCCGGCAGCTCGATAAAGGTAACACCCTCATAGGTTGTATTCGGAGCAGTGCCGAGGACAGCTTGATAAAAGGACGTTGCCTTACCTAAATCCGCTACGCCCAGGGTCATCAGAGTAAGTCTTGAAATTTTCATGGTCTCTCCCCCCAAAAAGCCTCCCTGCGTGGGCAGGCTCATAGTTAAAATTCAGCTCAGCCGCTCTCAAAGGAGGTGGCGCTGATAGCATTGCAAAGAACTCTGGCAGGCCAAGGTATCGGTATCCCTTCGGGGTGAAGCCGTTTCACGAATTTTCTCCATCGAATACTCACAGTTTCACAACAAAGAGAACATGGTGAAGATAGTGCTTCAGATTAGAACGCAGCCTTTTCAAGCAACCTCTCAAGCGTGTCCCCTATTGTACATCATCCTACAGGAATGAGCGTATCTTATTCACGAGCGTCTCTGGGTGTTCTTCAATCACTAAATGCCCGGCATCCGGGATAATCTCTAATAATGAGTTTGGAATCAACGTGTGTAAAATCTCACCTTTCTCTAAGGGTATCCACGTATCCTCACGCCCCCAGAGAAGCAGCACAGGGCTGGTGATTTCTCCATACAACGATTGTATCTCATCCGTGTAGCCTGCATCCGCCTGGGCAATCTGTCTGTAGAAAGCGGCCTTTCCTCCTGGTCCTGTCCACGGATGTACGATGGCATCCAGGGTGTTGTCAGCTATGGGTTTAAAAGCTGCCGTTTTTACATAGGCGCGGACAATTGCTTCATGTATGTAGTCTGGAACACCAGCAAATGCATCCTCATGTGCAGCAACATGCCTGAAGAAGGGAGAACCCCACGGGGAAACAGCCACAGGATCAATGAGGACGATCTTGTCAAAATCACACCTATCAACCAGGTGCGCCCGCAGGACGGTCGTTCCTCCGAAATCATGACCTATAACAGCAGGATTCTCAAGCTCCCAGTAAACCAGAAGCTGAGCCAAAAGATGGTTCTGGATGCCAAGAGAGACATCACCGGGTGATTTGTCCGACTGACCATAACCGATGAGATCATAGTAATATACAGTGCAGTCGTTTGATAAAGATGCAATCAGATGTCGTAAATTATACGATGACCATGGGGTGCCATGAACGATAACGAGAGGAGGACCGTTGCCCCTCACATCGTATCTCACTGATCGCCCGTTAAAATTATACGTTTTAGCTAAATTCCATTCACTCATCCAGCACCATCCAGGTATTTTCTCATTCAGTTATGATCGTAGAGAAATCAAGACCTCTATTCCCAGAGTCTCAATGATTCCAGCAATAAGTAATAACGGCAGAATTATTAAAAGATAGCATTTAATCGATATAACCAAATGATTTTTAATAAATTCTATTCTGTTCTTGCGGAAGGGCCAGCTCCCGAATTTCACACCCAGCGACAAGGCGATAACGATTGCCGGGATTTCAAAAAGTCCATGGGGAATCAAAGAGAGGGCTCCCAAAGCCGGAGACATAGCCCGTGAGTACTTTAAGTGCTCGATGACAACGCCGATCACGACACCATTTATAATGGTTGCCATCAAGGGGAAAAGTGAAAATATAACACCGGAGGCGAGTATAAAAGCCGTGGCCTTCGAGTTTTGGAGAAAAATCTTAAAGAAGAGCTCAAACCCATGGAGGCCCTCAAATCTACTTACCAGGGTATCCATAATTCCAACGACATAGCGTTGAATATCAAAAGGGTTTACATACCCTACTGCTATACCGATGGCAAACAGAAGGATGAGCACGACCATGTACCATTTCAGATCTGCCAGTGATTCCAATACGAACCTTTCGTAGGTTTTAGAGCTGGTGTTGCGTAAAATTTTCATTTTTTATACGTTCTGCGGCTCGTTTCCTTCTTCCTTTAATTCCTCAGATCAGCCAAAATCATAAAGTGTTTTTCCGTATATATTCCGCCACAAGCAGACCATGGGTCATCGATATGACATGCCCGCCACCCTCAATTATTTCCACATTATTTTCCGGGGGATAGATTACTTTATCGTCCGATCCATGTATATGACAAACCTTTCCGCCGTACTTTTCTATTCCTCTCCATTTAAAAATGGCCTTACACATGGAGTGTATAAAATCGGGATCTGCCTGTTCAAACATAGATAAAGCTACATTCCCATGCATGAGATTTGCCGTTTCTGCAAAGAGTTGCATGAGCTTAACGGGTGTCATTCCAGCCAAGCTGCTTAATTTCTCAAGAACGGGATTGACACAAGAAGGATCTATCGCACTCCCAATCAGTATCACTTTGGGGATATCGAGTATTTTGGCAATTTCCAAGGCAACCATCCCTCCCAATGAAGCGCCGCCCACCATCATATCGTGTTTGATCTGATGGTGCTTTATTACGGAAATGGCGACCTCTTCAATGGTTTTCTCTCCTTTATACTCCGGCCACTCTACGAAGCTAACATCAGTGAGATGGTCATATGCATTTGACGGGTACATCCTGGAATCAGCACCCATTCCCGGAAGAAGAATCGTTTTCATATATTTTCCATGTATCCAACACCAGGAGAGCCGATGCCGAAAAAAACGTGAGGAAATTGATGCTCTCAGGAGCCCGGAACCTCATCCTCGCGCACAATATCTGTTTTTATTATCGTTAATAATTCCTGAAACACCGGCAGGATATCGGTCCGGAAGCGCCCGGCGACACAGACCTTCATAATATCGTCACCGATCTGAAGCTCCCCCTCGTTTATCCATACCCTGATATCGGCGATTCCTTCTTTGGCCTTGAACGTTCCAATGACCTCTTCGAGCATCTTCCTGTCATAGGAGAGGCTCATGGCCTTAACCGACGCTCCTGACTTGGAAGTTGCCCGAACGATGCCGTCATGAATAAGAATCATCCCAAGCATGTCGGGATTGCACTCTCTTTTTATTTGGTCTATCCATTTTTCAATCACTGGCTCCATCTCCAAAATTATTTTCTCTTAAATAGCTACAAAGCTCCTGCCTTGCCATGCCGAGATATTGGGTCCAAATATTTCCATCCCGGAGGACCGGCCCTTATATTCTATACTCTTGAGTATACACAACAAATTACCCAAAAGGCAACCTCGGTGCTTCCAGCCCGGGCATTTTGAACTGGAAAGATTCCATTCATCCTGTAGAATGCCTGCACAGAAACGTTGCCCGGGGATATCTTTTTTTGTGCTCCGGCCTGATATAATTACTAAAAATTCAGTTAAAGATGATTTTCTCTTCCGCCATCTTCCTTTTTGCCTTCCTTCCTCTTACCCTTACCTTCTATTTTCTGCTCATACCGAAATTCAGAAATTATTTCCTGCTTGCATCGAGTCTTCTTTTTTATGCATGGGGAGAGCCGATATATATTCTCATCATGCTGTTCTCCATTCTTATCAACTACATGTCAGGCATCTTTATCCAGTATCGCAGGGATAATCCCTGCAAAGGCGTTTCGGCAAGGATCCTCCTGGCAATCTGCATCGGTCTCAACCTCTCCCTTCTTATTTACTTCAAATACACCAATTTTCTAGTAGATGTATTTAACAAGACATTCGGAGCAAGATTTGATCTAACGCTCAACAATCCAGGAATAATCCTCCCGATAGGGATTTCGTTCTTCACCTTTCAGGCGATGTCCTATGTGATAGATATCTACCGCCAGGAGGTGAAACCGCAACGAAATCTTTTGAACTGTGGCTTATACATCGCACTTTTTCCTCAACTTATTGCCGGGCCGATCGTCCGCTATCGGGATATTGCCAAACAGATCTCGTCGCGAACCATATCCTCCGAATCCTTCGCCTCCGGTATCAGAAGATTTATTTTCGGATTGGCCAAAAAAGTCCTTATCGCCAACGTGCTGGGTGAAGTTGTCGACGGCATTTTCAACACCCCGATCGGCAAGATTTCCACCGGCACGGCCTGGATCGGGATATCGTATTATACTCTCCAGATCTACTTTGACTTCTCCGGCTATTCAGACATGGCAATCGGTTTAGGGAAGATGTTCGGCTTCGACTTCATGGAGAACTTCAACTATCCCTATATCGCCAAATCGGTCCAGGAATTCTGGCGTCGATGGCATATTTCGCTATCAACCTGGTTTCGCGACTATCTCTATATTCCGCTTGGCGGGAATCGTGTTTCACCGCTCCGCCTCTATATCAACCTCTGGGTTGTCTTTCTTCTCTGCGGATTGTGGCACGGTGCCAGCTGGAACTTCGTGATCTGGGGAGCACTGCATGGTGCCGTTCTGGTCTTCGAGCGCCTCGGATGGCGTCGAGTCCTATCACGCCTCTGGTTTCCTCTCCCCCAGGTCTACACCGTGCTTTTCGTTATGATAGCCTGGGTATTTTTCCGGGCTGAGAATCTCTCACTTGCCACCGAGTATTTGGGCCGGATGTTTAGCTTGACCGCTGCGACTGCACAGGTCCATTATCTGCCGGACCAAGGTCTCAAAACGACTCTGACATTTTACATCGGCTGCATCCTCTCCACCCCGATTTTCCCCTATATCCGAGACAAAATACGTTTTCTGAGCGCTGACCAACGGGTCCTGCAACCGGTTCTCGCAGGCTGTAATTTACTGCTTATTTTCGGGCTCTTTTTCCTTTCAGCAACCAGCCTGGCGGCAGGGACCTATAACCCTTTCATCTATTTCAGATTTTAACTCAAAGGAAAAGTCCGGTATGTCCGTAATCGAAAATTGGCATTCAAAGATCACCATCACCATCTTTTTATTGCTTATCTACCTCCCGCTGCTCTGTATCAGCAACAGGCAAATTTCCGTTACGGAAAAAAGGAGACTTTCACCTCTTCCCAAGATCGCATGGAATAAATCCTCGATAGTCAAGTTCCCGAAAAAATTCGATCTGTTCTTCTCCGACCATTTCGGGTTTCGAGAGGATCTGACCACCATTCATACAAAAATCTCCCGTTTTTTGAAGATGACCTCTTCAAAATATGTCTATACCGGCAAGGACGGCTGGCTGTATCTGAAGGCATCGGAAAGAGATTACCGAGGTGCCGACCCGCTTTCCCCAAAAGACCTTCGCCAATGGAAGATTGCCCTGGAAACCCGCTATTATTGGCTTAAAAGCAAGGGGATTCCCTACCTGTTCATTATCGCTCCAGATAAAAAATCGATCTACGGCGAATATCTGCAGGATAAAAATCCGGGTCGTTCCCGTCTCGACCAATTGCTCGCTTACCTCCATGGGTCTCCGGTTCCGATCCTGGATTTGAGACCTGCACTCCTCAAAGAAAAATCCGAAGGGACCCTCTACTTAAAGACCGATACCCATTGGAATGCCCGCGGTGCGGCAATTGCTCAATACGAAATACTGAAAAGACTTGAGAAAAATTTTAGCGGAATTGTTCCGAGGCGCTTTCAATCTGATGATTTCAAACTCATTTCCAGGCCAATAATCGGGGATCTGGAGACAATGCTTTACGGAAAATCAGGAAAGGCAGAAATCGTTCCAGAGCTCCAAAGGCCCCTGTCCCATCTTAGACAGACAACCTATTCGGGCGTCAAATATCCTAAAACCATCGCCTCGCAACCAGATAAAGAGGCAGGTTTTGTAACAAAGGGCCCACAAGGGGCACCGAGAGCATGTATTTTCCGAGATTCTTTCTTTGATGCCCTCGTTCCCTATATATCCCGCCAATTCTCGAAAAGCCTGTTCCTGTGGTCCCAACCGGATTTCAAGACCCTGGAGAACCTGATTGCCTCGCAACCCTTTGACATTGTGATCGAAGAGCGTATCGAGCGCCAACTCAATTTCATCCCGAAGATCCCGACGCCTGCCGACCAGGCTTTCAAATATATCCCCAAGGAATAATCCCGGAAGATTTTCCCTTCCTCGGCAAATCCCCCCTGCACACTATCAAGGACGGTATGTTGAAAAAGATCTCTCTGCACCGTTCCTAGATAAAACTCTATTCCAATCAGGAGTTGAGTCGGACCCATCAGTATATGAAGGTCGTGGGTATCGAAGCCGTTGCCCTTCAGCGGCGTGAAGCCCTTTCCGGTTGCCTGGGGCAACAGCGGGCCATTGCCCGAGCGCTTGCCCAGGAACCAGACCAACCCGGAAAGTTGTGTTACACTTTGTCCGACTGTTCCTGCCCTCTTTCCTGATACCGATAACAGGATTGAAGGTGGTCGTTCACCATACCGATAGACTGCATAAGGGCATAGCAGATAGTGGAACCGACAAAGCTGCAGCCCCATTTTTTCAAATCCCGACTCATTTGATCGGACAGGTAAGTGCGGCTCGGAATCTGCGACATCTCCTCCCAACCGTTCATGATCGGACGATTATCAACATAATGCCAGATAAATGCTGAAAATGAACCAAACTCCTTCTGTATGTCGAGCACAACCTTGGCGTTTTTTATAGCCGACTCGATTTTCAACCGATTACGGACAATACCGGGATCGGCCATGAGCCGTTCGATATCCGCCTCGGTATAGGCAGCTACCCGCTCGATGTCAAAGCAATCGAAGGCCTTACGATAATTTTCCCGTTTCCTGAGAATCGTGATCCAGCTTAATCCAGCCTGGGCTCCTTCCAGGACCAGCATCTCGAAAAGCCTTCGCTCATCGTGGAGTGGTACACCCCATTCTTCGTCATGGTAGGCGATATAGAGCGGGTCACTGCCGCACCATGGGCATCTGGCTGGGGTTTCTTGAACCCCAATTTCTTCTGCCTCAGGGTCTTCCGATTGTAGTTCCATTCCGATCCTTCCTTTTTTGTAAAGTTTCAAGGCCTCACAGTTCAAGAGATTACTACCTCAGACTCAACGGAAACAATTTGGACATCCTTATATAACAAGGTAACGCAAACTTCCGGATAAAATCCATCTTTTTTTAATGTTTTTTTGAGGAAACTGAAGAAGAGAATTTGACGGAGAAAAGAGCCGGCACCTCACAGGCCGACCGTGCAATAACCTTAGCCCAGTTAAAGGCGGGGGAGAGCAGTCACGACATAAAGAAGGTTATTCTGGTTCTTCCGAATTGAGCGTACCCTTCTATATCGCGGGAGGCGAAATTTATCGCTGGAGGACGCATCGCGGAGGCCCGCCTGGGAATCACAAAGGCCTGTCTGTCAACCGTGGTGTACAGGCGATAAAGCCGGAGAGCAGTGTCTGGAAGCGATGAATTTCACCATCTCATTAATTTCAGCCTTGTAAAAGTACGATTAATCCGGATGAGCCGTTATTCTCAGCAATGAACATCCGCTTACCTCAACCACCAAGAGCGATGAGTCCAACGCAGATCTCTTGGAACAAAACTCGACGTCCAACTCTTTGCGACCCCCGCTGTGTCGAGCAATACTGTAATGGAGTCGAAGAAGAAGAAG
>CAWGGS010000086.1:0-236981 GCA_963822095.1 uncultured delta proteobacterium
TTTTAACGTCAATCCACGTTCTCTGATTCATAGGTCTGATTGAACAAAAATAGCCGGAATGTACACTTTCCCATTGGATATGGTTAAAAAAATTAAAGATTCATTAAATAACGAAGTTGACATACTACATATTGTAGAGTATAATCCTCGTACATACTAAATGTATTGTTTATGCTAATATTATTTTCCAGACTGAAGGGCTATGCGATGTTCTTAATATTTTAAATATCAAGGGAGGGTTCCATGGCAACTGCGAAGAAAAAACCAGCAGCAAAGAAACCAGCAGCCAAAAAAACAGCAGCGAAGAAACCAGCAGCCAAAAAAACAGCGACAAAGAAACCGGCAGCAAAGAAAAAGTAGCCCTTAACTTGAGTCCTTTAGTCAGGAACGGGAAGGCAGTATTTGTTTTTTTATAATGCCTTCCCGCTTTCTTTTTTTGGAAAGAATTGCAATTCGCATATCTGTGGATAAATGCAATAATTAAACATATGCGGGTCTTGAAAAATCTATTTAATAAAATAAAATGGACAGAAGATCTGACCCCGGAGATAATTTCCTTTAAATCCTAAATATAAAGGAGTTAAAAATGGCAGAAGCAAAGGGATTGAATAAACCGGTAAAGCTGAAAAATGAGTTGGCAGAGTTTCTGGGAGCAACAGAACTTCCCAGGACAGAGATTACCAAAAAGCTTTGGGACTATATTAAAGCGAATAAACTTCAGACAAAGACTCAAAATGGAAAGGCTGAGAACGCAGGCAAATTCATTGTGGCTGACGCTAAATTGCTCCCGATCTTCAAAAACACAAAATCCAAAAGCAAATCAGGCAAGGTCACTGACCTTACAAATCTTAAAGAAGGTCAGACGATCGACATGATGCAGATGGCTGCTGTTGTGGGCGCAAACATAGAATAAGCTTAAAGTGTCGGGCTTACATTATTTATATTCTGGCCCGACACCACCTGCGTGAGTGAGGTCTGACCAGCGCTTACTGAAGACCGATGCTGACTTGAATTTTCTGCTGCAGCTCAAGAAAATAGAATTGGAAACGCTGCTGGCTTGTATCAGGAGCGGAGTGGAATGATAGGATTCTGCAAGGAATATATTCGAAAGTCTTATGTGGTAATTGGGTTTGGTGGCCGAGGACTTATAGCCGGAATGTAGGCTCCCAGGTAATTGAAGCATACTTTCGATAAAGTTTATTTTTAAAAGCCGTAAAATGTTTCGATTAGGATAATTATTGTTGAACACCTCGCATCAGCGGCAAGGTGAGCGCGTAGCGGGCACTTTGTCTGACAGCATGCGTTTGTTGGAGTGCATAGGACCTCTTAGCCAAGCTATTTGAGATATTCATTTAGCCAGTCGGTCGCGGCACTCGCAGCTTTCGATAGCCAAGGCTCTGCATAGATATCGAAGTGCAATATCGGTAAAACAATCAACTTCTTGGGTTTCCCTGCATTATCGAACGAGTTTTTCACGACTTCCAAAGGAAGGAGATTGTCGTTCTCGGCGGCAATTACGAGCAAGGGTCTTGGAGCAATCCAATGGATTGAACTTACAGGATTAAATTCTCGAATCTTTTCGAGAGACTCCAACGTAACTTCGTTACGCCAGTTCGGAGCGATATTGGCCATCTCCATGAACGCGTCGTAGTTTTCCCGCCCAGGTAACACACAGGGCTCCCCCTCGGGAGCGACCACTTTGATATAATTGACTGCTCCAGAAGAATATCTTGCGATACGGTCTTGTAGCAGAAATTCGCCTATGCTATCCCACTTCACTGGGTCCATCATTCGTCTCGACTCTGGATCGATTAGCGATGGGACTTGTGCAACAACGGCTTTGGCACGTTTGTCAACGGCACCTACGTAAGAGACCAAACCACCACTATACGAAGTTCCCCATATGCAAATTCGTTCTCGGTCCACCCTGGGGTGTTCTGATACCCAACTAATGGCGTTGCGGTAATCTTCAACCATTTCCAGTGGGAAAAGTTGGCATCGCGGCTCCCCTTCACTCGCCCCAAAAAATCGATAGTCAAATACTAGAGTTGCAAAGCCCGCCTTAGAAAATTTCTCAGCAAATTCCGGCAAGGCTTGTTCTTTTACTGCGCTGAATCCGTGTGCCATTACTATCGCTGGAAGTTTCGCATCACTTTCGATATCCTCAGGCATATACAACCAACTGCGACATTGCAGCCCTTTGGACTTAAAAATAATTTCTTCTCGCATTCTTGATCACCCTATTATTAGGTTAGTCCTGCATACTGCGCCATTGATGTTGCTCGCCAACAATAATTAGATGTATCCGCATAAAATGCAAAGTTGTTTATTTCTGTCCGTATAAGACGCTTCTGTAAATCGTTCCATTATCTCGTTAACCCAAAGAATTTTAATGGTTTATCTCTAGATTAGCCTTTTCGCTTCTTGCGTTATGCGGATCGGCATAAAAACCTTATCCTTACAGTCCATCCTCTCCCATTTTTTGCATTCAACAATACTTGCATGATGGTGAACTATTGAATGTTAATAATAAACTTACGGATAATTCTGGTATATTTAAAAAAATTGGACCACGGATGCTCAAATTTTAGATAATTATTCTGGAACGACTTGCATCACTTGCATCAATGAAGCACCAGCGGAATTGGCGTCAAGTGAATGATGTTAGCTGCTCCAGTATCTTTTTTCCAAGTAGGCCGCAATAGAACGTGTATCTTCACAATCCAGAGCGGGTTTCAGAAAATCCTCAGGCGTTATCACAATATAACGAATCGGTTCCTCCAAAACCGATTTCCATGCCTCGGACATATTGCCTCCTTTCGGACGTAAGCTCGGTGATGTGACTCTATCTCTGAGTTCAACATTGCCAGAGGGTATCTCAACGCCGATCATTGAATTTTCAAGCTGAATAAGAATGTCCGGTCGGTCTTGATGAGACACTGAGAGAGGATACGTAAGAAAATCTGTTTCCGCAAACCATTGTTGAAATAGCTAAGTACCACGGCCCTAAACAAATAGAAGATCATCAGCAATAACCGGTATCCAATATCAGTATTGCCGTGATCGGTCCACACCTTGGCTCAATGTCTTAGCTTAAAACCCGCACCGTGTTTGTACAGAAAAATCAATTAAAAATAGTGCGTTACTTTCTTATCATTCTGTTTTTATTGATCTTTTCTTATTGACTGGGCCTTAGTTTCTGTGCCACAATCTGCTTGCCATCGAACAAAAAACTCAAGGAGCAAAAAGATGAGCGAACAATACGAAAAGCTTGCTATCGGTTTCAGCCTTTGGATGAAGCGTCGAGACATCGAGAAGGCCACCCCCGAGCTTGTCGAGTTCTGGATTTTGGGCCAGGATTCCGTGAACGTTTCGCCCGATCGTATTTGCGATGCGGTTACGGCCGTAAGCAACTTTTTGCAAAAACCTTTTGGGCGGCAATGAAATAAAAATCGGCGAGGATCACGAAAAATCGCATGTACCTGGTAGGGCAAGAAAGGTGCTATCGAGGCATGATACCTGCCTCATGGCCGGAATCGAACAACCACTGTTTTTGCTCGGAGATAGGTGGAGCCAGATCGGGTCGGTGCCGGTAAAGCCACAGCGCTTTAAGGCATTGCAACCCTTTGAGATATTGGGATTTGGATAATCGCTGAATACGTTTTTTCATGAAATACAATGAGTTCTGCTGTATTGTAAGAATTTTAAATAACCCCTTGGCCTGCCAGGTTATCAGTAAGTATCAGATATTAATTTAAAATTCTCCATAATGAGCATATGCAAATAAAGATGGGCCGACCTTAACCCGGCCAACCCATTGATAAAAATGGAAATTTAAACATTGACAACGTTCGATGTAAATATTGCCATCGTTCGTTGTTAGATTGACACGATTCGATAGAACCTACAACAACATGTAGGGCTCTAACGAATGGTGACAATGGGGGGCTTGAAATTATTAGAAATATTGACCGAGCCACAATTAAAAATGGCAATGACCGCTAATAAATCTTGTCAATATCCGGTAGGATTCCACAACCATTTGTCATTTTCCGCAAAGGAGTTATAAATTATTGAAATTATATTCAATCGAAATTCATGAAAATTTGAATTTTCATGAATTTACCAAGCATGTTCGGCCTCATTCTGAAATAAATTTTGAAGCCAATCGCCCCTTTTGAATTTAGAGATCTTTAATGGGTCCCACCTGGCCGAAAACACCTTTACGTCTTTCCAGATGTCCAGCAGGTAGCCAGTGTTCACACCGGGTAAAATTTCCAATTGATTGAAAGGGGTGATAAGCGAAATTGTAAGGGAGTTGAAGGTGGCTTGTTTGGGTCTCGTTTTGATATTATCAACTTCTATGAAACGACCATATAACTCAATAAATCTTAAACCCACTTGGATGACCTGCTTGCCCCAATCATCCCGAAGTTCCTTTTTAGCGCGTTTCAAAGCGATGAATTGGTCAATTTCTTCTTTAGTCGGCATGTCCGGCACCTATTAGGGTTAAGCGAATAAGATCATAATCGGGCATTTTCGCCTGTTCAACTCGTTTGCTGCTTTACGGATACTGACGATGGTCGATTGAACCGCTTTTGAGACGAGGTCGATGAATACAGACGCGTCTACGCCGCTATGTCAAAAAGTGGCATTTGAACGAGTTCGTGAGCCCGTCTCTTCGCACGACGGGAGGGTTGGATCGACGCGAAATCGAAATCGGCCAAATCCTTCCGTAAATACAAATAACAGGCTCCACCATCCACGCTGGGGCCGCGCAAACAGCACGGGTCCGGTGAGGCGGAACGTCAGAAAACTGCGCTTATGAAAGTATACGACAAAATCTTTGATTGGTATGTTTCCGCAAGGAGCCCGGAGGCTGGAGGTGAAGTAATACGGAAATTCACACAAAATCTTCAGCCGGGAGCAAAGATATTGGATATTGGCTGTGGATACGGCTCCCCAATAGCAAGTACTCTGCATCAACTTGGTTTTAAACTTTATGGCATTGATAGTTCAATAAAAATGGTGACAAGATTCAAAGAAGTTCTACCAGGTGTGCCAGTTCAATGCTCAGACGTCCTAGACTCTGATTTTTTTAACATTCTCTTTAATGCGGTGATTGCCTATGGATTTATCATTCATCTTCCACAGGATCAGCAAAAAAAGGTGATAGAAAAAGTATCTGAACATCTAAAGTGCGAGGGATATTTTTTGTTTAGTTCTGGTGATGAAGACGGAGAGAAAATGACTCCTCCGGAATGTAATGGCGGCGAGAGATTCATGACGTATTCAATGTCCTGTTCTCATTACGAAAGAACACTAAACGAAAAGAGTATGATTTTGAAAGATCATTATATTGAAAAGGAATTCGGGGGAACTATATATATTGCCCAAAAGCTTTCTAACAAGGCAAATTAACTCGGATGCAAATTCCGCTGCACTCAATTTGCGCCGGTTATTTACAGCGTTCGGCTGAAGAGGAGCACCTTAATCCCATGTCGAAGAATCTAGAGAACGCCTGCGAAGAACTCAAACATATGGAACCTGTTTTCCACACTGCGGCTACCGGCCCGGAGAATCACAAATACGAAAGGATGATTGAACCCGATTTTTGGGAAGTCGGTGCATCGGGGAGGCGGTATGACCGGAAGTTGGTTCTGAAGACTCTTTCCGAGCGGGAATCCACAGGTGTTTATGAGCCGCTCTCGACTGAAGATTTTGACTGCACGGATCTTGGCGGTGATTGCTACTTGGTTAGGTATATGCTGCGGCAAGGAGAGCGAGCAACTGGAAGCGTACAAATATGGGCTGGCAGATAGTTTTTCATCAGGATACGGTGATTCGGTAGATGACGAACCAAGAGAATTCAGTGCTGACGAGGCCGAACTTTTCGGTGGAGCGTATGGCGGGCGGGCGATGAGCCTTTCCCATTTCGAGCGCCTTGTGGCCGCCACCAACGCCGACCTCCGTGTTATGCACAAACAAAAAGAATAAAGGGGACTTAAGATGCAAGAGAATTTCTTGGGTACAACCGTAATATTGCCAGTTAAGAGTGTGCGTGATACCGCAGCGTTTTACAAAGAATTAATAACAAAAGAAGTCGAATTTGTAGGCGACCTTTCTGATCGTGAATATGGTTGTAGAGATTTCCGTGTCAAAGACAATAATGGAAACATGCTTATTATCGGACACGCTTTAGACAACCAGAGCAAGTTGCTGCAAAACAAAAAGATTGCATAACGAGGCGTTGGAGAATCGACGTGCAAAACCAGCACGTCGATTAACTCATCTTTATGTCAGCGAAAAACGATAAATGGATTATTTAACAACACTCAAATCAATTTTTTATTTTATACTTGCTGGTCTCTTTGAGATTGGTGGTGGATATTTGGTTTGGCTATGGCTACGTGAAGAAAAATCCATATGGTATGCGGTGACAGGAGGAATGTTACTATTTTTATACGGAGTTGTTCCGACTTTTCAGCCTGCAAATTTTGGGCGTGTTTATGCAGCATACGGTGGAGTATTTATTGTTCTCTCTATTTTATGGGGCTGGAAAATTGATAAAGTTGTACCAGATAGGTTTGACATCATAGGTGGGTTGTTGGCCTTGGTTGGTGTAAGCATCATCATGTATTGGCCTCGTCCCCAATGAATATATGAAATAGTATTCGACAGAAGCAATAAGGGGTCATGTCGGCTTTTGACTCTTGTTGCAAAATAATGCACCGGTCAAACCGGTGATCATCATGTTGAGTTTGTTGAAAAATGTTAGGCAACCTCTCGTAAAGACAATAATTATTTCTTTCCTTTATAAATTTACGAGTATTCGATCCAGAAAGATTAAAACCCAATATAATTTACACTAACTCATTGATAATAATAGGTAATTCACGAATACGGCAACGTTACGACCCAGAGCAGATGCGGTAATGCTTTGTTATTAAACAACAAATCTTGTTTGGAAAATTGACGCTTTTAAAAAATCATAGAAAAAGAAGAAGGACATTATGATGTCGTGTGTCCTGATCGGTTTGTCACTTATCAACTATCAAAATCTGAGGAAAAATACGTAGCCTTTAACAATATCTTTTAGCGGATCGCAAAAACTACGACCCTCGAAGGGCTACGTTTACGGCGCTGGTCGACACTGCGATGAGTGCGCCAGGAGTAAGGTAAAGTGAGTCATAGAAATAAGCGTGTATGTCCAGTTGCAAGAGCAGGCAGTCTTGATAATAGAATTCGAAGATGGTTGCAAAACCCTCAGAAAATACTGAGGCCATATATTGAAGAAGGGATGACAGTTCTGGACGTAGGATGTGGTCCAGGCTTCTTCTCTATTGATATGGCTAAAATGGTTGGGAAATCTGGCCGCGTTATTGCTTGCGATTTACAGGAAGGGATGCTGCAAAAAGTAAGAGACAAGATCAAAGGAACAGAACTTGAGAAGCGAATCACACTGCATACATGCGAAGTAAACAAAATAGGCATCGAGGAGAGTGTTGATTTTGTTCTGTTGTTTTATATGGTTCACGAGGTCCCGAATAAAGAAAATTTTTTAAACGAGATAGGAACAATACTACGACCGAATGGACAAGTTCTCATTGTAGAACCACCGTTTCATGTTTCAAAATCAGCGTTTGAAGAGACTGTCAGAAAAGCCGGAGACTTTGGGTTTACAGATGTTGAACGGCCAAACATGCTTTTCAGCAAGACGGCGGTATTAAAAAGGCAAGAATAATAATTCCGTCCCGGTTTTTCAGGGTTCAATGGATGCCAGGTTGGGAAGCTCTGCTCATGGTACCCTGGCCGGCACTTTTGATTTAACCCTGGATTTTTTAGTTGTATGGTCTGGATGGATCGAAAGGAAAATTTAATATGAGACCAAAGGATTCCGGGGTACAGAGGGACATTCTATACTCCCCCTGAGAACAATAAAGATTCATTTCATTCGATTAGCTTGATCCTACCCTCTCCAACTCAAAGACCACGGCCAACCACCGATTTATCCCTCGATCACGAAACTGTGTACTAGTTAAAAAAAGGTTCGCTGTGACAATCGCTGGCAGAGCGAGGGGGGATAGCTCCGGGGGCCCGAAGAATACTTTCAGGCCCCCGGAAAAGGTCACAAGAATTAACGATACAATCGATCGTGACGTACTGGTCTATGGTTGTTAAATCTCGACCTGTCCTGACAGACGGTTTTAACAACACGTCGCTCATACTGTCGGCCGTTTTTGATTTTAATGATCTGTTCGCACTGTTGTTGTGGACGATTGTACGATCTGTTCCTACCTCTGTCCGAAGTCTGATAGTGTCGCGAAGCAGGTTGGTAGGTATTGACGTACACATGCTGGCGATTAATGTCACTGCCGACGAGTAATCCGAGCACACCCCCTACCGTGGCACCGATGATTGTTGCCTCGGTGTTCCTGCCAATGGCTTGGCCGACAATGGCCCCACTGCCACCGCCGATCAAAAGCCCGTTCAAACCTCTGTCATTGGCCTCGGCTGATTGGAATAACGATACGCTCAGTAATAGAATTGCTGCTGCGATGCTTACTTTTTTCATGACGTCCTCCTGTTATGTTTTGTTTGTGTGGAACAACCTGCCTTTCTCTCTTTTTTAAGCTAAAAGAGCGGCCTTGCGTAGAGGACATACGGCGATATAGGGCCAAATTGTGCCCGACATCGGGTCGACATGCATTATGTAACGCATTGATATTTGGCTGAAAGAGGGGAAATAACAGAACTTTGCCGAAGGTGTGGTAACACCCGGACAAATGGATTGAAAGAGGGGGAGCATTACCCCTTAAAAAACTCAGGGAGTGATACGTATTTCGGTAAACTGACCATTGTCCGGATCTCGGTATCTGATGACAGCATTTACGTTTCCCAAACTCCGGGGCTCGAGGTAAAAGAAAGGTGAACACTCAATGGAACCTTTTCTGTATTGTGCACAATCTGAAAAAGATTTATCGCTACGGTGAAAGTGTTGCCTGACAAGGCTTGCCATGATGGGACATCTTGGTGTAATACAGAAAATAGGTTAGGAAATCGTAGAAAAATAATAACTGGCTCAAGTTCGTTCGCTCTCGCTCACTGGGTCGCGTAGACAGTGAGCAGCCCCTTTGCCAAACGTTATGTGAAAGAAAGAAATCTCAATGAAACATAAAGCTTTATTCTTGTGTGGTTTTTCAATCATACTATTATTTTTCATTGTGCCAATACTAGTAGGTACTCTTCTTTCTTTACCAGACCAAAGTGATGTCGGGGAACCACCAAACGATATAAAAATAGAGAAAGTATCTTTTCCAAGTAAAAGTGGTAGCTACATTTCAGGTTGGTTCGCTCCTGGAAAAGAGAATATGGGTGGAATTTTATTGCTGCACGGAGTGAGGTCAAATCGCCTCCAAATGTTAAGCAGAGCTAAGTTCCTAAATAAACATGGCTATTCTGTTCTACTCATTGACTTTCAAGGTCATGGGGAAAGTCAAGGAAAGCATATCACTTTTGGCTATTTAGAATCAATGGATGCAGATGCAGCATTTGTATTTCTTGAAAAGAAAATATCAAATAGAAATATTGGTGTTATTGGCGTCTCTTTAGGTGGTGCAGCCGCACTTCTAGGACAAGTCGCAGAAAAATCAAACGCAGTAATTTTAGAAAGTGTCTATCCAACCATAGAAGAAGCCATTAAGAACAGAATTACACTGCGTTTTGGTGAAACAGGAAAGTACTTAGTGCCCTTGTTTACATTGCAATTAAAGCCGAGATTAGGCGTCAATCCAGAACAGCTTCGGCCCATTGAACAAATTACAAATGCAAAAGGTGCTATTTTTATAATTTGTGGTTCACTTGACAAAAATACAACAGAGACTGAATCAAAACGTTTGTTCGAGAAAGCTAATGAACCAAAACAATTTTGGGAAGTTGATGGTGCAGCGCATGTAGATTTCAGTACGTTTGTTGGAGATCGTTACAAAACAAAAGTTCTATCTTTCTTCGAACACTATCTCTAAAAAACAAATAACGAATCGTTCAAGCGGATGCCGTGATCGGCGTGCTGAACTCCAGGTTGAGCTTGCAGAGGTCCTCTAGCGGCACATCGTTTACACTTTTAAGTTTATGAAAACCTTAGCTTAAAGGAGGCGCTATGCACAGGAAAATAATCTTGTTGTCTGATGGCACTGGTAATGGTGCGGCTAAACAGAACAAAACGAATGTGTGGCGCTTATATGATGCCCTTGACCTCCATCGAGACGATCAGTTTGCCTTTTATGATGATGGGGTTGGTTCCCAGGAATTCCTGCCACTCAAGCTCCTCGGTGGAGCCTTTGGTTATGGCCTTAAGAGAAATGTTCGGAGGCTTTACAAATTCCTTTGCCATAATTACCGCCCCGGGGACCGTATTTATATGTTCGGATTCAGCAGAGGTGCTTTTACGATACGGATGCTGACTGGTATGATCGATTATTGCGGCATCTGTACCGATTTCAGCAGCGAACAAAAACTCGACCAAATTGCCAGGCATAATTACAACGCGTTTCGTTCACAATTCAAATCTGGTTTTTTGACAAGGTTGATTCGCTTAAGATTTGGCGCAACCGAGCCACACCCGACTGAACATAAACCAGATATCGAATTTCTCGGTCTTTGGGATACCGTCGATGCCTATGGGTTGCCAATAGATCAACTTGCCTGGCTTTGGGATAAGCTCATCTATCCCATGTATTTCCCGGATTATAGACTTTCGAAAAAAGTAAAAAAGGCCTGCCATGCCCTCTCTGTTGACGATGAACGTAAAACCTTCCACCCTGTGTTGTGGGATGAAAGTCAGGAGGCTGATCGAAATCGGATCGAACAGGTTTGGTTTCCTGGGGTTCACTCCGATGTCGGTGGCGGTTACCCCGAATATACGTTGGCGTTAGTGGCCTTAGATTGGATGCTTTCTAAGGTCGAAATATCCTCTGAACAGTCTGAAGTAGAGGGATTGTATTTTATTGCTAATCGCCGCGAGGAAATTCATCGTCACTCGGATTGGCATGGAAAGCAACACGACTCTCGATCGATGTTTGGTGCCTATTATCGGTATAGTCCACGTGAAATCAATAAGCTATGCAATGATAGTAGCAATAAAATTATTATCAAAAAACCTAAAATACATCGCAGTGTCTTTGAGCGTATCGCCATGGATGTTGTACCATACAATCCAACTGGATTACCTGCAGAGTATGAGGTAGTTGGGTTCGAGAAGAACATTACCGAATACGAGACGGATACTGAAAGAAAGCAACGATATGATGCCATGGCCGAGGTCAAACCTGTCATTATTGCCCGTAAATGTCTCTATATTTCGATGCTTGCTACCTCTTTTGTTTTTCTGATATCTCCTTGGATGTTCAACTGCTTTGGGGAAGAGCAGTGTTCTTCTACCAGTGGTTTATTGGACAAGGGTTTCGTGTTTGCCATTAATTTTCTCCCTGATTTTTCATCGCCCTGGATTCGAGTACTGCGAGACCGCACCTGGTTCCTGTATCTCCTCATCGCTCTTTTTGGCGTATTTTTTTTCCTGAAGAGCAAAGCCTGGGAAAAAACACAGGTTTTGGCAAACAAGGCCTGGTCGTATTTGAAGAAAAAAATGAAAAAAACTGAGGAAATTCAACTACTATGAAAAAGCGATTACCTATCACCACCACCATCAACATCATCAACCACCTTATCACCCACATCGATGCGAGGGTCAATCACTGCGGCCATGGGGGAGGTATTTTTGATGATGACGAACTCCGAGCTATCCTCCGCCGACACTACCGTAATAATCTCTCGATGTCTCAAGTAAAATGTGACCACTCCGTAGAGGAAAGCTATCACTGAAAAGTAGGCGTATAGCCCATATCCGCTGTTCATCGAGGCCATAACCGTGGACGCCAGTACGGGGCCGATTGTAGCGCCGATTCCGTAAAAAAGCAGTAGCACAGAACTGACAGGGACAATATCATCGGCATCAAAGACATCGTGCGCCCGGGCAACCGAGACCGGATAGAGGGTGAATATCAGTCCGCCGAAAACGACCATAAGGACAAGAAAGGCAGAATAAGATTTTTCCGCCAACAGCAGGATGACGATGCTCAAAATGGCGATGCTCAGCCCGAGAAAGGCAAGCATATAGGTCCGATCGAACCTGTCCGAAAGAGTACCGACGGGCCATTGCAGCACCAATCCCCCAATAATCGTCACGGTCATGACCAACGAAAGTTCCGAGACGGAGAGACCGATTTGATGACAGAAAACAGGCCCTATGGAATAGAAGGCGCCGTTGAGCATTCCGGAGGAGAAGCAGCCAAGCATTCCCGTCGGCGCCCTGCGAAAAAGCTCGACAATATTGAAGCGTTCGAACTTGGGTAGTTGTGGATGAATGGAACGGGTCACAGCCACCGGCACGAGAGAAAGTGCCACCATCAGTCCCACCAGATAGAACATCTGCATTTTCTGCTGCTCGCCAAAGTTGAGCAACTGCTGACCGATCCCCATGCCCAGAAAGCTCATCACCATATATATCGACAACACCCTTCCCCGGGAGGCCGGTTCCGCGCATTCGTTGAGCCAGCTCTCAATCACCATGTACAGACCGATGGTCGATATTCCGCAAAAAAACCGCAAAAGCCCCCAGAAAAGAGGAGACATATACATGCCGTGAAGCATGATAAAAGCGGTGGTTAGGGCAGCGAAGGCGGCAAAAGCACGGATATGTCCCACACTTTTGATCAACCGATGACACTGAAAGGCTCCCACAATCATGCCAAGATAATAGGCCGACATCACGAACCCAACCATCTGAGCTGATACCCCCTCAAGGGTCAGCCGCAGAGGCAGATAGGTGCCGAGCAGACCGATGCCGGTCATGAGCAGAAAAACCGCTGTATAGAGAGCGATGAAGGATATCATTGTGAATGCCATCAGCTGTAGCAGATAAAGGTATTTTGTTTTTGCTCGGCCGGGTAAAATTCCTCCCCCGGCAGCCATCCATTGTCAACTTCGCAAAAGCTAACTGGTCGATCAGTTCCAGTAAATCATTTTTTTACCGCGCGGCACCGGCCAACTCAAGATATTTTTTTGGCCCACATGCTATTCAATCAAGGGCGTATACTCCATTTGCTTCAGGCTCAGTGTAATTTTACCTTGCCGCAAGAGAGGGATGATCTTACAGGAGGCAGTTTGATAAGGAGCGCGGTGGGCTGGAATGCAGTCAAGAAACTACGTGAATCTCAAGGCCATGTAAAAATGACGAGCGTATCTTGGGCGATGGAGATTTTGTATCAGATATCTTGTCCCACGCTGAAGAATCTTTTACTAGACGTTTGGAATTAAAAGCACGTGGAGTGGATTTGGATTATATTGCCAAGAGAGTAGCAGCATTGTTGGATCTCTCTGAAGATGACGTCTGGCGAGAAGGAAAATTCAGAGACGTTGTACACGTCCGCAGTCTTTTGTGTCATTGGGCGGTACGTGGGTTGGGGGTAAGTATGACTTCCATGGATCGCCGGTTGAATATTTCCACCGTGGCGGTGAGTAAATCCGTGACCCATGGGGCCGAAATTGATGAAAGCGAGGGGTTTAAACGCATCTACGTTTAAATAGTAAGGGCGTTCTATATTGAAATAACAGGACCTGCCCCCGGGGCTCCCACCCTGATTTAAAACGTCTTGGAACATTATAATGACAAAGGTTCACCCCAATTTGCTTCCTGGGCTCAGTTTGTTTGCAGCAATGGTTTTGTATGGCAGTTCCTTCATCGCTCTCAAGCTGGCCTTTCAGAGCTACGACCCCATGGTTGTCATCTTCGGCAGGATGGTTGTTGCCGGACTCTGCTTCCTGCTGTTTCTAAAACGGTTCCGGAGCAACGTATACCGCAAGGGCGATCTTAAGTACCTGTTGTTTATGGCCTTCTGTGAACCTTGTCTGTATTTCGTCTTCGAAGCCCATGCAGTGGAAAACACCACCGCCTCCCAGGCCGGCATGATCACCGCCATGCTACCCATCATGGTGGCGGTGGGGGCCCGCTTCTTCCTGCAGGAGCAGATCAGCCGGAAGACCATCTCCGGTCTGTTGCTCGCTATCGCTGGAGTCTGCTGGCTGAGTCTCGACAGTGCCGCTTCGCTCTCCGCCCCTCATCCTTGGCTGGGCAACTTTCTCGAAGTGATGGCAATGGTCTGTGCAACGGGCTATACAATAACCCTGAAGCGGTTGAGTGTCCGTTATCATCCTTTTTTCCTAACGGCGGTGCAGGCCTGGGTCGGCAGCCTGTTCTTTCTGCCGTTCCTGCTTCTTCCCGGTACACACCTGCCCACCCGGTTCGTTGTGGTGCCAGCCCTGAGCATCATCTACCTTGGTGTTTTCGTCACCCTGCTCGCCTACGCTCTGTACAACTTCGGCGTCAGCCGTATCCCGGCCTACCAGGCAACGGCCTATGTCAACCTGGTGCCGGTGTTTGCCGTTCTACTGGGATGGCTGATCCTGGGCGAGCATTTTCGACCCATGCAGTACCTTGCTTCCGCCCTGGTCTTAGCGGGCGTCATCCTCAGCCAGCAAAAACAGACCCAGCCGGTCGCTGTCAAAAGAAACTTCACTGCAGCTCTTCTGGAAAATGACGTGGCACGCCCTTAACGTATGAACTTAATAGATAAAAGAGAACTCCGGGATCACGGGAAAGCAGCAAATTTGCGGCTAGGACGCATAGAATCCACCGTTCGGAACGGCTTTCAGGCCCCGGAAAAAGATTCAAGAATTAACGATGCCATCGATCGTGACGTACTGGTCTGTATTTATGGTCGTCAAATCTCGAGCGGTCCCGACAGACGGTTTTAACAACACGTCGCTCAAAATGTCGGCCTTTTCTGATTTTAATGATCCGTTCGCAGTGTTGTTGTGGACGATGGTACGATCTGCTCCAACCTCTGTACGGATGGTGGTAGTAGCGTGAAGCAGGTTGGTAGGTATTGACGTACACATGCTGGCGATTAATGTCACTGCCGACGAGTAATCCAAGCACACCCCCTACTGTGGCACCGATGATTGTTGCCTCGGTGTTCCTGCCGATGGCTTGGCCGACAATGGCCCCGCTGCCGCCGCCGATGATAACCCTGTTCAAGCCTCTGTCATTGGCCTCGGCTGATTGGAATAACGATACGCTCAATACCAGAATTGCTGCTGCGATGCTTACTTTTTTCATGACGTCCTCCTGTTATGTTTTGTTTGTGTGGAACAACCTGCCTTTCTCTCTTTTTTAAGCTAAAAGAGCGGCCTTGCGTAGAGGACATACGGCGATATAGGGCCAAATTGTGCCCGACATCGGGTCGACATGCGCTATGTAACGCATTGATATTTGGCTGGAAGATGGAAAACAACAGAACTTTGCCGAAGGTGTGGTAACACCCGGACAAATGGATTGAAAGAGGGGAGCATTACCCCTTGAAAAACTCAGGGAGCGATACGTATTTCGGTAAACTGACCGGTATCTGGATCCCGGTATTTTATGACGGCTTTTACGTTTCCGGCAAGAGGTGCACGAAGCCGAGTGGATAGCTGGAGTGATCCGCTGGGAAAATTTCTTACCAGCCATTTAATTCTTGCTCCACCGCCTTCAATTTTTTTTGCTCGGGGGGAGGTGGAAAGGACACGGTTTCCCCGAGACATGTACTGTTCGATTATGAGATTAGCTGGAGCAGTTGTCTGAACCGAAAGAGTAAGAACAATATTCGTTCCACCTGCAGAAGCGTACCCGCCGGAAACATGGGTACCAGCAAAGAGATTATTGCAAAGAACCGGAGACAACAGCAGGAAGGTTGCCAAAACACACCGGTACAAAATTCGAATATTGTATGATTTCATAGCATCTTCCTCCAATTACATCGTGTACGTTACCAAGGAACACCAACCCATAGGCTAACCGAATCCCACCACGTCTGCAACTGTGATGGGCCTGAACGATTTCATCACGGAAACTCTGATGACTTTTTACGAAAGCATCATTCTTGGCTACCTACTTTCGGCTTATTCCTTGATTTTAAAAGTTTTGTTCGCAGCGTCCCATGTGTATCCAGTCCCGAGCCAAATTTTTTCGATCATATTGAGGTCGAGATCAAGACCGGTAATTTCACTGTACTGGTCATAGACGGTAAGAATTTCATTGTCACTTATAATGTTATCTTCGTTGCTGTCAGCCCAGTGATATGTACTCAGGAGTATGGTATCAGCACCATCGATGGGCATCGGCGCGGCAGATTCCCCTCCTACGGCAACGGTACCGGAAAATGCAACCGGTGTTCCGATGGTGCCGTTTACTTTAAGAACATATGCAAAAACCGAACTGCCGTTAATTTTTTTTAACCACTTTATCTCTTTGTTTTTCACTCCTCCGGAGGTGATGTTCGGTGAAGTAGACAACAGAGTAGCTGAATCAGGTAAATTTTCTTTAATAATTATTGCTGCCGATCGATCTGGATCCCCGGCAATTTGAATGATGACCGGAAAGGGTTGTCCCCCAATACAGTGAGCTGGGAGGATACGTCTGGCTGTAAATGTAGGTGTCGATTGGGCTCCGCGCCAATACCAGAGAAACAAGAGCAAGACAGCAAACAGAAAACCAGTCAACAGGACAATCGGCCAGATCTTCCGCAAAGAACGCTGGGGGAAAGGGCGATTGCCGGTGCTCGTTGGTGTCTGGGCCTGTTCCGAGGCAGAAGAGGAAGGTTGTGCTTCTTCATCTTCAAGGAGATCCTCCAACACCACGTTGAGCGCTTCCGCCAGCTTCAGTCCGTTTTCTTTCTTTATACTTGGATACCGGCGATTTTCCCATCTGGAAATAGTATCTGTGGTCACTTGCACCGCAGTCGCTAAATACAACTGAGTGAGGCCTTGTTGCTCGCGTAACCGCTTGATTTTAGCCCCGTCAATTTTGACCATTGTCATTGGTCCGGGGAATTCGTTTTCTTCCATTTCTTCACCTTGCCGATTGTGCAGCGCCATATGTCAAACGATACAGCCTTGTTATGATACCAAGTAACGCAGCTCCCTCAAAGACATAATTGAATCACGGCTACAGATTCAGGGAATGCAGTCTTATAATGTGTGCCTGGGAAATCTCCGGGGTCACCCATTTCAAGGCCCCTTGTCAATGCCAATGGGGTCAAGTCTTTCCTTGACCCAAGTAAAACGATATGGTACATAGCAAAGTATGTCAAAACCGTTGGGAATAGAATATCCTGGAGCCTGGTATCATGGAATGAACCGAGGAAGACGAGGAGAAGATTACCAGTTGTTTATCGCTCTTGTGCAGGAAACATCGGTGATGCTCAATAAAGATATCCGCCTATTGTCTGATGTCGAACCATTGTCATCTCCTCATACAGACACCTGCCGCGAATCTATCCCGATCGATGATGAGACATATAAACGATGTTTACATGCAAGGGGTCTTCTTTTATTTTACATTACATACAAAGACAAGGTCGGAGACATCCCTTAAGTAGGTGAACCTGGTCATTGGCTCTGCAATTTTTTCCTAGACTTTAAAATTGAACCCAATATTTTCCCGATTGCCTTGGCCTGTTTCCGCGCTTCATCACCATATTCCATGGGGCGATTTTTTCCCGCATAGTCAGCAGAACACAGGCCTATATGTTTATAAACATTACCTACTGCACAGTCATGTCCATAGCCACAATCATAGCATTGATAATGACCTGGATCGGTAAAACTTTCGACCAGTGCCATTTTGTTGCTTACCCTCATTTTTTCTATGAACGTGGTGGCTTCCCTTGTTTCGTTGTTACGGTCAAGCCCCACGGCAATTCCCAGTTTTCCTGCGAGCGGGAAAGATTCACGATGCCTTAAAGCAAATATCCTTTCCCAAAATGCATGCCCTATGGCGTTTAATGTACCATTGTAATTCGGTCCACCAAAAACCAACGCATCTGCTTCAAATATTTTATTAATTATCTTCTTGAAATCATCTTTTTGGACACAAATGTTACCTTCCGCACATTTTAAACATCCCAAACATCCTTTGATGTTGAGTTTGGCGAGAGAGATCATCTCATATTCCACGCCGGATTCTTTCAAGATATCATTCACTATAATCTTTGAATAAGCAGATTTTCTACCACTACTACTGATTCCAATCGCTTTCATTTTCCAAATCTTCTAAAGTTTGATTTTCCCCAGGTAATTATCCGTGGATATTCGAAGGAGTTCTGCATACCTCGATTTTACAAATCTAATTTTCCAGCCTCTTTGATTCTCCTAATTTGTAGGTCAGCATGCATGCTATCACATAATTATTCTGGGTCTGCACCAGCGGACTGTCCTCAAATATCGCTTCGCTTATATTGATAAATTTTCCGTAGAGCCTCAGTGAAACCTTTGGATTCAACCGTTTCACAAAGCTCCCGGCAAATTGTGCCCCGCTGTATCCACCGTGGGCTTTGTAGGCCAGTCGATCGGCTCTCTGATATTCCGGGGAAACCTCATAGAAATAGCTGTTGAGGGCACTGTCGGAAAATTTCAGCCCTATACTGAGATTAAATGAGCTGTTTGATCTCGCAAGGGCTCTTGCATTCTTATAGACCAACGAAAATTCAGAAGTATAGCCTTCTCGCCTGGTGTCTATTCCGCTATCGAATCCCACTGAAACAGCCAGGCGCAGGTCGGTTTGGAGAAAGAACGAATTTTCTTCATTGTCCTTGTAAAAATAGTATCGCAAGGCAGGACCCATCTCGACAATCGAGTCCAGTTCAGGCATTCCTTCGCGTTCCGTATCGTCATTGGAGACGGGAGGATTACCTGAAAATGAGATATCCGTTTCAAATTTGTCGTTATGCCAGAAGATCCCCCGCAGTCCTTCCTGATTGGCCCTGATAATGTCTCCTCTATAGACCAGGTAAGGCAGGGGCAGCACATAGTTACTGTAGGTGTTCGAACCCGGGTAATGTGGGAGCCGGGCGACCATTCCAACTACCCCATATTCCCAGAGAGGCAGCTTTTCGGTTTTCTGATCATATTGTTTACAGAAACATTGAGAGGGAATCCCTATGGTCACAGCTACAAGAACGAACAAAAGAGACGTATATGTTTTTCTCATCGAAGACCTCAAAATAATGTAAAATTACCATCATCATTTGCAAAAAAATCTTCTGTTCTCGAAGAATGTACCATTGTCGGTTGTTGTGTGTACAGAGGGAATAATTGAGATGATATGATAATGAGGTTTCGTTTTTACCAAAGAAATATACAAGAGAGGGGGTCTTGGCACGCTATACCCCTAACATCACGAGATAAAACAACTACCTTTAAACGAATCTGTTGGAGTTTGGAGTTAGAGAGGGATTTGAGAGGGTCGTTCATCTACCTCGATTCCTGTATATCACCCAGCACATTCACGTTACCCTGTCGTAGCAGAGCTGCCTTCTTCAAGGACCCGTTACCAGATACCCGTTGCAATAACGCTACGCTCTTCGCCTCCACCTGGCTGGGCCTGGGACTTGCCGAACATCAATGAAAATGCTATGTTAGGCTCACCCTTAAGTGCGTGTGCCCTGCCCGGAACACAACAAATTATTGTAGCGGATGGCTATACGCCACCCTGAATGAGACGTTCGCTGAGGTGATGAGCTATATGAATATACAAAAAATTCTAGATGATCACGATTGTGTGTTGGCTGAAGCGGCAGTCATCGAAACGTTGAGACGGTCCGGAAATGTCAAATTACACCCTCTTCTTGAAAATGCACTTCTGATTTATGAAGAGGCTGGCAAAGAGGCATTAACTGTTCTCTATCAGTATTTTATTGATGTCGCCCGCAAGGCGGACATCCCCATTATGCTCAGTACGCCAACGTGGCGAGCCAATCAGGAACGCACATCGACAGCGAATATTACAAGAGATGTAAACGGCGACGCCGTAAGATTTCTAAAGCGGCAGAAGGAAAGATGGGGATCTTGGGCCGCAAATATCATTGTGGGTGGTCTTATTGGTTGCAAAAACGATTGTTACAAACCTGATGAAGGGCTCCCAACTAGTGAGGCACAGACTTTTCATCTCTGGCAAGTCACTCAGCTGGCCAAAGCAGGTGTGGATTTTCTCCTGGGAGCAACCCTGCCCACTTTGTCTGAAGCAAGAGGCATCGCCTTGGCCATGGAACAAACTAATATTCCGTATATCATCAGTTTCGTTATCAACAAAGAAGGGAGAATTCTTGACGGAAGCAGCCTCGAAAGCTCCTTTCGTGAAATCGATGCTGTCTGTAGCAGGCCACCTCTTGGCTACATGATCAATTGTTCCTATCCATCGTTCCTCAATGCGCACAAACAGCCCCAATCTGTCCTCTCCCGTATAATCGGTTATCAGGCAAACGCATCCTCCCACGACCAGTCACAACTAGATGGGGCTGAAGTCCTCCAAGCCAACGACACGACTGAGTGGGGAAACCTGATGATCGAGCTGAATAGAAAATTCGGTGTTAAAATATTAGGTGGGTGTTGTGGAACAAGCTGTGAGCATCTGCAATATATTGCTCAGAATGTAATCAGCGAAAATCAACGTCATGCAGTCGGACGTTAAACCACACTGCGGGTATTGGGAAGTATTGTCTTGTAGTTCCTTGGCCGCGTGGTTTGGCGCCGCTGATGACGAACGTTAGTTAGGTTGAATTTAGAGAGAAGAAGGAGCCCCCTCCATGCGGAAAGCAATGAAAATGGCGGCCTTGGCGAGCGTATATAATCGCGTCGCCGGACGGTACGATTTCCAGCATTGGTTTTTGACGGCCGGCTCGGACCAGCGCGGCCGGCGCGAGTTAGTGGAAGAGGCAGTACACTCCGGCGACAAAATTCTAGATTGCGGAGCAGGTACAGGTTCCACGACCTTGCTCGCCATAAAGAAAGCCGGGAAATCTGGCCAAGCCGTACTCTTCGACATGAGTGACAACATGTTGGCCGTTGCAAGGAGGCGTGTTGCCGACGTAGGATTAAACAATCAGGTTGATTTCAAAACCGGCGACATCCTCAATCTGCCGTTTCAGGACAATAGTTTTGACGTAGTTCTTTCCACTTATAGTATGTGTCCCGTCTATGATCCGGCTGAGGCCGCAAGAGAACTTTACCGCGTGGCCAAGCGAGGCGGTCGCATCGGTGTAGCCCATTCTGCGGAGCCTAGAAATCAAGCCCTGAAATGGCTGGCAGACAGGGTCGAAGATGTGGTTTGGCATTTCCCATCGATCTCTCTTGGATGTCGACCTGTGTCTGTATTGCCTACCTTTGAAAAGCTTGGTTGTAAAACAATTGTCAAGAAACACATCGGGGTGCCTCTTTGGCCTTTTCTTGTCTTTGTGGTGGAAAAACCTGCAACCTAACCGCCGTTTCGGGTGTCTGCCAAAGGCGCGGTCACCTTACTGAAGTTTTTTGAGTTTGTTGATAGGATGAGGCTCAAACTTGGGTGTTCTGGCTAAGGGAAGGGAATACGAGAAACATATGCTGGTGATCAACACAGAGAGAGCCTGTGGTCTCCTCTATGAGTCATTTGAGGCTGAAAAAGGCGATATAGGCTGAGAGAATGGTTATTTCTGGAAGATTACTACACAACTTTCCGGGTTAGCATATTTGATTGTAATTGCGTCGCAACTGTCGAACGAATCGTTATTTAATTCTCGCTGCAAGAATTCAGGAGGTAGGAGCCAGAATCCAGAGAGGTTGTCTATGTTTGATTTTCTTCTGAATTCTGACTCCCGGATTCTGGATTCTCCAGAATATAAACGGGGAGAAAACTGTAAATAAAGTATTATTTTCAGTATATTATCACAACTCTGAAAGTTGATTTAATATTTAATCTGATTACCACTGAAACTCAGCCTATCGGAAAGGAAGGGTGTGAGCTGTTCGTTTCTCGGGTCTCTGCAGCCTGGACGGCGTAAGCGTTGCCCCCAGGGATGGGTTTATGGCGTCCCGCGAAACGAACAGCTCACACTCTGGATTAGTTACTGAACATTAGTGGTAATCAGAATATTTAAAAATTAGCGAGATAGCGTGGCCCAACCCCGTTGCCGCCCGATGCCCTGTGATAAGGAGACGGCAATACTCTTTTCATCATACCACGCAAATCGAGAATGGATACGCCAGGAACGCATTCCCTCGTTGGCCACATTGATATCTTCCTAACGGTTACCGACTTTCCTCCGGCTTAACCTTCATGGTCGGACTCTTGCAGCCTGCCTTCCATTTGCACCTCTGGATGTGATATGATAAAAAACACGGAGGGATGAAATTCTCAATGGTATGTAAAAAGAACGGACAAACCTTCTTTTGAAGAAGGTACTATGAATAAATAATCAGTGTCATATTTACATATTTTATTTAAGTCTTGCTACTTACAAAATAAAAGAAACCCTGCCCGCCCCCGCACAATCAATCAACGAGTTAGATCGTTTCTTTCTTGACGACCCCAAAAAGGTCAACATTCAATGGAATCTATTATACATCGTACACAATCTGATAAAGTTTCACCGATATTGGGAATGTTTATCCTGACAAGGTTTCCTTTGCGCAACCATTGGAGATATATTGAAAAATACAGAAAAAAACGCCATATCAGTAGAATATTACCAATCAAATGAAGTCAACTTTCAATTTTGCACCATCGCTTTTGGACGTCGAATACAACTCTATGTGGAAAAAAGGGCTTCTGAAAAAGACTTTTTTCTACAGACTATCCTACTTATAGTTATTTAAAAAAAAAGAGGAGAAGGTAAATTCTAGTAATCTGAAAGAAGTTTTAAAGGCTGTTGGATTACTCATGTGAAAAACTGAAATAGAATGCAATGTCAGTGTCCAACAAGGGATTGGACCAGTAAAACCCAATTTTTGTTTTGCCGAAAAAAACAGCCTCTTTCCACCCATCTACTGGCACTCCTCCGAAATAGTATATAACCAACTATGATCAAAATATAGAATTATCCAATATCTAAAAGTGTTGTTCAGCCACTTGAGAAAACCAAAAGGCGTTTCAAATATCTTAAGGAGGGAAAGTCTCGATGATAACCTATGATCATCTGACCAAAATCTTTGGAGAAGGCCAAGACGCTGTAACCGCGCTTGAAGATGTGACGTTCACGATTGAAAAGGGGGAGATCGTTATCTTTCTTGGTCCTTCCGGGTGCGGAAAAACCACAACTTTGCGGTTAACCAACAGGCTGGAATCTATTACCCGGGGAACAATTGAAGTGAATGGTCAGAATATCATGGACATGAATTCCGTTCAATTAAGAAGGCAGATGGGATATGTCATTCAGGATATCGGGCTTTTTCCGAACAAAACCATTGCGCAAAATGTTGCCGTTGTTCCGAAACTGCTGGGCTGGCCCAAGGATAAGATCCAGGAGAGGGTTGAGGAACTACTGAGCATGGTCAGGCTTGATCCGGGTATCTATCTGAACCGATACCCTGCCGAACTTTCTGGCGGGCAGCAACAGCGGGTAGGGGTAGCTCGGGGCCTGGCAGCTGATCCGGATATACTACTCATGGACGAGCCCTTTGGGGCGATTGACCCGATCAATCGCGAACAAATCCAGGACGAATTTCTAAAACTCCAGGAAAAACTCAAAAAAACCATCGCTTTTGTCTCCCATGACATCCATGAAGCCATCAAAATGGGGGATAAAATCGCCCTTTTTGAAAAAGGCCGTCTCGTCCAGTACGAACGTCCGGAGGCATTGCTCACCCATCCTAAAAACAAATACGTATCCGATTTTGTCGGGGCCGACAGGGCTCTGAAAGTTCTGGGCATCATCAAGGTCAAGGATGTGTACAACCCAAATACTAAAAATGTCGTCCAGTCCTCCGACATGGCTCAAACTGTTCTCAATGCTATGGAACAGAAGCAGAGCAAATTCTCCATCGTTTTAAATCAAGGGAAACCTATTGGGTATGTTACCCCCAAGCTGCTCAAATACGAACAAGGTCCTGTCAAGGAACTTGTTGAAACGTTTCCTCTTCATTTGCGGGAAAGGACTCCGACCCGGGATGCCCTGTCCTTCATGCTTATGTATGATTTCATAACCCTGTGTGTGGTGGACGCAAATCATGATTTTCTGGGTACGGTAACGTACAACGACATCCAGACCAAGATAAAGCAAAGCTATGCCAACGAAATCGATCAAGAAGGGGTATGACATGGGCACGCTCAATTTTATATTAAAAAACATCCATACCGTCCTGTTTTTGACTTGGGAACACATTTATATGGTCGGCGTATCTCTGATTATTGCCACACTTATCGGTGTCCCCTTGGGTATCATGATTACCAAGAATGAAAATATGGCCAAAAAGGTAATCAACGGTGCAAATATTATGATGACTGTACCTTCTATCGCCTTGTTTGGTTTGATGCTGCCGGTGTTGGCTCTCATCGGCGAGGGTTTGGGAAAGGTTCCGGCGATTATTGCCCTGATTCTGTATAGCCAGCTCCCAATCATCCGAAACACGTATGTAGCGATTAAGAACGTGTCCCCTTCCATAAGAGATGCAGGGAAAGGCATGGGAATGAACCGATGGGAACTCCTGAAAGAGGTGGAGATCCCGATTGCCATCCCGGTCATCGTGGCCGGTCTGCGCACAGCTGCTGTCATGAATATCGGCATCGCAGCTATTGCCGCCTATGTGGGGGCAGGAGGGCTGGGGGTATACATTCAGCAAGGAATCGACCGGGTCTATCCGGAAATGATTCTGGCCGGGGCTCTTTTGGTCTCAATTCTTGCAATCTTGGTTGATGGGTTGATGGCCCTGGCGGAAAGGATGCTGACGTCTAGAGGGATACAAATCCAAAAGAGGTTGTCCCGATGAACAAAATACTCAGACAAATATACGGCGTTATCTTGGCACTGCTACTGGTTGCAGCAGGGGTCGGTTTGCAAAGGACTGGTACAATTACCCTTTTCAGCAATCCAAATTCCTATTCCGAATTGCTCAGACTGCTGTGGCAACACCTCTATTTGGTTGGGGTGAGCATGGCCATTGCAACGGTGATCGGTTTAAGCGTGGGAATCGTTTTAACCAGGCCAAAATTCAGGGCCTATACCAGCATTGTCATGTACATCGTCAGCCTGGGGCAAACCATTCCCTCACTGGCGGTACTGGCCCTGGTCATGACCTTTTTGGGAATCGGGGCCAAGAGTGCAATATTTGCCCTGACCGTTTACTCCCTGCTGCCTATTGCCAGGAACACCCTGGCTGGGATCAATGCCGTGCCGTCTTCCATCATTGATGCAGCAAAAGGCATGGGCATGACCACCATGGGCATTTTGTGGCAGGTGGAAATCCCCATGGCCATGACCGTCATTCTCACAGGGTTCAGGGTGGCTTTGGTTATCAATATCGGCACAACGGCCCTGGCCTATCTTATCGGCGCCGGCGGTATGGGCGACTGGATCTTCACCGGAATCAACATGATGATGACCGATAAACTGATCGCCGGTGCCCTTCCGGTCACCGTGCTTGCCCTGTTTGCAGATTTTCTCATTGAAATTTTACGTACCATGCTAGTTTCAAAAGGATTGCGCTTGACCGAGGAATAACCAGGTCAAATTACAACATGAATCTTTACCAAAGGAGGTAATGGAATGAGGACATCGTTCAAAGTACTAACTCTTTTACTGGCATTGATGTGTTTGCCTTGCATGGCCGTTTCTGGCATGGCACAAGACAAGAAAATTACCATCGGCGGGAAAAATTTTACTGAGCAGTATATCTTGCCACAACTGGCCAAGGCCCTGCTGGAAAAACATGGATTCCAGGTTGCGATCAAGACGGGTCTCCCCACAAGCATGGCGAGAAAAGCGTTGCTCGCCGGGGAAGTGGATCTCTACTATGAATACACAGGCACCGCGTACACCGTGTTCTTTAAACAAAGCAATCCAAAAATCATGAGCAATCCGCAGGAGGTTTACGATTGGGTCAAGAAAAAAGACGCTGAAAACGGCCTGGTGTGGTTGTCCCCTGTAAAGATGAACAACACCTATACCCTGATGATGAAAAAACCGGAGGCTGAAAAACTCAAGATCTCCTCCATCTCCGATCTGGCCACATATGTAAAGAAGAATCCCAGTAAATTGATCGTAGGTCTTGGTACAGAATTTTGGAACCGTCCGGATGGCTATCAAAAGTTGGCCAAAGTTTATGGTCTGAAAGTGCCGGTTGATAACATCAAAAAAATGTCCATTGGGTTGGCTTATCAGGCCTTAAAAGACGGGCAGATCGACGTGGGAATGGGCTTTGCCACCGACGGCCGCATTGCCGCGTTCAACTTTGTCAACCTCAAGGATGACAAACAGTTCTTCCCTGTCTACAACCCTGCTCCGGTAGTCCGGAAAAAAATCTTGGATAAGTATCCAGAGATCAAGAAGATCCTGGCACCTCTGGAGGAAAATCTGAGCACCAGTGAAATGCAAGCCATGAACAAGGCCGTGGATGTGGAACACAAATCAGAAGCGGATGTTGCAAAGGCGTGGCTTAAGAAAAAAGGTTTGTATTAGGATTACGCTGAGAATTCTAATACCCCTACCCCCCTCTGCTGGGCTTCCCGATTTTTTCATTGCGGGGAGCCCCGCATCTATACAGCTGGTAATGTTGTGAACGTGCCAACTTCCTAATTTTTTCCTGAAGATTTTACTGACTGCCGATGCTGAAATGTCCACCTTGGTAAAGGAATTTGGGAATTGCGATCTTTACTTATTGGCGTTGCTCCTTAATTCAAATACTTTGACGTAAAAGAAACAGAAGCTGGTTATCAACTCAGAGAGCCTGTAAATTCCTCTATGAATCATTTTGAGGATGAAAAAGGCAATATAGGCTGAGTTTCAGTGGTAATCAGATTAATATTTAAAAATTAGCGAGATAGAATGGCGTGAACCCGGTGACACCGTAAGAAATTTGAGATTAAAAATAACCGTCGCAATTATTCCAGAGGAGAGAATCATGCTTAAAGAAATAACCAAGGATCAGGCTCTTTTCTGCATAGTTCAGAAGGAATTCGGTGACGAAATTATTCGCTCGGCTGATAAAATTGCTATTTTCTTAACACAAAGTTGGTACCCAGAGTGGCATGCCATGAAACGTTTTATCGGGGATCTCCCTGACTGAATGATTTATATTCTCGAATATGACCACACGGATTTTTTTTGCTAAATTATGAAAATTTAAAGAAAAAGTCGGTTCATCCGGATTGAGCGTACTTTTGCAAAACCGAAAGTAATAAGCCGACGGAGGTCATCGCTTGCGATCGCTGCTCTACGGCCTGATCGCCTGTGAACCACGGCTGACAGACAGGCCTTCCCTGGCCTGCTGCCAGTTGCGGACGTCCTGTCCGCAACCCCTAAGGGGCCTTGTGTACTTCCCAGGCGGGCCTCCGCAATGCGACCGCAAGCGACGCCCTCCGCCTGCCTGGATTATAAATAAGTACGCATGATTCGGATGAACCAAAAAGTATATGGACTGACCAGATTCCGTATATCAGATACTATAGAAAAAGAAAATTGATCCAAGAATCCAATGAAGCATCTGAGGATGAGTTTCGAGAAAATCTTGGAACATCAGCTTGATAAACAATGGGAGATGCGAGGACATTAACAGACTGACAGGTAGCCATCTTTTGTAGGGGGCCAAAATATCAGAGGAAATGCCTGTATGTCATGTGAAAATTACTGGAAGGAGAGCTTTTTTTCTTCCTGGTCGATAAATTGAGATAGATTCCACATGACACCGCTGATGCCTTCATACATCAGTGACAACTCTGCCCGTTGGATAACCTGGAGTTTATTGCTAACAACATCTTTGGTAAAAAAGGTGACATTGCCGTCCTGAGATGCCACAATGGCGATGGCGTCCGGTTGGTCATTGGCGAATTGCGCGGCGGAAAAATGGCGTGTTCCGCCAAGATCGGCAAATGTTATCGTGCTGCCCTGATCTCCTTCAACTGGTTGGAGGAGTCGTGCCTGGGTTGATCCAGCTTGTGGATCCAGAGCCTGGATCTTAGCGCCGAAACAGCGAATGGCACGATCGTAGGTCATAACCAGGGCGCCATCGATGGCGGTCAGACGCCCTATACTGTTGCATTGGTCGAGTAGCTGAGCTCGCACTTTCATGAGATTCGAATCCTTCATCGTTGCCGTTTCCTGCATGAGACGAAAAACTTCTCGAGCAGTTAAATTGGCAGGAGTCTGAACTGTGTCGAATTCCGGCTCGAAGAAACCAGTGCCACCTGTGTAAATTACCGGTTGGCCGATCGACTTTTCCCAGGAACGGCCTTCGGGAACAACGAGAAGTGTACCTCCCCTTTGGTGTGCCCGCATTGCCTGAGCTATATAGAGCAAGGTATTAAACCTGAATAATTTCGTCGGATCAAATGCCGAAGCATCCTTGTTCGAGGCGGTTTTCGGCAGGATTGTCCTCAGAAGGTTGCCTGGGTCAACGAATACGGCCTGATTGCCGATTAATGCTGCGATGCTTCTTCCATAGCAGAGAATCAGAAGATTTCCCGGCCCCAGGACCTGAATCCATAGATCCGTAGTCAGATGATTGGGGTCTCGTATGCGCAATCCCCAAATCTTGAGGGAACCGCTCTCGTCTTGATTAACGCAGATGTCGGAAAAGGAACCATCTAAGGCTGACCCCAGTTTTACAAGATTCTTCAGGTTAAGGATAATTGGGCTCTCAAAACAGAAGTTATCCGAGGAGTTCTCAACTTCTTTGATGACAATGGAAAATTTGACCAGGTGTCCTTCCTCGATCGCCTGACTTGCCCAGTAAGCGGCATCGATAAGCTTTGCCAGCGAGTCCTGGAGGACGAGGGGACTTTTCACAAAGAGATTAGTAAGGTTGTTTTCGTGTGCATACCGTGTCTTCAATGTGTGCAGTCTCTCGCATATGCTGGCAAGAAACTCCTGGTTAATTTGAAATGCCGAATGATACATGACGAGCCGATGCCGAAATTTAAAGGAGATAGTCCCCCCTGCCCATCAATTGACGAAGGAGACGACAGGAGTGGATGGATGAGAGCCATGAGTATTTTAGCCATTGTGTTGTCTAATGGAAAGGGGGTATGCAACGGGTTGCTTTTTTTTAGACCCTCTGTGTTTTTTGCTTGCAGGATCAATTTCTCCCGTGTAATACAATAATAAATGATCGTTTAACGATAATTAATTGCCTATTAAGATGAACAACAGCGAGTTTGGAGTATACTATGGACACATCAGGAAATGAGCAACGGATTAAGAAAATGAGCAAGAGGCTGCGTCGGGTCTTTCAGGTCTGTCTGTTTATCCTTCCACCTTTTCCTGTGTTTTACTGGTTCAGTTACAACCATCTGCCACAGGTCATGCATGAAAATATTTTCCCCTCAGGACCGTTGGCCTGGATGCCGATGAACAGCAGACTCATCGCCCTGGCCGGTGACATTCCTGCCATCGTCGTCCTGACCCTGGCCCTTATTAGCCTGAAACGGCTTTTCACTCTTTATGAGAAGGGGATATACTTTCAGGCAGAAAATGTTGCGTTATTCCGCAAGTTGAGCAGGCTGGCAATCTGGAGCGTTCTTGCCGATGTTTTTGAAAAGACTGTTCTGGAGTTAGCTCGAACGATCAACTTCCCGCCGGGGCATAGAATACTTTCCATCGGTTTTAGCAGCGATCATCTAAAGCTCTTGATTGTTGCGACTATCATTATGCTCATCAGTATGGTGGTTGAAGAGGGCAGAAAAATACAAGATGAAATGCAGCTGACGGTGTAAGGCATGCCGATAATAATCAATCTTGACGTTGTATTAGCAAAAAGAAAATGGAAATCAAAGCAGTTGGCCGAAGCCATTGGTATAACAGAGCAGAACCTCTCAGTGCTTCGAGCCGGTCGGGCCAAGGCGATTCGGTTTTCAACCCTTGAGGCTATTTGCCGAGCTCTTGAGTGTCAACCGGGCGATATTTTGGAATATGATGCCAGCAAACCTGAAGAGGAATAGCATGCAGAAAACTCTTTTTGACAAAAAAAATGGATGTATACATAACGTTTCCTTGGAAAGGATTATTGATGTCATTCTCATTATTGTCTTTACCGTGCTGTTGACTTTTTTTCTCCCAGAAAGAGGAGTTGGAGCAACGGATATGGGTTTTTCCGCCCCGTCGCCAATTGTCTGGGAGCAGGTCGAGCGTGTCCTTAAGGAGAGACCATTCAAATCTCAAGAAGAACTCCTGCAGCTCTTCTATCTTCTTTCAAGAGACAAAAATCACCGGGTCTTCAGTATGGAAAAAGACGTGCTTGGAAGATTGAGGACCAAGATCACAACGCTTTTTCCTCTTGATGAATGTGATGCCATCGAGCTCTGGGGGCCATATGTCATCTTCAAATTTTCCAATCCACAGGATGTCTTCATCCCAAATACCTGGCTTCAGGCCTCGCTTCAGGTTCCTCGAAAGTTGGTTCTAAAGATTAATGATGAGCCGCCTACACCGGTCCGGAGTGACGCGAGTTCCTTCGACCAAGACCCTGAAACCAGGAGCGTCATCTTTTCCGTTAAAAAGGGGTATATCCGGATCCATTTTTCCTTTCTGTTGAAATTATTCGGTGGCAAATTGCGAGACGCCGATGGGACAGAACTTGTCTATCAGATAAATGACAATTTGAAGCTCTCACGTCTCCTACTTCATGAAATCACTCCGCTGAATAATGATTCGCTCAAACTATCCGGAATCACAGAGGATAAGGAGATGGGAAAAACACAGTGGATCGATATCCGACATCCCGACTTTCCTGCAACACAGGATATCGGCATCTCAGAAAAGGCGATCTCCTTTCTCGGAACCAAGTTCGAACTCTTACCGGACAAGATGATTCGGCTAGGCGAGCAAGAACCAATGAAAAACGAGGAAGCGTTGGATTGGTTTTCAAAGAATATTGAGGAGTTCAAGAGATATGCCTCATCCGGTTCCCGGTCTGTCCAGATAGAGTATATCCGGACTTTCGGCTATTTTCTTGAGGAGAGACGATTTCTTATGACAATGGCTTTTCAAGGTGGAAAAAAAAGAAATAAGAAAGAAAAGCGGTGAATTGCAGGCTTTCCTTGAAAGAGGTGGGGGGAGATTGAGAGATACAAAGGGGGTCATGTCTTTCTTTGACTCAAATGAAACGATATGGTATACAGGAAAGTATGTCAAGACCATTGCGAATAGAATATCCTGGAGCCTGGTATCATGTCATGAACCGAGGCAGACGAGGAGAAGATATCTTTGCTGATAGAGAAGATTATCAGTTGTTTATCGCTCTTATGCAGGAAACATCAGCGATGTTTAATATAAAGATATCCGCCTATTGTCTGATGTCGAACCATTATCATCTCCTCGTACAGACACCTGCCGCTAATCTGTCTCGATCGATGCGACATATAAACGGTGTTTATACTCAACGGTATAACAGACGAAAAAATATCGACGGCCAGTTGTTTCGAGGGCGCTACAAATGCGTTCTTGTCGAAGAAGACAACCATCTTCTTGAGATACTGCGCTATATTCACAGAAGCCCTCTCCGGGCAACTATGTGTACATCCGTCGGTGACTATCCTTGGTCAAGTCACCAAGGATATCTTTCCGGTGCAAAAAAGTGGCAGTGGCTGCACAAAGAATTTCTGTTGGGGATGTTCTCCAAACAGCCGCGCCAGGCGAAAAGGCAGTACAGAGAATTCGTCCAAGACGAAGACTCTGTCGAGGTAACCGATTTTTTTGAAAAAAAGAATCTTGCTTCCTTTTTTGGCAGTCAGGATTTTATTGAATGGATAAGGGCGAAATTCCATCCTCTGAAAAGGCATGTCGAAGTCCCTCTGTCAAAACAGCTGGCACCGACAATTGCCCAAATAAAAAAAATGGTATGTCTGAGGTATAAGGTAAGAGAACAGACCTTGGACCAATCCAGACGTGGCCAGGTGAACGAGCCACGTAATGTAGCAATATATCTTGCCAGAAAAAGATGCGGTTTGCGTTTGGATGAAATCGGCAGGGAATTCGGACTTGAGAAATACAGCTCGGTAAGCAGTATTGTAACCAGGACAGAAAAACAATTATCTCGAGACAAACAAATGCGAAATCGGATTGGTGCGATCAGCGAGGAGATCGCAAAGAGTCAGACAGAGTTTTGACCTCTTAGTAGACCCCTTATTTACGACCGCACCATTTACCGTTTCCCTTGTTTCTTGGCTTTGACATATGGTGCTGCCTTACCCAGGTGCTCGGCCTTGTATGACGTTTCTGTCCGTCAGCACATAAGTTCGGAGTCTTGATCCTCGCTTACCTGCACTCCGGCTTCCTCCAGGCTCCACCTCACGGTAACGCCATTGCCTTCGGCTAATAATTTATGCTAAGTTATTAACTTAACGCAGGAAAACTTCCAGGGGGCTTTGCCCCCACACGTTCACGCCCATGCCGGGTGTACACCATGGCGTGGAGAGGAAGCGAAAAATAGTGGGCTTTTGAGGAAAGGTTGTATACGCTTCTCTCACCCCAAACATTCATGGCAATTTCGTCGTCATGAATCCCGGTGCTGACTTCGTCAAGCCCCTCGCCCTGTCGCTTCGTGCCAGAACAAGGAGTTTAACCAGACACCGTAACCACCATAACCAAACTACACATGCTTGCGCTGCCCACGGCGCTGGTCAGCACCGCGATTGTTTCATTAATTTCACATGAATACTATATTGAATAATTTAAAAAAAATTGGTTTCGACAAGTGGATTTTGGACAATGCCCCTTCTGGGAGAATTGAGCAATTTGATATAGCAAGAGTGGTCGCTGTTCACAAAGATAGCTATACCATAAGCAATGGAGAAGTTGATGTTTTGGCGGAGTTGATCGGTAAAATACTATTTAGTGCTTCCTCTCCTGTTGATTATCCAGCGGTAGGTGACTGGGTTCTTGCCAATTTCTATGATGAAAATACATTCGCAATAATTTACGAAATCTTACCTCGTAAATCGTTATTAAAAAGAAAAACACCAGGCAAAAGAATAGACATCCAGTTGGTTGCTGCAAATATCGATGTTGCATTCATTGTCCAATCTCTGAATGAAAATTTTAATCTTCGTCGTCTTGAACGTTATTTAGTCATGGTTAACGATGGGAGGATTCAACCAATTGTACTTTTGAGCAAGAGTGATCTGTTTGATCACGGAGCTATCACAGGCATAACTGACGAAATTCATAAGATTATGCCACATTTACAAGTTATCCCTTTCAGTAACGAAAATGCATCCTATTTGGACAACGTAAAAACAATTATGCAAACTGGCCAAACATATTGTCTGCTGGGATCGTCAGGAGTTGGCAAAACAACCTTGATAAATAATCTGATAGGAAAGTCAAAATATATAACAAAAACAGTTAGCAAAAAAGAGAGTAAAGGAAGGCATGCTACTACGCATAGGCAATTGATTAAACTGGATTTTGGAGCACTGGTTGTAGACACACCAGGTATGCGAGAGCTAGGAAACTTTTCGGTAGCGACAGGCCTAGGGGAAACCTTTTCCGAGATATCCGAGCTTTCTGAAAAATGTCAGTTTAATGATTGTACTCATGTTAACGAAAAGGGTTGTGCAGTATTAAATGCTGTTAAGGATGGTCAACTATCTTCTAAGAGATACCAGAACTACATGAAAATGAACAAGGAATCCGCTTACAATGAAATGTCATATCTTGAAAAAAGGAAAAAAGATAAACAGTTTGGAAAATTTTGTAAAACTGTGATGAAGCATAAGAAGAGCCAAAGATAGCACCTTCCAAGGCTCATTCAACCGACGCAAAAAAACCGCACGGCTGATTAGCGGCGTCTGGATAAAAGATTTATGAGGGCACCATGATTCAACAATTGACAATGGAACAGCTCAAGGAAACAATAGGAAAAGAGATTATTAAAGGTGATTGGATTGAAATAACACAGGATACCATTAATAAATTTGCTGATTGTACCTACGACCATCAATGGATTCATGTCGATGAAGCTGAAGCAGCCAAAGGTCCCTTCGGAAAGACAATTGCACATGGATTTCTGGTACTTTCTCTGATGGCCAATTCTATACTTGACCAGGGTGTTGCACCTTCCGGTTCGAGGATGTTAATTAATTATGGATTGAACAGACTGAGATTTATTACTCCTGTACTCGTCGGCTCAAAAATCAGACTGGTCGGCATGCTGGCGGGAGTTGAGGAAAAGGGCGGAGACAGAGTTTTAGTGACCGTAAAGGCAACAATGGAAATCCAGGGGACGGACAAGCCTGCATTCATTGCCGACTTTCTGGTGATGCATTTTTGTTAATATATATCAGATAGTTCCCGGAAAAATCGCGAAGCCCTAACGATATCAGTACAGCCGATCGCTCTGCTCCGGCTGATTTTTTAGTTGGGCGATCTTGTAAGAAAACGAGGCAACTCTTAGAAAATATCCACGGGAAGGATCTCTATGCCGAATCAAAATAATTCTCAATATAAGGCCCAAATTGTATACTTTTCCCATGGTGGAGGTCCCTTGCCAATTCTTGGTGACGATAGCCACAAAGCGATGGTGGAATTCATGCGAAAGCTTCCATCTCAGCTCAAAAAACCAGCAGCTATTCTGGTCATCAGCGCTCATTGGGAAGAGCGCGTCTGGACTCTATTAGGCGCAAAAACTCCAACACTGTTCTATGATTATTATGGCTTCCCCGATGAAGCCTATAACATAAATTATCCAGCCCCTGGAAGTCCAGATCTGGCAAAGAGAATCACTGAATTATTAAACAAAAGTAATATACCAACACGTATTGATCCTCAGCGGGGATTTGACCATGGTGTATTTATCCCGCTGAAACTGATGTACCCTCAAGCCGATATTCCGTTGCTTCAACTTTCTTTATTACATGGTCTGGATCCGAGTGCGCATCTTGCGATTGGCAAAGGTTTACGCGAATTAATGCATGAAAATATCCTGGTGATTGGATCTGGATTTTCATTTCATAACATGCCGGCATTTGCTTGGGATGGTTCAAATGCACCTGATCCAGCCAATGATGACTTTCAAAATTGGTTGATCGATGTCTGTACAGGCCCAATATCACAGACTGAGAGGGAACGATACCTGGTCGATTGGCCAAAAGCACCTTCCGCACGCTATTGTCATCCTCGCGAAGAGCATCTGTTGCCACTTCATGTTTGTCTTGGGATGGCCGGAAAAGCCGCTAATGTGATATTTGATGACTATATCCTGGGCAAGCGTGCGCTTGCATTCTTATGGTGACGGAGAACAGTGAACACAGCATTAATTGGCGTACTGGTCCATGTGGTGCTCGAGCTAGCACTGATCGTTCGCATAATGACACGTCCTCATCGCGATCCGGCCTCGCGCATTGCGTGGGTGGTGGTAATCAGCGCCTTGCCAATCATTGGGATGCTGGTTTATCTCCTGCTGGGTGAGACCAACATTGGCCACCGCCGCATTGCACGAATGAAGGAGGTAATCCGGAGAATGCCCTCCGTGCCGGTAGTCAGCCCGGGTGACGAGAAAAACGTCCACGGCCACGTCCCCGAACGATACCAGCATTTATTTCGCAGCGGCAAATCGATTAATGGGTTTGACGCGATCGGAGGCAATTTGGCACGTTTGATGGCCGACTCCAACGCTACCATCGACTCGATGGTGGCAGACATAGATGCGGCTTTAGACCATGTGCACCTGCTCTTTTATATCTGGCTTCCCGACAACAATGGCAGGAAGATGGTAGAAGCCCTTAAGCGTGCCGCCTCCCGGGGCGTTAAATGCCGTGCCATGGCCGATGACCTGGGTTCGCGAACGATGATTCACTCGCAGCACTGGAAGGAAATGCGGAAGGCCGGCGTTCACCTCGCCCGAGCATTACCCATCAAAAATCCACTGCTGCGGGCTCTGCTTGGGCGTATTGATTTGCGTAATCATCGCAAAATTCTGGTGATCGATGGGTTGATCACGTATTGCGGCAGCCAGAACTGCGCTGACCCGGAGTTCCTGGTCAAGACAAAATTCGCGCCGTGGGTGGATGCCGTGATACGCTTTGAAGGACCCATCGTCCGACAGAATCAGTATCTGTTTGCCAGCGACTGGATGAGTTACGCCGACGAGAACATCAATCCACTACTGGACTTGCCGATCAGCGCGCCTCAGACCGGTTTTCCAGCCCAAGTCATCGGCACCGGACCCACAGTGCGGTACTCGGCCATGCCGGAGATATTTGAGTCGCTGTTTCATGCTGCCCGCGATGAACTTGTAATATCCACACCGTACTATGTACCAGACGAGTCCATGCAAAATGCGCTTTGTGCAGCGGCTTGGCGCGGTGTTAAAACGACCATCATCTTTCCGGCAAATAACGATTCGTGGATTGTTGGTGCTGCCAGCCGTAGTTACTACAGCGATCTGCTGGAGGCGGGTGTTGAAATCTTTGAATACGTCGGTGGATTGTTGCATACGAAGTCACTTACGATGGACAACGAGATTACGTTGATTGGTTCCGCGAATATGGACCGACGCAGCTTTGAGTTAAATTACGAAAATAATATTCTATTTTACGATCCAGACCTGACTACCGATGTTCGAGCTCGGCAACAGGAGTACATTTCCAAATCGACCCCGGTTACCCAAGAGATGGTAGAGTCATGGTCTTTAACCACCCGGCTTTGGAACAATACCCTCGCGATGCTGGGTCCGCTTCTGTGATGGAATCGCTCGAGAATGACGAGACAAAATTCAAAAACCCAGCATCAGCCCGCAGTAAATTTTCGAATTTGTGCATTTTCTGGATTAATGACATATGAGACAATAGAGACATAGAGCATATAGATAAGAAATGCATAAAGAGCAATCTAACGAACCGCTTGAAAAGCAGCGGAAGAAGCAATTGGTTTTTTTAAAAAAATTTGTGAAAGTAGCTTTGTCCATTCCCGTAATTTGCAAGGGGTCCCAACCTCTCAGCTGGTACATTCGCTGGAAAATATAGATAAAAATGACATGCCAACATTTAATGAAAAGGACTTACTGGCCCTGCTGCTGGAAAACACTATCCTCCGATCAGTTGAACCCGGGATCTACTCTGTCCTCCCCGATAATAAATTTGGCAATGAGTATGATACTCAGTTCGGTTTTTTATACGACTTGGTCGCGTGCAATCCGATCTACAATCGTCTTATTTGGGGATATTCTGTCAAAATTTTCCTCCAAATTGCAACTGATGCACTTCGGTCTTCACCCGATGGAAATGTTTTGGACCTGGGCTGCGGTTCCCTTGCCTTTACCGCAAAAGCATATAGCCAATACACTGAACGACTAGTGATTTTAGCAGATCAGTCTCTGAAAATGCTTAGAATGGCTAAAGCAAGGTTAATAAAACAAAACGGCACGATACCGGGAAATCTGGTTTTTCTTCATTGTAATGCTCTTAACCTACCCTTTCAAAGAAATGCATTCGCAACAATCGTTTCCGAGAATTTGCTGCACTGTCTTGATGAAACAAATATCATATTGGGACAGTTGAGAAACATCATATCAGAGAACGGCAAAATCTATTTTACGACCTTGGTAAAAAATAATCGTTTAGCTGACAAGTACATTCAAATGTTGGACGACAGCGGAAAGATAATTTCTAGAACTGTGGCCGACCACAAAGAAACTTTCAAACAAATCGGCTTGGCTGCAACATTCGAAACAAATGGTAATCTTTTGTCGATCCAGTGCGAAAAATAATAAAAATCGGCGGACCAGTCGTTCCAGCGGATCCTGCAACGCAGATCTGCTGAACTCTACATTCTACAGACCATACATGATATAAACCATACGAAGGAACACGATCATATAGTGGGATAAAGCGCACCTATTGAAGGTCACGGGGGATTTATGAAAACCTTATCAAGCGCCTTCGAAATAGAGATATTGCCATTTCTGCGAGGCATCTTGATCTTGCGCTAAACGATGTCGGAGAAGTCGAGGTCCAGTTTTTGATTTGCTTCCGCAGATTTTTTTCAGCTTATTTTCTATGACCGAGATGATGAATTTCCTGCTAGAGCACCACTCTCATTCGATCTCAACGCGAATCAATTCATCGATTTTGAGGTGTTGGCCGTATTGCTAACCTTATTTGTTCAGTCTTTGACGAAACAAGAATGTGGAAAACATGAAATCATTGTATACTAAATTTTTACACCTGACAGGTGTTTTGCTGCTGCTTCACACCTGAAAGGGAAAAAACCCAATCCTTATTCTTGGTGAAGAAAAAATATCTAATGCGTCGTTTGAGAATTGACCCAGAGGTCGAACACGGCAAATGAGAATATCATCTTGGTAAACAAGGATCTTCGGACCATACAACGGCTGCGTTTGCAACGTTTCTGGATGGCTATGGCCACATACGCATTAGTGACCCTGGCAACAGTTCTCGTTACACACCTTGGGCTTGGGGAAATGAGTGGCAGGCAATGGGCGACGTTTATAGGGGTTGCTCTGTTGGGCAACGGCCTCTTCTTCGTTCTGTTTTACACAAATGCGAACTTGCGCTTTTCAGATCCATCATTGACTAAAGAACAGATTGTCTTTTCCGCCCTATGGGGCATGGTTGCCCTGTACTCTTTGCCAGCGGCACGTCCGCTTGTATTGATGTTTTACCTGCCCGCCTTTTGCTTTGGTATGCTGCGACTGACGCGACGACAGTATTTTGGTGTAACAGCCTGCGTGCTGGGACTTTACGCGGCAGTTCTAGGATTGGAGTACTTCCAAAATCGCCAGGGATTCAAAATCAATTATGAGGTATTTCTTTTCGCCCTGTTCGCAATTTTGCTTTCATGGTTTGCCTTTTTCGGTGGCTTTGTCTCAAATGCCAGGCGACGTCTGCGGATGCAGAAAGAGGAAATCCAAAAGAGCCATGAAGAAATCACAATCGAAATGGAAAATCGAATACGCGCTCAGATTGAAAAAGATAATCTGATTGTTGAGCTAGAAGAAGCACTGCACAAAGTTAAGACTCTGAGTGGCTTTCTCCCTATTTGCTCATCATGCAAAAAGATTCGTGACGATAATGGCTATTGGAATCAGCTTGAATCCTATATTCAAACTCATTCAGATGCTGACTTCAGCCACGGCATTTGTCCAGATTGTGCTAAGAAGTTTTATCCAGATATTGACTTATATGATGAAAACGAGTGATTATGAAATATTGGCCTAAAAAAGACATTCGAGAATTTGATCCTTTTTTTTCCTGGGCTAAAGAGGATATCATATCTTAAAAAGTACTATTTACCTTTTCCCTGCGTTACAATACAGATGGCATAAACCCCTTTCTGGATTTTAAGAAACTTACACAAATAAGATAATAAAACCGATCTTGAACTGATTCCATTGCTCTACTTTGTAGTAGAGCATCCATTTAAGCGCTATTGTCACGATAAAACTATCGCCCTGCTGTAACGACTACGACATCGGATCATCTCGCAGGGTAAGATGTCGTCAAGTCCCGTGCATCGGTTGCCCGGAACCAAAAAATATTTCCAGGCAGATAAGAGGAGAATCCATGGAGAACAATTATCCCTATGAACAACTCGGCTTTTTCTATCTTGGGCGAGAAATGGACTTCAATGGCACCAGCCAGGAAATACTGCCGTTTTTATATAAGAGTAGAGATCTCACCACCCATGCGGCGATAATCGGGATGACGGGCAGCGGTAAGACAGGTCTTGGAATCAGTCTGATAGAAGAGGCCATCATGGACAATATCCCCTCCATCATAATCGACCCTAAAGGGGACATGGGTAATCTGCTTCTCAGTTTTCCAGACCTCTCAGGTGAGAGTCTCCAGCCATGGATCGATCCGGCTGAGGCGGCCAAGAAGGGAAAGACCATCGAACAGTATGCCGATGATCAGGCCAGGACATGGAAAGCCGGATTACAGAGGTGGGAACAGGGGACTGGGCGTATTGCCGCGATGCGGCGGAAAACATCATTTACCATCTATACTCCCGGCAGCAGCGCAGGCATTCCGGTATCGGTTCTCGGCAACTTCGGTGCTCCTCCTGTCGATGTCCTCTCAGACGGTGATACCCTGAACGGACTGGTCAATTCACTGGTCACAGGGCTGTTGTCGCTGGTTGATATCAAAGCTGAATCCGGTAAGAGTCGCGAATACGTTTTGATGAGTTCGATCTTTCTTCACTCCTGGAGAAAGGGTGAAGATCTTGATATGGAAACACTGATCGGCAATATTGTAAATCCTCCTTTTAAAAAGGTCGGCGTCTTCGGTCTCAACACCTTCTACCCTCAACCAGACCGCATGGATCTGGCCATGAAACTTAACCTTATCATTGCCAGTCCCTCTTTTGGCAGTTGGATGCAAGGGGAGCCCCTCAATATTCAATCCATTCTCTATGATGAAAACGGCAAGCCGAATACCGCCATTTTCTCCATCGCTCATCTGAGCGAGTCGGAGCGCATGTTTTTCGTCACCATTCTGTTGAACCGAATTATTGACTGGATGAGAAGACAGCAGGGCACATCATCGCTCAAGGCTTTGCTCTACATGGACGAGATCTTCGGATATTTTCCGCCAACAGCCAACCCACCGTCCAAAAGACCCATGCTGCTGCTTTTAAAACAGGCTCGAGCCTACGGTATCGGCGTGGTTCTGGCCACACAGAATCCGGTCGATCTCGACTACAAGGGTCTTTCCAACATCGGGAGCTGGTTTGTCGGTAGACTGCAAACCACACAGGATCAGGACCGCGTCGTAGACGGCATCGCCGGTTCCAGCGGCGGGAAGCTGGATAAAAAGACGTTAAGGAAATTACTCAGTGATATGAAGGGCAGACAATTCCTTCTTCGTTCAGCCCATCTCGATGAACCTCTTCTCTTCGAGACCCGCTGGGTCATGTCTTATCTCAAGGGGCCAATCTCACTTCCCGATATCGAAAAACTCATGGAAGAAAGAAAAAGCTCAACCCAGGCAGAGGTCATCGTTGACCAAACGGCCACAACAACTGGAACCGATACAGCCTCCATTCAGGACAATCCACCCCTTATTGCCGATACGGTCAAACAACGGTATTATCTCCATCCCGTGGAAAAAGACGAGTTCGTTTTTGAGCCGTGGTTAGCGGCTCGGGCCAATGTTCGCTTTTATAATGCTAAAAAAAATATCGACGAGATCACCCATGTTGCTCTCAGGATCTATCTCGACGAGACTTTTGTCGAACCTCGTTGGCAGGATGCAGAGGAAATTTCTATAACCGAAAACGATCTTACCCCTAGCCCGCCTGACAACAGCAGTTATTATCCGCTCACACCCGCATTTACGAAAAATACGACTCTCAACCAATTTTCCAGGTCCTTTACGGATTATCTCTACCAGAATAAACGTCTGGAACTTTTCCGCGCCGAAGACTGCAACCTTGAATCGCGCCCCGGAGAGAGTCAAGCCGACTTCACGGTAAGACTGGCTGATTCATTACGGGAGAAAAAAGACGAGGAGGTCGTCCGCCTTGAAGACCAATACAGGCGCCTTCAACTCGGCATAGAAAAAAAGATCGAGACTGCCCTGTCCAAGGTGGAAAAGGAAAAAGCTGATGTCGTCGCAAAAACGACCGATACGATCCTGTCTTTCGGTACCGCAATCATGGGTGCCATTTTCGGCAGAAAAAGCATTTCCGTCTCTACAATTTCTAGGGCCTCAACCGGAATCAAGAACGCAGGACGGCTAGCCAGGGAGAAGGGGCAGGTAAAACAGGCCGAAGAAAATGTCCTTAAGCTTCAACAGGAACTCGAGGCGATTTCTGGTGAATTGGAGGAGAAGGCCGGTCGCATTGCTCAAAAGTACGATATAGAAAACTACGAGGTGACAACCCTTTTGCTCAAACCAAGACGCAGCGACATCTTCGATGTTGATATCTGCCTGCTGTGGGAGATGGTGTCATAGGTGAAAAAAAATCCCCCCCCTCCCCTTTGGAGAAGCCCCAACAGATCTTGGGCCAAAGGGGAACTGCAGAACAAAAAGAAACGAAGATACGCCTTTACTCCTGATAACTACCGGGCTGCTGGCAGCGGCAGGTCTGGCCATTGTAAGATACAGCCTCGGACTTCCGGCGGCACTTCTTTCGGTTGCCGGACTAGCCTGAACATTTCATGAAAAATTTTCTCGGAATTGAATGTATTCTGTGGATATAAAGAGTTAACCTCATAAAATTCAAGCATGCACCGAGTACAATTTGTACCTGAACAAAAACAGTCAACCATAAATTTTTCCACCCTTCGGGAGAGTCGATCCGATCCGCTATCCCGCGTCGCTTGTGCGGTTCACATACTTCAGTAGAGTGAACCGCACGTCTCCAAGGCTTGCAACCGCCTCGACTCTTGAAATATCCAGGCTAGCTGTCCACTGGTTGTGGTTCATCCGAAAATCGGACAGGCAGGAGGAATTGCCAAGTTCCGCAGTGAGCTGCTGCCATTATCTGGGAGATTTTGAGAAGAGACAGAAAAATCTGGATGGGTAAGCAAGAATTATCCAACTCATCGTTATTGCTTATTACTCCTTCCCCGCATCAATCAAACTCCTCAACACGTCCGGCTCCAATACCTTGTCAAATCGCACATGTACCGAATATTCATTACCGACCACAGGCTGACTTTTAATGGCCAGTATGGTACCGGTCAGGTTAAGAGACTTGGCAATCATCGATGCCAGCACCAACCGAATTTTCCTGCCAAAAAGAAGGCGGACATTTTTTTTCTGGGAAATGCGCAGGAAAAATGATATCCCACCAGCTGAAATATCGAAAAGCTCCCCTTTTGCCCCAACCCCTGTTTCCTTTCCTTCCCTATCAAGAAGTACAGTTGCAACCCGGCCATGGATACGTTCCCGATTAAATATCCTGCGATCTCTGCCCATCCTTCTAAAGGGTTCGTGGGAGATTTTGAACCTGATGCAAAAGTCATTCAGCTTCGACTCTAATGATGGAAAATTATCCTGGAATTGTTGCAACTTATCAAACCGTAGACGGGAAATCTCCGCTCCAAGACTCCGAGCTGTGACGGTCCAGACAGATGATTCGAAGAACGTACCTGCACCGAGAATTTCTCCTTGGCCGAGGACCTTGACCCGAATATCTTTGCCGTTTTCCTGAAAGAAGAGCTCAACTCTGCCGCTGTTGATAAAATAGAGAGCCGATTGCGGGGAACTCTGTTCAACGAAAATTTCCCCATTGGCAAATTTTTTATGCTCCAGGGCATGATAAAGCGTTGCAAATTCATCGAGATCAAGCGCTTCCGACAGAGCCGTCCAAATGGCAAGAAATTCTTTATCTATGGCAGCAGTCTTCTCATGTTCTATTATCTCCGCAGTCCTTATACTATCGCTTAGAGCCATGGGATCTATCTCCATGAACCAGTCTCGCAGCTTTTCCGCATCGGAGAACCTCTTAATCTGTGCCGTTGCAGTGATTAACTCCTTCAGCAGCACTTTTGCCTTTTCTCTCTCCCCTCGGACCAGACATTCACGAACTTTTTGCTCCTCAACAAGATCCGTGATTGCATTTGTATTTTCAACAGATGTGTTTTCCGCGACCTCCTGTTCGGGCTCTTCCTGAAAAAATGGAACCGGTCTCGCTATCTCCTCTCTTTTGGAAGCGTTGTCCTCGTTCGAAAGGTCTGTCTCAATCTGCCGGATAGCCATTTCAACTGCAGAGAGGATCTCCTCTTTGAGATAGCCCCTATTGACCTGTATATCATTGAGGAGCGGAAGCGCTTTTTCAGAAGGGAAATAGCCCAAGGCTCGACATATATAAAGAATAAGACGATCATCCCTTTCTTCATTGAGCCGTATCTGTTTTTCTAAAAGACTCAGCAGGTCTTCAACTACCTCGATATCGATATACGAGACCAGAGTCTTTACTATCTGCGGTTTCAACATCTGATGTGACTCTGTTAAAGCCCTTAACAGGACCCTCTTTCTGCTTTCCGGATCCTCAAGCTGCATACGGACCTTTCTACAGCCATCCAAAAGCCGGTTTTCGGAAACGGCTGGTCCCACACAGATTAGCAAATACCCAAGGCTCGTTTTAAAAAAATAGAAGCCACCATTTTCAAAAATAAACCGTGAAATTTTTGCGCCATTGATAAAGCTGATTGCTTTTTTTATTGTATAAAAACAATTGGCTGAAGACAAGTGTGTGCCTTGGTCAGACTGAAAGAGAACCTCGCCATATTCAGAGAAAAGGAAGACTCTCTCCACAGAGGTTAAGACTGAAATTTTCTGAAACAGTTTTTCCATATCCGTCATTGCCTGTCAGGTATATCGGAAAACGACGACATACCCAATGCAGAGAGTTGATCTCAATGCGTGAACACTAAACTATATTTTTAAAACGGTTGACTGTACAGAAAAATTTGTGGTTTGATAGTATCAAAGGAGCTCAACATCAGGTTTTCCTTTGTAATTCTGGGGCACAATACTGTTTTATCGATGCAAATGAACACTCATTAGGAGTAGAGTACATCATGGCCAGAGTGAAACGAGTGGTAGTTCCCGAATATCCCTATTATGTTGTGAAGTGGAAGGTGCGCTCCGCAGATATTCTAAGAATAATTACTCTGCAATAAGGATGGGAAGAAAGATATAAAAAGTCTTTTAAAGATACCCTCAATTTGTATTTTCTTATTTGCCGATAACCCTAAGGATTGCAATGATAAAATCAACACATAAGTGCTTCTGTTTGTCAGTCGTCTTCGTACTGCTTTTAATTACGGCCAGTGTGGCATTCGCTTTCGGTACGGTGAATCCGCAGGTTGCAGTTACTGAATATACACAAACCGATGTTGTGCTGTTGGGAGCATACGTACTGATGGCGCTGGTTTTCTCCTTCCTCTGTTCTATTGCAGAAGCAGTTCTTTTAAGCATTACACCTTCTTATATTGCAGGATTGCGACAGGAGAGACCGAAACTTGCGGCGCTTTGGAAACGATTGAAGCAGGAGAACCTGGATCAATCGCTTGCGGCTATACTGACGTTGAACACTATCGCCCATACGATCGGTGCGATTGGTTCCGGGGCCAAAGCCACGATCATATTCGGTAGCACCTGGTTCGGGCTATTTTCGGCAATCATGACCTTGATGATCCTGTTCCTTTCCGAAATTATTCCCAAAACGTTAGGTGCCGTGTTCTGGCGAAAGCTGGTGGGGATTACCGCGATCTTTGTACGCAGTCTGGTCCTCATCCTTTTTCCTCTGATCTGGATTTCGGAAAGATTAACCAGATTGATTGCCCAACGGAGGGGACTCCATGCTTTTAGCCGGAAGGAATTTGTCGCTATGGCAATGGTCGGAGAACAAGCCGGGCAGATACGAGAACGTGAATCAGGGATCATCCGTAATCTCTTCCGATTTGAATCAATAAAGGCAAAGGATATTATGACACCAAGAACAGTAATTGTTGCGTTCCAGCAGGATATGACAGTTACTGAAGCACTGAACCTCAAGTCGCACACCTCATTCTCGCGCCTGCCGCTGTATCGAGAGGGCCTTGATGATATTACGGGTTTTGTCCTGAAAACCGACATGCTGATATCAAAAGCCCATGGTCAAAAAGAGGTCAAACTTGTGACCCTGAGGCGGGACTTAATGACCGTTGCCGGTGAGATCCCGCTATCAGGTCTGCTGGAATTTTTCCTCGATCATCGGCAACACATTGCTCTGGTTGTTGATGAATACGGTGGGACTACAGGCATTGTGACCCTCGAGGATGTCGTGGAGACTCTGTTGGGCATGGAAATTGTGGACGAGATGGACAAGGTAGAAGACATGCAGGCTCTGGCTCGACGGCAATGGGAAAAACGCGCAAGAGCGATCGGCCTTCAAGTCGATACTTTGAAAGAGAAGCCGGCCGAACGAAATTCTCCATCAGACACGGACAGTCCAAGCAGTTGAGTTTGTTGTTATACATAAGCTCATGATGACAAAAGATAATCACACAACACAATCATTTTCCATGAGAGGATTGTATGGCAAGATTTCTAAAAAATAAAGACGCGGCACTCGGGAAGGCACCTGGTGAACTCATTTTTATCGGTGAACAAAAGGTTCAAGAAACAACCCTTCGTGTGATCGATTATGACCGTGACAACTTGAGCGAGCAGGAATTGCAGGACATTAAAGACGGTATACCATATAAGGAAACAGAGACCGTTACTTGGATCAACATAAACGGACTGCAAGACACAGAGCTGATCAAGCAGGTAGGCGAAGGTTTTGGGTTGCATGCACTTGTGCTGGACGATATCGTCAACACCGGCCAACGGCCAAAAATGGAAGAGTACGACGACTATTTGTTTTTTGTTGTCAAAATGATGCGCTATGATGAGGCTGCGGGGTTCATCAAAAGCGAACAATTGAGCATGATCCTCGGCAAGAGTTTTGTCCTTACCTTCCAGGAACAGCCAGGCGATGTTTTCGAGCCCGTTCGGGACCGGATCAGAAAGCATAAAGGACGAATCCGTAAGGTGGGAATAGATTATTTGACATATGCTCTGCTGGACACCATCGTCGATAACTATATTTTCATCATCGAACGGCTAGGTGAACAGATCGAAGAGATTGAGGACGAAATACTCGATAACCCGAGCCAGGATGTCCTTACCCGTATTAACAATTACAAACGAGAAATGAACTACTTGCGAAAGTCTGTTCGGCCGGCCAGGGAATTCATGCTGCATCTTTCCAGGCTTGATTCGAATCTGATCAAGGACGAAACCACCCCCTTTTTGAAGGATCTTCTGGATCTCGCCAGCCAAGCGGTGGAAGTCATAGACACCTACCGGGAAATGCTCTCCGATCACCTCAATATTTACAACACCGGAGTGAATAACCGGCTCAATGAAATAATGAAAGTTCTGACTATATTTTCAGCTATTTTTATTCCGCTTACTTTTATCGCCGGAATCTACGGTACCAACTTCGAATATCTTCCGGAACTGCATTACCGCTACAGTTATTTTATCATGTGGGGTGTTTTCCTTACCGTATTCTTGGCAATGCTAAGGTTTTTCAGGAGAAGGCACTGGTTGTAACCACTGACCGGGGAAGCCAAAAGGATAGGCGAGATAGCACAGATGAGGCTTTACAGGACACGAGCTTGTTAAGGAGTATGAGTAAATGAACGGTCACAACCAGTATCTACCCACCGAGCTTTTTTCAAAAAAACTGGAAAAAGTGAGACACTCTGACCCTCCTGGGTACAAACGTATTCGACAGGTTGTGGAACGACTGATCGAAGAGCCGGAAGATGCAGATGGCAAAATGCATGGGATCTATCAGGGACGGTACAAAAAATATGTTGGTAGACGCGAATACCGGGTTATTTACTATTGGTGCAAATTATGTAGAAAAGAAAACCGTCGGATGGAAAAGGAATGCGATGATTGCATAACAATTCCAGACAATAGCGTTATCTTCTTTGATCTTTACCATAAAAACGAAATGAAAAAGTTCAAAAAAAACACATAACAAGATAGTTTTCTTGCAATACACTCCCTGAATCAGCAGCTGAACATTAGCGGTAATCAGATTTGAAATTCTCCCTTACCAATTCCGTCGTAGGGGAGGCCTATGTGGAGCCTCGTCTGCGGTAATAAATCCGTCATTATTTTTATCAAATCGGGAAAATTGATCCCGGGGACCATCGAATTCCGAACGCGAAACCATGTTGTCTCCATTCCTGTCGAATCGAGCTATAAAACGGGACCCATTACTGTCGCGGGTCGGTCGGATCCCCGAATGTCCTTGATGGGCTCCGTACCCCCTGCGTGCCATGGGCTGCCTTTCTCCGCCAGATGAAGGTCTCTGCATCATCCGCATGTTTCCTTGACCCTGTTGCCCCGTATCTTTAGTATACCGCACCTTGCCGGGATAGGTATCCGGATTTTGCTGTGGGGTTCCCGAGGCTTTGGACACATGACCGCCGCGCACCAGCCGGACAAAATTATTAATCCGAAGGGCGTCTCCCTGGGGAGCATTGCTCAGACCGGGAGTGCCGACCTTGGGATCGCTGCGCTGGGCGCCCGCACCGTGGACATCCATAATCCTGCCGTGCATTGATCCTATTGCCCTGCCGAAACAGACATAGACGGCCGACATTCTCGGACCATCCAGGTGGGTGGTTGAGGTCCAGTAATAGGGATAGTCTTTTTCCCCGGCCTCGTTGATTATGGCTGTTGACTGGAAAATCGGGGCAATGGCGGCCGAGTCTGTGGTATCGGGGGAACGGCTGTAATCGACCAGATACTGCAGTTCTTTGGCATCGGGCAGACGCCAGTCGCTATACCCGGCATACTTATAGTTTTCTGCATAGCTGAGAGCTTCCTCCCAGCTCATTGCCTACCCCGAATCACTCTGCATCCACGTCATGCCTGTTGCTTCATCGGTTATGGTGCCGTCATTGTTATCGATGAAATGATTGGTTCCATAATGAGGGCCGCGGACATACCGGACGTAGTATTTCTTCTCACCCCTGGGGCCACGCGATACACCGTTTGGGTAGCCCTTGATCCTGCCATCGGCAAAATTGACACCGAATAGCGTTGGATTCCCATTCATGGTGGTGCTGACATATCGGGTTGCGGAAAGCCACTGGGCATCCATAAATCGCTCCCCTTTACTCACGAGTCCGTATCGAAAGTCAAAATAGTCGGTATTGATGTAGGGAACGGCATCCGATGGAACCCCATCACTCCCGGTCAAATCCCGGGTGCCTGTACGACCATTGTAGTTCATAAGAGAATACAATTCCTTGATGTTGGGTACCCGCCAGTCGTTATATTCCCCAAGTGACATTTCTTTAGCCGTCTCTTGCGCTTCCTCGAGACTCGATTTATCTGGGTCAACCCCCTGGGACCACATAAGGCCGGTAACCATGTCGGTTACAGTTCCATCCCCGTTATCACGATAGACCTGAAGGTTGCCGATATAATTGCCGTCCTGCCCATAAAACGGTTCACCCTCTTTGGGGCAGGAGATTGTTGTAGAGTTATCGTAGCACTGCTTCTGACCCGTATCAACAATCGGCTGACTCGCTTCACCAAAGACCCCGACCGGGGAAGCTATTGTGATAGAGAGAAGCGACAGGATCGTCAGGAATCGCCGGGTATTCCGACTTCGCCACCTGCAATTCCCGGCACTCGTTTCAGCTGCTCTTTCTGTTTGATTTATCATGCTATCCTCCTGGGTTTAGCCGGATTCTCACGATCATCGAATCGGGGAGAAATCTTAACTTCTTGTCTTCTTAAGTCCTTTAACCCGCTCTCTTGTGAATTGGAGGATAGTGGAAAATAGTGTATGAAAAATGAAAGAAATTTGAAGAAATTATGAAGAAACGAGTCACCCCCCTTGGCACCTTTTTGGACAGCCACATAAATCTCCAGTGGTCACACTGGTACATCATTGCAGGAAAGTGATATATCCCATGGGCATCTCCCTCCTTTTGAGATAATTTTTTATCAGTCTGTCCTTATTATATTTTCGGCTCATCCGGATTAATCCTACTTTTAAAAGGCTGAAATTAGTGAGATGGTGAAATTCATCGCTTCCAGACACTGCTCTCCGGCCTTATCGCCTGTACATCACGACTGACAGAGACAGGCCGTCCCTGGCCTGCTGTCAGTTGCGGATGTCCTGTCCGCAACCCTGCGGGCCTTTGTGAGTCCCAGGCGGGCCTCCGCGATGCGACCTCCAGCTATAAATTTTCCCTCCCGCGCTATAGAAGGGTACGCTCAATTCGGAAGAGCCATATTTCCTATTGATTTTCCTAAGAGTTCCACAAACTGACCTAATTATGGGATACGTCGGGAGGAAAAGTTGTTGTCAATAGTTGAGTGTTGATTTTGTTTAAAGGAATTGAGAAGATTTCTTTCCCTATCCCACGAGCCTAACGCAAGAAAAGACTCTCAACAGTTTTAACTTGCTGTGATTTCTTTTGCGAGAATGAACGGTCTGTGAGATGAAATTCAATAGACTCCAGCAGGTAACTGCCCCCCAATAAGAAAGGGATATGGCAGTCATGATTTTTTAAAATTATTTGCCACAATGACCTGTGAAAATAACGACAGATCAAATATATTCCTAACCATATTATGCTTGCCGAATCCAGTCAATCACTTTATTATTAAAGGATCTAGTGAAATTCCTACCTATACGTGCAACCCAGATAATTGAATTATGGGGGCTATAAACAACCCAAAAAGGAGACACTGTTAAGCCGGGTCGCCCTGCGAATGCAGAATAAGAATTCTCACAATACTCAGGGGTTCCACCCGGGATATTGGGTTAAAATTCAACAGAAGGAGACCTTTTATGCGAGCGACAGACAGCCGTGACGGTTTGACCGCCCTTGCCATAGCAGGCAACCATGTTGTTCTATTAGGCTGGGATCTTGCTGAAACAACCATCAAAACCCAAGGCATTCTTGGTTTTGGTATCCAACGGAAACGGCATAGCGACGGGGAAGTAATCTGGCTCACCGGAATGAAAACCTTTCAAAGTGTTGTTGCACATCCCGAACCCGGAGTCCCCGTCTCCACTTTTAGGCACCCCATCCAATCATTCCAATGGGCAGACTACAGTGTAGCTCCCGGCCAGACCTACACCTATCACATTGTTGCCATGTGTGCTCCGGTCCATTCGCTGGTTCAGGGGGCATCCGTAACACTCCAGGTGACCACCGAACTGGTAGATCAAGGTAGGCATGCGGTATTCTTTAATCGTGGGTCGATCGCCTCCCAGGAGTATGCCAGGAGATTCCATCAGGCCACTCCGGATGAAGTCGGCCAGGCAGCCTATGACTGGCTGTCGAGGGGATTGTTGGAGGGATTGGAGCGATTTATAGGCCAGGCTGATGCCGGGGACGAACTGCATGGGGCCTTTTTCGAATTTAAAAATTCCCGAGTTTACCAGGCATTGAAAGCAGCGAAAAAGCGCGGAGTCAAGATCAAGGTTCTCTATGATGGTGACTCCCAAAGGGAATCCAACGAAAAACATCTGGCAGACAGCGGAATCAAGTCCCTGACCAAGGCCAGAACCCGCTCCGGCAGCTTCGCCCACAATAAATTCTTTGTCTGGCGCAGGCAGAGTGTTTCAAAAGAGGTGTGGACCGGATCGACAAATTTAAGTCAGAACGGAATCTTCGGCCATTCCAATAACGCTCATATCATACGCGACCCCCATATAGCTGAACAGTATGAACGCTATTGGCAATTGTTGAACAAGGATCTTACGAGAAAGCCGACGGCCAAGGGGGTCGAACTCCTGACTGCCGCTCCACCGGTTTCCTGGATTGAAGATGCTTCTGCCGTATTTTCTCCACGTCTTTCGCTGGAGGCCCTTGACTGGTATGCTAACCTTGCCGAAGGGACGCAACGGGGGCTTTTCGCCACCTTCGCTTTCGGGATGAATAAACGTTTCGTATCGGTATATGACCAACCGGACAACGTCCTCCGCTACGCCCTGATGGAGAAAAAAGGCAACGGTCGGCAGTATAAAGCCCAAGCCAAGGAAATCGATCGTATCCGCAAACATCCGAATGTCACCATCTCCATCGGTAATCATATTCAACTCAATGCCTTTGATCGCTGGCTCCGCGAAATCGATCGAGTGGTGACAGAGGCACATGTCCTCTATATCCACACAAAGTATATGCTTATCGACCCGCTGGGCGATACCCCGATGGTTATTGTCGGATCGGCTAATTTTTCAGAGGCATCCACCAATACCAACGACGAAAACATGTTGGTGATCCGGGGAAATAAAGTTGTGGCTGATGTTTACCTGGGTGAATTCATGCGCCTCTTTACCCATTATTCTTTCAGGGAATCGCTCACCTTCAAAGGATCCATGACCGATCAAAAGGCATTGGTTAGAAAATACCTGAGGGAAAGTCCCGACTGGGTCGACGGCGCAGATGGCACAAAATCCGGCTACTTTGTGCCAGGCAGCGACCGGGCTCTCCGGAGATTGTATTTTTCAGGACAATGAAGTTGGTGAGGAAAAAACAATTTCTCACATCATCCGATAATCCAGGTTGGACATGATCCAGAGGGTGCCGACGACAAAAAGCAAAATAATCAGGACGGTGAAGATCATGGCCAGCAGATTCCATCGCGACGATGACGAGGTATCAAGGTGCAGAAAATAATGCAGATGTACTAAAATCTGGGCGATCGCGGCGCCGAAAATGGCAACAAAAGTGACCGGGCGGGATAATGCTCCGCTCATGACCGCCCCAAAGGCCACAACGGTCAGGACGATTGAGAGAATAAAACCGATACCGTAAGATCTATAACTTCCCCGGCTCGCACCGGTGCTGTCGATATTCATTTGCGTCATTTTACATACCCCCCATAAGATAGACTATGGTGAACACAGCCACCCAGACGATATCGAGAAAGTGCCAAAACATGCTCAAACGCATCAGGCGAGACTGGACTGGGGTGGACAAACCCTTGGTGACAACCTGACCCACCATGATTGCCATCCAGACCAGACCGCAGGCGACATGGGTACCATGGGTGCCCACCAGGGTAAAAAACGCCGAAAGAAAGGCACTACGGTCCGGACCGTTCCCTTCAATGATCAAGGCGTGGAATTCACGAAACTCCATACATATGAACCCCAGGCCCAGCAGAAAGGTGACGGCAAGCCAGGTCAGCACCTGATCCCGTTTTCCCTCGTGTACTTTCAACATAACCATGCCGTACGTTGCACTACTGAACAGGAGCAGCATGGTTTCACCGAATGCATACGGCAAATGAAAGATCTCTTTGCCCGTTGGACCCCCGGCATAATTGTGGCCCAAAACGGCGTAGGTCGCAAAAATTGCGGAAAAGAGCACCAGGTCGGACATAAGGTACAGCCAAAAACCGAGAGCCTGATTTGCAACCACATCCTCTTCTTCGCCTGCATGGAGTCTTGCGGCATCCAGGCCCGAAGCTTCAGGTGTCATATTTTATATCTCCTTGATATTTCAAGATATATTTAATTTTCAAGCCGTCAACCCTTCTTTTACAGCCAGCGATTTTCCTATGGCGCTCAGCTTCCATGCGCTCAACCTCGGCGGCGGAAACTGTGTAGTGGATATCATCATCGGACGCACGAAAAACGATGGTGCAGACTATGGCCAGCGCTGAGAAAATTGCCAACCACCAGATATACCAGATCATCGCAAACCCGAACACGAAAGACAGGGCGCCCGCTAAGAGACCGCAGGCGGTGTTTTTGGGCAGATGGATATCACGGTAATGGTCTGGTTTCTCGTAGGCGATACCTTTTTCCTTCATTTCCATGAACGCATCAATATCGTGTACCTCGGGTATTATTGCAAAATTGTAGTCGGCAGGTGGCGAGGAGGTTGACCATTCCAGGGTGCGACCATCCCAGGGGTCACCGGTCACGTCGCGGGTGATGTGACACTGCCTGATACTGACGATCAACTGGATTATCTGGCAGATGATGCCTACGAGCACGATTGCGGTCCCTGCTGCGGCAACCAGCAGAAAGGGATGCCATGCTGGATTGGTATAATGCTCCATCCGCCTGGGCATACCCATAAACCCAAGTATATACAGAGGGATAAAAGTAAAGTAAAAACCGATCAACCAGGACCAGAAGGCGCGTTTTCCCCACTTCTCGTTCAAGGTAAAACCGAAGGCCTTGGGAAACCAATAGGCATATCCGGCAAAATAGCCGAACAGCGCCCCGGCAATCAGCACATTATGAAAGTGTGCAACAAGAAACAGGCTGTTGTGAAGGACGAAATCGGCGGGTGGAGCCGCCATCAACACACCTGTCATCCCCCCGATGGCAAAGGTGATGATAAACCCCAGGGTCCAGAGCATCGGCGTGGTTAACTGAACGCGGCCGCGGTACATGGTGAAAAGCCAGTTGAAGATCTTCACCCCGGTGGGAACTGCAATGATCATCGTCGTGATCCCAAAAAAGATGTTGACGTTGGGACTTGCGCCCATGGTGAAGAAATGGTGCACCCAGACGGCAAAAGACAAAATCATGATCGCTATTATGGCGTAGACCATTGAGGTGTAGCCAAACAACCGTTTTTTACAGAAGGTGGCAACAACTTCCGAAAATACGCCGAAAGACGGAAGAACCACTATGTAGACTTCGGGATGGCCCCAGATCCAGAACAGATTGGCGTACATCATCATATTTCCGCCGAAACCGTTGCTGAAAAAGTGCATGCCCAGATACCTGTCGAGCGTCACCAGGGCCAGGGCTACCGTTAGAACCGGAAAGGAAAACAGCATGAGCACCGTGGTGCACAGGGCGGTCCAGACGAAAATCGGCATCCGCATGAGCGTCATGCCCGGAGCGCGCATTTTCAAAATGGTGACGAGAAAGTTTATACTGGTCAGCAGTGAGCCGATACCTGCGATCTGCAGAGCCCATAACCAATAATCGACTCCGGTGTCCGGACTGAATTTCAATTCCGTAAGCGGTGCATATCCGGACCAGCCGGCTTTGGAAAATTCCCCCACCCCGAGGGAAACCATCATCAGCATGACGCCTGAAGCCGTCAACCAAAAGCTTACGGAATTCAGGAAGGGAAAGGCCACATCCCTCGCCCCTATCTGTAGTGGTATGGCAATGTTTAAGAGGCCGACCAGAAACGGCATGGCCACAAAGATGATCATGATAGTGCCATGGGCGCTGAAGATCTGATTGAAGTGATCAGGAGGAAGAAAGCCGTAGGAGTCCCCCAGGGCAATGGCCTGCTGGGATCGCAACAGCATGGCGTCCGAGAACCCCCGCAACATCATGACCAGTGCTACGATGATGTACATCACCCCTATTTTTTTGTGGTCGACACTGGTCAACCACTCCGTCCAGAGGTATGTCCACTTGCGGTAGTACGTGATCAGGGCCAGGATCACCAGAGCCACCACGATTGAACCGACCACGGCATTCATAATAAGAGGATCGTGATAGGGGATGACTGAAACAGTTAACTTCCCAAACATATCAATTTCCCTCCGTGCTCATTTTATGCATAGGCATAACATCCGAATCCCCCTTTGAGGAGCTGGAGCCTTTGGCCATGCCTTTGTTGTATTTACCCATGATACTTGCAAACAGGTTGGGTTCGACCGACGAAAAATACGACACAGGGAAATTGGAGGATGGTTTTTCAAGCTCTCCATAGCGGGTGAGGTCCAGTTTCTGCGGCGATTTCTCGACTTTTTGCACCCATGCCGTAAATTTTTCAGGTGAAACGGCAATCGCCTTGAAATTCATATCGGCATAACCGGTGCCGCTGAATTGTTGGTTGTGACCGTCATAGGTCCCCTCGCTATCGGCCAGAAGATGCAACCGCGTCTGCATACCGGCCATTCCGTAAATCTGGCTGCCCAGTTGTGGAATAAAGAAGGACGTCATGACCGTATCCGAGGTGATCTTGAAACTCAAGGGCACCTTGGCCGGAAAAACGAGCTGATTGACAACGGCGATATTTTGGTCCGGATAGATGAACAGCCATTTCCAATCCAGCGACACAACTTCAATATTGATCGGTTTAATATTTGGATTCAGCGGCTTATAGGGATCCAGCTGGTGAGTATATTTCCAAATCAAGCCCCCCAGGCAGGCAACAATAACAGCAGGAACCAACCACATGACGACTTCGATCTTGGTGGATTGGCACCACTTCGGCATATAGGTCTCTTCGGTTCTGGTGGCCCGGAATTTTCTGGGAAACCAGATGGCCATAATGATGACCGGAACGACGACAATCAGCATCAGGGCAAATGCCGTGAGAATAAGAAACTTTTCAGCATCGCCGACCGGCCCCTTCGGATCAAGCAGGACCATCTGGCTGCATCCGCCGAGGAGGAAAACCGCCAAAACCATCAGTATTCGATAGAATGCAGTCATCCTGGTTTTTGGTGCCGATTTGGGCGGGCCCGGCACCTTTTTCCAAAACACATGATCATCCATACGCATATTTCTCCTGCCTGGAATGCCGGTGCAAACCGCATTCCTCTCGGGTTTATCGGTACCTTCACCCAATCAGGTTAAGATATTACCGCTCCTTTTTCATGTTGCGGCTTCCATCCTTTCAAAACAAGGCTGGGTCAGGGTTGCGTACACCTTTTACAAATTTCTCGAATCCTGGGCATTTAGCCTTAGCCGAATGCTCGATGAGATCCTTCGCATGATTTTCCTGAATCCTTCGGAATCTGCAATATTTCCCGAGCATCCGCCAACGCTTTCCGTTGCTTTTCCTTCTATTTCCAAACTGAATCAATTTAGCCTATAACACATGCTTCTCCGGAAAGGAACAAGTGACTGTTAAAATCTTTTTTCACATATACCTGTTTCTGCAGAAACCTCGAGAAACGGAAACCAACTCATGAAACCATCTCATTATAGGCCCTCCATTGGGAAATCAGGGGCTTTGAGTGACAAGAGCACCCCCTGTCGTCCAGGGGCACATCCTTTAGAATTTCCCATCGTAAAACCTGAAAAACACCTGACAACAGGGCCGATCACCCTTATCTTGAAACCAAGCATGATTATAATCGATAATGGTTGGTGGGGCCTTGAATTCCTGAAAAGTGTCCATTGGATGTGGTACCGTCTTTTAAATTTTCAACAAGAATCCATGCCTGGAATATCACTTTGAGGCAGGAACAGTGGCAGATGATGAACAAGGAATCTTATACAATTCGCTGGTTTTCAGCTATTAAAGATGTGGATTGCGAACAATGGGACAGACTGGCCCTTTTGCTTCCGACACCCTTACTGGAATGGCGATGGCTGCACCATCTAGAAGCCTCCGGCAGCATTTCGCCGCGCTATGGATGGCATCCGCACCATCTGACCCTTTGGGACCGTGAGAAACTAGTGGCCGCTGCACCACTTTACCTGAAAACGCACAGCGAGGGAGAGTTCATCTTCGATCACTGGTGGGCACAACTGGCTGAGGAATATGGGGTAAGCTATTATCCGAAAATGATCGGCATGAGTCCGGCGACACCGTCTGTCGGTTATCGGTTTTTGATGGACAAAGGCGAGAATGCCTCCGCTCTTATGCATGACATGCTTGCAGCCATCGATCATTTCTGCAGACAGGAACATCTTTCCTGCTTCCACCTGAACTTCGTCGACGCACCCTGGTTTGAGAAGTTGGCCTTAGATAATTTCATAGGCTGGCAACACCAATCATATCTTTGGAGAAACAGAAATTTCACAACCTTTGAAGAGTACCTGCAAACCTTCAAATCCTCCCAGCGGCGAAATATCCGCCGCGAGTGCCGGAGCATGGAAAGGCAAGGTTTAGAGATCAGGACCTTTACAGGAGAGGCCATCACTCCTGATCTGGCCCCGCTCATGTACCATTATTATCTTAAGACCAACGAACGTTACGGCATGTGGGCCGCCCGCTTTCTCAACGGTGATTTTTTCACCCGGATTTTTCGGGATTTTCGCCATCGTCTGTTGATTATAGCTGCGTTCACACCCTCATCCACCTTCCCCATCGCCATGTCAATGTTGCTTATAAAAAACCACCATCTGATCGGACGCTACTGGGGATGCGAAGAGCCGGTCAAGAATCTGCACTTCAACATGTGTTTTTACGCCCCCATCAAATGGGCCATAGAAAACGGTATCGACACCTTTGACCCCGGTGCTGGATCGCCCCATAAAATCTACCGGGGCTTTGAAGCTATTTCCAATACCAGCCTGCACAGACTTTACGATCCGCGATTGAAATTTCTTTTCGAGAATCTCATCGACAGGGTCAACGATATGGAAATATCAAATATCAACGCCTTAAACCGGCAACTGCCCTTTGCAAAGAAACCAGCCGCGACCGCTCACACGGCTTAGGTATCCGGCTCCATGGAGAGCATCAAAGGGAACCCGTGTTCACGGGCCAGCGCAATTCCCCTATCGACTTTGGACTCGGCAATCTCCCGAGGGTAGATGCCTGCTACTCCCTTTTCCCCTTTGTGGACCTTCCACATCAACTGAGTTGCCTCATCCGGAGTCTTGTGAAACAGGCGAATAAGCAGTTCAACGACAAAGAGCTTGGGTGTATAGTCATCATTGTGAAACACCACCCTGTACATGGGGGGCTCATCGGTCTTGATATCATCTTCTATTCGAGTTTTTTCCAGAATATCGTTTTTCGATCCAGCCATGGGAACATCCTTTAAAAACATTTTTCAAACAACCGAGGCATACATACGTCCAAGATGTGCATTGAGTCGGTGGGAATCAACCGGGTGCAACAACTTCCATCTCTTTTGTTTTGGCATAATCCGCCCGCTTTCACAAATTTTTATCCAATTACCACCGAAACTCAGCCAATTGAAATGGAACAGAGTGCGCTGAGCAGCAGTGGTGGTCAGAAATTTTTAAAATTATCGTTTCCGGTCTTCCATTACACGTATGTTTCAGTCTATATTGGAATTTTAATTTTAAAATACACAACTTTCCGCGTTAGTATATTTGATTGTAATTGCATCGCAACTATCGGACGAATCGTTATTTAATACTCGCTGCAAGAATTCAGGAGTTAAGAGTCAGATTCCAGAGAGGTTGTCTTTGTTTGATTTTCTTCTGAATTCAGGCTCCCGGATTCTGGATTCTCCGGAATACAAACGGGGAAAAAACTGCAAATAACCTATTATTTCAGAATATTATCACAACACGGAAAGTTGATTAAAATAGATATTTGCGGAATTGAGACGTGTCAGAATTTCGGGTCCTATTATTGGATTGCGATAAAATCGATTCCTTTTGGTCAGGAAGATAAAATTTAAATAATAGGGCTACCATGAGGACCATAGATCTTCGCAGTGATACCGTCACCAGACCGTCATCCGCAATGCGGGAGGCCATGGCGAAAGCTGAGGTAGGAGACGACGTCTATCGTGACGACCCCACCGTCAATCGTCTGGAAGCTCTGGGGGCGGAACGACTCGGTTTCGAGGCGGCCTTGTTCACCAGCAGCGGAACCCAGGCCAACCTTCTTGCCATAATCACCCACTGCGGTCGCGGCGACGAATATATCGTCGGCCAGCAGGCCCACACATACAAATATGAAGCAGGCGGGGCCGCAGTATTGGGTTCCGTGCAGCCACAGCCCATCGAATTCGAGCCAGACGGCACCCTTGACCTGGAAAAGGTCGAGGAGAAGATAAAACCCGACGACATCCACTTTGCCAGGACCAGGCTCCTGTGTCTGGAGAATACCCAGGGAGGGAAGACTCTGCCGCTCGCCTACATACAAAAAGCAGCTGAATTTGCAAAAAGAAAAGGTCTTCAATTTCATCTCGACGGGGCCCGCTTATGCAATGCGGCAGTCAAACTTGGAATATCCCCCTCTGAAATCACCCGCTATTTCGACTCGGTCTCGCTCTGCCTCTCCAAGGGGCTCGGTGCTCCGGTCGGCTCGTTGCTTTGCGGGACCAGGCCGTATATCGAAGAGGCGCGCAAGTGGCGCAAGATGGTGGGGGGCGGCATGCGTCAGGCCGGAATTCTCGCCGCCGCAGGCATCTATGCCCTGGAATACAATATCGACAGGCTGGCGGAAGACCACACCAATGCGGCACGACTGGCAGCAGGACTTGAACGCTTCCCGGAATTCGACCTCCAATACCACGACTCCCAGACCAATATGGTCTTTTTCCGAACCGACCCGGACCTGGCAGCCCGGTTAGCGGACTATCTCCTAGGCCAAAACATCCTCATCAGCGCCGGCTCCACTACGAGACTGGTTACCCATCTGGATATCTCTCGTGAAGATGTATCAACGTTTTTACAGAGCGTGGATTTTTTTTTCGACAGCTCTCTCTGAAAGTTTCATAGGAGCAGTGGTCTAAAACATACCGAGTGAGTGACGGGGGTTGGTATTCCATTGTGGTTGTCCTGTCCGCTCCAGCTTTACCGGTTCGGCAGAAAAAGCGTATTTTCAGGAGTTCAGATCTGATGCTTCTTCACCCTCCGAAACCAGTTCTACCATTTCCCTGACCTGAGGGCTGGAATCATCGCGCATCTGCCGGACAATCGCCAAGGCCTCGTCAGTGCCGATAATCCCCAGAACGCTTACCGCCTCGCCCCGTATCAGGGCCGATTCCTGCTGAAGAAGATCTGCGAGTGAAGGGATGGCAAGTTCGAGTTTCTCCGGCTGTAGGGACCTTAGCTCTTCGAAAAGCACAGAGACACCGAGCCGGACATTAAACCTCTCATCGTTAAGGATATCACCCGTCCATGCGTAGTATCGCGATTCCTTCCGAAACATGGCGATAATGTTGTCCACATGCCCCATCTCCAGAAAATCCTTGATCACTTTTTTCAATTCGTCGTCACTGACGTAGTCCATTTCCTTCTCACTCAATCCTTTTATTTGAACATCCAGACCAGATACCGACCTCGACCTTTCACCACTCCTGCCAATATAGCAGGAAACTCGATTATCTCAAAGGACGCAACTCGGTGCACCGCAAACCGCTTTCTCCTCGTAAAAGAAGAGATACCGGATAAAGAACAAAATGAAGTATGATACCCTTTGCCAAAAACAACAATTTTATGCTATGACACAAAATTAATTTTGTGCGACCTCGCGCTCCCTTCGACCGAGGTGGGTACGGCTGAAAAACCTGCCAGCCAGGTTGTATCGATTCAACAACAAATCCAATAAAAAGGTGAGAAAATGACGGATAACGTTGTCATAACAATTGCATGCGGGACCGACAATCCCAACCGTGCGACCAGGGCCATTCATCTCGCAACAGTCGCCCATAAAGAGGGGAAAAACGTGACGCTCTTCCTCCTTGACGAGGCTGTATACCTGGCCAAAAAAGGACTGATCGACCACCTCAGGGCGGCCACCGGAGACGTGGCAGATGACCTTATGACCTATCTCCAGGCACATGAGGTTCCTATCCTTGCGTGTACTCCATGTGCCAAGGCCCGTAGGATTTCCGAAGATGATTTGATCGATGGCGCCAGAATGGGATCTGCTGTAGAATTGATTCATCTGTCCTGCGACGCTACAGTCATCAGCCTTTGACAATCTCGTAAAAACCTTGAATTGAGGATAGCAAAAAAAATATTTCCACGTTAAAAAGAGAATCGCAGCACGGCGTCATATCTCCTGATATAAGCCCAGTGCGTACTCTTTCAGCCGCGATCTTGTTCTATGAAAGCCTCTTTAAAGGCACCGGCTTTGCCATGCCGGAAAATTGAGCTTTCATGGTTTGTTGTGGCTGGATATTCTGGTCCAGCCATACTGGCCAGCGCAGGAACACCATGAGCGTGATGGGATATTGAGCTGGGTTTTCAGGCAGGCAATCCACGTAATGATTCGGAAATGAGAGTAAACGTTTCAGAATGTACATCCATAAGGAGAACAACAGATGAGCGACTGTATCTTTTGTAAAATTCTTGCAGGAGAAATCCCCTCGAAAAAACTCTATGAGGATGATGACGTGCTGGCTTTCTGGGATATTTCCCCCCAAGCCCCTGTCCACTTCCTTGTTATTCCTAAAAAACATATTCCCCGTCCTGTCGATATTACAGAAGCAGACGAGCAGGTTACCGGGAAACTCCTCCGTATCGGCGCACAACTGGCAAAGGAAAATGGCGTAGAGGATGACTATCGGGTTGTCTTCAACAACGGGGCCAAATCCGGCCAGCTAGTCTTTCACATGCATATGCATATCCTTGGCGGTAAGGGCAAGCCCTGGCCGATGTAAGCCCTTGCCCTCTTATTTCCAGGACAGCTGAGGGCAAACCGAGCAATGGAAGGAGAGGCGTCCGAGGGGTGCGGTATGAATTGCTGTACGATTTATCAAGATCGTTTCCAGCAGTCACAACCACAAAACAATCAGGGGCCTTTCCGTTATTGTTCCATCTTCATGGGTCGGTGCCCAAAATGAAGCTATTCGTCTTTTCGTTTTTTTTCAAAGGTAACCTCGATCTCGTTTCCATTATCATCGACGACTTCTAGAAGATTAAATTCATCCAGTTGCTTTATGAAATCGGTTGTTTTTTGATATTCAGAGACCAGATTTTCGATTATTTCCTGGCTCTTACCATCAATCTGCAGGGTTTGGAAACCGGCGACAGAGCTATTGACCCGAACAAGCTTAGCCAAGATTTCGATTCTCTCCCTGGACTCGGTGACGACCTCAATCAGGTAGTTATCGTCTAAAATTTCTCCTGAAAAGGCGGTGACGGCGACCCCTCCCTTGCTTATATCGATTGTGCTGGCCTTGATAGTCGGGCTCCCGCCGCTGGTCAGAATCGCCTCTCCCATCAGTGGTACACGAACGTAAATTCTTCTATGCTCCATTTCACCCCCGGTATAAGTTTTTTCAAAAACATGTGCCCATTTCATCGAGCCCGGATTTCCAACCGGCAGAGGCGGCTGCTTATATGAGGATCCAGGCAATTGGCTATAATTGTCTGTGACTATTGCCCGTGCGACGCGTAGATACCGTCGGATCGATTAACCGGAAATCCAGGTGCAGCCCCGAAGAGACTTCCATTCAATAGTACCATGAATGATTTTCATGGACCATACAATCATCCTCTCCCGAGAGGTTCATTGAGATCATTCTTTACGCTTTTTGGTCATTTTGCAACCGATTTATCCGCACCGGACACATTCAAACCTATTCTTCGGCAAAAAAAGGCCGCGAAAGCATTCAAGTCCACGTATTTCGCCTCGCCTTCAACGAACATTGTTGGTATTTTCTGTCCTTTTGAAGAAGTGATCGCTGCTATAAAGTCTTCTTCCGACCGTCACCATATCTCGCCAAAGAACCTCTCTTTGCCAAGGTGTCTACCCTACACTTTTCCAAGACATGCAAACGTCTGCACTATCTGCTTCGTTTTCCGGCAAACAGGTATAAACAACCATCAGAAATTCCACAAACCCGCATATTTCACGGATTGAGATGACCTGCAAACCTGAGAGACCTGCGAAAGGCAATACTTGGGAGCCTGTTGCAAAATGGCCTTTTCACTCAAACTATTGGTTATGCTTAAAAAATGTTCTTTTTGTCGCAAACATTACAAAAAGGTCGTGGTTTGGATTGTCTGACTTTGACGAAAAAAGAGGCCCGCAAGCCAACCAATTCCTCACCTCGGTTATCTTTGCACAACTATTGGGCAGATGACCATCGCAGAAAATAAGAAGAGAGATTCTTGGGGAGTCTTCTATAAAGTTAGAAAGAATGTTCCATGACAGCGTCTTTCATCCGCTTTAAGGCCTCTTGAAGCAACGCACGACGACAACCGAAGTTGAGTCGTACAAAACCCGGAAATCCGAAGGCTTCTCCGTCAGAAAGTCCGACCCCGGCCTGCTCGAAAAACCGCCCAGGCTGCTCGATGCCCGCCTGCCTGGTATCGATCCAGGCCAGATAGGTTGCCTCCACAGGAGCAGCCAGCAGTCCTGGCATATCCGCCACAGAGTTGAGGACCAGGTCTCGGTTGCCTCGGAGATAGGAGATCAGCTCGCCAAGCCACCTTCCCCCAGATTGGTAGGCCGCTTCTGTAGCCGTAAAACCCAGAAGATTTACATGGGGTACAATCCCATCCATGGCCTCCTGGAAGTCTCGGCGAAGATTCTGGTTGGCAATTACCGCAAAAGAGCAGCCTAAACCCGGGATGTTGTAGGTCTTGCTGGGCGCATTGAGGGTGATTGTACGCTTTGAAACTTCCGGTGAAAGCATCGCAAACGGGATATGGCGGCATTTTTTATCAAGCACGAGACCAGAGTGAATCTCATCGGAACAGACGACAAGATCATGGCGCTTTGCCAGTGCGGCAAGATCCTCGAGTTCCTGGAGCGACCAGACCCTGCCTGTTGGATTATGAGGATTACAGAGGAGCAGCAGGCGCGTATCGGAAGTTATGGCTCGTTCCATCTCATCGAGCTCCATACTCCAACGATCTCCGCGTAACTGTAAATTTGCTGTAACCAGCGAACGCCCCGAGAGTATCGGAGCCGTCAAAAACGGCGGATAGATCGGGGTAAAGGTACAGACTCCGTCCTTAGGCTTTCCCACCGCCCTACAGGTCACATTCAGCCCGCAGACAAGACCGGGAATCCATACCAGCCATTCAGTCGCGATCTGCCACCCATACTCCTTTTCCAACATGGCCTGAATGGTTCTTCCCAGTGTATCAGGAGGGATTGTGTACCCGAAAACTCCGTGCCCGATCCGTTCATGCAGGGCTTTAATCACTTCGGGAGGAGAGGCAAAATCCATATCCGCAACCCACAATGGAATAATATCCTTCCCCCTATAGCGCTCCCATTTCAGGCTGGACGTGTTTGCGCGGTCTACAGGTTTATCGAAATCAAATACGCGGGCCATGAACTGTTATGCTCCCAGACAATCAGAAAGATGACATTTTCAATATCACCAAGGAAACTAAAATACCAAGTGCTCCCATCGTACCCAGCTCCTGTTGCTTGTACAAGTTTTTATAGGATGTCCAAGCAATCTTAATTTTCAACAGTATACGTATCTGTTCTGGATCGAACATTCAAGCGACGGGCACCACGTTAATTTTTTATCGCATTGAAGGGACAAAAGGGTTACGAAAAAATTATTAAAGGAACCCATTGATCCAGGAAACATTATACCCTACTGTTTGGCATATGGCTGACTCAGGAAAATGCCCTTGCGGCTCCCAAAAACCGCATACAAAATGCTGCGGTGCCTTGCTCTCCGGCCGGAGAAGAGCAGATACTGCCGAGGCCCTGATGCGCTCCCGCTACAGCGCCTATGTCATGGGCGACACGGCCTATCTTATGAAGACCTGGCATCCGTCGACCAGGCCGTTTAGCATAGACCCTGAGACATTGCCCAAATGGTACAATCTGGAGATATTACGTACTGAAAAAGGACAGGTCGATGACGATGAAGGAATTGTCGAATTCAAGGCCTATGCTTTCTCCCAGCGCAAGGCCCTCATCCTCCATGAAGTAAGTTCCTTTGTAAAAGAGCAACGGCAATGGCTGTATGTCTCCGGCGATGGGAATGAAACCTTTAAGGAAGAGCAGGGACTAACCAAAGTGGGCCGGAACAGCCCGTGCCTTTGTGGAAGCGGAAAAAAATTTAAGAAATGCTGCGGCTGACCCCAGCTCAGCAAATAGGAATAACGAGCCATACAACCTCTCTTGTTTGGCAATCTTGTAAAAACTTTTGTATTGAAAATAGCTACGTAAAACCCTCCATCTTATTTGGAAAACATCCGTGATTGAACAAACCGTCCTGACATTCGCCTCTCTCTTTGTAGTCTGCAGCAGTTGTCAATGGCTGGCCTGGCGGCTGAAACTCCCGCCCATACTGTTTTTGCTTATCTCAGGTATACTGATTGGTCCCGTTCTGGGGCTGCTCAACCCGGACCGGCTCCTGGGAGATCTTCTCTTTCCATTCATATCCCTTTCAGTTGCCGTTATCCTCTTTGAAGGGAGCCTTACCCTCAGATACAAAGAAATACTTGGGAAACAGCGGGTGGTGAGGAACATGGTCAGCTTCGGTCTTTTGGTTACCTGGCTCATCACAGCCATTGCCACCAGGTTCGCACTCAAGATCTCCTGGGAAGTCTCCTTTCTCTTCGGCGCAGTGACCGTGGTAACCGGACCGACGGTAATCGTTCCCATGTTGCGTACCGTCCGACCGACGGCTGCAGTCTCCAATATCCTCCGCTGGGAAGGCATTGTCATTGATCCCATCGGTGCCTCCCTTGCGGTTTTGGTCTATGAGTTCATCGTATCCGACCGAGGTGGCCTGGCTCTCGGGCATACACTTATTAGCTTTGGGGAACTTGTCGGGATCGGGATTGCAATTGGTGCGACCGGCGGCTATGTCTTCGGGCTGCTCCTCAGAAACCATTGGATACCGGAATTTCTCCACAGCATTGTCTCTCTTGCCTTGGTATTTATCACGTTTGCCGTCTCCAACCTCCTGCAGGCAGAGTCCGGTCTTCTGACGGTAACGGTTATGGGAGTCTGGCTGGCCAATATGCGCAATGTCGATGTCGACCAGATTCTCAATTTCAAGGAAAGCTTGAGTATCCTTTTGATTTCTCTACTTTTTATTATGCTGGCCGCCAGGATCGATCTCAACTCGTTGACCGGACTTGGCTGGCAGGTCTTCTTCGTCTTCCTGGCTATCCAATTTCTGGCAAGACCGTTGAACGTTGTCGTATCAGCTCTCGGATCCGAACTTTCCTGGCCCGAGCGCCACCTGCTTGCCTGGGTGGCGCCAAGAGGCATCGTGGCTGCGGCAGTCTCAGCCCTTTTTGCCATCCAACTTGAAAAAGCCGGCTTTCCCGATGCCCATATCCTGGTTCCCCTCACCTTTTTCATCATCATCGCCACGGTCCTGTTACAGAGTGCCACAGCACGTCCCATCGCCCACTGGCTGGGGGTCGCCGAACCGGAGTCAAAAGGTTTCCTGATAGTAGGCGCCAATCCGGTGGCCAGGGCTATTGCCGGCGCGCTGGTCGACAATGGTTTTCGAGTACTTCTAGCCGATACCATCTGGTCCAACATTGTAGCGGCCAAAATGGAAGGACTTGCAACCTATTACGGCAACCCCATATCCGAGCATGCCGACCGTCACCTAGATCTGGTGGGAATAGGGAGAATGCTGGCCTTGTCGTCCAATGAAGATATGAACGTGTCGTCGCTCATGCACTATCGCATGGAACTGGGCTCGCAGTCCGTTTTTGCAATTCAGTCACAGATTACCACCAATGTCTCTGACAACCGGACGGCTGCAGCCATCAGACGTGGACGCACGTTATTCGGGTGGGATGTCAGCTACACCCGACTTGCCCTGTTACTTCAGCATGGTGCGGAAATTCGCTCAACCAGGCTGACAGACAATTTTAGTTATAAGAAATATCTGAGCACACATACCAATAACGCGATTCTCCTTTTCGCCATTGACGTTAAAAAACGTCTCCACGTGGTAGTGGACGAAAAACCTCTCTCTCCCAAGACAGGCTGGACGTTGATAAGTTTTGTTGCAACAAAAGCCGGATCCACTCCCCCCGTCGTCTCCTGAAAACATCCATCGAAGAAAAATATCGTCGTCATCTTCGATGGCCAGGGAGAATCATCCCTTTGGGATACAAAGATATTTCAGGAAGCTTTTCGTCTACGATACATTCTGATATGGCGTTTTCAAAAAAGTAAGGGTTGATTATAGTTTTACTTAATATTATTTTAATGAAAATATTATTGGATAATATTATATTGCAGGATCAAATACCCCCGACCAGCATAAAAACACCATCCTGCCATTCAGGAAAAGACAAGGGTAGAAATTTATAAATACTCCCGTGAGGATATCATATGGAACAAATTGAGATAAAAGGTCTGTATAAGATTTTTGGATCGGAGCCCGACACGGGACTGCGTCTTTTAAAAGAAGGACAAACTAAAGAACAGATTTACGAAAAAACCGGCTTGACCGTCGGGGTTCAGAATGCCAGTTTTGAAATCAGCAAGGGAGAGGTTTTCGTGGTCATGGGGCTTTCAGGGTCGGGAAAATCCACCCTAGTGCGCATGCTTAACAGACTTATCGAACCCACATCCGGACAGGTACTGGTTGATGGAGTCGATGTCATCCAGATGTCCAAAACGGAACTGGTCAAATACCGAAGAGCCAAAACAAGCATGGTCTTTCAGTCGTTTGCCCTTATGCCCCACCTGACGGTCCTTGATAATGTGGCTTTCGGTCTCGAGCTCGACGGCATGGATAAAAAGGAACGGCACGAGCAGGCCATCGCCGCGTTGAAACAAGTGGGCCTTGACGGATGGGAGAAAGCCTATCCAAAAGAGCTGAGCGGCGGCATGCAGCAGCGGGTCGGCCTGGCTCGCGGTCTTGCCGTCAATCCTGACATTCTGCTGATGGATGAGGCCTTTTCCGCTCTGGATCCCCTCATCCGCACCGAGATGCAGGACGAGCTCCTAAAACTTCAAGACAAGCAGGAACGTACTATTGTCTTCATCTCCCATGACCTTGATGAGGCCCTTCGAATCGGTGACAGAATCGCCATCATGGAAGGAGGTCGGGTTGTTCAGGTAGGCAGTCCGGAGGAAATCCTCCAGAACCCGGCTGACGATTATGTCCGGGCCTTTTTCCGGGGCGTCGATCCGACCGGAGTGATCTCAGCGGGTGATATTGTCAGGGATAACCAACCCACCGTCGTCTGGACCAAAGAGAGCGGCAACCCTCGGGCCGTCCTGGAAATGTTGAACAACAAGGACTACGAATTTGCCTATGTCCTCGACAGGGAGCATCGGTTTCACGGCATCGTTTCAACCGATTCGCTTCGAGAAATGCTCGATGATGGAGCCGGGAAAAAAATCAAGGACGCTTTCCTTCCCAAGGGCGAATCCGTGCTGGAGACACAGAGCCTCCAGGAGATCCTGCCCCTCGTCGCCTCACACACCTGGCCGGTTCCCGTTGTTGACGAAAATAACAAATACCGTGGAGTGGTTTCGAAAAACCGTTTCCTGCGCACTCTGCACAAAGCCGAACAAGAAGTCCAGGACCAACAGCAGCAATAGTCTGCAATACCTATGGCTAAAATATTTAAATAAATTTTTGCCTGTTTGCTCTAACTTGGGACAAAAACTCTCTCATTATCACTCTAGGAGTTGCGAATATGTTCACACATGATGTCATTCCCCTCGGAGCCTGGATAAACGAATTCATCGACTGGCTGGTTGAAGGGTATCGGTGGTTTTTCCAGGGAATCAAATGGCCGGTTGAATTTACCCTCAATAGTTTGGACCACGGCTTCCGGGCCGTTCACCCCTTGGTGGTAATAGCTGTGCTGGCGATTATCGCCTGGAAGTTTTCCGGCATCAAGCTCAGCATCTTTACGGTGATCTCCATGGTTTTCATCGGACTGCTCGGCATCTGGCCGGAAACCATGACGACGCTGGCCATGGTCTTTTCTTCCGTCGTCTTCTGCACAATAGTAGGTATACCGCTGGGAATCTGGGCCGGCCGCAGTGATCGTTTCGAAGCTATACTGCGACCGATATTGGATGCCATGCAGACGACACCGGCCTTTGTCTACCTCGTACCGATCGTCATGCTCTTTTCCATCGGCAACGTTGCAGGGGTTCTGGCGACCATCGTATTCGCCCTGCCGCCGATCATCAGGTTGACGGCACTCGGCATCCGTCAGGTCCACCCTGAGCTTGTCGAAGCGGCCCTCGCCTTTGGAGCCACAAGCCGCCAGGTCCTTCTCAGGGTACAAATTCCCCTTGCTCTTCCAACCATCATGGCAGGTCTGAACCAGACAATTATGATGGCCCTTTCCATGGTCGTTATTGCCGCTCTCATCGGTGCGGGCGGCCTTGGAGCTCCCGTCATACTCGGGCTCAACACCCTGGATATCGGACAGGCAGTCGTAGGCGGGCTGGGAATTGTTCTCGTAGCAATCATCTTGGACCGGATCACCCAGTCCATGGGAACGAAAAAGAAAAACTAAAGGAGGTTTTCACATGATTAGAAATGCACTTATCGGTGCGGCCATCGCCGCAATGATGCTGGTGGGGACGGCCCCCGCCAATGCCGCCGGCAACGCGCTGCCGGGAAAAGGCGTCACCGTCCGTCCTGCACGAGCAACCTGGAATACCGGATTTTTCCAGGAAGCCCTTGTCCGCAAAGGTCTTGAAGCGCTCGGGTATACTGTGGAGAAACCAAAAGATCTCACAAATCCGCTCTTCTATAAATCCGTGGCATTAGGTGATGTTGATTACTGGACCAACGGATGGTTCCCGAATCACGACAGCCAGTTGCCGAAGAACTTTTATGACAAGGCGGAAAAAGTCGGCTATGTCGCAAAAGCCGGTGGTCTTCAGGGCTACCTGGTGGATAAAAAGAGTGTTGAAAAGTATCACATCAAATCACTTGACGACTTCAAACGTCCCGAGGTAAAAAAGGCCTTTGATAAAAACGGCGACGGAAAAGCCGACCTGACCGCCTGTCCTCCAGGCTGGGGATGCGAAAATGTTATCGCCTGGCATATGAAGGTCTATCATCTGGAAAATGACATCAATCCGGTGAAGGCTTCCTATGAAGCAGGTATGGCTTCGGCACTGGCCGCCTATAAAAACGGCGAGCCCATCTTTTTCTATACCTGGGCGCCGAACTGGACCATCTTCAAGTTGAAACCCGGCAAAGATGTCATGTGGATTAATGTCCCCAAGATCATCCCCAAGGAGTCCCAAAAATCAGCGGTTGATCGAATGACGGTCAAAGGTCTCAAAGGCGCCGTTACCGACCCGATAAAACTCGGTTTCGTCGTTTCCGACATTCGAATTGTGGCCAACAAGAAATTCCTGAAAGCCAACCCGGCTGCCAAAAAATTCTTCGAGGAATTCACCTTGCCTCTCGAGGATATCAATGCGCAGAATACCCGTATGAATGAAGGCGAAAAAAGCCAGGCGGATATCGAGCGCCATGCCGATCAGTGGATTGCAAAAAACAAAGCCACATGGGACGGCTGGCTGGCTGATGCCAGAAAAGCGGCGAAATAACTGCTATCAAGTGACATTTCTCTTTCTCCGGGGATAGGCCCAGCCTTCCCCGGAGGCTTACCCGGAGCTTCTGCTCATCGGCAACCCTCTTTCCTGATTCCTCTGAAATATTAAACGATGGCCATTTTGTTGCAAAATAACTGGAACATAGATCTAAAAAAGAGTACTACGCTCAAAGATTGATTTTATTTCAGGAGGGGCGATGGATAACCACAAAAGACAAATAGAAGATATCTTCAAACAGATACAGAAAATTCTGAAAGCCGTGCAGGCCCATTCCAAATATGTCGAAGAGCAATGCGGACTCAGCAGCGCCAAACTCTGGATGCTTTATGAAATCTCTCAAAGTCCAGGTGTGAAGGTATCGCAACTGGCAACTGCTTTGTCGATCCATCCTTCAACATGTTCCAATATGCTCGACAAATTGGAAGAGATGAACCTTGTCTACCGCGACCGCAGCAAAACCGACCAGCGTTCCGTACATCTCTTTCTGACCCAGACCGGTATCGATTTGCTTACCCAGGCCCCCAAGCCGGTTCAAGGTAAGCTGTTAACCGCCCTGGAAAATCTCTCTTCAGCCCAACTCAAAGGGTTAGAGACGGGATTGGAAAACCTTATGCAGAAATGGTAAACAAACCGGCAAGAAAAGAAAGATCTCAATCTGAAGTACCCTCTTTTTTGTATCCTATCCTGCGGTTACCACTCCGCAAAGAATTGTTTCCCTGAAAGACTCCCGGGAGGTGATACTAACCGTTTCAGTTGGAGAATGGTCCGTGTAAAAAAGGGGCTGGCTCGACAACCTTGAGATACATCAAGGAACGAGCCAACCCTTGTATGGTGCACCCTGTTTACGTAGTGCTGTTCATCGTTATCTTTTCTAATACGGGACGGCTTGATACAGTTGTGCCGTCCCTGCCTTTCTAATTTAGAACCTGGAAATCGTTGTACGCATGACCACCATGCTCGGTGACATCCAGTCCTTCGAGTTCTTCCTCCGGACTAACACGCAGACCGATGGTCTTCTTGATAATGGTAAAGAGGATGAAGCAGGTGCCGAAAGACCAGATGAAGGCTGCGCCGATGCCGAGAAGCTGTACACCAACAATCTTAGCCGTGGCTCCACCGATATTAAACAGACCTGCGGCAAGCGTTCCCCAGGCTCCGCAGACCCCGTGTACGGAGATTGCACCAACCGGATCATCTATATGGATGCGGTCGATAAACAGAACCGAGAGGACCACGATGATTCCGGCAAGGGCCCCGATGATCACGGAACTGGTAGGAGATACATTATTACAACCTGCGGTAATCGCTACAAGCCCTGCAAGTGCACCGTTTAAAGTCATGCCGGCTTCAGGTTTCTTGAATATCACCCAAGCGGTCAACATGGCCGTACACGCCCCTGCTGCTGCCGCGAGATTGGTATTAACAAAGATCATTGCAATATCTTTCGTTCCTGCTGTTGTTGAACCGGGATTGAATCCGAACCATCCCAGCCAGAGGATGAATACACCAAGTGCCGCCAAGGGAATATTATGACCGGGAATGGCTTTGACCTTCCCATCCTTTCCGTATTTGCCGATTCGCGGCCCGATAACGATGGCACCGGCCAGCGAAGCCCAACCGCCGATTGAGTGGACGACTGTCGATCCTGCGAAATCTATGAAACCATAGCCTTCCAGCCATCCACCGCCATGGAACAGGCTCCCCCAGGCCCAGCTGCCGAATACCGGGTAGATAATTGCCGAGATAAAGAAGCTGTAGATAAGATAGCCGATAAATTTCGTTCTCTCTGCCATGGCCCCAGAGACGATGGTTGCGGCGGTGGCTGCAAAAACGACCTGGAACATCCAAAAAGCCAGAACCCAGGGATCGCCGCCCGGTTTGAAATCACTTAAGAAAAATCCGTTGGTACCAAACCATCCGGTAGTGGTTACCCCAAACATAATGCCGAAGCCGACGGCCCAGAAGGCGACCGAGCCAACGGCAAAATCCATCATGTTTTTCATCATGATGTTAATCGCGTTCTTGGCACGGGTAAAACCTGTTTCCACCATGGCAAAGCCTGCCTGCATAAAGAAAACCAGTGCCGCAGCGGTCAGGGTCCATACATAATCAAGATGGGACTGTACCCCGGCAATACCTTTGGCGTTAGATGCCACCGTCGGGGCAACGGCATCACCACCGGCCCAGGCCAAAGCGGGAAGGCCCAGCAATACTACAAGTAAAAACAATTTCTTCATGACATTTCTCCTTTCAAAAAATAGCAACAAATTTGTAATTATCAGATCGCATCCGTACCCCGCTCGCCGGTCCTGATTCGACATACAGTCTCCACCGGTATAACAAAGATCTTACCGTCGCCGATGCTGCCGGATTTAACACTGTCGACAATGGTCTGAACCACGCTATCGACCTGATCATCATTCACAACGATTTCCACCTTTATCTTTGGTATGAAATCGACAACGTACTCGGCACCCCGGTATATTTCCTTATGACCCTTCTGGCGTCCGAACCCTTTTACTTCACCAACCGTCATTCCTTGTATGTTTAAAGACCCCAGGCCCTCTTTCAACGCATCAAGCTTAAACGGCTTAATAATCGCCTCAACTTTCTTCATTCCATCTTCCTCCTTTTGACAATCCTTGTGGTATTGATATTTGGCAAACACTTTCCTTGCCTAGATCAACAAATGTGCCAAATGGGAAATGTCGGACTTTTTTCTTATTAAGAAACTAATATCACACTTATAATTTCTCACAATCCCATTATTCTCCGAGCCTTGTACCACTAAACAAATATGCCTATTTTGTAATATTCTACATTCGCGACATATTATACATTACATTTATGTCATTTAATTATTTTTAACCATCCTTGAGATTCAGCTTCAGCCATAAGAACAAGTTGACTTTCTCCATCAAGAGATTTATCCGTTACGACTCCAGAAATTTTCATTGCTGAACGGGAAAAAACCTCACATTGAGAAAGCCCCCCACCTCTCATTCGTATGAACAGGATGTTCACAACCAAGAACCCCGTGCTCGCGGTTTTGATCGGCGCCTTTTTTATCAGCTTTTCAGGTGTATGGGTGAAATTTGCCCACGTTGCCCCTACTGTTTCAGCCTTTTACCGGGTCCTTTTCGGTTTTCTCTTTCTTCTTGCCGCTTCATTATGGAAGCATGACATCAAACCCCTCACTTCCGTTCAGACCTTTCTGGTGACCGCATGCGGCCTGCTATTCGCGTTGGACCTCTTCTGTTGGCACGGCTCGATCATCCACATCGGGCCGGGCCTTGCCACCATCATCGGCAATTTTCAGGTCTTTATCCTGACTCTGGTTGGAATTCTGTTTTTCCGAGAAAAAATCAAACTTCGATTCCTCTTTTCCATTCCCCTGGCCTTCCTGGGCCTTTTCTTAATTGTCGGTATCAATTGGAACGCATTGGGAGCGGGCTATAAAAACGGACTCTATTTAGGGCTGGCTACTGCCTTCTTTTATTCAGGTTTTCTTCTAACCCTGAGGAGACTGCAGGCAGAGAAGGGGTATTTTTCACTCTTTTATTTTCTGATGCTGGTCTCCCTTGCATCTTCAATATTTCTAGGCCTGGAAATTTTCAGACGCGGAACCTCTTTTCTCATTCCCGATACAAAGAGTTGGATGAGTCTCATTTGCCTAGGGCTTTTCAGCCAGACCATAGGTTGGGTTTTGATCGCAAACGCTCTGCCAAAGATCCGGGCCTCGCATGCCGGATTGATTCTTCTCCTGCAACCGGCTCTGGCCTTTATCTGGGATGTGCTGATTTTCAATCGTCAGACAGACATGATAAACTGGCTGGGAGCGTTTATCGTTCTTCTGGCTATCTATATGGGAATGTCCCATACGGAAAAGAATGAATAGTCTTTTCCAATCAGGTGGTATATTTTCACATCAATGACACAAAACTATCAACGAACGAAATGCTTCGATTTGGAGGTACTACATGAAGGTTATCGATTACAGAGAGGCTTCGGCCCAAACATTTGACAGCCAAACAGTAAAAGGGGTTACCGGCCGGGTTGCCATCGGCAAGGACGACGGTGCCGAAAATTTCTGCATGCGGGCCTTTACCGTTGCCCCCGGCGGTTTTACCCCCAAGCATTCCCATGCCTGGGAACATGAGGTGTTCGTTCATGCAGGCCGGGGCAAAATATTCCGAGCAGGGGAATGGATAGACGTGACCGGCGGGACCGCTCTTTTCATCCCCGGAGGAGAAGAGCACCAATTTAAAAACGCCGGAGAGGAAGATCTCGTCTTTATTTGTCTCATCCCCTCGGGTGTTCCGGAACTCTAAAATAATCTGGAAATTTCTGTGAAAACGGGCAAGAACCTTCCCATAGTATCCGTTCTGCCCCAGATTAGAACGGCAATCCGGAACGGACCGGTTATCCTCAATGCTCCGACCGGCTCGGGAAAAACCACCCTGGTCCCGCTGTCTTTACTGGATGAAGCCTGGCTGACCGGTCTAAAGATCATCATGCTCGAGCCCAGACGAATTGCGGCCAGGGCAGCAGCGGCCAGGATGAGCGAGATCTTGGGAGAACCGACAGGAGAAACCGTCGGCTACCGGATTCGTTTTGACAGTAAGGTCTCTGCCAAAACCAGGATCGAAGTGGTCACCGAAGGAATTCTGACCAGGACCATGCAAAACGACCCGGAACTTTCCGGGGTTGGCCTGGTCATTTTCGACGAGTTCCACGAGAGGAGTCTGCATGCCGATCTCGGCCTTGCCCTCTGTCTCGATCTCTGTGAACTTCGGGACGACCTGCGCATCCTGATCATGTCAGCGACCATGGCCTCCAAGCCACTTGCAGAACTCCTCGGTAATGCCGAGCTGATTTCAGGAGAGGGAAAGGCCTATCCGGTTACCGTCTCTTACCTGCCACCGGCCTTTCCCGACCACGCAATCGTCCACAACATGGCCCGGGGAATAGACCATGCCCTGCTCAATCGCCAGGGTGATATTCTTGCCTTCCTTCCGGGAGCAGGTGAAATCAGAGCAACAATGGATCTCTTATCCTCCCGGTTTCCCGAGGTTGATATCCTTCCACTCTACGGGGAGTTGAGCCATGCCGACCAGGATCGCGTCCTTCGTTCCCAAGGATCTAGAAACAGACGCATTATCCTTGCCACACCCATAGCCGAGACAAGCATTACTATAGAAGGAATTGACTGTGTAGTTGACAGCGGCTTTGCCAAAAGACCCCGCTTCAATCCGGCAACAGGCCTTGAACGTCTCGAAACCGTTCGGATCTCAAAGGCCTCGGCCGAACAACGACGCGGACGGGCAGGCAGGGTTGGGCCCGGACATTGTTTTCGACTCTGGAGCCGGGAAATCAATCTGGGCCTCCTCCCCTTCAGCCCCCCTGAGATTGTGACCGGTGATCTTTCCTTTTTGGCGCTTGAGCTTGCTTTGTGGGGAGTGACGGACCCAGCTCAGATGAAATGGCTTGACCCTCCCAGACCCGGATCATGGCAAAACGCCCTGAAACTACTCCAGAGCCTCGGCGCCCTCAACCGCCGGGGACACATCACCGAAACCGGCCGCAAACTCGCAAACTTTCCCCTCCATCCTCGCTTGAGCGCGATGCTGCTTGCGGCAACCGAATTTAAGAGCGGTGCCACAGCCTGCCTTCTGGCCGCCCTTCTTTCCGAGAGGGATCCCTTTAAGGGGAAAAATCGCCCCTGTGACCTGCGACAGAGACTTGAGCTACTCGAAGGCCTCGCCTCTCATCCATCGGGGACCACGGACCCGCTCATTCTGCGCCGTATCATCCGACAGAGTAACCAGCTCAAGAGCCTGCTGCACACAGACCCGGCAGAACCTCTTAAACCCGAGAACTGCGGAATCCTCTTAAGCTTTGCCTACCCCGATCGTCTTGCATTACTGAGACAGGGACAGAGGACCACCTACCAGCTCGTCACCGGCAGAAACGCGCTGCTTCCTGAAGGCGACCTGCTTGCAGCAACTCCTGTCCTGGTTATACCTCAACTCGACGAGGGACGTCGGGAGGGGAGAATCCATCTTGCCGTCCCGGTTGACGAAGACGATTTACGTCGTCAACACCCCCAGTTGTTCTCAATCCGAAAAAGGATATTGTGGGACCACTCCATGGACCGGGTACGGGCGGTGATTGAAACCCGCTTAGGCCGCGTTGCCCTTTCCGTGACCCCTCTTGAACATCCTAACATCGAGGACGTGGAGGCCGTGTTACTTTCACAAATAAAAAAAAGAGGCCTGCACTTGCTGCCCTGGAGCATCGAGGCCAGACAGGTGCAAATCCGGGTCGGTCTGATGAGGCTTCGGGAGGGAGCAAAGTGGCCGGATATCAGCGACCAGGCCCTGGCGGAAGATCTTGATTGGCTTTCTCCCTATTGCAAAGGGATGAATGGCCTTTCCGATCTGAAACAGCTGGATATGAAGAAGATCCTGCTGGGATTTCTCTCTTGGGATCTCTTGCAGCAGTTGGAACAAGACACCCCAACCCACATTACTGTGCCCAGCGGATCGAGAAAAAAGCTTTCTTACCACCCGGACAACACCGTGATTCTTGCAGTCAGGTTGCAAGAGATGTTTGGCCCACATTCCACTCCGACTATCTGCAACGGTGCGGTGAGAGTCATACTCCATCTCCTCTCTCCTGCTAACAGACCGATCCAGATCACCTCTGACCTCGTGTCGTTCTGGACAACTACCTATGTCGAGATCAGGAAAGAGTTGGCAGGCAGATACCCAAAACATTATTGGCCCGACGATCCCATAAAAGCCGAGGCCACAACGCTGACGAAAAAGGCGATGGATCGAAAACAAAAAGAGAACGCCAACAGGGCCTTGACGAAGAAAAGGTGATTTTTCGACAATAATCAGGTAAATTCCAACCACAATCAGCACTAAGAAGGATACCATATCCCATTATTTCGTGCGTGTCCATTTCAGTCGCCTTCTCCTGCTTGGCCAGGAACGGCACTTCTTCAAAACAGGAGCAATTTATGCTACGTCGATTTTCCATCTCACTGGAAGAAAACCTCTTGGCAACCTTCGACGACTATATCAAATCCCATCGATACAACAATCGTTCAGAGGCAATCAGGGACCTGATACGAAAAGCCTTTATCAAAAAGGAATGGGAAGGGGACAAAATGGTCATGGGGGTCATTTCCCTGGTTTATGATCACCACCAGCATCAGCTCCAGGAAAAGGTCACCGAGGTCCAGCACAATTATCACCATCATATTGTCTCGACGACCCACGTACATATGGATCATCATAATTGCCTGGAAGTAATCATCGTCCGAGGCAAGGCCTTTGAAATCAAAGAACTGGCAGACAAACTCATTGCATTACGCGGGGTGCGCAACGGGAACCTGGCAATGAGCAGTACAGGAAAGACCCTCCACTGAATCAACCCGCTTCACACTCTTCCTTTGTTTTATCAAAGAGACATGTCCGGAGGCTATTTATGTTTTGAATAGTCCAGGAGTTCTGTACGTAATGTTGAACTGATGGGCTCTTTTCCCAACCAAAGGCCGAGCAAGGCATCATTGAAGTCTTTACCCGGAACTACCCCTTTCACCTTGCCGTTTATGGTCACCTGGGTGCCTTTACCCGGAATGTAATCCATGAGAATTTCATCACCACTCTTAACCGTCTCAAACATGTCATTGAAGTGATTGACCCTATCTTTTAGTGTATCGAACTTTTCCTGCCCGAGACTGGCCTGAAAATCCTCATTCCATCCGTCTACCAACTGGTCTTTTTCCACCTCGCTGTAAATAAAGTGCATCACCACCCGTTTTTGCCCGTCATCCTTTATGACCTGTCCGGCGTGCGCGGCTGGATGTTCCATATACAACTCGGCGATATAAATTTTGAAAAAAAATTTATATCGAATCCCGGCCCCATTGAGATGAAGGTCAACTCCATTGCCGACAGCAATCTGTTCCGGCACATCCACCCCGGCAATCTCCCGGGCAAAAGCCGGTGTCGATAACAAAAAAACCATCAAAAGCACACTGAATATCCGCGTCATCGTTCTCCTCCCTGTGTAGTTATGATCTTCTATACATACCTACACAAATTTTGCAAACTCCTCAAATAGAGTCTCACGTCAACCAGGTTTTTTTTGGCCAACATCCATCAAACTGAAAACATGGAACTTTTTACAGGAAAAAAAGGCAAGAAAGCCCAGACGTTATTTCTGGCACAATCCGCACAAGCGCACTGCACTTGTTTTTTGCATTTACCCGTTTTCGTGGTTCCGATGCGCCCGTAGAGGAGCTGTATTCTTAACGTGGAGTTTTGTTGGGCAAGGCGCTGAAAAACAGCCTCCCATAATCAAGACCGGCAACAATACTAAAACACGACGCAATCACCAGACCATAGAACGCGAGATCGGGCCAGACAAGAACGACAGCAAAAAGGAAAAACTGTCCGCAGGTGGCCAGTTTGCCTAAAATCCTGGCATCCATATCCTTAAAGGCCACCCACTCCTTTTTGTATATCGCATACAAAACGGTTACCGCAACCATTGCATCCCGAACGATTACCGGGAAAATCCACCATAATGAAAATTTACCGGTAAATACGAAGACAGACAAGGTAACCAGGATAAACACCTTGTCTGCGGCCGCATCAATAAGCCCCCCCTGCCAGCTTTCAACATGCCATTTTCTGGCAAGCCAGCCGTCGAAAAGATCACTGACGGCAGCAGTAGCGATAAAAAACAACCAATAGCGTTCCTGGAAAAACGGCAACGACAGGGCAAGAAGAATTCTGAAAAAGGAGAGAAGGCTGGGTATGACGAATCTATATCGCATCATAACAGGAGTCCCTTTGACGTCATAACAGGTATGGTCAAATTCCCCGACATCAAGGAAGGCCCGGACAAAATTCACGGCCAGGCCTTTCTTTCCATATTATTCTTTCCAATCCGGTCGCAGAGACAGCTCAGTCAACTGCTTCCTGGAAACAGACGCCGGTGCCTCCGTCAACGGACAGGTAGCTTTCTGCGTCTTTGGGAAAGCGATCACGTCCCGGATGGAACTGCTTCCGGTGATGATCATCAATAACCGGTCAAGGCCAAAGGCGATTCCGCCATGGGGTGGGGCTCCAAGCTCGAGGGCCCGGAGCAGAAACCCAAATTTCTCTTTCGCCTCCTCCTCTCCGATACCAAGGGATTCGAGCACCTTGGCCTGGACATCCTTCCGATGAATACGTATCGAACCTCCGCCGATCTCTGTACCATTCAAGACCAGATCATAGGCACGACTCAAGACGGAAGCCGGATCCTTTTCGAGGTTATCGACATCCTCTTCTTTGGGCGCGGTAAAGGGATGATGCAGGGCCTGATAGCGTTTTTCCTTGGGGTCGTATTCGACCAGAGGAAAATCGGTTACCCAGACAAAATTCAATTCGCCTTTTTTCGTAAGATCAAGCCGCCGAGCAAGTTCGATTCGGAGCTCACTCAAGACCTGCAGCACCACCTCGGGCCTGTCAGCTCCGAAAAAGAGCAGATCACCAACCGAGGCATCCAGGACTTCTGCAATGTCCGCCCGTTCTTCCTCGCTGAAAAACTTAGCAATCGGCGACTGCCATTCCCCATTATCCTTAATCTTCACCCAGGCCAACCCCTTGGCTCCGAAGGTAACGGCATAATCGGTCAGATCATCCAGGTCCTTTCTGGAAAATACCGCACAGTTTTTGGCATTGATAGCACGAACGATACCACCGGCGTCGGCTATCTCCCGAAACACTTTAAACCCACAGCCGGAAGCGATAGCGGTAAGATCCACGATCTCGAAACCAAAACGCATATCCGGTCTATCGGTACCGAAACGGGTCATCGCCTGTTCATAGGTGATACGCATGAAGGGCGGTGCCACATCGAGTCCCGAAGTTGCCTTAAAAAGTGCTGCAATCATCCCTTCGGCGACCTTGATGATCTGTTCTTCATCGACAAAGGAAAGCTCCATATCAATCTGGGTGAATTCAGGCTGGCGGTCGGCTCGGAGGTCTTCATCTCGAAAACATTTGACAATCTGATAGTACCTGTCCATTCCGGATATCATCAACAACTGTTTAAAAAGCTGTGGTGACTGCGGCAAGGCATAGAATTTCCCGGCATTCACCCGGCTCGGAACCAGATAGTCCCGGGCACCCTCGGGGGTCGACCGGGTAAGCATCGGGGTCTCGACTTCCAGGAATCCGTTGTCATTCAGATAGGCCCGAACCGCCTGTACAGCCTTATGCCGGGCAATCAGATTGGCCGCCATTTCCGGTCGTCGAAGATCCAGATAGCGGTATTGAAGGCGCAGGTTATCCGACACCTCCATGTCTTCGTCCAATGGAAAAGGCGGAGTCTCACTGGTATTCAGGATCCTCAATTCGTTGACAAGCACCTCAATTTGACCGGTGGCAAGCTTGGGGTTTGCCATTTCGCCGGGACGCAGTTCCACCTTTCCTCTTACCGCCAGTACCCACTCACTCCTCAACTGATGAGCCTTGGCATGGGTTTCCGGGCTGACTGCAGGGTTAAATACCACCTGCGTAAGCCCCTGTCGATCACGCAAATCGATGAAGATAACTCCGCCATGGTCACGTCTTCGCAGAACCCACCCCATCAACACAACATCTTCACCGACATTTTCCTTACCGAGATCATTGCAAGAATGAGTACGGCACAAGCTTCCCATTGATTCCATTTTATTCGTCAACCTGATTAAATTAGCACGGTTCAGTGCTCATACACGGATCGTTTCCGTATCTTAGTAATTTCTGAATATTTGATCGTAAAATGATTAGCGAATTGCCTCGACAAGAGTACGTGGCCCATCGTCGTCCAGAGCCACCTCATGCTGATCCTGGCTTTTCATGTCTCTCAACACCCCGACTCCTTTGGCCAGCTCTTCATCTCCTATGATCAAGACATGGCGGGCACCTGCTTTATCGGCCTGCTTCATCTGGCTTTTCAAGCTCCGTGCATCCAAGTCCATGGCCACTGCAACACCCATTTTGCGAAGAGTATGGATAAGAGAAAAGGCTAACCGAGAGGCTCCTTCTCCCAACCCCGCTACAAAAAGATCGATTTCAGGGAGAGTCTCACCTTCTTTTTCTTCTTGCAGCATCAGAAGAATAAGGCGTTCCATGCCCATGCCGAAGCCTATTCCCGGTACCTTCGGGCCACCCAATTGTTCAACAAGGCCGTCATACCGTCCCCCCGCGCCGACTGCCGATTGCGAACCGAGATCCCCGGTGATGAACTCAAAGGTTGTCCTACAGTAATAATCAAGGCCGCGGACCATAAATTTATTTAGATTGTAGCGGATTCCAAGCTGATCCAGTCCATCCTGTACTGTCTGGAAGTGGGTTGCACAATCGCGGCAGAGATGCTCCTGAATCGACGGCGCATCTTCGACCACGGTACGGCAGATAGGTTTTTTACAGTCCAGGACCCGCAACGGATTGGTCATTCTCCTTCTTTTACAATCATCACAGAGTTCCGTCTCCCTTTCCTCAAGAAAGAGAAGAAGCTTTTCGCGAAAACCGGGCCTGCACTCCGGGCAACCGAGTGAATTCAACTCCAGACTGACCTTGAGCCCAAGTTCGGAGAGCAGCAGACTCCCCATGGCCATCAGTTCTGAATCGACACGGGCATCCGCCGAGCCGATGACCTCTACATCCATCTGATGAAACTGACGCATTCTGCCCTGTTGGGGCCGCTCATGGCGAAACATCGGGCCTATGGTAAACAGGCGCTGTACCGGTTTTTTTATATAGAGTCCATGCTCTATATAGGCCCGCAACAGGGACGCCGTTGCTTCGGGACGCATAGTTATCTGTTTGTCGACAAAGGTGTACATTTCCTTTTCGACAATATCGGTTGCCTCCCCGATCGACCGTGCAAAGAGCTCGGTTTTCTCAAGGATAGGCAGCCGGATTTCACTAAAATTGAAACGGGCAAAAATATCCCTTGCGAGATTTTCCACATACCGCCAACGTTCTGTTTCTCCTGGCAATATATCTTTGAAGCCGTTTAAGGCCTTGATTTTCAAATTACTCCCTCCGAACCACTGAAGTTTGACCAGCTCGCAAATACCTTTGAGACAAGAGACTCTTTAAAAAAGAAGTAAGAATAAACGGAAACTGCCAAAAAAGTCAAGCACAGCGCGGTTGGGACCCCAAATTTCACCATTCTTACTAATGGCTATTCCTCAACGATGCTTATATTGGATATTGAGTATGCTTGACAATACCAGGCATGTATGCTATCGAAGGCTGGACATGTCGCTATATATATAGGAGTTTTAAAAGCAAATGAAGTTACCCTCACTGAAAATCGCCGATTTTACAGCATCATTTCCGCTTATCCAAGGTGGAATGTCCATTCGTGTTTCCACCTCTTCCCTGGCAGTGCCCGTTGCTGATTGTGGGGGAATCGGCGTCATAGGAGGGTCCGGAATTCCCCCGGAAGAGCTGAAAGAAGACATCCTCAAGGCCAAAAGTGCCACCAAGGGCATCATCGCCGTCAATATCATGTATGCGATGAAAAACTTCTACAACCTGGTGATGGGCTCAATTGAGGCAGGTGTGGATATGATCATCACCGGAGCCGGCTTTTCACGAGACATATTTAAAATAGGCAAAGAACACAAGACACCGATTGTCATGATCGTGTCTTCTCCTTCTCTTGCCAAACTCGCCGAAAAACTGGGGGCCTCAGCCGTGATAGTTGAAGCCAAAGAGGCCGGCGGACACCTCGGCACCGACCGCCCCTTACGAGAGCTTTTCCCCCCAATCCGCGAGGTTGTTAAATCCATCCCGCTTATCGCTGCCGGAGGTATCACAAACGGTTTTGAGATGGCCGAAATAATGGATAAATATGGAGCAGACGGAGTTCAGATCGCTTCACGATTCGTACTCAGTAAAGAATGTGATGTGGATGATAATTTCAAAAAGGCCTATCTCAACGCCAAAAAGGAGGATATCATCCTTACAACCTCGCCGGTCGGCCTTCCGGGCCGGGCAATTAATACGGCCTTCCAGAAAGCCTTAAAGGCTGGAAAAGATCTTAGCCCCAAGAAATGCCCGTTTGTCTGTTTGAAAAAGTGTGACCACCATTACTGTATCAACGATAGACTGATCAAGGCTCGCGACGGAAACCTGGAAGAAGGTCTTTTCTTCTCCGGTGAAAACACCTACAAGATGAAAAGCATCCTCTCCGTTGCAGAAATCTTCAAGCAATTTAAAACCCAGGCCGAATCCGTTTACAAAGAAGGACGAGGTTTTGCCCCCATCGTCTAACTGGAAATCCCATTCGCCTCTCTTATGGCCGCCACCGGACATACCAACCCCCAAACCACGCTCGTTCAGGCTCAATCTCCGATCATTATTGAACCGGAGGAACACCCGATTACTGTCGATCAAATTGACCGGGACGCGCTCTTTGTTTTAAAAAAACTCAACAACGCCGGATTTTCCGCCTATCTGGTCGGCGGAGGTGTTCGGGATCTCTATATTGGTAAACCCCCGAAGGATTACGACATCAGCACCGACGCCAGGCCCGGGCAAATACGAAAACTTTTCCCCAACAGCAATACCATTGGCAAACGGTTCAGGCTTGTTCAGGTGTTTTTTCCAAAAGGCAAAATCATTGAGGTGTCCACGCTGAGATCACTCAGCGAGCATGATCTTGACGGGCCGGAGGCTATACTGGCACCCAATAACACCTTCGGTACTCTCGATGAAGATGCACAACGCCGGGACCTTACCATCAACTCCCTTTTCTTCGAGATTGAGGGTTGCACAATTATCGACTATGTAGATGGAGTCAAAGACCTTGACCACTCCATTATCCGCATGGTGGGTGACCCGGAAAAACGCATTCACCGAGATCCTGTGCGTATGATGCGGGCAATCAGACATAGCGCCCGTCATAATTTCACCATTGAAGAGGCCACCTGGAAAGCAATTTGTGAAAACGTCGACAAACTCTCACTTTGCCCTGCCTCCAGACTGCGTGACGAACTCTTCAAAGACCTTTTTTCAGGTGCGGCGGCCAGTTGGTTGGAGCCGGCATTGGATTCCGGGATTTTTTTTCGCCTCCTGCCTGTCTACCATAACACATTCTTTACCTCTCATACCAAAGGCCCCTTGTTACGAGAACGAATTGCTCGAATTTTGTCGGTTATCGATAGGCTTAATCTTCTTCAGGCCAAAAATGATAAACCAAAGCCGTCGCAATCCTTTCTCCTGGCTCTCCTCTTGATTCCTTGGGCAGACCAAAACTACAACCTCTCCAACCAATACCTTAAGGGTCCTGCTGTCTATCATTTTTCCAAGAGACTTCGAAATGACCTCGACAAAACCCTTGGGTTGCAATTAAATCTGCGCAGGTCGATCCGCCAGGAAATTGCCATGCTTTTGACCAATCTGCCCATTTTTATGCAGCAAAGGCGAAATGGAAGCTGGCCTAAATGGCTTCAGAAAAAAAGCTATTTCAAGGAGTCCGCCCTCTTCTATCATTTTTATCGGGAGGCCTTCAGCGATCAGCCCATTCCTGAACATTCAATTGAGCTCATCGAGGTTCCCTCAAATTATGAAAATTCAGGGCAATTTGCAAAGAAGAAATCGCATCGAAAAATCAAACCCGCCTTTTCATCACGACGGAGAGGCGGCGTTTTTGGTTTTAAGAAATAATCCTTCCTGGCTTTAATTCTCATTTCTAACTTTTCCCTTCCACTTTCAATTTCCTGGTTTTTTCTATCTATCTACAGCATTACAGTAGTTTAATTATTTATAAATATTGCAGTGATATTAATTTTAAATATTTTTTATGTTTGTGCTTGTGTTTTTGTTTGACATTTATTATGGATTACCTCAATTAACAAAAGTGGTTTACAATCTACCGAAATCTGAATTTTGTATGCACAATTTGCACACAGAGAGTGCGCGGTGTTCGATCAGAAACAAGGGAAGGATTCTCGGTTTTTTCTTTTTATCGGCAAGTCGATGCCGGTACAATCGCGCGATGCGCAGAATCGTTGTTACAGCAACAGGAGGTTGATATGGCAGACACAGAAAATAAAACTCTGGTTCCGCGACTTGATCGACGCGGTTTCCTCAAGGGTTGCACCTTGGCTGCAGCTGCTTTGGGACTCTCTGAGACGATGGTCCCCAAACTTGTCGAAGCGGCAACTGCAGCTCAACGCCCCCCGGTGGTCTGGCTCCACTTTCAAGAGTGCACAGGATGCACAGAGACCCTTCTCCGCGCCTCCCATCCAGACATTGCCCGACTCTTACTCGATATCATCTCACTGGACTACCATGAAACCGTCATGGCTGCCGCAGGAAACCAGGCGGAAGAGGCTCTAAACGACACCCTCGAGAAACACAAAGGTAAATTTGTTCTGATCGTAGAAGGCGCCATCCCCTTGAAAGACAATGGCATCTATTGCAAGATCCATGGAAAAACCGCCAAGGACATTCTTGCCGAAATCGCCCCGAAGGCAGCAGCTATTATCGCCATTGGCACCTGCGCCACCTACGGTGGGGTTCAGGCGGCAGCACCCAATCCAACCGGTGCCGTCGGAGTACAGGAGCTGGTCAACGTCCCGGTCGTCAACATCTCGGGCTGTCCGCCAAACCCCATCAATCTGCTCGGAACGGTCCTGCATTTCCTGACCTTCAAGCGTCTGCCCGCACTCGACAAATTAGGACGTCCGCTCTTCGCCTACGGTCGTAGAAATCACGACCATTGCGAGAGAAGGGCGCATTTTGATGAAGGTCGATTCGTCGAACAATTTGGTGATGATTTCCACAAGAAAGGCTACTGCCTGTACAAGGTTGGTTGTAAAGGCCCGGAGACCTTTGCCAACTGTCCTGCCGTTCGTTTTAACGACGTTGATGTCTGGCCGGTCAGTGTCGGCCATGGCTGTGTCGGCTGCACCGAACCAAACTTCTGGGATACAATGACTCCTTTCTATGAGAGACTCCCGGATGTAAAGATCCCGGGTTCCGGTGTCATCACCGACGCGGATAATGTCGGCAAAAAGATTCTCGGAGTAACCGCTGCAGCTGTTGGTATCCATGCCGCTGTCGGGGTCGGTAAACGTATTATCAAAGGGAAAAACAGCGAAGACAAATAACAATCTTCGTCCCTACGGCCTTTACAAACAAGAAAAACTCTGTGTGCCGGACAAGAAACAAATTGCCGGTGCATGATTTTTGAATAACTTATGGAGGTTTCACAGATGGCTCAGCGAATCACCATTGATCCAATTACCAGGATCGAGGGTCACTTACGAGTAGATGTAGAAGTAGATGGAGGGAAGGTCACCAAGGCATGGTCTTCAGGCCAGATGTTCCGCGGTCTGGAAGTTATTTTAAAAGGCCGTGACCCCCGTGATGCCTGGCTTTTTACCCAGCGTATCTGCGGTGTCTGCACAACGGTTCATGCACTGGCCTCAGTCCGTGCCGTTGAAAACGCCCTGCAACTCCAAGTTCCACTAAACGCCCAATATATCCGTAATCTCATCCTGTCCATCCATGCACTACATGATCATATCGTACATTTCTATGCCCTTTCCGCCCTTGACTGGGTTGACGTCGTCTCCGCACTCAGTGCCGATCCGGTAGCCACCCAGAAGCTGGCTGAAAGCCTCTCCAACTGGCCCGGCAATAGCGCAAAACGTTTTGCCGCTGTAAAAGATAAACTCAAAACCCTGGTGGCTAGCGGCCAACTCGGTCCCTTTGCCAATGCCTATTGGGGACATCCGGCGATGAAACTGCCCCCCGAGGCCAATCTTATGGCCGTATCTCATTACCTTGAGGCTCTCGATTATCAACGAAAAGCAACCCAGGCCCTGGCAATCTTTTCAGGAAAGAACCCGCATATCCAGAATCTCTCCGTGGGAGGTGTCACCTGTGCTATCAATCCGGACAGTGACTCAGCCCTGAATATCGAGCGTCTCTACTTCGTCAAACAACTCGTTGAAGAAGTCCGCGGGTTCATTCAGCAGGTATATCTCACCGACGTCGTAGCTGTCGGCGCCTTGTATAAAGACTGGCTCCCCTACGGCGCTGGTGTTACCAACTACATGGCTGCCCCGGATATGTTCCTGAATGTCGAAGGCACCGAATTCGATCTGCCGGGCGGCACGGTCATGGGCGGCGATCTGAAGACCGTCAAACCGATTTCCAGCCTCAATGATGAGTATTTTAAGAAAAACGTTGAGGAATCCATTGCCAAGGCCTGGTATGACGGTGACTGGTCCAAACATCCTTGGGAAGAAGACACCGAACCGAAATACACAGAATTCGACGCAGAAGGCCGCTACACATGGCTGAAGGCCCCGCGTTTTCAGGGTAAACCGATGCAGGTTGGCCCTCTGGCCCAGATGGTTGTCGGGTATGCCCTCGGGCATAAAGACATCGTCAAAAATGTCAATGGAGCCCTTGATCGGATAAGTGCTGTAGCCGGTGTCAAGGTCGGCCCCGAGATTCTGCATTCGACCATCGGGCGCCATGCCGCACGTGCAGTGCGAGCCTCCATGCTGGCGGATCTGGCTCTGAAACATTGGGGTCTGTTGGTTGAGAACATCGGAAAAGGTGATCTCGAGATCTTCAACCCGCCAACCTTCCCGAAAGGCGAGCAGCGTGGTGTCGGAGTGCATGAGGCACCCCGCGGCATCCTCTCTCACTGGATCGTTATCGAAAATGGCAAGATCAAGAACTACCAGTGCGTGGTTCCCTCCACCTGGAACGCGGGTCCGCGGGATGCGAAAAACCAATTAGGGCCGTACGAGGCCTCATTGATGGGTAACCCGATCGCCGAGGCCGAGAAGCCTCTGGAGGTACTGAGGACAATCCACTCCTTTGACCCGTGTATTGCATGCGCCGTCCATATGCTGGATCCGGAAGGAAAGGAAACGGTTAAAGTGAAAGCCCTTTAAAAAACGGTTCCACACACTGAATCTTTTCTTTCGGCAATACCGCAAGGAGGTTACTATGACGTACGAAAAACAAAAGTGCTGGAGCATCCTGCTCCGCCTCTATCATTGGGCCCTCGCCCTCTCCATCATATTTCTGGTGGTTACAGGCTTCTACATCCACAGCCCTTGGACGAACACCATGATAGAAGGAAGCGCATCCTTTCCGATGGCCTGGATGCGTTATATACATTTTGTGGCCGCATATGTTTTTACGGCTGCTGTATTGACAAGGATCTTCCTGTATATCTTCGGCAATGCCCAGGAGAGAATCCTCGATACTCTTCCTGTTACGGGACGAAACATTAAGAATCTCACTAAAACCCTGCTCCTCTACAGCTATGTCAGCGATGAGCATGACGAACGCCTCGGACACAATGTCCTGGCCGGCACAACGTACTTGATCACCATTATAGTGGCCGTATTCCAGCTCATAAGCGGCTTCTACCTGCTCTTTCCCGAGGCTACCTTCTGGCAGGGTTGGGGGGTATCGATTTTCGGAAACCAGCAGGATGCGCGTTTTGTCCATCACCTGCTGATGTGGTGGTTTATTATTTTTGTAGTAGTTCATCTGTATCTGGTCATCTGGAATGACATCAAAGGTCCGGAGGGGCTCGTATCCTCGATTTTTACTGGTGTCAAATTTAAACATAAAAAAGCATGAGCACAAAGGGGTCGAACTGCTGATCCACGGCATCGTCCAGGGCGTCGGATTTCGCCCCTTTGTCTACAACCTGGCAACACGTCTCAAAATCTCCGGCACTGTAAGTAACTCCAGTGCCGGAGTTCTTGTTAGAGCTGCAGCTGATGCTGAGCGGCTCGCCTCCTTCAAGGACCTTCTTATACGACAGGCGCCCCCTCTGGCCCGAATTTTTTCCATTGAGGAGCACCCCGCTACCGAGGATTTTTCCCAGGAAGGATTTCAGATTCTGGCCAGCCAAAGCGGGGAACATGTGGCCACCTGGATCCCTCCGGATATCTCTTTATGCAACGACTGCCTGACGGAACTCAGAGATTCTAGCGATCGCCGCTTCGGCTATCCCTTTATCAACTGCACCAACTGCGGACCACGCTTCACCATCGTCGAGACCATCCCCTATGATCGACCCAAAACCTCGATGAAAGTCTTTCCGATGTGTGCCGATTGTACCGAAGAATACAAGGATCCCACCAATAGACGATTTCACGCCCAGCCCAATGCCTGCCCAACCTGCGGTCCTCATCTCAGCTGGCATGACCGGCAGGGGAAGCTCCGCCCCTGTACCGATCCAATTGCCGAAGCCGTACGTGCACTCGAGAAGGGAAAGATCCTGGCGATTCGAGGTCTGGGCGGTTTTCACCTGGCGGCTGACGCCACTCAGGGATCTGTTGTACAGACACTGCGTGATCGAAAAGGCAGGAAATTAAAACCCCTTGCCGTTATGGTAGCGGACCTTGCTTGGGCCAAAAAATTTGCTCATATCTCAGACAGTGAAGAAAGCACCATTTCAAGCCCCGAACGCCCCATCGTTCTTTTGAACAAAAAGAGCGGTTCCACACTGGCAGGCAATGTTGCTCCGGATGTCTCGGATATCGGCATTATGCTTCCCTACACTCCCCTGCACCACCTGCTCTTCGCACGACTCGACTGCCCTGAGGCCTTGGTGATGACCAGCGGAAATATCAGCGGAGAACCGATCTGTACCAGCAATGAAGAAGCCATAGAACGACTTGGTGGCATTGTCGACTTTTTCCTTCTTCACAACAGGGAGATTGTCACCCGAATTGATGATTCCGTGGTCAAGGTCATGCGGGATCGGCCCCGTCCGTTCCGACGGGCCCGCGGTTATGTCCCTGCCCCTCTTCCCCTTTCCTGCACCCTGCCGCAGATTATCGGCTGCGGCGGCGGGCTCAAAAGCACTTTCTGCCTGGGAAAAGAACAACTCGCTTTTCCCAGCCAACATATCGGCGACCTTTTCAACCTCGAATCCTTCAACTTTTATTGCGAATCGGTTGAACACCTGAAGAAGGTCTTTGAGATCGAGCCGGTTGCAGCTGCCTGCGATCTCCATCCTGATTATTTAAGCAGCCATTACGCAGCGGACCTCGGCCTCCCGCTCTACCGTATCCAACATCATCACGCCCATGCCGCGGCGGTGATGGCTGAACACCACCTGACGAAACCAGTCCTGGCCGTGGTCCTGGATGGAACCGGCTACGGCCCGGACGGAACCATCTGGGGCGGCGAATTTCTCCAGGTCGATCTCCTCGGTTACAAGCGTCTGGGCCATCTCCAGCACCTTCTACTTCCCGGCGGTGATGCAGCCGCTATGGAGCCCTGGCGCATGGGATGTTCGGCACTTTTCCAAACCTTTGGTCCGGAGGCATTGCAGAAAAAATTTCTTCCGCAGCCTCTCGGTTTCATCAATCCGAGAAGAAGAGAAATCATCAGCGAGATGCTGGAAAAGAGATTCAACACCCCCTTGACTTCTAGCTGCGGCCGACTCTTCGATTCGGTAGCAGCGCTTTTGGGTCTCTGCCTTCAGGCCGATTTTGAAGGGCAGGCAGCAATGAATCTCGAGGCGCTGGCAAGCCGGATCATCTCGAAGAACTGGTTGACTGAACTCAGCTCGGCAATAGACAAACCCTCTCAACCTCGTCTGTATGAGAACAACGGCATGTGGACGATCGTCACCTCCGATCTGATCAGAATGGTTTATGACTCCTGCCGTCAAGGTATTGATAAAAGGATTATCGCCCGGCACTTTCATTTCGAGCTGATCGGAAGTATACTGTCACTCATTCGGCAGCTGTCGAATGCAACCGGCATCCACGACATCGTTTTGAGCGGAGGATGCCTCCAGAACAAACTGCTGCTGGAAGGTCTTTTTCACGTCCTTGTCCAAAGCGGGTTCCACGTCTTTACCGGAAGAGATATCCCGATAAACGATGGCGGAGTCTCCGTGGGACAGGCAATTATTGGAGGTTTGCAACATGTGTCTAGCCATACCCATGCGGGTTACGAAAATTGACGGTGATCCCGATGATTTCACCCAAAACCAGATCGCAACCGTCGACGCCGATGGTATCAGCAAAGAGGTCCGACTGGACGTTGTTGACCGCTGGCCGGGAATCGGCGATTATGTGATTGTCCACGCCGGTTTTGCCATCCATACTCTGGAGGCAACGGAGGCCGAGGCCAACATCAAGCTGCTTCGGGAGATGGCATCGTCAATGCCCGAAGAACTTTTGCGTTGAAAAGGACTGTATGAAATATCTCGATGAATTTCGCGATAAAGAGCTTGCCAGACCTCTGGTTGCCGAACTGAAAAAATCGGTAACGAAGCCCTTGCGGGTTATGGAAATCTGCGGTTCGCACACCATGGCCATCTTCCGCAACGGTATACGCTCAATTCTCCCCGAAGGCTATACGCTGATCTCCGGACCAGGATGTCCCGTCTGCGTCACCTCGGCATCCCATATGGATGCCTTTATAGAAATGGCCACGCATCCAGGCGTCAGGGTTGCCATTTTCGGTGACCTCTTCCGCGTGCCCGGCACCCATGGGTCACTTGCCAATGCCGGAGCCGAAGGAGCGAAAATCGATGTCGTCTACTCGTCTATGGATGCACTCGATCTAGCCGTTTCCCATCCGGCTGACCTGATCGTTTTTCTGGGAGTCGGATTCGAGACCACGACCCCTGGAATTGCTGCCACCATCCTGGCGGCAAAAAACAGAAATATTAAAAATTTCGCAGTATTTTCAACACAGAAAGTGATGCCTCCCCCGCTTATGGCTCTCCTTGATGACCCCAGGTTGAAAATCGACGGGCTTCTCTGCCCCGGCCATGTCTCCAGTATTATCGGTGCCGGTGCCTATCAGCCCCTGGTGGATAGATACAATCTCGCCTGCGTCGTAGCCGGTTTCGAGACCACGGATCTGCTCAACGGCCTTATCCTCCTGGCCCGGCAGGTGGGACAGGGACAACCGAAGGTCGAAAACACCTACCAACGGGTTGTAAACTGGGAGGGTAACGTACGGGCAGCCAAGATGGTGGACGAGATCTTCGAATCGGCCGATATGGAATGGCGCGGTCTCGGGGTAATCCCCGGCAGCGGGCTTGCCATCAGAGAGAAATACGCCGAGTTCGATGCGGTGGCCCGCCTCGATATCACCCTCCCTGAAGCAGAAGAAGCCAAAGGATGCAGGTGTGGAGAGATTCTGAAGGGTATGAGCGTCCCGACCAAATGCCCGCTTTTCAAAACACGATGCACACCACAGAACCCGATCGGCCCCTGCATGGTCTCCAGCGAAGGGACATGCGCGGCCTATTATAAGTATGGCATGGACCAGTAAACAGGAGCATTGCTCTTTTCGGGGCAATGCATAATTTTTAAATAAAGGACAAAATGTCTCAAAAAACAATTCTTCTAGACCACGGAAGCGGCGGACTGGCCAGTCAGGAGTTAATTTCCGACCTGTTTCTCAAGCATCTCGACAACCCAATTCTTCGAAGCCTGGAAGATAGCGCCATTGTTGAAAATTATCCAGGAAAGCTTGCTTTTACAACCGACAGCTATGTCGTCGACCCGATCTTTTTCCCTGGAGGCGATATCGGCAAACTGGCAGTCCATGGAACAATCAATGATCTGGCCATGCGAGGCGCTAAACCCCTGTACCTGAGCCTCGGTCTGATCCTGGAAGAGGGCATGCCCCTGGACGATCTGGAAAAAATAATTATCTCCATTGCGCTCTCCTGCAAGGACTGCGGCATCGACATCGTTGCCGGCGACACCAAGGTTGTACCCAAAGGAAAAGGGGACAAGATCTTTATCAACACCTCCGGTATCGGCATCGTTGAAGAAGGAATCGATATCTCCTCCAAAAACGCCAAGGCCGGGGATGTCGTCCTCCTATCAGGCACCATGGGCGATCACGGGATCACCATCATGACCCGGCGGGCCGGAATCTCGATGGAAGGAAAACTCGAAAGCGACACAATGCCCCTGCACCGCCTGGTACAACGACTCCTTGCCGAGATTCCAGGTTCTGTCCATACGCTGAGAGACCCTACCCGAGGCGGTGTCGCAACCTCCCTCAACGAAATAGCAGCCAATAGCGGTCTTGCCATCACCATCGAAGATGAGGCCCTGCCAATTCGACCAGAGGTTCGTGCCGCCTGCGAGATCCTTGGGCTTGAACCACTTTATCTGGCCAATGAAGGGAAATGTCTTGCGATCGTGAGCAGCGATCAGGCCGACAAAGCACTTGCAATCATGCGGTCATGCCCGGAAGGAAAAGAGGCTGCGATCATCGGCCAGCTAACGGAGGGCAAACCCGGACGCGTCGTGATCAACACGCCCATCGGGGGATCACGGGTGGTCACCCCCTTACATGGTGAACCACTGCCAAGAATCTGTTAACCCCTCCACTTTTGAGAACTCTATAATGGATACTATTGACAAAAAAATTGGGATCATCGGGATCGGCAATCTCCTCCTCAGCGATGAAGGCTTTGGCATTCATACCCTTCAGCATTTGGAAGACAACTATATTTTTCCAGAGAATGTTATTTTGAAGGATGCAGGAACCGCAGCGATCTACATGACCCCTTTTCTGGAGGAATGCGATCCCATCCTGGTGATAGATGTGGTCGACCTCCAGGCCGAACCGGGTTCGTATCATTTCTTCACCATGGATGATGTCAAAGCCGGTACCTTCCAGACCAAAATGTCTCCCCATCAACTTGGCCTTTTGGAGATGGTAGAGATATGCAAATTGCGCGACAACGCACCAGAACGCGTTGAATTCTACACAGTCGTCCCCAAAGAGCTGCATACGAGCATGGATCTGTCGTCCGTCGTTGCTCCGCGAGTTACTGAAGTGACGGAAAAGATCCTGGCCCGGCTCAAAGATTTCGGCATAGAGGTTAAAGCCAAAAAGACCGCGATAAATTAAGAGGACGACCGAATAGTATGCACGAAATCTCCCTGGTCCAAGCTATGATCGGACAACTGTCGGATCTGGCGACAACAAACGAGGCAACCAAGGTCATAAAAATCACGATGGAAATCGGCCCACTCTCAGGTGTGGTTGTTGATTCCTTCCGTTTCGGCTTCGAGGTTCTGTCTGAAAACGACACTCTTGTCCACGGAGCCGAGTTGGAGATACTTACAACACAGGTGACGTATCGCTGTACCCAGTGCAATCATACGGAGGTAACAGACGACCGTCCGGAATACTGTCCGCAGTGCCGAGAGACCTTCCTTCTGCCCGAGGGAGGGGACGAGCTGATCCTGCGACAAGTAGAAATGGAATAATGGATTTCAACGGCTCCTTTTTGGACTAGCCAGCATGGCCGGACCTGACCGGCCGGCCAGCTAAACAATACATGAAAGCTCGTCACTCTGAGATGGTACGGCCGGTACCCCGGGGAGACTTTCATATGAATTTTTCAAATATAAGGAAACAGTATGTGCGATTCATGCGGGTGTCATGTCCCAACACAACATGATCATAGCCATAACGACAACCATGCCACATCAAAGACGGTCGATGTCCATACCAGTCTTTTGGCAGCCAATGATGCCCTGGCCAAACTCAATCGTCAGCACTTCAAGGAAATGGGTGCAGTTGCCCTCAATCTGATCAGCAGTCCGGGCTCAGGAAAAACAACTTTGCTCGAACATACCATAGAAAAACTGGGCGACGAGATAAGAATCGGGGTAATTGAAGGTGACATCGAAACCGAACGTGACGCCGACCGTATCCGGGCCAAGGGTGTGCCGGTGATCCAGCTGACCACCGGCGGGGCCTGTCATCTCGATGCGTCTATGACCCATAAAGGAATTCATCTCCTTGAAAAAGAACCGGGAGGAGATAAAATAGATCTCCTCTTTATAGAAAATGTCGGCAATCTCGTCTGTCCGGCAACCTTTGATCTTGGAGAACATAAACGAATCGTACTGGTTTCGGTACCGGAAGGGCCGGACAAACCGGCTAAATATCCAAAAGCCTTTACCAGCTCCGATGTCTTTCTCATCACAAAGACAGACCTTCTTCCCTATTTCGATTTCCCTGTTCCCGAGGCCAAGTCGGAAGCCCTGCACTTGAATCCCAAACTTACAGTCATGGATTTCTCGTCCACAACTGGTGTCGGTTTTGATGTATGGCTCCAGTATCTTCGTGACTTGGTCAAGGAGGTCAAAAAGAAATAACTGTCATCATCCCTGACAATCTCCGAAAAACCTTTGGATTGAGGATGGCGTCGTCCACCCCGATAATCTCGGGGCATGAATCGAATGACTCTCCTCTATGAAAGGCATAACTCTACATTTCCCTGTGATTTTCATTAAATTTGCGGGCTAAAAGATCCGACCGTGCCCCAGGAAAAGTCTTGCCGAAACCACCAGAAAAGGATAGGTTTTTTAGAGTATCCGAAGATGAAAAGAAAATGTGTTTTCAAATTCGCCATCTACTTTTAGCTCTTTGGTATTAATACTTTTAAACATACAAGGGGGTGGGATGATGTTCAGGTTACTGTTTGCGGCTATCATATTTTTGTTGTCGGTTACCAATGGTTTTGCAAATGCAACAATTCCCAAGGCAGACTTAAAGGGAAGTAAGGACACAGAGCTTCTTGGACGCTACAAAGACTCGCTTATCATTTCCTACGATCACAGAAATTACAACGAGTTCACATTCCCGCTTTCAACTCTTACGAAAATCAATGGGAAACGAGACAATCACAACAACTTTTCCTTGGCCCCAACGGAGTCTAAGACCCTTGAAGGGACGTACACCAGAATTGTCTATCTGATCCCTGAAAACGTCTCACCTCTGGAGGTTGTAAAAAACTACCAGGAGGAAATCGAGACCAAGGGTGGCCAGATCCTCTACGAATGCAAAGACAGGGATTGCGGTGGAGATCCAACCAGGACCAGCTCCGGAGGTGGAGGAGAAATGAGTCTGGCCATGTTTCTTCGTCCCGAAGAGCAGATCAAAGACCGGCATTTTTCCAACGGTGCCTGTGGTCAGACCTCCCGCATCACCGAACAACGCTATACCGTGGGTATGTTAAACGACAGCGGAGCCTATGTTTCCCTTTTGGCCTATACGTTAAAGGAGGATACTTTCTGCAAGGCATTTGCAGGACGCACTGTCGCCGTTCTTGATATCATAGTGCCCAAGCAACGTGTACAGAAGATGGTCACTGTCAAGGCAGACGAGATGGCCAAAAAAATTTCCGCGGCAGGCAGTATCGCTCTCTATGGAATATACTTCGATTTCAACAAAGCCGACCTGAAACCACAATCTCAACCGACCCTCGAACAAATTGCCAAACTCCTGCACAACGATAAAAATCTGAAGCTGCTGGTGGTCGGACATACCGACAACGTCGGAACCTTCAACTTTAATAAGGATCTTTCCCAAAAACGAGCTCAATCCGTTGTCCATGCCCTGGTTGGGCAATTCAGCATTACTAAGAATCGTCTCACACCGGTGGGGGTTTCGTTTGCCTGCCCGGTTGAGTCCAACAAAACCGATGCCGGACGGGCAAAAAACCGCCGCGTCGAGCTGGTTGAAAACTGATATCATTCAAACAACAGAACGATCATGAGGTCCGCAGGGACCATTATGGAAATTTTCATCGATGAAGAAAAAAGAATACCAAACAATCGCCTTTCAAGGAATGACCGGTGCATACTCCGATCTTGCCTGTCGGATGGCCTATCCCGAACTGGAAACAATACCTTGCGTATCCTTTGAAGCGGCCTTTCTCGCCGTGAGAGAAAAAACAGCCGATCTTGCCATGATTCCGGTCGATAATTCATTGGCGGGACGGGTTGCGGATGTCCACCATCTCATTCCAGATGGAGACCTTTTTATCTGCGGAGAACATTTTCAAAAGATACGTCATTGCCTGTTGGGGCTTCCTGGTACCACCTTGGACCAGCTGACTGATGTGCATAGTCACGTCCATGCTCTGCCGCAATGCAGAAAGATAATCGATGAACTCAAGCTCAACAAACATGTGGTAGCAGATACGGCCAAGGCCGCGTCCGATATAAAAAAATGGAACGACAAAACCCAGGCGGCAATCAGTTCCGAGCTGGCTGCGGATATCTACGGACTCGAAATATTAAAAAAGGATGTCCAGGACGCCAACCACAATACCACACGTTTTTTGATATTCACCCGTGATAATCATATACCGGAGCAGGAGAGTGACCACCCGTATATAACCAGCTTTCTCTTCGAGGTTCGAAACATCCCCGCCGCCCTTTATAAGACCCTGGGAGGATTTGCCACCAACGGCGTCCAGATGGTCAAGTTGGAAAGCTATGTCGACAAGCATTTTAACGTTGCCCGGTTTCTCGCTGATGTCGAAGGGCATATCGATGAGAAACCGCTGCAACTCGCCTTTGAGGAACTCCGTTTTTTTGCCAAAAGGGTCATGTTGCTGGGAACATATCCAGCCCATGGTTTCAGAAATTCATTCAAAGAATAGAGAAACGGCCAACCTCTGCTAGCTTTGGTTAAGGTTATCGTGCCTGGGCAGCTTTAATCTCTTCCAACAACTGCCGGCCTCCATTATCGAAAATAAAGTTACCGAGTTCCGTGCCCAGTTTTTCTGCTGAAGAACTGGGCCCAATCAGATTTTTTTTGAGTATCCTGCTTCCATCGAGGGCGGCAAGACCACCTATTATGGTAATCTGTCCAGCGACCAGCCTTGCCAGCGCAAAGGCCGGAATGGAACACCCCCCCTCCAGCTTCTTCAAAAAAGCCCGTTCGGCAACAAGGCATAGTTCACTCTCCTCGTTGTTCAAGCAGTCGCGAACCAGTTGTGTCTTTTCATGCGAAAGGTTGTCGGATGCCTCCACCGCAATACACCCTTGGCCGACAGGAGGAATAAAATCCGTTTCCGGAAATATTTTGACGATCATGTCGTCATATCCCATCCTCTTTACCCCGGCATAGGCAAGCATCAATGCGTCGCAGGCCCCTTTTTTCATCTTTTCAATCCTGGTTTGCAGATTTCCCCGCATCTCGACCGTCTCTAAACGAGGATAGAAGTGCCTGAGCAGCGCAATACGGCGGACCGATGACGTTCCGATCCTCAATTTTTGCGAGGAATTGTCGATATCGATTGCCGGATCGGCGCTTATGAGCACATCGTTGACCCGTTCACGCTCGGTAAAGGCCACCAGGGAAAAGCCTGGAGGCAAGGTGGATTGCAAATCTTTGGCGCTATGGACCGCTATGTCAGTCAACCCATTTGCCAGCTGTTGCTCTAACTCTTCCGTGAACACCCCTTTGCTTCCGATCTTGGCAATAGCCGTATCAAGAACCTTGTCTCCTTTGGTTTCCATGCTTGAGATGGCGGTCGTAATACCGAATTGCTGCAATTTTTCTGCAACACTCTCGGTTTGCCACATGGCCAGTTTGCTCTTTCTTGATCCTATCTTTATACTTGTCATGAGGTCCTTCTCTCTATTTTCCTATACCGGTTAGGCAGTACTGCCGGCGAATCTATTTCAATGGTATGGTCAATAATTTTCAAAGAATATGCAATTACTGTTTTTTAAAATGCGGTATTGATATAACATGGGACTCCGACAAAAAACAACCATTCCTATCGGTACTGGTTATACTGGAGATGGATATGCTAGTATAAGATATTCCTTTTCCTCTCAGAGATTTCATACACTATGCGCTTTCTTCTCTATAATATCCGCTATGCAACGGGGCACAAAGGCAGGTATCATCTGCCGGTGCCCTATGCCGGTTTTTTCAAACATACCCTCTTTCATCTGGACCAGATCATTGCCTTTATCCGATCCACCAATCCGGATGTTATCGGCCTCGTCGAGGTCGACTCGGGCTCCTACCGATCAGGAAATTTCTGCCAGGCGAAACGTATTGCGGACCGGCTGGGATATACTCATATTGTAGAGACCAAATATGCCAGTTCGTCACTCGTATGCAGGGTTCCGGTTCTCAACCGGCAATCAAACGCCCTTCTGACTAAAGAGAAGGTGATCGATCATTCCTTTCATTATTTTAAGGAAGGGGTCAAACGGTTGGTCATTCAAGTGGAACTCGACCAGGTGGTCTTTTTTATCGTCCACCTCTCCCTGAAATACCGCCACCGGCAAAACCAGCTGGAATACCTTCATCAATTGGTCAAAAACGCCACGAAACCTGTTATTATCGGAGGGGACTTCAATACATTCTGGGGAAGCAGGGAGCTTGAACTCTTCCTGGCTGCAACCGGCTTGAAAAACGCCAACACCGGCCATATCCCATCACACCCCAGCCATTCACCAAGACGACAGATCGATTTTATTCTTCACGGCAACAGACTCAAAGTAACCAATTTCCAAATCCCCGATATCAGGCTTTCTGATCATGCACCGTTGATCTGCGACCTGAGTCTTATTGATTCAACGCCCCCTCGGGAAGATCTCTTAGCAGCCGAACCGTAAACTTCGATCCCCGCTGTAACTCACTATCGACCTCAACTGTTCCGCCATGCGCCTCAACAACCGCCTTGACGTAATTCAATCCCAACCCCAAACCCGGTTGACTTCGGCTGCGGTCACCACGATACAGCCGATCCCATATCCTGTGTATCTCATTTTTTGATATCCCGATTCCATCGTCGGCAAAGACAACCACGGCATCCTCGCCAGCGATCTCAGAGGTGATAACGACCTTCCCTCCTTCTTTTCCGTATTTTATACTGTTGTCCAGCAGGTTGGCCCAGACCTGCGCCATCCTGGTCCTGTCCACCCGTATCCGAAGATCATCTCTTAATTCGGTCGTGATGTTGACCTTTTTCTCTTCAGCCACGTACTCATAGAGTGAGACCACATCGACAAGAGCTTCCGACAGGTCGACCGACTCCTTTTGTAGAGGCATGGTTCCCGATTCCGCTTCGGCAACGCTCATCATGATCCTGAGCATCGCAAGCACCCTTTCGGATTCCTCCAGGCAGTCTGACAAGGCCTCCTTGAGTCGCGGCAAATCTGTATCGGCTTGCAGGCCATACTCCGCGACGGCGCGAAGCCGCGTCATAGGCGTTCGCAAATCGTGGGCAACATTATCCAAAGAGTCCTGCATTTCGACCACTAGCTGGCGGTTTTGTTCAAGGAGTTGATTGAACAGACCGTAGAGATCGACCAGCATTGGCTCCCGGTTATCCGGCAACAAGGCTCCGACCCGCCCATTGGCCAAAATGGAGGAAATATCCGCATGGATTTTTCTTATCGGTGAGGCACTAAACTCAATACAGATAAACCCCAGTCCCAAGGCCAACACCCCGCCCAAGCCAACCGCCCACCGACTGAGCGTTGCAATCCGATTATACAGATCGACTGACCTGCCGGACTCTTTTCCAGCCTGGATGTGAATACCGTCGGCCAATGCCTTGGAAACAATTGTCCAGTTGCCGTGCTTTTTCGGATGAGTAAGAGCAACCCAGACTCCCGACACGTTCCAGTCCAGGGCTGCCAGCCGTTGAAAATCCACCTTTTCAGAGGAGCTCTCGGCCAAAAGAATTTGCTCGCCATTATGCACCAGGCGGACAAATCCGAGACCTTTCAATCCTCCGCCCTCCCCTCTTTGCCGGGTAAGATCGAAGGTCGGCGGCAAGACGGGATTGACAAGGAGATAATCCGCCAGGCGTTTATTAACATCTTTTAGTTCATCATCTTTGAGCTGTCGTTTTACCAACTGGGAGGTGACGACAATAAAGAGAATAATGACAAACCACAGGACAAGAAAAAAAGGGATGGCAGATCGCAATTTTATAAACAGAGAACTTTTTGTTATATGAAAGTCTTTTAAGAGCAGTAGCTTAACCATGCCGGAGTGATGATCTTTCATTTTTCATTATAATTTGCCGGTCTGGTCCGGTCATTCTGATTAATGGGAGCGAAGAACGTAGCCCATTCCCCTGACCGTATGGATTAATTTTTTCTCAAAGTCCTTATCGATTTTATTACGAAGACGACAAACCAGAACATCAACGACATTGGTTTGGGGATCGAAGGCATAATCATACACCCTCTCCAGGATAGATGTCTTTGACAGAACGACTTCAGGATTACGCATCATATACTCGAGAAGGGCATATTCCTTAGCAGGTAACTCTATCTTTTCTCCTTCTCTTTGTACTTCATGTTTTAATAGATCCATCTCCAGGGTATCGACAACCAGGACCGTCGGTCGGGTATTTTTCTGATCTCTTCTGATCAAGGCCTGAACCCTGGCCAAAAGCTCACTGAAGGAAAAGGGTTTGACCATATAATCATCCCCGCCTCTTTGCAATCCTTGAATCCGGTCGTCAACAGACTGCCGGGCGCTAAGGATAAGCACCGGCGTTCCAACCTGCTTTTCTCGCATCTTCTCAATGACACTGAGACCATCTAACTTGGGCAACATGATATCCATGACAGCGACGTCAAATTCCTCGGTCAGGGCCAGGCTCAACCCTTCCACACCGTCGTAGCAGACCTCGACATTAAAACCGGATTCCCGCAGTCCTTTTTCGAGAAAGGAAGCGATTTTTTTATCATCTTCTACCAGTAAGAGCCGCATGAAAGGTCCCGTCGATACGATTAGTTATTTCTTATCCAATGCAATAACCGAACAATTTCGGCCTGTGAACCCACCGTTTTTACGGCGGGATCGACGATAGGAGAAATAGTCACGGGAACAGACCGTACAGATACCGGCAATGGTCACCGCCGATTCTTTCAGGCCGGATTCCTGAAGTTGCATCTTGGTAATCCTCCAAAAATCGAAATGGCTGTCACCCACCTGGAACTTTGAAAATTGCCCCGGCAACTCTTTCTCCCAATTGATAAATTCGCCACAGCAAGGTCCGAGGGAGGGGCTTACGGCCGCCAGGAGATCGGCTGGGTTAGAACCGAAATCGTCCCGCATTCGGGCAACCGTCTTGCCGATGATCCCATTGACACTTCCCCGCCAGCCACAATGAACCGCAGCAATGGCATGCTTGACCGGATCGTGGAACAGGACTGCCTGACAATCTGCCTGCTGGATCATCAGACCGACACCTCTCTTTTGAGTCAGCAATGCATCGACCCCTTCAATTTCACCGTTTTCTAAAGATTCACCGGTGTAACAGAAGATCTTATCACCATGAACCTGCCTTGCCGAAACAAGAAAGTCGATCCCCAGTGCTTCCTGCACCGACTCTCTGTTCTTTCGGACGACCTCTTCATCATCACCAACTCCAAAACTTATGTTCCTGTCTGCATACGGAGCCCGACCCTGCCCTCCATGCCGATCGAAGAAGGCCAGGGAACACCCTTTAAATTGGTTCAACGAGATCATATATTTTCAAATATCAGTATTGTTTCCGTATGGTATGACAAGAGTAGAACCATTTTTCCAGGAGAGGCAATGGTGATCAGCATGCTCACCCGCCTGTTTTTCGCCTCTCTTACAAAATAGGCAGGCACAATTACACAAAAACACGGGCTACTTTTTTATCTTTTTCTTATAATAAAACGACATGAAAAAAATGCAAATTCCCATCGTCATGGCCGCCTTCGGCACCACATCCCGGGCTGAAGCTACCTATAGAGTTATCGATGCCCAGGTAAAAGAGACTTTTCCTGGACACGATGTCCACTGGGCTTATTCTTCACGGATGATCAAGGGCCTGATGCAAAACAAAAATGGCCCCGGTATCCAACACCCAAACGATGTTCTTCACCACCTGGATGCCGAAGGCCATCACTGGGCGGTCGTTCAATCGGTTCATCTTACCTGCGGTCATGAGTTCTACAGGCTTATTGAGGAGATCAAAACACAAAAGATCCGCTCCTCTGTGGGAATGCCGCTTCTGACAACGCCTGGTGATCATGAAAGGGCAGCGGACTGTCTGGACCCCCTTGTCCAGGACCATCCTGGCAAGGCTGTCCTGCTCATGGGTCATGGCACGGACCATCCATCCTGGACGACCTATCCGGCCTTTCAGCAGGTTCTCAGGCAGAAATACGGCAACAGGATCTTCGTCGGAACAGTGGAACAATTCCCGCCGTCTCATGGACTGGTCTCCCAAATCGTGGAAGCAGGTTTTAACGAGGTGCTGCTTATCCCCTTCCTGCTGGTTGCCGGAATGCATTATCGCAACGATCTAATGGGAGATTCGCCCGATTCGTGGTATTCAAGGCTCACAGATACCGGAATCACCGTGGAGGCAATTACCGACGGAATCGGCTGCCTTCCCTGTATTGGCAGAATTTTTTGCAATCATATTCGGGAAGCACTTGACGTAATCCCGGTAGGTGGGTGATGGTAAGACCATACGTAATCGTTTCCCAAGATCTCCCCCAAAAGGCCTGCACGGCGCTAACTATTCGATACTTTTGGATTATCACATGAATGAAATGCTTCAAAACATACAGAAAGGCATCCTACTGCCGATCTGTTTGATAATTGCCTGTTGCTTTTTAGGCATTTCTAATCTTGCTCTGGCTGCCCATTCTGACCACGCAACTGAAAACAATTCGTTCAGTCTTTTTGGTAAAGTGCCTCCAAACCAAATTTACTTCGGGATGTTTACCTACCATTTCGACCCTAAAAGCCTGGGAACAAGAAATTGGAATAATCACCTGCTCGCTCTTCAAATCGATGGTGTTTTTATAGGAACCTTAATGAACTCCTTTTACAAACGATCCTGGGCTATTGGCATTAGCCGAGAGGTTTACCGAAAGAACCTCAATGTTGATTGGAGTTTTACTACTGGCTATCGTGTCGGCCTGGTAGACGGCTATGAGAATCAAGAGTCAATATTTAACACCGATTCCGATGTAATTCCCTTTATCGATATCCACGGTCAGTTCACCTATCTCGAGCATCTCGGAGTTGAGCTGATGCTCACCTCTTCCCTTTCAGCATGTTTTTTTTATCAGTTCTAGCACAACACGGGTACTCAACCATTTGCCATCCTGGTTATCCATGGGGGGATGAGATAAGCGCATTTAAAATCTACCCTAAAATATTCATTACCTGTAGGTGTACTGTTTGTTTTTCCTGTCAATCATCTGAAAAACTTGATATCCATCATTTTTCTGATGAAATCGAGCATAACCTTCCTGCTCGCAGACGGGGCAACAGTCCCACGGCAACTCAACACCGTAACAGGCCTGTTTCCATCCAGCCCTGGATTTGACGAACCTGACCCCTGAACACTGGTCACAATCCCGAAGCTCCTCCCTCTGATTCTCAAGGATATTATCGGTATCGTAGAATATCTCCCGTTCCCGGACAAAATATCCCGCTTCCTTTTCATAATTTCCGGGTTTGGGATAAAAGTAGAGATCAGGCAACTGACGGCACAGTCGCTTGATATAATTCATGGTGTCTTCCTGTTCACGGATCGTATCCGGATCATAATCATGCTCCCTGACATTGGAATAGTCACAGCCTGCCATGGCCAGGCAGATCCCGAGATTGACATATGGCAATGCGCCCTTTATCGAGTATCCACCCTCCAGTACCGCAATATCCGGTCGAAGCATTTCATTGAGTCGGGCATACCCCTGGGCAGAAAAGCTCATGTTGGTGATCGGATCGGAGTAGTGGTTATCCTGACCTGCCGAATTGATCACTAAATCGGGTTTAAAATCGGCCAGGATCGGCAACACCACCTGCTCGATGGCGTGAAGATACCCTTCGTCGGAGGTATTGGGCGGCAGAGGGATATTCATCGTCTTTCCGAGTGCCTTGGGTCCTCCGATTTCATTGGGAAACCCCGAACCGGGATAGAGGGTTCGTCCATCCTGGTGCAGCGAGATGAACAGGACATCAGGATCATGCCAGTAGACATCCTGGGTCCCGTCTCCATGATGGCAGTCTGTATCGACGATGGCGATTTTTTTACGGCCGTAACGTTCCCGTATCCACTCCACCATCACGGCCTCGATGTTGATATTGCAAAAACCGCGGTTCCCCTGAACAACCTTCATGGCATGATGGCCCGGCGGACGGACCAGGGCAAAGGCACTTTGGGTCTCTTTTTCCATTACCAGCCTGGCTGCCTGAATCGCACCGCCCGCCGATATGCGATGCGACTCGGTACAGATGTCCCCAACGGTCGGAAAGCAGAAATGGGTGCGCAGGATATCCTGGTCCGAGGCCCTGAGGGGCCGGTATTCGGTAATTCCCTGAATGTCGAACAGTCCCTCTTCCCGGAACTGGTCCTGGGTGTAGAGCAAACGTTCCTCCCTCTCGGGGTGGGTTTCGGAAATCGCCCAGTCATAGGCCGGAAAAAAGATAACGCCAAGAGATGATTTTGCAGTGAGCATTGGAAAGCCTCTCTATCAAAAGGTAGTTGTCAGGATTGGTTGATGACCGGAATATCGACTTTGGTCATATCGAGTGCGGACATCACGGCGGGTTGGAGCTGAACGACCACCCGTATGTTTCTGCCCACGGTGTAGAAGTCTTCCACAACATTGAACGAGTCAGCCTGAGTAACCTGTATAGCCTCTGCGGATATTGCCACCCCGACCTTTTCAAGATCGGCGATCAACAGTGCTTTGGCCTCTTCTACAGCCTTGGCCAGGGTATAGTTTTTAGATACCGACCGAAAGACCTCTACTCTCGGTGCCGAGACCATGCCTGTTGCAGTATCTGCTGTCAGCGCAAGGTGGGCAGTCGTTCGGGTCAAGGCTGCCCCAACGGCATTGGCAACCTCGTGCAAGGGTGGAACGACCACCTCCATTCCCAGCCGGTTGTGCAAGAGTTCTTTGAAAACCATGGCAGGACCGCCTATGACGATCAGTTTTGTCGGCTCTATTTTTCTCTCTTCCAGGATCTCATGGATGGTATAGACCGGTTTTGAATTCACCAAGGTAATCAAGGCATCTATCTTGCTGCTTATTTGGTTGACGGCAGCATCAACAGCCGCCTTGGCCAGCTGCCGGGCATCCAGCTCCTGGCCGTGGGCCAGTTTTTCCATCCCTTCCAGGGAACGATGACTGTCAGCGAAATGGGAAAGGCCTAGAACGTTGAACGCATCCATCAGGGCAGGGGCAGGACCAGCCGTTGCCATACACGGTCCGAGTCGTTGCGGCCCAACCATAACCGTGTTGTCTTCAATCCGAATCTGCGAATCTCCGCCGATACCGATGGACTCGACATGGATGGCTCGAACCAGTGTCGGACGGTCTTCGATGGAGATGCCCTCTCGTTCAAGAAGAGGTTGTCCGCCTGCGAAAAGGGCAATATCCGTTGTGGTACCACCGATATCCAAAATCAATACGTCAGATTCTGATGGAACCATTGCCAGAATACCCATCACCGATGCCGCGGGTCCGGAAAAGATGGATTGTACCGGGTTTTCAAGTGCCCGGGAGAGCGGCATGGTTCCTCCGTCGGCTTTCAAGATATTGATTTCAGCTTGAATTTCAAATCCTCGCAAACTTTCGACAAGGGCCGTCGAAAAGGTCGTGAAGGTTCTCCATACCGCTGAATTATAATACGCAGTATGGATTCTGCGTCCAAAGTTAAGATTTCCTGATACCAGATGCCCCATTGAAACGAAATCTGCCTTGTCTCCCAGGCTCTGTTTGATCGTGTTTTCGTGCTTTGGGTTTCGCGGCGAAAACTTTGCGACAGCCGCATAGCTTCTGACATTTTTTTCGACACAATCAACTATGGCTTCGTTAAGTCGCTTTTTATCAAGCGGTGTCGTCTCCGTTCCGAGATGATCCAGGGAGCCTGGAATCAGATGGAAATGTTCACCTATCCGAAAGACCTCCGGGGCAATGCCCGGCCCGCCGACAACCAGCACGCCTACCGGCTCAATCCTGCCGGTGACGATTGCATTGGTGGAAAGTGTCGTGCTCAGATTGAGGGTGTCGATCATTTTCGGATCATGACCGGAGAGTATCAACCGCAGCACATGGCTGATCGATTCAAGGAGATTACCGTGTACCGTGGGAACTTTGGCGGCGGTAAGGAGATTTTTTCCGTCAATGAGCACACCATCAGTATGGGTGCCGCCTATATCAATACCAATACGCATAGAATTATCCTGCCTTAATATATGAAAACATTAATCTACCTACCTTAATTTTATTCAATATCCTTAAAGCCCATGTACCGCTCCAGAAAGATCTTTTTTCCTTGCCGGATAAAGGCTTCAAATTCCCAGGGGGTTCTGGTGAGCATCTGCCTGTATTCCGGTTTCACGATATAGCAGGCGGTTGCGCCTTCGGTATTGTCCGGGTAACGAACCACGATCCTGCGACGAACGTACATATCCCCTTCAAAGCGATCCAGTCGACTCCATCCTTGCGCTGTGATATCACGACAGACAAGACCTTCCACCACTGAGCCTTTGCTCGGAACGACTCCCGGATACTGTTCATTTCTTACTTTAAAACGGCTGAAATCGGGTAAAAAAGCGGGACCATGACGAAGGGAAGTACCGACAACCGCAGCCATAATATCCTCGCACATCAAAGAGCCATAGACGAAAAGATTATGCATGATGTATTGACTCACTCAGGAAAGTACACTTCTGCGAGGGGGGATCAGGTCAACCGAAACCGCATTTTCGGTTTCCTGAATGATATAGCGGCGGGAGATGCGGGCTGAATGCTTTTCCCTTTGTCGATTTTCCATTCCGACACTGTCCCACAAAGGTTTTCAGATACGTACGGATACAAATGGAAGTGCATGTAGCACGAGATACGATGAATGATACCAAGGAAGCGTGGCTATTGCATTAAGAAAAGAGTATTTCCAAAAAGGTTGTGGGTCAACCGACTGGATTTCCGTTTATTTAACTCCGGCGAAGATTTTTGCCAGGTCGTTGTCGATCACGTAAATACAGATCTCCTTGGCACCCTGCCTGGTATAGCGATATTTTTCCCGCAGGTTCTTCATCAAGAAGGTCGCGTCGTCACGGATCTTTTTATCATAGGTTTTGAAAGATTCCTCATCGAAGTCTTTGACCGCCCTCCGAAAATTCTCATTTTCCAGAAAAGGCTCCAACACCTTTTCTTTCAGGTTATACTCATAGCGATCATGCAGTTGCCCAAAGAGGGTTGTTTCGGTGATCGGGAGATTATCCCGAAGCATCTCCTGGGTCAAAGCTGTTGTGGTATAGGCTTTTTGGACATCTGTTCGAAAACTTTCAGCGTCTTTTTGATTGCTCAAAAGCCGTGACTCAATTCGATTAAAAAATTCCTCCGTTATTTCTATACGTTCACCGGTATATTTGCAAAATTCCACCGTACCCGGCTCAAAATTGACCGCAAACATATAATTCTGGATCTCTTTGGAGATCTGCTCCTCGTTATAATAGTAGAGGGATTCCTTCACCTCCTGAAGAACGGAATAATTGTACATCTTCAAAAGAGAATTCAAAAATCCAAGCGGCAGAACATTTCTGTCTTGCTTACAGAATTTTTTAAAGAATTTTATCAGCATAGACATGTCTATCAATTTGTCTTCCTGATAATAGCTGGAATAAAAATCATTGAACATTCTGATGGAATCACGACCGGACAACCCTTTCCAGCCGTCTTTCTCCGACTCGGCTATGATCTTTTGCCGACGCTTGGCCGTGAAATTTTTCAGATCCTCTTCTTTGAGCCATTTAGGGATGAAGCCGGTATAGATCTCCATCTTCAATAGCTGTAGATTCTGGTCGCAATACAGCTCATACTTCTCAGGACTTCCGATCCAATCCAGCATCGAGTCCGACTTTGTATTCAACCGAGTTGCGATGATGACACGGGCAAAATTGTGCAGTACCCGGGGGAGAAAACTTTCATCGATATGTTTACCGAACACCTCACGATATATTTCAACTTCTGTTTTTAAATCAAGTATATATGGGATATTTATATACTCGACACGATCCGTGAAGGCCTGTACATCCTTAAAGATTTTCCGATCCTCCGGGTTCATCAGGGCGATAAGCAGGCAGTTAACGTTCTCTTCCAAATCTTCAACCTTATGCACCCCATCACTGATAATATTATGCAATTCCATCAATCTCTCGGTATTGTGGGATTTTATATCCATCAAGGCATAGATGCCATTATTGGTTTTGGCATACCTGGAATAGAGATAATTGACCTGGTTGGAATCCGAAAACAGGGTATCGAGGGATCGTTGGATCATCTCATTGCGCATAACCATCTGCTGCAACGGTTTATCACCGGGGCTGAAAACGGATATTCCCTCCCCGATCCTTCTATTGACCACAAAGGGCCTTGCATACGCATGCTTAAGAACCGCTGCCGGATCGTTAAATCTTCGAAAGAGTGCCTGATAAAGCGTCGTGCAGATTGTACAGGGGGAATCCTGAAAGACCCATTCAAATTTTTTATCGGTGAAAAGCTGCCATTTAAACTCTTCGTTTTCCAGGATATCATCAAAAAAACGCCGTCGTGCCTTTTTGGGAATCAAAAGAATCGGATTATCGTGGCTGGGACAGGGAACATCGAAAAAACTGCTCAACTGGCCGGCATCATCTTTGCAGGCGCAGCGCATCTCCTCGGCCAGGTCCTTCTTGCCGTCATTTTCCAGGACCCAGGCAAGTTTCTCAGTCAATGAATTTAATGAATGCACCCCTCCGACCAGGTGATCTCGCTTCAAACGCCAGACGACCTCGTACCTGGATCCTTCCGGCGTGTTGCTGTACTCTTCGAACTTTCTCAAGAGATTATTAAGAAAAGTTGATTTTCCACTGCCATGGGGGCCTTCAAAAATGTAAATCTTATTTTGTTGCGCTCCAAAGGAGAGGGAATCAACATGGGATACCAGCCGGTTGGCAAAGAGACGATCGGCAAAAAAGGGCCGATCCGACCCTTCCACGAACAGACGACTGCAATCAAAGTTGAGATAGTGAATGGATTCGGGGTCATCGGGATACTCATCAGTACCGGTACTGACAAAGGTTTTTATCAGGTCGGAATAAACCTGATAAATGCTCCGGACAATCCGATTCGGGTGCGAAACAAGCTCTTGTATAAATTGAGGAAACGAGAGCGTTGGCTGCTGTTCCCAGCCGGTGTCCTCCTGACTGAGATTTTCCATGGCTTTTTCTAAATCCCGCATCGACAGTCACTCCATCTTCATATCTTTTGGCTATTCGTCTAAAATTTTCCGGCTCAATTTCCTGTCTTTCATTCGATATCGAACTCTTTGCCATCTAATCTCCCGAGGAGGCAGAGGCTGGCCATCGGATTTTTCATGTTGGGAGGGTGGGCTGGGAACAACCTCCGAAGTATCAAGAAATACCTGCCTCCCCCAAAGATATTCAATACCCAGCAACGTCCCTTTAATGTAATCCAGAACAAGTGGTTTTCCCTCAAAAAGGTGGTCGAGGAGGAGTGTGTTGTCTTTTTCCGTCTTGATCCGAATACAAGGAGGGTGATAGAGAGAATCGAGAATCATATCCTTATAGTCTTCAGCTTTTCTACTCTTCACATAGTACTGCCAGGTCATCCGCTCCTTGTTCAGTCGCTTACCGGCCACAAAAAGCTTATGCTGGTCCACAAAATCCTGATCAATGAAGGTGTTGATAAACATCGAATCGGAAAAATTCTCTCGTACCGAAAAAATGAAATCCCGGCCTTTTTCTATATTGGTATCAAATTTTTTACGAGACGACCGATCGTTCATCATTTTAAAATCCAACGAAATACGACCCTTATTTGCCATATCTTCGAGATAGGAAAAAAGCCGCATCCCCAAAGCATACGGGTTAACACCGACACGAGGCAGCGAGGTCACTTTGGCGTTGACCAATGCAAAATCCACTTCATGGCCACGAATTCTATCATCCTGCAGGAAGAGCTCTTCGTGCCAGTAACTTGCCCACCCCTCGTTAAGAATCTTGGTACGGATCTGCGGCTGAAAATAGAGAGATGTGGATCTGACAACCTCCATTACCGTCAACATCCAGCGATTCTCTTCCCTGTTCAAGAATTCCGAATACTCCATCAAGAAACAAAAAAGGTCCTGTTTTTCCGAGACCTTTTCCTGTTTCTTTTCCTTTTCATACAAGGATTCGAATTCGGAAAACCGGCTTTTAACCTCCTCCAGGAAACGAAACTCTCCATCCTGTTTTTCCTGATGGATAAACTCGTTATACCGTTCCACTTCCTTGATGTACTCGACAATGGATACCTTTTTCACAGTCTGCAGGAAGGTATCGAAAAAGAAATCGAGCCTGGTCGGCGTCTTGTTCTCTTTCATCGGGGTAAATTGGGCGAGGGTATCGAAAAAACCTACAAGGTTATCAATCGAACGTGAAAACTCGATAACATAATCCAGCCAACGTCCTTTTTCCGAGCGAAGCTTAGCTATGAGACGTTTATCGGAAAGGGCACGGCTGGCAAAATCGAAATCCCAGGTATGACGAAAAAAGAGATTGTTCTGAAAAAAATCGATATGCCCAAGCACATGATAGAAGATCATCACATTGAGCCAATCGGGATTATTGTCATTATAGTACGAAATAGCCGGACGTGTATTGATCACCGTCTCATAGGGGTTGGACGGGTAGAGTTCATACCGCCCGCGTTCCTTGAGAACCTCCACATCCTGTACCCAATAATCGTAGAGGGTTGGAATCATGACCTTTGGTGATAGCTCGAGCAGATCACGGTTGGTGACAATATACTCAAGGCTCTCGTCCAGAAAGCTGAGCCCGGCATCACGTGCTCGCTCTTTGCACCCTTCCATGATTCTTTTGGCATGCTGGCTGATCAATTCCATTGTATGTACAGACCTCCGTTGCCAGGGTCGGCAATTCATGTACTCCTTAAAAATTTAAGAAATCAACGTCCTGATTCCTTCGATCAAACGTCCTTCGTCACTCTCCTTGGACATCACATCCATGCGTAACAATTGCTTTTTTGATTCCAGCAGGCCCGAACCTTTTATATACTTTTCAACCTCACTACCACCGCTTACGCCATATCCGTTTTCTGCAACGGTTATTCCCACTCGGCTTGCATAGGTAAGAATTTTTTCCAGTTCAGACAGGGTCTCTTTTCCGCTGGTGTCCCAGTCGTCACCATCCGTTCCATGGAAGACATAGATATTGTAATCGCGGTCAAGGGTCTCCTCCTCGACAATCTTATTTACCAACCTATACGCAGAGGCCACCTGAGTCCCGCCGGCAACCCGGAGGTTGTAGTAGGTATGAAAATCATCGACCTCTTTGGCTTCGGTATCGTGGAGGATAAATCTGGTTTTGACCTGTTTTTCGTACTGGTAGGTGAGCCAGGAATAGATGAGGACATGCTGGGCCACCACAAGTTCCGTCGGTTTTCCGCTCATGGAACCGGAATAGTCCCTGACAAAAAAAACAACGGCCTGGGATTCAAAATCCTTTTCTTTAGAGAGAATACGGTAGATCCGATCCTTAGGTGAAATCATAAGATTATAGGTATCAACAGGTTCTGATCGCCGAATCCTCCCCAAACCGATATTGGTTTGGATTATCCGCTTAAGCGTCGTCTTTTTATCAAGCACCTGGCCGAAACCACGATTTTTATCGGTAAGGTCGTAGGTATATTTGGTAAACGATTTCTTTTTTCCCTTGTCTCTTAAATTCGGAAGCTGAAATTGTTCGGTCAGAATACGGCCCATCTCATAGGCATCGGACTCGATCTCGTGACCTTCACCACCGCCTTGACCAGCTCCACCCTGACCGTTCTGCTGCTCCCGGACCGGCTGTTCACCAATCACCTCGCCTTCCTCACCTTCACCGGAACCGCCATCCCCGCCTTCTTCACCACCTCCCCCCTCTTCTTCCTCATTCACCCGAACCTGATCATGGAGAAGTTTTTCCTCAACGGTAGTCGGCACCACCACCACCTTGTCTGTTCCGTGTCTCCCCGGTTTGATCATCTTCCCCACATGAATCTTGCGGGGAAATCCGTCTTCCTCCCGCTGTCGGTCACGTTCCAGGAGTTCATCAATGGAATGGGTAGGCGATAGAGACAAAATGGCCGGACGGTGCACCCCAAGCAGCATTGCCCAATCATTGAAGGAATAGATATTGTCAGGATAAGGGAAAATGTCGGAACAGAAATGTTCCAGAGTGCCCTCCCGGGCAGCCAGATCAAGCTCATACTTGATGATCCGCTCCTGCTCAGGCTTCAACCCCTCTTTCTGCAACCTGTGATAGATATCCTGCAATTTTTGCATCATGGCAACTTCTCGCTGGTTCACGTGTTCCCTCCGGAATATGACCCCCACCCCCTCTTTTTATCAATTCTCGTCTATCTGGGTGCAGAAATACTCGATGGTTTTTTGTGCACAGGTGGTGCAATAGCCCAGCTTTTTAAGCATGGTGTCGATCATCCGGTCATAGAGTTTCTGATTCTCCTCATTTGTTCTGTTGGCCAGCGCTCCGATCAGACTCCCGGCACCGGCAATATCCGATTTCAGGCGGACATCGGTAACCGCCTTAACAAGCTCCAGATTATCCATGAAATCATAATCCGGGTCCACCGACATCTTTTGCCCGTAGATCTTGCGGATCGAGGTCCGAAACGACTCTTTCTGTTCCCTTGTCTTCAGTCCCAGGCGATCCTCGATGGAATCGATATAGCGCTCATCAATCTTTAAGGCCAGGAGTTCTCCGGTTTGCGGATTTTTGTATTTCCACATCTTGTCGGCACCGAGATTCTCCGCATCAATACCTATTATCATGTTGACGTAATGCATCACATCCTTACGAATCGCCAGCGGTTCATCCATATAGGCATTGAACATCTCGGTCATGATTCGTTCCCGGTAAAGGCCTCGCGACGTCCTGAGATCATCAAGGAACTTGGCCCGGTCGTTGGCTTCGGAGACATAATCCAGGATGACCCGCTCCAGAGCCCTGAAGACATCATAGGCGAACATGCACCGGCCCTCGTTGGTTTCCGAACTTTCCAGCATCAACTGCATCGAACGTCCGAGGTTTCTCTGACCGAGCCCCTTCTGACCGAAACGCTTGGTGATATCCGGCTCCTGGTTCAGGGTATCGATAACCTCCGACAGCGTCTTGATACTCTTTTCCCCTGCCACCTCGCCGGCAGCCAGTTTCATGGTCTCGATCGAAGTGAGCTTTTCCGACCGGGGCAACCGGGTCAGGACAGCCGCCACAGATGCCGCATAGTTGAGGTTCGGGTCCTGATGCATCACATCGCCGGTAAGAGTTGTTTTGGACTCGTTTCCTATTGCATAGGCTGTCAACTGTTTTTGCAATTTATAATTAGTGTTATGCGACACATAGCAAATCCGGCAACGATCGATGATCGGCGCCTCCTCTTTTTCAGCCAGGAAGCGGTTAAACTCGGAATTGTTGCTGGTGGCGACGATCAAGGTGTCGATCGGCCATTTATAGCCGTCAATCTCAATAGTCCTGTTCTGGATAATCCCGAGATAGACCTGAACCAGATCCTTTTTATTCTTGTAAATCTCATCGCTGAAATGAATACCGCCCCCCGCAACCCGGGCAAGTGCACCTCGACGCAGATCGAACCTATAAGGATTATTGGTATCAGTTATATGCAGAAGACGCTGGATGGACTCTTCTCCGAGAAGGTCGACAGCAGACGAGGTTATCTTGTCCTTGGCCGGATATTTGCCGGTGACCGTCCCCAGGCTCTCGGTGAGAGGGACGGGAACAATCTCAATAAACTTCATCATCTCATCGAGATTGCCATCGGTAAATATTCTGATATCATTCCATATATAGGTCGAACATGCTCCGAGCGGCCGGTAATTTTCATACAATTTTTCAATATCCTTATCCGAGAGACGATAGCGTCTGGCCAGATAGCCTCGAGAAGCTTTATAGTCTTCATGGGTGTTCATTGCCAGGATCATCGGATCTTCATAGGTCTGGGATTCCGCTGAGGTGATATGTCCGTAATTCCCAATTTTATCGAGGTTTATAAAGCGGAAGGTATATTTCCGATTTTTCGGCTGCGAGAGGAAGTTTCTATACATCGCACAGAGATACTCAACAAGAAACGTCTTACCATTCCCGGGTTCTCCGACCAGGACAAAAGCCATTTCCTTAGATGAACCACCTTCCGAGGCGTCTTTTATGAACGAAACAAAGGAATTGATTTCGTCAAACATGCCGACGATATGTTTCTTCCCTTCTCTGAATATCCTGAAATCGAAGGTGGTTTTTCCATTGACCAGTGCCTTATCAATATCCTTTTCCAGGATCATTCGGGTCACACTCTGGAATGCATTTTCAAAAGCACGTTCGCCCTTTTTCACCGCTGTGATATGTTGATGAAGTGTTGAAATTTTGCCTTGTGCCATCATGCCCTCCTCCAGAAGGTAGTATTGAGGTTCTTCATCCTTTTCCTTTATTATCGTCACAATTATGTGCCAAATGCAAGAGTCGATTACCTTTTTATTACTACTATTTTAATCCTTTTTATCCTCTGCAAGAATTAATTTTCCTTTTGAGCATCTAGTGATACAATATTTTTTATTAGATCAACCAAATTTGTTGACATCTCTTTTTATTGTTGTCATCCTTTCCTTAAAAGGAATATCCTTTGCACCCAAATGTGCTGATTACCCGAACCCGACACAACGATTCCTCTTTTGAACATCCGACTGGTTAATGGACACACATCTTTTAAATTCGCTCAAACAGATTGCAGACGCAATCACCATGACTTTCGGCCGGAGTTGTGAGGTCGCCGTCCACGATCTCACAAATCTCAGGAGATCACTTTGCTATATTAGCGGAAACGTTACCGGACGGTCCATCGGTGCACCTGCAACCGATCTTCTGGTCAAGGAAATCCAGAAAGATAATTGTCATATCAATGACATGTATAATTACAAAACAACAACCAGAAATGGCCGCTCCATAAAATCCAGCACCATTTTTCTACGTAACAGCGAAGATAAGGTCACCGCGGCTCTGTGTATAAATTTTGACACCACCAATTTATTCAATGCCATACAATCCCTCACACCCTTTCTTCATTCCAACGACCAGGAAGGTCATGATATAAAGGAGACCTTCTCCACCTCCATCCGGGAGACCGTAGAATCCATTTTTAACAGGGCGGTACTGGAGATCGGGAAACAACCGGCCACCATGTCCTTGGAAGAAAAACTCGAGCTTACCGACCTGCTCGATAAAAGCGGGGCCTTTCAGCTCAAGGGGGCGGTTCAGCAGATTGCTGCTTTGACCGGCGTGTCCAAGTTCACAATTTATAATTATCTAAAAAAGGTCCGTACGGGAAAGGCCTTCAATCTCCTGTGATCATTTACTCTTTAGGATTCCAATATGACCATGCAAGTTATAAACACTGAAAAAGCTCCGGCCGCTATCGGTCCTTACTCCCAGGCCATATCCACCGGCACCCTGCTTTTCGTATCCGGACAAATTCCCTTGGATCCTAAAACCGGGATACTCGTAGAAGGAGGCATCGAAGAGAGGACCGAGCAGATACTGAAGAATATTCAGGCCATAGCCGAACAGGCGGGTACTGACATGTCCCAGGTGATCAAAACAACAGTTTTTCTGACCGATCTAGGCGTCTTTCAACAATTTAATACCGTTTACAGCAGGTTTTTCGGCTCCTGCCCACCGGCTCGATCAACGGTACAGGTTGCCGCCCTTCCCCTCAATTCAGATATCGAAATTGAGGCAATTCTCTCTTTGAAATAATATGGAATCCCAGCGCATACACCCTCAAGGCATAAAATTTTCGGTCAAGGATATCCTGAAACTGGAGGTTGCCCCGGCATTGGGGTGTACTGAACCGATTGCCATAGCGTTAGGTGCTGCGGCTGCAGCCTCCCTTTTGCCCTCAAAAACCTTCGATCGAATCGACGTCACCGTTGATCCCAATATTTATAAAAACGGATTAGCAGTGATAATCCCCGGTTCCGAAGGCCTTACCGGTCTCGCTACGGCCGCAGCACTTGGAGCCTTTGGCGGCAATCCCGAGCTCGGCCTTGAGGTTCTCCGCTCCCTCGACAAAAACCACCTTATAAAGGCGCAAGATCTGCTGACACAGGGCAAGGTTCAGGTCAACCTCTTTCAGGAGTCCGGCCTCCAAATCCGAATCAGGATTTCCAGTGGAGAAAACTCCGCAGAATCCCTGATCAAAGAACTCCACAACAATATCGTCGCCCTCTTTTTCAACGATAAGCCGGTCCAGGATTCCCCACTTCTATCGCTTAAGAACAGCACAACCGGGAAATCCACACTTACGGAACTGGAAGATTGGCTCAAGGAGTTGAGTTTGGAGGATATCTACAATCTCGTCGACGATCTGGACGACGAGGACCTGGCCTTTCTTGAAGAAGGCATACACTACAATCTCAAACTTGCCGAATACGGCTTGAAATACGGTGGTGGACTCGGTATCGGCAAGGCCTTAGACCGGTTGATAAAACAAAAGCTTCTGGTCAATGACATGGCCTTATCGGCCAGAAGGCTGACAGCTGCCGCCGCAGACGCCCGGATGAGCGGAGCAAGTCTTCCGGCCATGAGCTCAGGGGGAAGTGGTAATCATGGTCTGACCGCAATCCTCCCCATTTGGGCTGTCAAAGACTTCATCACCTGTGATCATCTCTCTGTCCTCAAGGCTATCGGCCTCAGCCATATCATAACAGCATACGTTAAAGCACACACCGGCCGCTTATCGGCGGTCTGCGGCTGTTCGGTGGCAGCAGGTTCTGGGGCCACTGCCGGGATCACTTATTTGATCGGAGGCGGCGTCCAACACATGGCAGGGGCCATCAAAAATATACTTGAAGACCTGGCCGGTGTAATCTGTGACGGTGCCAAGGCGGGCTGCGCATTAAAACTCAATACAGCCGCAGGAGCAGCTGTACAGGCGGCTCTTTTTTCTCTTCAGGGAATCACCGTCAAGTCAAGCGACGGCATAATCGAGGACTCGACTGAAAAAACGGTCAAAAACATCGGTACGCTCAGTACCGACGGAATGATCGAAACCGATCGCACCATCCTCAAAATCATGATCGACAAGCAGATAAAGGTTAACAAACAGGCAAGATGACCACTCCTGAGCCCGCCACATAATGACTATGCCATGAAAATCCCCAACCCCCGACATTTCGTCAAACATTCTAATTTACATAGCTGGGCTGATAAGAGGATCGACAATTCCTTTCCTCCGGTTCGAATCTTCCATTTACTGGTGCGGCTTATCCTGATTACCGCCCATGAATTCAAGCGCAACGCATTGTCCTTAAGAGCAGGGGCTCTGACGTACAGCGTTCTGCTCGCCCTGGTTCCGATTTTAGCTATCAGCACCGCTGTGGTCAAAGGTCTCGGAGGTGGAAACCAATTACGAAAGGCCGCATACACCTATATCGATTCCCTTGAAGATACGACCGTTTCCCCAATTCCTGATTCTACGGGGCCAAATTTTCAGCCCCCTTCCAAATCTACCAATGATAACGAGAATCTGACCGACCATCTTCGCGCCGGTGTCGATAAGCTTTTTAATTATGTGGACAAAACCAACTTTGCCACTCTGGGAACCGTAGGCGTCGTAGGAATTTTACTCAGTGCGATTCTAGTACTCAGTTATATTGAAGAGGCGATGAATGCCATATGGAAGGTGACGGCGGGGAGGTCACTGCTGCGTAAAATCTCCGACTATCTGACCCTTCTCATTATCATGCCAATATCCATAAATGTTGCCTTTGCCGCCAGCGCTTTCCTGAAAAATCCCGTTTTGGCTTCAAAGGTAGACAGAGTTATTCCTTTCATCTGGCTTCAAGCGCTTTTGCTGAAAGCAGCTCCGGTCCTGATCATTGGCCTGACCTTCTATGTGGTCTATATCTTTTTCCCCAACACCAAGGTCAAAACCGTTCCCGCCCTGGTCGGCTCTTTTATGGCTGCCATCCTCTGGTTCGGGGTTCAAAACATCTACATCACCATGCAGGTGGGAGTGGCCAAATACAATGCTATCTATGGCTCTTTCGCCACACTGCCGCTCTTTTTGATCTGGATTTATCTCGGATGGTTGTTTATTCTCTCAGGAGCCCAGGTTGCCTTTGCCTGCCAGCATCTTAAAACCTATCGTCTCATCCCTTACCAATCCGTGCCGACACTTAAACTTGCTGCCGCCTTTGATGTTATGGATCTGGTGTACAGGGCATTTTCCGCCAAAGAGCCGATCACTGAAGATGACCTCGTCGCAGGTCTTCCTCAATATCCTCCGGCAATTTTCATGGAAATCCTCCCCCTCCTTACGTCCGGAGAGATATTGCACCGTTCCCAGGCCGACGAACGGTTACTGCCAGCTATTTCTCCGAGATATTATGACGGTAGAGAGGTGGTGGAAATTATTTTCGGGACCGATGCCCCCGACACCGATGGGGGCATACGAAGTTTCAAGGCCCTTGACGCTGCAGTCCTGGCAAGCCGGGACATCAAGGAAAAGGAGCCGATTGATGGCAACCTGCTTTTAAACCAAGAGACGGTGACTCCTGAAGCTCTCAATTTCGAGGATACTCCCCGAAGCCCGGAATAGAGTTTCCTGGAGTCGTGTTGCTAATTACCGGAACACCAGTCATAGGCATTTCTAAACATCTGCATCCAAGGAGTCACCTGCAGACTTTTCATCTCGGAGGGCAGGTAATGGGCCTGAAAGGGGAGATAGGTCCTTTCCGGATGCGGCATCATCGCCAGATGACGACCATCAGGGGAACAGATACCCGCCATCCCTCCAGGTGATCCGTTGGGATTGAAAGGATAGGCCTCGGTTGGCTCGGAAGCATCATCGACAAAGACCACGGAGATCATATTTCCTGCCTGAACCTTGACCTGTACCTCGGGGTCGGGGAAATACAACTGCCCCTCCCCATGATCGATATGTATACCAAAGACCAGGCCTTCCATACCTTTGAGCATTACCGCATTGGACTTGAGAATCTTGACCGTCGACCAACGCGACTCAAACCGACCTGAGACATTCCGAATAAATCGGGGTTGACTTTCCGGGGCAATACCTTGCCACGGAATCCAGCCGAGAAGTCCAAAAAGTTGACAGCCGTTACAGACACCCAAGGTAAAGGTATCCGGACGATTATAAAAACCGTCAAACATGGCTTTCAATTTATCGTTAAACCGAATCGTAGCCGCCCATCCTTTGGCAGATTCCGGAACATCGGCATAGGAAAAGCCACCTACCGCAGCCAGACCGCGAAACTGATCCAGGTCGACCTTTCCCTGGAGAAGATCGTTCATACAAATATCCCAGGGATCGAAACCCGCAGCATAAAAAGCTGAACCCATTTCACGATCGGAATTCGATCCTTCATCCCGCAGGATAGCCACTCTGGGTTTGTTCTTCTTTTTCAAGATCTCAACAGAAGCCGGCTCCGGTCGAAAGGGAAGAGCATAGGCTGGCCCCGAACGGTAGGCAATATTTTTTTTCTCCTCATCGGCACAGGCAGGATTCATCTGAAGTCTCTCCAACTGGTAGCTTGTCTCCTCCCACCATCCTCGTAAGACTTCCATTTCTTCATCTAAAACGAGTTGATCGTCGTAAATTACTCGAATATGTTTTTCCCGAGTGGTTTTGCCGATCTCAAGATAGGGCACGCCGGCCATCTCCAGGATAGTCTTCACCTCTTCGCACATATCCTCCCGGCATTCGAGAACCAGTCCCAGCTCCTCGGAAAAGAGCACGGCGAGAGCCGAATCCCACCCCTGTAACGAAACATTAATACCGCAATTACCGCTAAATGCCATTTCCAGAAGGGTAACGATCAAACCGCCGTCACTCCTGTCATGTCCTGCAAGGATATGACCTTTGCCAATAATCTCCTGTACCGCCTTAAAGCTGCGCTGTACCAAGCCGGGATCTTCCATGTCCGGGCAATCATCGCCGATCTTTCCCAGTACCTGGGCAAGGGCTGATCCGCCAAGCCGGTTTTTATCCTCACTGAAATCAATAAAAATGAGCATGGAACCAGGTTCCTTGATATCCGGGGTCACTACCTTGGAAATATCAGGTACTGCCCCATAGACCGAGATCACCAGCTCGCGAGGTGATTTAACAGTTTTGCCATCCACCATAGTTGCCATGGAAAGACTGTCTTTGCCTCCGTCCACTGCGACGCCTATGGCAATCATCGCATCGCGCATCGCCTGCGCCGCATCATAAATTGCAGCTCCCTCACCGGGAAGCTTCGGAGCCCACATCCAGTTGGCTGAACATTTCACCTGATGCAGATCCTCGACCTTGGCCCACACCAGATTGGTCAAGGCCTCACCAACCGCCATTCGTGCTCCCGCGGCCGGGTCCACGAGCATTTTGATCGGTTGTTCTCCGACGGCTGTGGCAACCCCAGTTAAACCAAAATGGGATTGGGCTACAACTGCAACATCGGCAACCGTCAACTGCAAGGGTCCACAGCATTGCTGCTGGACAATCAGCCCCGTCACAGCCCGATCCACCTTATTGGTCAAAAATCGCTTGGACCCCACCGATACAAGGCGGAGGACATCATACAGCGCCTGCCTGACAGTCAGGTTCTCAGGCAGAACCAGCGGAGCCAATGAAGCCTGCGCATGTCTGTCAACGAAACTTTTCCGCGGGATATTGCCCAACAGATCATTTAATTCAAAGTCGACCGGAGTCGACTGATCATTCCTATCATGTACGGTAAACCGCAAGTCGCCGGTTACCTCGCCGAGTACTTCGCAGGCCACCTTCTCACGATCGCAGATTTCCTTAAATCTTTCAATTTTTTCAGGACGAATCAACAATCCGTTTCGCTCCTGATATTCAGCCACATAAATTTCCAGGACCGACATGGTAGGGTCACCTACCCGAATCTCCCTGATCTCAACCTGGCCACCCGATTTTTCGACCAGCTCCTTCAAAACATTGGCGGGCCCCCCTGCTCCCTGGTCGTGGATAACATCAATGAGCGTTTTTCCTCCCATCTCATTGCAGGCACGAATGACTCGGTTCATCTTCTGCTCCATTTCGGCATCGCCGCGCTGGACCGCGTCGAAATCGAGATCGGAGGCGTTTTCACCCTGGAGCATACTTGATGCGGCACCACCGCCAAACCCGACCCGATATGCCGGTCCTCCCACCTGGACGATCAACATGCCTTTCTCGGCTTCTGCTTTTTCAGTATGCAGTGCATTGATCTGGCCGATTCCGGCAGTGAACATGATCGGTTTTAAATATCCCCATCGTTCGCCGTTATCGAGCTCCAGGTCGAAAGATCTGGTAAAGCCCTGGATTAACGGTTCACCGAACTTGTTGCCATAATCCGAGGCGCCATTGCTTGCTTCGATCTCTATTTCCAATGCGGAAGCCAAGTTACCAGGGCATGGATATTGCCTCTCCCAACTCATGTCATAGCCGGGGATATTGAGGTTTCCTACGCAGTATCCTGCGGTTCCGGCCATAACAAAGGCCCCTTGGCCGGTCGCCTGTACATCACGGATTCGACCGCCCGTGCCTGTTTCGGCACCTGGAAAAGGTGCCACTCCGGTGGGAAAGTTATGGGTCTCGGCCGTCAACAGAAGATGATAGGGGGCTTCGGTCTCCACGAGCGATGAGGGTTGTCCCGGTTCTTGGGGGATGATGGTCTTGACCGTATACCCATGAATAACGCTGGAGTTGTCCTTGAAGGCGAGAATGGATCCTTTAGGATTGGCCTCCAGGGTGTCGGTTACCAGTTCAAAGAGGGGCTTCTTTTTTTCTTCTCCGTCAATTATCTGCTTTCCTTTAAAAAACCCATGCCTTGAATGCTCGGAGTTCGCATTGTTTAAATCCATAATCTCAACAATCGTCGGATTACGGTGATGTTTTTTAACAAAATAATCGTGATAGAAATTCCGATCCCAGGCATCCATGGAAATTCCTGGAATATCTGCCAGAGCCTCAGGTCCCTTGCCTTTTAGATCCACTTCATAGACAGACTCGGGAACGATTCCAGCCTCAAAGCTCGTCAGCGGCGTCGGATAGTGGCATTCGGTCATCCGATCATGGTTATTTTTAATAAATTCCTCGGTATCCTGTCCCTCGTCCACCAAATACCTGCGCGACCGCTCTACCCTGATTACGCAGTCCAGGCCTGTAGCCCGGCAAATTGAGACCATATTCGACGACCAGGCCGTAGCAAAGTTTAGCCTCGGGCCGACCTCCACCACTCGTGGTCCAGTAAATGCGGTTTCGAGAGAGACGGTTTCGAGAAGAAATCCATCGGCTAAAATGAGCCGCAGGCGCTCCATTTCCTCCGTAGTCAAAGGGCGAGAAGATTCAACGTTGAAGCAGTATTCTGTCTTGCTATCAATCCTTTTAAAAAGCTGTACAACGTTTTGTCCCATGGTCGGTTCCCCTCTCCTGTCTCACTGTTTTATTAAACAGAGTCTGTTCTGCAATTTGAAATCATAGCCCACTGCGGCGTCCAATAGATTCAACCCCGTTTAGCTGCCCGGACAGCGCATTAAACCATAAACTTTTTTCCCCGTAAAGTAGGGTGGCTGGAAATAATCAGTCCCAATGACTACTTAAAAAGAGATGCTCAACCTGCGGTCCGACCTTACTCCAATCCACACAGGGACGGTTAAAACCCTTGGGATGTATAAGAGGACAACCAAAGGCTGAATCGTCTATATACAGATTTGCATAAACCTTCGGGCTGGTAGTCCATTTCGCCTGATTTGGATTCCTGTTTACCGCAAAAAGCTTTATCCCGTTTTTTTCCAGATATTGCACTGCTTCGGTCAGTGCTGTTTTGAACATTTCGCTATCGGATCGCATCGTAAATAGAATTATTTTCACCCCGTAACCGTTCAATCTTTTTAGCCATTTAAGTGCACCTGGAACAGGCTCTCCCATTTCCGGAAAGCGATGGTCCACTATCGTTCCATCAAAATCCACACAAACAAACATGGTCGCTCCACTCATCGTTTACCACATCGGGTCCCCACGGTTTTCACCCGGTTCTAGACCTGCGAACTGCATTGCGGCGTTTTTTATTGTCTTTCTGTTTTCTTCTTTGTATTACAGGGTGGATCATAGGAGCCTCCGCACTCCGACAATTTTACATTTAATCCTATAAAATTGAGGAATGGGTTCCTTCTCGAGATACTATTCCTCTTCCGAGCAAAAGTCCAAACATCCTCTCCACCTCACGAAAATCAACACCTATGAAGAGACAACAATACCAGCCCATTCTCCCTGACTCACTCCTGTATATTTATTATATCGAAGGAAGGTTTCCTGCAACGCAACGGTTTCCTCTGCCAGATTTCCTCGGCAACTGGGAAGAGGACGGATTCTCTTTTCTTTTTTTTCGTAGCCCCGTCCATGGTTTTGTGACGGACATAATCAAGGAAAACCCGGGTCTCAGACTGCTTGACACCTATGAAATGACCTATGAACAGTGGCAAGGCGGTAAAATCGAACCGACGGAAATCGGTCAATTTAAGATCAGCCCACCCTGGTGTAAACAGCCCCCGGAAGACGAAGGGAATACTATTATACTCGATCCCGGAGTCGTTTTCGGGAACGGGACCCACCCCACGACCCGGGATTGTCTTGAAGCTATATGTATCGTCAGCGCTGGGAAAAAAGTCCATACCATGCTCGACCTGGGAACCGGCTCTGGAATTCTGGCCCTTGCTGCCGTCAAACTCGGCTGCGACAAGGCCTTAGCCGTGGATTTCAATTACCTTGCAGCCCGTACAGCCCGAACCAACACACTCTTGAATGATCTGGAAAACAATATCTGCGTCATCCAGGGACGCGCGGAAGACTATACAGTTTACCCTTCCGATCTTCTTGTTGCCAACATTCATTTTGAGGTCATGAAAAAGCTCATCCGCACTCCTGGGTTTCTTAGCCAGAAATGGTTCCTTCTCTCCGGCCTTCTTAAAAGCGAGGCCAAGGAGGTTCTCAATTATCTTACATCCCAGCCTGTCATTATTATAAAAATTTGGGATCAAAACGGGACATGGACCACCATCCTGGGTATTACCCGCAACGATTGATGTACTGAAACAAAACGCGCCACAAGGATTCAATCCTTTTCTTCGGTAATGTCTGCTATCTCCTTTTTGGCCAGACTGATAACCATCCCGCTGTCATCGGTTATTATGACCGTATCATCGGTAGTCTCAATCTGCACTGCCCGCAAACTTCTCCCACTGGCCAACTCGACACGGTAGTACATTCCTTTCTCGGCTTTAAGCGTTTTAACGTCTTCGGTTTCATCTTTCCGTTTATTGAGAAGCTTTTTGTATGCCTGCTCAATATCCTTGTCCGTGGCAACAAAATTCATTTCCGGATCAACTGGTGTTGCATCCGTATCTATTTGGGCAATCATTTCCCCCTTCAGGCCCGAAACCAGTTGTTTATTCTTCAAAACTCCCTTCATACTGGAAGAATCTACGAGAACACCGATTGCAACGAGCACTGTCGCCACGAGCAACAATAAAGACCGATTGCGCAGGAACCGCCGATCACTCCAATCTTTCCTGTTTTTATGATTTCCCTTCATCTTTGCACCTCACCAAACGCTCTACTTTTCAGCATAGCTCTTCAAATGAATAGCCAAAGCGTCTACAATCAACTCTCCCATGGGTTTACCTGTCATTGCTGAGGCAATGCGTAATTGTCTGTGTATTTCTTTGGGGACACGAGTTGTAATTTTTTGCTCCTGAGCATAAGGATTCAATCTCGGTCTTCCCAGATTTTTTTTCTTTTTACCGGTAAGAGAATCAATGGCATCCAATTCTTCCATGTTCATTTCGGCAAAAACGCTTGACTTTTTCTCTTTCATTTCAAGAACCTTTTTTGCTGTTATAATATATTTAAATAATATGATTATTATATACCTTTATCCCTTTTTGCCGCAATTCGATGGACCTCCACCAAAAGATCCCTGACCTCGCCTGCAGCCGGATTATTTCTCCCATACTCAAGCACTGACTGCCCATAAATAAGGGCCTGTTGATAAGCTATTCTGTTTTGCAAGCGCGATTGCAAAATTGGAAAATGATAGAGATTCCTCAGATGTCCTTCCACCTCCCTCCCGAGAGTCGTCCGCGGATTGATTTTGTTGAGCAGAAAATAACAGGGCAATCTTTTCCCCAGCTTTTCCTGAATATCGCGACATACTGCCACCGTCCGTCTGGCGCTTCTTATATCCAACGGGGAAGGTTGCAAAGGAATAATCACCAGATCCGCCACGGCTATTGCCTGATACATGATGGTATTGCTGTGCGGCGGAGTATCTATAAAGACATACTCATCGTCCAGGCTTTTAGCAAACCTGTGAAGGCCCTCACCCGCCTCATAGGTGGTCAAATGTTCCTTGGTGTGCCCCTGCAATGTTTCCAGGCAACTCTTCTGAATATCAGCATCGATGAGGGCTGTTTTATATTTAAGGGCAGCGGTGCCAAGTGCAAGGTTCATCGTCACCGTACTTTTTCCGCACCCTCCTTTTTGATTTCCTATAGTGATGATCATATGTCTCTTATCTGCTCTTTTCTTCTTCCCATCAATCAACAGGATATAAAAATGTCATCGATAAAAAAACCAATCCAGCAAAAGGATATTACAATCTCCATTCTCTTTCATAATGCCGCTTGCAAATTTTACATATTTAAATTTTGCTGGCATTAATATTTTATGTCTTTTGTTCATTAATATTTAAAACCATTTTCAAGAATTTTTGCAAGATTTTTATGCAAACTTCAGCGACAAACAACTGATCAAGGTCCTCAAAAGAATTACTGATTACCACTGAAACGCAGCCTATAGAAATGGAAAGGTGTGAGCTGTTTGTTTCTCGGGTCTTTGCAGCCTGAACGGCATAAGCGTTGCCTCCAGGGATGGGATTATGGCGTCCCGAGAAACGAACAGCTACACTCCCTGGATCAGTAACTGAATAGCAGTGGTAATCAGTAAAGGATATCTGATGGAAGGAGAGGCGGACACTTTTCGGTGTCCAAAAAAGGGAGGGTGGAAAGAACATCCTTTTCCGGAAACGACGATACCTTGTTCCTTTCCTGTCTATTGGGAAATACCCAACCAAGCAGACGAGGAAAGGGACGAGTCTCTCGTTTCCGGAAATTTCGTCATGAAATAATTCTGAACTCTCCTTTATTCTCCGTGGATTTTTCTACGAAACATGCGTTTACGGAAGAGTTATGGAGAGATCAGTCGGAGACGATTTTGAAGGAGAGCTTTACTCGAGCCCGGTAAATGATGTTGTTTCCACTATCAAGTTTCATGTCAAGGGTATCAACTTCGGCGATACGCAAATCACGTATACTCATTCCTGCTGATTTCACGGCAGCTTGGGCAGCATCTTCCCAGGAAGTTGGACTCGATCCGACTAATTCAATTATTTTATAAACACTTTCTGACATGGGCACTCTCCTTTGTTGAGGTTTTAAATACAACCAATGATGGTGTAACGACACCATCTGTTTTTCCGGATTTTCATGGGCCTCTTATGAAGGTCACAGGAAACACTTTCCGGAAAGAAATGAACAATGCAGGTTATCTTATGCACCACCTTGACAATCTTTCAATCAGTCAGTTGTTCTTTTGCTCCTCTATCTTTGGGTCTAATAGATCTTGCATCGAGAAAATCTTTTATTGGCACCTGAAGTATATCTTGAAGCAGATGTGAAAGTCAAACCGAGGGAGATGCTTCAACGCTCATTTTCGCAGAAATGATAAGGAATCACTCAAACACCCTAACCCCTATCTCAGCATCAGGTGAGTGACGGCCCGTTCGAGGCCATCCAAGGACAGTTCAAACATTGGAATAATGTTTTGAATGACATTGATAGAATAGGTGGTGGACCAGTTATTCCGTGGGATAGGGTTCATCCAGATGATGTGGGGAAAAATTTCTGACAGGTCATTCAACCGTTGGATACTGGGTTTTCCGCTTCGCTCATAGGCATAAATCGATCCATCGGTTGACATGAGCTCATAGGGCGCCATGCTGGCATCGCCGATGATTATCATCCTGGTTTCAGGATCACGTTTTGCCAGATCCTCTATGCTCACGGGGTGCTTATGTCTTCCCGCATCTTCCCAGAGCAGATCGTAAATTGTATTGTGAAAAAAATAGGTCTTCAGATCTTTGAACTGGGATTTGGCATATTGAAAAAGGATCTGCACCATATCCACATAGGGCTCCATTGACCATCCCCCGTTATCAATGGCCAGAATAATTTTCAATCGGTCGACGATCGCCCTATCAAAAACGATCTCGATTTCTCCGCCGTTTTTAATCGTCTGGTAGATACTTTCCCCCACATTTATCCTGTCCCTTTTTCCTTCCGGCACCAGGTTTCTAAGACGTTTTAAGGCCTCTCCCATGGAGCTTTGGGTCAAAGGGCCGGTAAGGGAATAGTCTTTGTATCTTCTCTCCCCTGCAATCTTAATTGCTGAAGAGTTCCTGGATACTCCTCCTATCCGCATTCCGCCGGGATGGTATCCTGAATGCCCGACCGGCGACGTGCCTCCGGTCCCGATCCATTTCGACCCGCCATCATGCCGGCCCTTCTGGTCTTTCAGGCGTTGTTTGAAGTAGGCAAGGAGTTCTTCCGGTGACATATCGGCGAGCTCTTTCTCATCAACCCCCAAAGAGTCTGCAAGGACCTTGGGATTTTCCAGCCAATCCTTGAGAAGGGCCATGGCGAGAAGCTCATCCCCCAGGTCATCATCTTCCTGCAGTTCGGTCCCTTCAAAGGCGTGGCCAAAAACCTGATCGTAGAGGTCGAAATGGCGTTCGCTCTTGACAAGTATACTTCGAGCGGCAATATAGAAATCATCGAGTGAGTTTACGAGATCACACTCAATTGCCTTTTGCAGGGTCAGAAAAGCTGTCGGGCTAACGGGAATCCCCACCTCTTTTAGTAAAAAAAAGAAACGAACAAACATCAGTTTCTAAAAAAACGTTTTTTTAACAATGCGTTGGAGGACTTTTGATAGTCCCCGCTTTTCTTAAAGAGTACACCGAGATAAGGGATTTCTTTCTCTATCCTGCCACCCTCCCTGAAATCGGCATCGGCAGACAGGGCACGAATCCAGTTGATCAGCTCCCTGGTAGCTGGTTTCTTTTCAATACCTTCGATACTCCGCAACTCATAAAAGGTCTTTATCGCATTCTCGGCCAGCCTTTTCTGAATATCAGGATAATGGACATGAATGATATTGCGCATCATTTTGGGATCGGGAAAGGCGATATGGTGAAAATTGCATCGACCGAGAAAAGGGTCCGATAAATCCTTCTTGGCATTTGAAGTTATAATGATAACCGGTCGGTGCTTGGTTTTTATCACCTCATCGGTTTCAATGATGTCAAACTGCATCTGGTCCAGTACATCCAGCATGTCGTCCTGAAATTCGGTCTCTGCCTTATCAATTTCATCAATGAGCAGTACGGTCTTGGAATCGGCAGTAAAGGCCTGACCAATTTTTCCCATTTTGATATATTCATTGATATTGCTGACATCTCTTTTCGAATCCCCAAATCTGCTGTCATTGAGTCTGGTCAGGGTATCGTATTGATACAAGGCCTCTATAAGTTTCATGTTCGACTTGACATTGAGCACAATCAAAGGCATACCTAACGATTCCGCTATGGCATGGGCCAGCATGGTCTTGCCGGTTCCCGGTTCACCTTTCAACAACAAAGGCATTTCCAACGTTATTGATATATTGACAATTTTTGCAAGCTCATCATCTAATACATATCGCGTTGAGCCGGTAAATGCATTTCCTTCCATTTCGCTTCTCAATTTTTTTATTTTTTTAAAGTATACGTTCCTTCGTCAACCGTGTAGGATACCGCCTCTTTATTTTCTCTTTTCTTCCTTTTTGCTATTATATGTATAATTTCACGCACGAAGGCATTTTCACAAAGCACGGCGCATCGATCCAGCTTTTCTTTTTTCAAACAGAATTTTGGGCATTCATCACTTTCGAACATGTTGTCGCTATATTCCGGTCCGGTATAGAGATCGAAAAAAGCCCCAGCATTTATGGTCATTGTCGATAAACATTCGGGAACCTTATGCGTAAAATAAAAAAGTCCATATTCCAACTTATCAAGATCTGCACCGTAGCCGTTCAATTCCAGGGTTTCATCAACGAGGAAGGTCTCACGATCGGGCCATTGTTTATTGCACATCGGACACTTTTTAAAAGGCTTTTTCATCTCAAAAACCAGCCCCTGCAAAATTCATCTTTTCCTTAACCGCATGTCTGGTCAACCACCCGTCTATACAGTTTTTCAGCCTGATAAGAACTCCGGACGAAGGGGCCTGCGGCAACAGCTTTAAAACCAAGCGTAGTGGCTCTGTCTTCCAGTTCTTGAAAATCATTCGGGGAGACGAACCGAACAACCGGCAAATGTTTGGGTGACGGTTGGAGATATTGGCCTATGGTCAAAATATCGCACGATACTGCCAGGACATCGACAATCGCTGTTATAAACTCTTCCTCCGTCTCACCCAACCCTACCATGAATCCGGTCTTGGTTGGAATCTCAGGAGATATTTCTTTTGCCTGACCCAGGAGGGTAATGGAACGCCGGTATGCCGCCTCTGGTCGGACTCTCGGATAGAGACGGTTCACGGTTTCCATGTTGTGATTGAGGACATCAGGTCCGGCATCAAGGACCGTCTTCAACGCCTTCCGCTCTCCTTTGAAATCCGGGACAAGGACCTCGACATGGGTTGTCGGCATCCGGTTTTTTATTGCCTTGATGGTGGCTGCAAAAAGGGACGCGCCCCCGTCTGGAAGATCATCCCGGGTAACTGAGGTGACAACAGCATATCTGAGCCTCATCAGTTCGACCGCATCGGCAACCCTTTCCGCCTCATTGAAATCAGGTGGTCCGAAGGTCCCTTTTTCCACAGCACAGAACCCGCAGTTTCGTGTGCATCTTTTCCCGAGAATCATGAATGTGGCGGTTCCTTTTGCATAACATTCGAACTGGTTCGGACACTGTGCTTCATGGCAGACAGTGGTCAGATTATGGTCCCGCAGCAGGGATCGAATCTTCTCATAGGTGGGATCGGATGGAAGACGGCGCTTCAACCAGCTGGGTTTTCGGGTCTTTCTCTTCAACTCAGGTTTATCGATCATCGCTTCAGTTCTTCTCTTGGAGCGTGTATTCCAGAGGCTCAAAATCCATTTCAAATACCGCCTGAAGGAATTCGACAAGCAGCTCTTTTACGATACTCATTGGCAGCTCTTTTCTCAACTTTTTCGCCAAAGATGTCATTTTCATATCCGTCAACCCACAGGGATGTATCCACCTGAAGGCGTCGAGGGAATTATTTACATTGAGAGCCATCCCATGGAAGGTGATTCCGTGCCTGATGGCGATTCCAACGCTTCCCAGCTTACAATCTCCAACCCAAATCCCGCGGTTACGTGGATCACGCACTGCATGTACCCCGAAAATGGAGCTGAGGCGAATCATCACCTCCTCCAACTTGAAAATATATTCTGCGATGGAAAGGCCGGACGACCGCAGATTTATGATCGGATACACAACCACCTGTCCCTCTTCATGGCAGGTAATGTCCCCCCCCCGTTCCACATGGATGACTGCCACTCCCTTGTCCTGGAGAAATTCATCGGAAACCATTAAATGTTCCCGGCCGCCGCGACGGCCGAGGGTGTAAACGGCGGGGTGTTCGGTCAAGAGGAATATATCGGAGGCAATGATTCCTGCTTTTCTTTTTTCAACAAGGTCGAGTTGAATGTCATACGCTTGTTGATAATCCATCCCCCCAAGATCTTTAAAAAATCCTCTTCCCATTGCCGAGGTTCTATCCAGTAAGACAGGGGTGCCTGGCAGCCGTCGTCTCGTCAAGCCTCTGCACTTTTGTGATATGAGGGGCCTGGTGGACAAGGTCGGGAGTATCTTTTGCCTCACGCACTATTTGTTTAAAGGCCTCGATAAATAAATCGAGTTCATCCTTGCTCTCCGTCTCGGTCGGTTCAATCATGATGGCTCCACTGACCACCAATGGAAAATAAATAGTTGGAGGATGAAAACCAAAATCCATCAGGCGTTTTGCCATATCAAGGGTCGACACCTTCAAATCATGTTGATTCTGATCGGAGAACACACATTCATGCATGCAGGGACGGTCGTAGGCCAGGTGGAGATCTTTTTTCAGTTTCTCCTTAATATAATTGGCATTTAAGACGGCAAGCCGACTAGCTTTCTTTAGATTGTCTGCCCCCATCAACCGTATGTAGCTATATGCCCGAACCAGGATACCGAAATTGCCGTGAAAGGCGTGAATACGGCCAATGGAATGGGGACGATCGGTATCCAGTACATACTTTCTGCCTTTCTTCATCACTTTCGGTACAGGCAAAAATTTTTCCAAACGCCTGACCACACAAACAGGCCCCGCGCCCGGTCCTCCACCTCCATGGGGAGTGGAGAAGGTCTTATGGAGATTGAGGTGCAGGATATCAACACCACATTTTTTCATATCCACCACACCCATAACCGCATTCATGTTGGCACCGTCGGCATAGACCAGGCCTCCTCTGCCATGAACAATTTCGGCAATCTGTCTAATGTTTTCTTCAAACAATCCAAGCGTGTTGGGGTTGGTGACCATAATTCCAGCAGTCCGTTCATCCATCAATTCATCGATCACCTCCGGGGCAATGATCCCCTCGGGACCTGATTTCACAGGGACGGGATGCAGCCCACACAAAGCCGCGCTTGCAGGATTGGTACCGTGCGCCGTATCCGGAATGAGGATCTTATCTCTTTTTGACCCGCGGCTTTTATGATAGGCGGAAAAGATCAACATACCGGTCAGTTCACCATGGGCCCCGGCAGCCGGCTGCAGGGACACGGCATCAAGGCCGGTGATCTCAGCAAGATACCTCTGCAGCTCATACATTATATGAAGCGTTCCCTGACAGGAGTCATCGGAGAGCATCGGATGGGCCGATGCCAGTGCCGGGGTTGCAGCTATCTTGTCATTGATCTTGGGATTGTATTTCATCGTGCAGGAGCCCAATGGATACATCCCTGTATCTATACCGAAATTCCATTGCGAGAGCCTGGTATAATGACGAACGACATCCAACTCCCCAAGATCGGGAAAATCCGGCCCATCTCCGGCTATCTCGGAATCCAGCCTTGCGGTAGGAACATCGCTTTCTGCAATGTCCATGGCCCTACGTCCTTTCTTTCCTTTTTCCCAGAGCAGGGGCTCATTCATGATCATACCGCTTGCAGCAAAAACGTTTTTCATTTCTTTACCTCCCTGACAACGGCATCCATGACTTCTCTGCCCACCGTTTCGGTGACGCAGAAGAGATACTTTCCTTCCAGTTCGGGGTAATACGTATCAAGCTCCAGTCCGGCAATGATTTTTTTCTTTTTAAGTCTTCCTGCCGCTGACTTGAATCTCTTGGGAAATCCGACCACAAATTCGTTGAATGTAGGGGATGAGAAGGTAATTTCAGCCCCGGCCCGAGTCAGCTCTTTCTTGAAATATTCAGCCTTGTCGTAGTTCAGGCGAGAAAGCTCCCGAATCCCCGATCCACCCAGGCATGCCATATACATGCCTGCAGTCATTGCGCAAAGCCCCTGGTTGGAACAGATATTGGAAGTAGCCTTTTCCCGGCGTATATGCTGTTCCCGGGTGGCAAGGGTCAAGACATACCCCCGTTTTCCCTCAAGGTCCGTGGTCTGGCCGACCAGGCGCCCCGGCATACTGCGGACGTACTTCTCAAGACAGGCGAACATGCCAAGCCCCGGACCGCCGAAAGACCGCGGAATTCCGAAACTCTGTCCTTCACCGCAGGTAACATCCGCACCACAACTCCCCGGATTTTTGACCAATCCGTAGGCCAGGGGTTCAGTAAAACAGGTTATAAAAACGGCCTGGGCACCATGTATCTTTTCCGCTGCTGAAGCGAGATCCTCTATGACGCCGAAAAAATTGGGGGATTGAATTGCCACCGCTGCAAGCTCGTCCTCAGCGGACAGGCCTGAAAGATCGGTACGACCGTCAGACAGATAGGGAATCTCCACCACCTCAAATTCCGTCGGTCGAAAATAGGTCTCAACCACCTGTCGGTAATGGGGATGAACGGCTCTTGAAATTGCCACTTTTCTTTTCTTCTTCGCAATTCTGATACCCATCAACAGGGCTTCAGCAAGGGCAGAGGCCCCATCATAGATGGAGGCGTTGGCCACATCCATACCGAGCAAGCGCGCCGTAAGTGTCTGGTATTCAAAAATTCCCTGTAAGGTTCCCTGTGCCATCTCGGGCTGATACGGGGTGTAAGCGGTCAGGAATTCGGAGCGACTCGTCAGTGCCGGTATTATTGCCGGGATATGGTGATCATAGCTACCGGCTCCGATAAGGACATTGAAATCCGGCTGTACCTCCATCATATCGGCTATTTCCTTGACCTGTTCATTGAGCTCCCATTCGGTTGTCGGTGCCGGCAGGACCATTGGCGCATCTCGACGACACTCCCGGGGCACCTGGGAAAAAAGATCATCGAGACTGTCCGCCCCAACGTCCCGGAGCATGGATGTGATTTCTTCTTTGGTATGGGGTAAAAATCGCATACGTTTATCCTCTTATTAAAAGGGATCAACCATTGAGTATATCAAGATACTCATCAACCGTGAGCAGATTGTCCAACTCTTGCAGATCGTTTGGTCGTATTCTGACAATCCAGTTGTTATAGGAGTCCTGATTAACCAGTTCGGGATTATCGACCAAGTCCTCATTGACCTCGACGATCTCTCCGCCCAAGGGCAGATAGATCTCCGAAACTGCCTTTACCGATTCTAATGCCCCGAATTCCTCTCCTTGAGCGAATTCGTCCCCTACCTCAGGCATTTCTACAAAGACGATATCTCCCAGTTGGTCCTGGGCATAATCACTAATGCCGACCAACGCCGTCTCACTTTCGATTTTCACCCACTCATGGTCCTTGGTATAATGCAGATCTTCCGGTAAGTTCAGCTCGTTAATTTCTTTCATGATTTATTTCCTCTCCTGTCTGATGTACTCAATCCAAATGAAATCATAAATTTTTGTTTTATTAGCAAGTATGTCCACTATCAAGACATCCAAAAATAATTAACCTGGCATGGATTCTATTGTCTTCTATCTTTGCCTCCGGAACTGGAAATTTGACCAATTTGCTGAGAGCGAACATAAAGACAGTTTTTCAGTTTGCCTCAAAGCATCTTTCCAATTGCAGAAAAGGCTGTCCGATCAGGGCGTATATCGCTTCGAACTTCAACAGTTACCTTTCTTTTTCCATCTGTAAGGACAATGTTTTGGCCGACAGGCATCGGTTCTTTCACCTTGACAAAACCGCAGCAAAGACCTCTGGGAATAAAACCAGCAGGCTTTCCCGAGGTCTTGGCAGTGGCAATACCGATGATGGTCCCATCGATCCTTCCGATGGACATATCGGTAGTGCAGGTAAGGATGGTTCCAATCTTTCTGCCTTCCAGATCCGTTACAAAACTGTCTTCTCCGGCATTTATCTTCCTCGGATCATATCCGGCAAAGGCAAAGGTATAATCCTCGTCGTCACCTTTTAACAGGGACTTGGCACCAATAAAGGCTTTGCTAAAGCCTTTTCCACTATCGTCCCATGGAAGGGCAAACTGCCAAGGATTGTTTATAAAAGGCCAGTTCCCGATATCTTGATGGGAGAGGGGCAGAACGGCTCCGGCCCGCAGGGAGTCACGGGCAGCCAAACCGCAGGGAATAACGCCGTGGTCCTGCCCGGCCTCCAGAATCAACTCCCAGGTCTCAAGGGTTCTTGTTGAATCGACATAGAGTTCAAAACCGAACTCGCCGGTATATCCGGTACGGGAGAGCAACACCGGAGTACCGTTTACCAATTCGACTTTTAATCCTTCGGGGGCCTTGCCATCAAGCCAACCCTTGAAAGAGAAATATGGCATTTTCTCGAAGACCCTATCAGCGTTTCTGATGATTTTTTGCAAGATCTTACCTGAAGCGGGTCCCTGGAGGTCCATCTTCCCTACCCTGTCGGTCATATCGGATATCACAAGCCCCTGTACTTTTTCACAGTCTTTCAGGTGCGCAGCAACAACTCCTCCCATTCCAGCGTTGACCACCACCATGAAGACATCCTGGGCTGCCTGACATACGATGGCGTCGTCAATAACATGGCCGACTTGATTGAGAAAAACACCGTAAACACACCGGCCGTCAATAAGCGGTGTCTTTTTAAGGCCGAGACAGGCATCAAGATCCCGGGAAAAGCAATCCTGCAGCAGACCCCGGGCTGGATTTCCGCTCACAATAACAACAGCCATGTGGCTGGTATCAAAGAGACCGGCGCCGGTTAGAACAGCCATATGCTCTGTCTTAGCACCGGTTGGATACCAGAGCGGCATCTCGTATGAAGCAAAAGGGGCCATGTTTGCTCCACGTTGAGTGTGCCAACCATGCAACATCGTCTTTTTATTCTCTTCCGTCATCCTCTTGCACCTTGTTTTAATCTGATTACCACTACAGTTCAGCTACTGCTCCAGGGAGTGAGCTGAGTTTCAGGGGAAATCACATTTTTTAATGAACGGGCTTAACCGTGCCGATCAGTTAACCAGAGGTACCTTCAAGTCGAAGCTCTTGTACACCACAAAAGTTTCCACAGACCCCACGTCGTTGATTTTGGAAACCTCTTCGGTATAAAATTCCAAAATCCCAAAACTTTTCCGCAACAAGGCCAAAACGATCAAATCAAAACGACCTGTCACCACCGAAACCGAGACGACACCACGTAACAAACTAAATTCTTTTCCTTTTTTTACAAGATCCATATCATTTAATTTGACTCCGATGAAGACCACGTACTGATCCGGTATCGCCGCTGGGTCGACCAGACCGGTAATCTCAACAACCCCTTCCTTCTCCATCTTCCGAACACGCGATCTTACCGTCGCTTCTGAAACCGAGAGCTCTTCGGCAATTTTTTTAAACGGTACTCGTCCATCCTTCAGGCGGGTTATGATAGAAATATTCAATTCATCGATTTTCATACCACCGTTTCCTTTTACCGACCTTACTTCCTATTTTTTCAAAATTGATGATAATGGAAAAATACTACATTTAAATTTACATTTTCAAGAATTTTTTAGCAATTTTTTTCATGTTTAAGCATTTTTTTCTGTGCGCCATCACGACAATCCGATCAAACCAGATGATGCCGCCCCAAACAGCTAACCGACGCCACTTTGTTCTATTTATCTTTTCAAATGCTCGCCGGCATTTCAAGGAGATTACTCACCATGTCCTGTAAAATTGCAATTAACAGCGCTGGCCTCAGCAGATACGTTGCCGCCGTCAAGGCGGCTTGCAAAGAAGCGGACATGACGTTGATAAAAAAGGCTCATCTTGGTGGAACATGTATGAATCATGGCAGTATTCCGTCAAAGATTCTTGGGAAGGGCGCAAGCTCACGCCCCAAAAACAATTTTTTTTTTGAGAATGATCCTTCCCTTTGGTTTTCTCTATGATTTTCCGAAACCTCGGCGAAATCAATTGAACTGATACATACCCTTGCAAACCCGAAAGATGGTCTTGAGATCCATCTGACCCGGTATACAGCTGACTTGTACAAAAAGGCTGAGGGTGCTAGCCAACTTATAAAAATCTTGGAAAAAAGGGATATTGAGCCTCTTAACAAAATGGAAGGAAACAGCTCTGAAAATTATCGTTTTCGATGTTGAACTGAAAAGCAAATTTAATAATTTCCTTCTCCATACCAAGGCCATTGATCCGACATCTACCGTTTTGGGACTCTGTCTCTTAATGGTAATGGCCAAGATCATACTTACCAGCATTACCAGCAATATCATCAACCTCACCCGATCAGCCGAGAGTTTTGGAAGGGGAACGTAAACATCAAGGTGGAAGGGGAAGGCCCGGACGGACTGGGTCGGCTCGCATCTACCTTCAACAGCATGGCTTCCAGGATCAAAGAGTTGGTCGATAACCTGGAACAAAAAGTTCAAGAACGAACGCTGGAACTTTCCGAGAGCGAGAATCGATTCAGAGCGATTATTGAAAATACCCCTCAGGGAATTCTTACAATACTCAGCAGCTGCCTCGTAGCCAGCATGGCCAGCCTGATTATTTTTAGGACTAATAACTTTTTAATAATGGTTCTTACTTCTTTTGCCGATAAGAATTATAATGGATATAAACAAGCTCAATTGCCATGGAGGGCAAAATGACACCACGTGAAGCCATTCGAATTCTTATGCTCAGCCCTTTTTATTTTAGGCTGCCACCCAAAAACAGAAGACAGTTGATTAGAGAATTTTGCGATCTCTATACCCAAAGAGAAAAAGTCAGTAAAAAATGAAATGCCGGGAGCAGAGATTTTTTGATACGTCCAGGGGAAACCCTATCTCCATCACTTCGACTTCTTCCAGCTCTTTTCTTCGCCTTTTACAAGCCTTTTGATATTCTCCCTGTGTTTAATCCAGATCAGGCAGGCTATGGTCGCTGATGCGGAAACTACTATCTTGTCTCCTCCGAAAATCCCTATCCAGAAAGGGATCAGTGCAGATGCAACTAAAGAACCCACGGAAACAAACCCGGTACATGCCACCGCAATAAGAAAGATTACAAGGCTTATGCCAATGGCCGGAGGAGAAAAATAGAAAAAAACTCCGAGGCCTGTTGCGACTCCCTTCCCCCCTCTAAATTTCAGATAAAGAGGGAACATATGGCCGGTAACCGCCAGAATGCCGCATAAAGAAATATAGAGGGTCCGGGCTTCGGATTCAGGGAGATATCTTCCGGCAAGCATCACCGGAAGATACCCTTTGGCAACGTCGCAAATGAGCGTCATAAGTCCGAATTTCTTGCCCAGAACCCGGCCAACATTGGTGGCCCCGATATTGCGGCTCCCCTCTCTCCGGACGTCGACCCCCAAGGCCTTGCCGATAAGAAGTCCAAACGGAACAGCACCGATAAGATAACTCCCGAGTAAAAAAATGCTCATCATGATCAGGGTACGGATTCGGTTGAGTTTTTCTAAAAGACGATTATTGTTTCAGAAAAAGATCTGCGGGATCTCCCTCTTATAGTGTCTCTTTTCGTTGATGGCACAAACCACTGCAGTATGGTAAGATAAAGGGATGATTACTGCAAGAGATTAAAATCATATGAAATTAATTTTATTTTCTGTAAAGAGTTCCCCATGACAATACATGCCATTCTCACATATCCAGACCCCATTCTCCGCCGGGAAACCGAAACGGTCTCATCCTTTGACAGCGCCCTGAAAAAACTCGCCGACGATATGGCCGATACAATGTACGACGCGCCGGGAGTCGGACTTGCAGCCCCCCAGGTAGGAGTTAGCAAACAGATTATTGTTGTCGACCTCTCCAAGTCCAAAGATGAGAAAGATTTCATGCCCCTTATCAATCCCAAAATCATCAGCCATGAAGGATTCCAGATAGACGAAGAGGGATGCCTGAGCGTACCTGATCTAACATCCAAGGTCAAACGTTTCAAAAAAGTGCTGATTGCCTATCAGGACCTCGACGGTACTCCCATGGAGCTAAGCGCTGAAGATCGGTTTGCTGTTGTCCTCCAGCATGAGATCGATCATCTTCACGGTATCCTTTTCATCGACCATCTCAGTTCTCTGAAACGACAGCTCTACAAAAAAAAGGTCAAAAAGATGCTCTCTCATGAGGCACGGCTCAATTGATAAAAACCTATCGAATCCTTTTTATGGGTACGCCAGATTTTGCGGTCCCCGTTTTAAAAGCCCTACTCGCAGGTCCCGACCGGGTAATAGCAGTCGTGACTCAACCGGACAGGGAAAAGGGCCGGGGAAAAAAACTTGCACCGCCACCGGTCAAGGTCGAAGCCCTTGCCGCAGGCATTCCCATCCTTCAACCCTCAAGGATCAAAACTCGGGAGTTTAGGGAAACTCTGGAAGGATTCAGACCGGACATTATAGTGGTAGCCGCCTACGGCCGGATCCTTCCTCCTTCGATCCTCCATTTGCCGCCCCTTGGCTGCATCAACGTCCATGGATCGCTGTTGCCACAATATCGTGGGGCAGCCCCCATCCAATGGGCTGTTATCAATGGTGAAACCGAGGTTGGAGTAACTATTATGCAGATGAACGAGGGGATGGATACAGGTGACATCCTTCTACCTGCCAGCCTCTCTGCCACCATCAACGAAACGGCAGGAAGCCTTTTCACAAAGCTTGCAGCCCTGGGCGCCGAGACGCTTCTCCGGGCTCTCGATCTTCTTCGAGAGAACAAATTGCACTCAATCCCTCAGGATCACAGCCAGGCATCCGTTGCTCCGATGCTGACCAAAGAGCACGGACTCATTGACTGGAAGCGGCCGGCAACAGAGCTCCACTGCTGGATACGAGGATTGGATCCCTGGCCAACCGCCTACAGTTTTCTTGGGCAGAAACGTTTTCGCTTCTTTGCCCCGGAAGTTGTTTCACCCGCGGCACAATCGCCCCCCGGAACCCTCCTTTGCGCTGATAAGGACGGACTTTTGATCGCTACGGGTGAAAACGCCCTTTTGGTAAGAGAAATCCAGCCAGAGGGTGGAAAACGCATGAGCGTCAATGCCTTTATCTGCGGTCACCCGCTTTCTGTGGGCGACTGTTTCACCGATACCCGATGCTAAAAATTGACCGCCCGAAAATCACTCTCATCCCCTGACCAGATGACAACACTGCCTTACATCGCCTACATCGACTGTTTCTCAGGGGTGAGCGGGAATATGTTCCTAGGAGCCCTTCTTCATGCGGGTTTTGAGGAAAATGTCTTAAAAGACGCACTCAACCAGCTCGATATAGGACCGATATCGCTCTCAATAGAAGAAAAAACTCTCAGTTCCATAAAAGGCATCTACGTTACAGTAAAGGGTGAATCCCGACCGGAATACCGGCACCTCCCAACGATTTTGACACTTCTTGACCGGTCAGGACTCCCCATGGATGTGGTTGAAAAATCTTCTGCCGTCTTTAGAGAAATCGCTCTTGCCGAATCAAAGGTCCACGGGATTCCATTGGAAGAGGTTCATTTTCACGAAATCGGTGCTGTGGATACCATTGTCGACGTGATTGGCTGTGTCCTCGGTCTGCACCGCCTTGGAGTCAGAAGGCTTTGCGCCTCTCCGATTCCGCTTGGCCGCGGCCATGTCCGATGCGCCCACGGCCTGCTTCCTCTGCCCGCCCCTGCGGTCTGTGAGCTGCTTCGTGGCACTCCCGTTTATGGTGTAAATATTGAGCAGGAGCTGGTCACTCCGACCGGCGCAGCCCTCGTAAAAGTCCTTGCCGACCATTTCGGCCCCATGGAGCCGATGAGCATCGAAAAAACCGGTTACGGTGCCGGCAGCCTCACACTTCCAGATGACAGGCCCGATCTCCTGCGCCTCATTATCGGCCATGCCCAATCAGTGGACGAAGCCCAGCAGGTCGAAATCATCGAAACCAACCTTGATGACTGGAATCCCGAGGGTTTTTCGCATATTTGCGATCTCCTTTTCTCGCAGGGTGCCCTCGACGTCAGTTTAATCTCACAGCTGATGAAAAAAGGCCGGCCGGGATTTAGGCTCCAGGTAATCACCGACCAGGCCCATGCCCAGCAGCTTAAAACAACGATTCTCTCGGAGACAAGTGCCATCGGTCTCAGGTTCAGAACAGAACGACGCCTTACCCTCAAAAGGGAGGCAGTATCCGTTGAGACTCGCTGGGGAAAAGTGGCTGCAAAAAAAACCCAAACACCATCCGGAATCCGTATAACCCCGGAATATGAGGCCTGCCGCCAAATAGCATCACAAAACCAGGTTCCATTGTATCAGGTCTACCTCGAGGTGTACCGATCCGAAGGGGAGGCACAATGAACCGGCTGATCATGGCCATCGCCACCGGCGGCTATATCGGTAAGATTCCCAAGGCTCCAGGAACCTGGGGTTCCGCAGCTGCCTTTATTCCCTGGTTCTTTTTAAGAAAGCTTAGTTTACCGGTCTATTTCGGATGGCTGGTGGTTATCTTCGTTGTTGGATTTTTTGCCTCAGGATCGGCCGAAAAACTCCTCGATCAATCTGATCCAGGCTGTATCGTTATCGACGAGATCCTTGGCATGCTGATCGCTCTGACCCTGGTTCCGGACCATCCCGCAGCCTGGCTTCTTGCCTTCCTCCTTTTCAGGGTGTTCGATATCTTGAAACCCTTTCCGGTCTCCTGGTTTGACCGGCATATCCACGGGGGCCTTGGAATCATGCTGGACGATGTGATGGCTGGTGTTTATAGCTTTATTATCCTGCAGGGGATCCTGGTACTGTTGAGGATGCACTGAAAAGAGCAAGGGGCTTTATCTTTTGTCTTCCTTGATGCCTGGTTCCTGCAAAACACCCGGATCCCTTGCCGGCTCATGTCATATCATGTGTTAAATGGTATTGCAATCTTCAGCAGATGAGGGTTGCGCAAGCCAACACAGTCCTATAACCTTTTCTACAGAGGAGAATCTATGATGAAAAAGTTGATCAATTCCGTTGACCAGGTTGTTGTGGAACAGCTTCAGGGAATGGCGGTTGCTCACCCCGAGCTGCGTGTAAACTTTTCACCACACTATATCTGTAGAGCGGAAAAGGGAGATAAAGTGGCAATCGTTTCCGGTGGAGGAAGCGGTCATGAACCGATGCATGGAGGCTTTGTCGGGTATGGAATGCTTGACGGCGCCTGCCCCGGCGAAGTTTTTACATCGCCGACCCCGGACCAGATGTACGAGTGCGCCAAGGCGGTTAACAACGGCAAAGGAGTTCTTTTTCTGGTGAAAAACTATACCGGAGATGTGATGAACTTTGAAATGGCCGCAGAACTCGCCGCGGCCGAAGGGATTCCTATCCAGAGCATCCTGGTGGACGACGATGTCGCCGTAAAAGACAGCCTGTATACTGCGGGGCGACGGGGTGTGGGCCTGACCGTCTTGATGGAAAAGATCGTCGGGGCCGCGGCTGAAGCGGGCTATGATCTTGACGCCTGTGCCGACCTCGCCAGAAAGATCAATCTCAACGGCCGGTCTATGGGGATGGCCTTGACCTCATGTACCGTTCCGGCAGCAGGAAAACCCACCTTTGCCCTCGATGAAGATGAAATCGAAATCGGCATCGGCATTCATGGTGAGCCGGGAATTCAGCGAAGCACGATGAAACCGGTGGACGAAATCACTGATATCCTCGTTACTCAAATCCTCGAGGACAAGGAATATACCCGCACCGTGCGCGAGTGGAACCGAGATTCCAATACGTGGGTTGATAAACAACTTGTGGATGCCGATTTAAAATCCGGTGATGAGGTGATCGCGTTCGTCAACAGCATGGGCGGAACCCCTTTATCTGAGTTGTATGCCGTCTATCGAAGACTGTATGCCCTGTGCACGAAAAAAAATATCAAGATCGTCCGCAACCTGATCGGTCCATACATCACCTCGCTCGAGATGCAGGGCTTTTCCATTACCTTATTGAAGGTGAATAAAGAAATTCTGAAATTCTGGGATGCCCCGGTAAAGACTCCGGGGCTACGTTGGGGTATTTAGAGACATATAAATGAGCATCCACCGGTTTTGGAGAGACCCATGGTAATAAGCAACAAACAGGTAATTGCCTGGCTGAAGCGGATTGCTTCCGTCATGCAAGACAATAAGGACTATCTGACCGAGCTTGACTCTGCTATCGGTGACGCAGATCACGGAATCAATATGAACCGCGGTTTCAACAAGGTCAAGGAGCAGCTTCCCAACATTTCCCAGCAAGACATAGGCGCTATTTTTAAGGCCGTCGGCATGACCCTGATGTCAAGTATCGGCGGAGCCAGCGGCCCTTTGTACGGTACTTTTTTCATGCGCTGTGGGATGGCGCTGGCAGATAAAAAGGAACTGGATACCCAAGACCTGCTGACATTGTTCAAATCCGGAGCGGAAGGGATCGTTGTGCGGGGCAAACCAAATCTTGGCGACAAAACCATGTATGACGTATGGGCACCAGTGGTTGAGTGCTTTGAAAAAACCGCCCGGGAAAACGGCAACGATCTGATGGAGACACTCGAGGCCTCGGTGAAAGCGGGTGAAGCCGCCAAGGTATCCACCATTGGCATGCAGGCAAAAAAAGGGCGGGCAAGCTACCTGGGTGAGCGAAGTATCGGACACCAGGACCCTGGTGCCACCTCGTCGTGCCTGATCCTGAGTGCTCTCTTGGACACGCTGAAGTCGTAACCGAACGATTCCCGGAAGAGGATTATATAAGGTTCTCACCAGCTAAATGATTGTGTATACGAGGAGGAAAATAGAGGAAATATGGTCGGAATTGTCGTCGTTTCCCACAGCAACACGCTGGTATCCGGGATAAAAGAGCTTGTCGACCAAATGGTGCCGGAGATGGTTAAAATTGCCTATATAGGCGGCACCAATGATCCGGAAAATCCCATAGGTACCGATCCGATGAGAATATTGGAAGCCATTGGTGAGGTTAACGACGAGGACGGCGTTCTGGTGCTTATGGATCTGGGAAGTGCATTGCTGAGCGCGGAAACCGCCCTCGACTTTCTGGAGCAGGAACAGAGGGAGCGTGTGCGCCTCAGCTCGGCGCCTCTGGTGGAGGGTACCATGTCTGCAGCGATACAGGCTTTTATGGGCTCTGATCTTCCAACAGTTGCCGCTGAGGCGGAAAACTCCCTGAATATGAAAACAGGCCAACTGAGCGGTGGGGAGAAACAACCACCGACAATTGAACCACTTACCCGGGACGGACTGGAGTTATCCCTGGTCATCCACAACCCAAATGGGCTGCATGCTCGCCCCGCATCCCGCCTGGTGCGTTGCGCCGGGTCTTTTTCAGCAAAGATTACGATAGAAAAAGACGGAAAGAGGGTCGATGCAAAAAGCATCAATCAGGTCATGACCCTGGGCATCCGCAAAGGCGACAGGATGAGTCTCCGGTTTGAAGGCGAAGACGCCGATGCTGCTTTCAAGGCGGTTGAGGCATTGCATGCTGATCATTTCGGTGAGGAAGAAACCGATTCCACCCCGCCTGATACAGCATCTCCTCCCCCGGAATCCACACAGGATGGAATTTTGACCGGAATATCGGCTGCAAAAGGGTATGCCATCGGCCCGGTGTTACGGTTCGAACCAACCATTCCCGAAGTCGAGAACAAAACTATCTCCGACACCAAAGCGGAAATTAGCAAACTGAGAAGTGCCTTGAATACAGCGGTAACAACTTGCAAATCGTTACAAATCAACGTGAAAACGAGTGTCGGCGACCAGCAGGCTGAGATTTTTGAATTTCATAGACTCCTGCTGGAGGACCAAGAGACCGTAGATACGGCAATCGCCAGTATTACCGAGGAGAACCGTTGTGCTGCCTCTGCCTGGAAATCTGCGACCGATGCCGTTGCCAATCACTATGAATCACTTACAGATGACTACCTGCGGGCTCGCGCTGCCGACGTGTATGACATTCAACAAACCGTTTTGCGTGAGCTTCTTGAGGGGGCAACCCCCACATTGGAAATCATCGAACCGGTCATTCTGGTTGCCCAGGATTTGTCGCCGTCGGAGGTTGCAAACCTCCCCCTGGATCGAATTCTGGGTCTTTGTCTCGCCGCGGGGGGGGTGACATCCCATGCGGCCATTATCGCTGCATCCCGTGGAATCCCTGCCGTGGTTGGGATCAATGGAATAGTAACCTCCGTAGAAAATGGACAGCTTATTGTCCTTGATGGTGAAAGAGGCCGCATTTTCACTGCCCCGGACTCTTCTACCGTGGAAAAATTCACGGCAGCACAGGCCCAATGGCAGGTGACCCAAAACCTGCAAAAGCGTTTAAGCAGGGAACCTGCCCTAACGACGGATGGCGTGCGGATCCATATCGCCGCCAACATCGCAGGCCCAATGGACGTGCCCCAGGCCCTGGAAAACGGGGCTGAGGGTGTTGGCCTGTTTCGCACTGAATTTCTGTTCTTAGACCGCGCGGACGAGCCTGGTGAAGATGAACAGTACGAGATTTACAGGGCTGTTGCCCGTGAGATGAAGGGCAGACAGGTCATCATCCGCACCTTGGATATAGGAGGCGACAAACCAGTGGCGTATCTGTCTTCTGATATGGAAGCAAACCCCTTTTTAGGATTGAGGGGTGTCCGGTTCGCGCTGGCCAATCGGGAAATGTTCTTACGCCAATTACGGGCTATCCTGCGTACCGGGATTGAGTATGAAATCAAGGTGATGTTCCCGATGATCGGCTCGGCGCAGGATTTTAAGGAAGCTGTTCGTGCGCTGGATGAGGCAAAAGGTCAACTGAGGGACAAGCGGATCGAATACAAAGAGAATCTCCCGGTAGGGGTAATGATCGAGGTTCCTTCAGCAGTGGTAATGGCTGACCAGCTTGCAGCAATGGCTGACTTTTTCAGTATCGGCACCAATGATCTTGCCCAGTACGTGATGGCAGCCGACCGGGGGAACCCCAAGGTTGCAGCACTTCCCGATCCTTTTCATCCTGCAGTCCTGAGGATGATCAAACAAACCGTCGATGCCGCCCGAAAAAAGAGAATCCCCGTCGGTATGTGCGGCGCTTTTGCAGGCCTGCCTGAAGCGGCAGGATTGCTGATAGGCCTCGGACTCGAAGAGCTGAGCATGAATGCGCCGATGATTCCGGCCCAAAAAGTCGCTATACGTAAGCTTTCCACAAAATCGACTATGGAACTTGCAGCAAAGGCGCTCACACTCACCTCATCGGAGGAGGTCAAGGAACTCGTATCTGTGGAAAATTAGAAAAGAGGGGTGACAGACAGTGCCCGCCGAACCGCTTCCGACTTTTGCGTCCGACGGGCCACCTTATGCGCACTCTTTACAACTTGCCGGCCTTATCGAGAACGACGATCGACAATTTATAGGAAACAATAATCAATGCCACCCAGGCTATAATAAGCGTTGCTTCCATATGGGGACCTCCTGTATATAAAATCTAGTTAATGTATTGTTTTTTTAACAATAGTACAGCCTTTCAAACTTCCTCAATAGGCTTTATCCCCCGTGACATCGTCCACCGTGAGTTTTTTGGCATTCATCTGTTTCCACACCCAGGCAATATAGGCCAGGACAAGGGGAATAACCAAAGCCACATAGGTCATAACCGTTAATGTGTAATGCGTCGAAGAGGCATTGTAAATAGTTAGACTCGACTGCAGATCAACCTTGGAAGGATAAAATGGGGTATTATTGAAACCGGCGGTGAAGAAAACAGCAAGCCCAACCAGAACAGTACCCAATCCGCCGAACCAGATCCCTTTGTCGCTCTTTTTGATACCGGTTATGAAAACTCCCCAGACCACCAGAACCAGACCGACCAGCAACAGACCCAGGACCTGCGGCATGGCCAGAAGGTTTTGCAGATATTTGTGGGGAACCATGCTGACCACTCCATTCTTGTCAAAACCGAATCCATCCATTACCAAAAGGCTAACAAGAACATAGAGTAAAAACGGCAGGGCATAGATAAGGTTCATCAGGCAGGCCTTGCGAAGCCTGGTCTCAAAACCGGCCTTCCCGCTAAAATCTATATTATTGACTAGATACATTGCTCCAAGCACCCTGGCATTAAAGACGAGAAAAAGCCCCAGAGAGAGATTAAAAAGCGAGAAGGCCGCCTCCACGCCCATCAAAGGATGTGTCCAGGCTACCTGGTTGTAGTCATTGAGAGTAAAGTTGGAACCAGTGAAAAAGGTGCCGACCGCAGCCCCGATCAACAGGATACCTACGGAACCGTTGATAAACAAGAATGCTTCGTATACAGAGGCTCCCAGCAGGTTATTGGGTTTTTTTCGATATTCATAGCTTACCGCCTGAACTATGAATGTGAACAGGATCAAAATCCAGACCCAGTAAGCACCGCCGAAGCTGGTCGAATAGAATTTTGGAAATGCGGCAAAAAGAGCGCCACCGAAAAGAACCAGTGTCGTAAACGTCAGCTCCCATTTGGTCCCGAGAGAATTGATGACCAGTGATTTCTCTATATCATCCTTGGCAACCTGCCAAAGCAGGGTCTGCCCTCCCTGGACAAAGTTGAGGAAAAGAAAGAGCGAGCCAACGACCGATGCCAGTATCCACCAAATCTGTTGCAATGTGGAATATTCAAGATTGCCTATCATCTCACACCTCCTCCGGTCCTATTTTTATCTGTTTCAACATAATCTTCACCTCGGCCAGAAGAAGCAGGGTGAAAACACCCAGGAACATGAAAAAGGTTGCCTGGACATTGCCGGCGGCTATATTTGTCGTTCCGATCCAGGTGGGCAAATAGTTCTGAATCACCCACGGCTGTCGACCCACTTCGGCGACTATCCAGCCTGCCTGTGCTGCCAGCATACCTATAAAGAAAAACCCAATCCCCAAGCGCAGAATCCATCCATTTCGTTCGAGCGTATCCTTATAGGCGATGATGAGAAGGATCAGGAAATAGAATGTGAAAAGGCAACCAAAAATAACCATGAAATGGAATGAGTAAAAGGTCAAATTTACCGGAGGGATACTTTGCTCCGGCTTATCGAAATAGCCGTACCCGAGGTACTCCTTGTTGACATTGAATTTCTGTAGGGCCTCAGCTGCGGCCTTTTCATCCCCGGCCTTACGGGCATTTTTGAAAGCAGCAAGATCTGCTACCGCCGCCTTGCCGCGCTCCATTTTAGTTACTACACCAACTACTTTCTGCTGATCATTGCCGTAAACGAGATCCTTGATTCCGGGGACAAAACCGTTACGGTCCCTTGTGGCAAGGAGCGACAGTAAGCCGGGAATTCTCACATTGAACAGAAATGGGTCCCGATCATCCTTGGGAGACTTGTCCTGTCTCAGGATACCAAAGGCCACCAAATCAGCTCGGGATGTACCGTTATAAAGGCCCTCGTAAGAGGCAAGTTTCATTGGCTGGGTTCGCGCATCGACAAAAGCGGATTCGTCCCCGGTCAACCCTGCGTAGACGCAGGCTAGAAGGCCGAACACCGCAGCAACAATAATAGATTTTTTAGCCATTTCCACATGCTTTTTCTTCAACAAATACCAGCTGGAAATCATAACAATAAACAAGGCACTGACGATAAATCCGGAGCTGGTCGTGTGGGTGAATTTAGAAATGGCGACAGGTGAAAACAAGACCTCCCAGAAATTTTTCATTTCGAAACGTGCCGTATTCGGATTAAAGACCATCCCGACAGGATGCTGCATCCAACTGTTTGCGACAAGGATCCAAAGTGCGGACAGATTGGAGCCGATGGCAACCATCCATGTGGAGAAAAGGTGAAACCTCTTCGAGACCCTGTTCCAGCCAAAAAACATTACCGCAAAAAAAGTTGCCTCAAGGAAAAATGCAACGATCCCTTCCACAGCCAGGGGGGCTCCGAAGATATCGCCAACCATCCAGGAATAATTTGACCAGTTGGTGCCGAACTCAAACTCGAGGATGATGCCAGTCGCAATACCGATGGCGAAATTGATGCCAAACAAGGTCATCCAGAATTTGGCAATCCGTTTCCATTCGTCGTTTCCTGTACGCACATAAATAGATTCAAAAAATGCGCAGAGGAACGACAACCCCAATGTCAATGGCACAAAAATCCAGTGATACATGGCAGTCAATGCAAACTGGGCTCTTGCCCAATCCACCATATGTAGATCGATATGGTTCATCTACCCTTTCCTCCTAAATTAGGTTTATTAAATTTTTCTCCAGTCATTATTCCGGATTGAAGTGTGAGCTGCTCCAACACATGATCACCGCGCTGCTCATTATTGGAAAAATTTGTCTGCAGATAGTCGGAAAAGAAAAAAACCTTGAGAAGGGCAAAAATCACAATAAGCTTGATCAAAATCACCTTCCAGAGGGTTTTTCCGACTGTCATCGAGCGAAATCCTTCCAGATAAAAAAGAAAGATCATTTTATTCCAATTGAAGAATTTCTTATAGAGAGAAATGTCGTTCATTATCGTAATCTTTAATCTTTTTCACAACAGTGCAGTGGCCAGATTGGGCAAGACTCTTTTCCTCGTATCCTGAGCCCTTTTGAAATGTATAGTCAATAATAAAAGACTAGAAACAATTGTCAATAATAATAATTATTCGCATCAAAAAATCGTCTATCTCTTTCCCATTCCAACAACCAATGGGCCCAAATCGAAAAGAGACATCTCCCATAAAGAACGGGCCGACATCAGACAAGCAGCCACGCGAGAACTCATTTTTTATCCTGCCATATTTTTGCTACCGATTACAAGAAGCAAACGCACTCTTCCCCGTTTGCAAACCTCTTCCTTTTGCAAAATGGGAACTCTACGGACACCAACGAGGATGACGGATGGATAATAATCAATCGCTGTTATCACACGTGATAGAAAGACAAAAAAAAGCAGAATAAAGGGCAACAATTTGATTATACGACAGGATTGTGATCAACACAGAGGGTAAGCTAAATGGAAATTAACGGTTCACATGCTAAAAAATGAGACAAGATATTGAACTACTTCCACCTCAAGTCAAGGTCATCTTTTTCAAAAAGAATAGAAGCCGGAATTGAGGTGAGAAAATTGTTGCCACTCTCTATCCAACCCATCGCACTGTAATATTTCGTAAGTATTGGTTGCTTTTCCATTCTGCGCTGAACTCATTTGACAGTCCAGTGTTAATAATGTTTATTATTCTTTTCCCAGAATCTCTCAGGTTTCTTATCCATAAAGGACAAGAAACCTGCTAACTCATCAATGATGCATATGAGATGGATATATACAATCAAGAAACCGGTGGTTCCTTCAATAAACACTGGCAGTATTTTATTGATACGGGCAACAGCGATATATCAACAGCACGAGAGGTAATTCTTCGTTCCTGGCAGCGATGCCATAAAACCGGGGTTGACCCATACGACAGGCGTCTGCACAATCACCTGTATGGAGACAGTCTGGCTGAGGCCATGCGTAAACGTGAACGGTTGATATCCGTTGCTTATCCATTCATGACCGATCTTTATGATATTGTCAGAGGTAGCGGATTTGTGGTCGTTCTGACAGATGAAGATGGCTATATTCTAAAACTCTTTGGTGATGATGGGGCCAGCGAGACCCCGATAACCAGCAATTTTTTTATCGGCGCCTCATGGCACGAACGCGATGCCGGAACCAATGCCATCGGCACCGCATTGGAGGAACAGAAGCCCGTCCAGGTCTCCGGTGCCGAACATTACTGTCGCAAGCATCACTGCCTGACCTGCTCGGCCGCTCCGATCTTCGATCCGGACGACCGGCTTATCGGCATTCTCGACATCTCCGGTCATTTCGAAGGTGCCCATCTGCATACCCTCGGTATGGTCGTGGCAGCTGCCAAGGCGATCATAGCCCAGTTGCGGATACGACGCAAAAACCATCAGTTGGCGATGGCCAACAAAAAGCTGACCAGCTTCTTCAACATGGTCTCCGACGGAGTGCTGATTATCGACCATGACGGGACGGTAACCGAACTCAACCCTGCAGCCGAACGTATCTTCGGACGAAACCGTCCGGAACTGAAGGGCACGAAGCTGCCCTCTTTATTGGCGGGAAACGGCTCGGGTAAAATGGGCGGTCTGGACTGGCAACAGTCCCATTCAGAGATCGAAATCCTCCTTAACACAAATAGCGGATCCTGCCATTGTCTGGCCTCGGCCGAACCGATCATCAATGAACAGGAAACATTCAGCGGCAGCTTTCTGACGCTTCGACCGATCAAGGCAGTGCAACATCTGGTACATCGCTTCAGCGGCTATTCCGCCTCGCTGCAGTTCAGCGACATTATCGGTCAAAGCAGGGAGATGGAGGAGGCTGTCGAATTGGCTAAGCTCTCAGCACAAACGGCCTCCAACGTGTTGCTGCAGGGCGAGTCCGGCACCGGCAAGGAGATCTTTGCCCAGGCTATCCACAACCAGAGCAATCGGTACGACGAACCGTTCATCCCCCTGAACTGCGGGGCAATCCCGAGGGAACTGGTGGGCAGCGAACTGTTCGGCTACGAGGACGGCGCTTTCACCGGGGCCTGTAGAGGTGGCAAACCCGGCAAATTCGAACTGGCCGACGGTGGCACCCTGTTCCTTGACGAAATCGGCGATATGCCGCTGGAACAACAGGCTGTGCTGCTACGGGTCATCCAGGAAAAACGAATGACCCGGATCGGAGGAATCAAAGTCATTCCTGTGGATGTCCGGCTGATCTGCGCGACCCATAAAAATCTCCTGGAAAAGGTCCGCGAGGGCACCTTCCGCCAGGATCTCTATTACCGACTCAACGTGATGTCCATCACCATTCCACCCCTACGCGAAAGGCTGGAAGACATCCCCCTGCTCTTCCAGCATTTTCTCGACAAGCTCTGCCGTGACCGCGGTCATAAGCTAAACGTCGACCGGGATATGATGCACTACCTCTACGCCTACCCTTGGCCAGGAAATGTCCGGGAGCTGCAAAACGTGGTGGAACGGGCCACAAACCTGGCCATCAACGGAGTAATCAACATGCATCAGCTGCCGGGAGAAATTGTCAACCGGCATACCGGGACCATATCGATCCCAACAACATCCCCGCAACCGGCCGACCGTAGCCAGCGCCTTCTGCAGCGACGGGAGAGAGAGAAACACCAGATCCTCCATCTTCTGAATATCCATGAAGGAAACGTGTCCCAGGTTGCCAGGGAACTTGGAGTCTCCCGGAAGACCATCTACAACAGAATGCATCGGTATGCTATAGCCAATTAACCTTCCATCAATCTCATGTGTAACTTCTGTGTAGACAATGAAGGATATTTGTACATCACATTCACACTGAGTTCACAGTCAGTGGCCGGCAGTAATACGCTGCACAGCAGCTCAAATCAAACTGTACCCCTGCAGCAACAGCTGTTTTAAATTCTTCCACAAAAGAACCATTCAGGTTGGTACGATTTTTGCGACTCCCCTCGAAGCGGCAACCGAATTGTCACCCACTGCTTTTCTGCAGACATGGTACCGCCCCATCCTAATTCGATAGAGGATGCGCGCAAGGTTCGCGCAGAAAAATTACTCACGGAGGAATGCTCATGATCAAAAAAGAGATTGTTGTTAACGGCATCGCCAAACGCCTGGTAGTAAACGGAGAGGACACCCTCTCCACCGTATTACGGGTAAACCTTGGACTCACAGGAACCAAGGTAGGATGCAGCGAAGGCCAGTGCGGAGCCTGCAGTGTCATTGTCGACGGTAAAGTCACCCGCTCCTGCGCCACCAAAATGAGACGGTTGACCGACGGCGCACAGGTCACCACCATTGAGGGTATCGGCACCCCCGACAATCTCCATCCCCTCCAGATGGCCTGGATGGCCCACGGCGGTGCCCAGTGCGGTTTCTGTAGTCCAGGCTTCATCGTCTCGGCAAAAGGCCTGCTCGACGGCAACCCCACGCCCAGTCGTGCGGATGTCCGCGAATGGTTCCAGAAACATCGCAACGCCTGTCGTTGCACCGGCTACAAACAGCTGGTCGATGCCGTCATGGATGCGGCCCGGGTGTTACGGGGAGAAATAAGCATGGACGAACTGGCCTTCAAGATCCCCGAGGACGGCAGAATCTGGGGCACTAAATATCCGCGCCCGAGCGCCCTGGCCAAGGTAACCGGCACCTGCGACTACGGCGCCGATCTCGGCCTGAAACTGCCGGAGGAAACCCTGCAGTTGGCACTGGTCCAGGCCAAGGTCTCCCATGCCAAGATAAAATCCATTGACACCAGTGAAGCCGGGCTAATGCCAGGCGTCGTCAAAATCGTAACCCATAAGGATATCAAAGGCAAAAACCGCATCACTGGCCTGATCACTTTCCCGAGTAACAAAGGCGACGGCTGGGATCGCCCAATCCTCTGTGATGAGAAGATCTTTCAGTTCGGCGATGCCATTGCAATCGTCTGTGCCGCCACCAAAAAACAGGCAGAGGCTGCAGCCGAAAAGGTCAAGGTGGAACTGGAGGAGCTGCCCGCCTACATGAGTGCACCGGCGGCCATGGCCGAGGATGCCATCGAGATCCATCCCGGAACACCCAACGTCTACTTCGAACAGCGCATCGCCAAAGGAGAGGAGACCGGCCCTATTTTCGACAAGGCCGACGTTGTGGTCGAGGATGATTTCTATGTCGGCCGCCAGCCGCACATGCCCATCGAGCCTGATGTCGGGTTCGCCTATATTAACGATGACGGCAAGTTGGTCATCCAGTCCAAATCCATCGGCCTGCATCTCCACCTGTACATGATCGCCCCCGGTCTCGGCGTCGAGCCAGAGAACCTGATCATGATCCAGAACCCCGCCGGTGGCACCTTCGGCTACAAATTCAGCCCGACCATGGAGGCTCTTGTCGGGGCGGCAGCTCTTGCCACCGGTCGGCCGGTATTCCTCGGCTACAATTATTTCCAGCAGCAGACCTACACAGGCAAGCGTTCGCCGTTCTTCATGAATGTCAGGTTTGCAGCCGACAAGGACGGCAAGCTGCTCGGCATGGAATCCGACTGGTCCGTCGACCATGGCCCCTACTCCGAGTTCGGTGACCTGCTGACCTTGCGCGGCGCCCAGTTCATCGGCGCAGGCTACGACATAGCCAATATCCGGGGTATGGGACGAACCGTTTGCACCAACCATTCCTGGGGTTCAGCCTTCAGAGCCTATGGCTCGCCCCAGTCGGAGTTCGCCTCCGAGGTTTTGATGGACGAACTGGCAGAAAAACTCGGTATCGATCCGCTGGAATTGCGCTATAAAAACGTCTACCGCCAGGGCGCTACCTCTCCCTCAGGCCAGAGTCCAGAGGTCTGGAGCCTGCCGGAGTTGATCGACACCCTGCGTCCCAAATATCAGGCTGCTCTAAAAACTGCCAAGGATAGTTCGACCGCCGAGATCAAACGCGGCGTTGGCATTGCCCTGGGCGTATACGGCAGCGGCCTGGACGGCCCGGACACTGCCGAGGTCGATGCCGAGCTGAACAGCGACGGTACAGTCTCGATCTTCACCACCTGGCATGACCATGGCCAGGGAGCCGATATGGGGACGTTGGCCACCGCCCACGAAGCCCTGCTTCCCTTAGGCATCGCTCCCGACAGGATCAAACTCGTTTTGAACGATACCTCGGTCTGCCCCAACGGTGGGCCGGCCGGCGGCAGCCGCTCCCAGGTTGTGGTGGGCCAGGCGATCAAGGCAGCCTGCGATATGCTGGTGGCCGGTATGAAAAAATCCTCCGGCTACCGTAGCTACAACGAGATGGTCGCCGAGAAGATTCCCACTAAATACCGGGGTCAATGGACTGCGCCGGCCGCCGCCTGCGATGAGAACGGACAGGGCAAACCGTTTGCCTGCTATATGTACGGGGTATTCATGGCGGAGGTGGCGGTAAACACCGCAACTGGGGCCACCTCAGTGGAGAAGATGACCCTTGTCGCCGATATCGGCAAGATCGCCAACAAACTGGTGGTCGACGGTCAGATGTACGGCGGCCTGGCCCAGGGTATTGGCCTGGCGCTCTCCGAGGATTTCGAAGATATCAAGAAGCACTCGTCCATGGTCGGAGCCGGCTTCCCGTACACCAAACAAATCCCCGACGATATGGAGCTGATCTATGTGGAAAGCCCCAGGCCGGACGGCCCCTTCGGTGCTTCCGGGATCGGTGAGCTACCGCTGACCTGCCCACATGCCGCGATCATCAACGGTATCCATAATGCTTGTGGAGTTCGTATCACCAGGCTGCCGGCCCTTCCAGAAAAGGTCCTGGCCGGTTTAAAGAAATAATATCCCGAGGGAAAACGCGAAGAAAAGGAGTGGGGGGAGGCAGCGGTCCATCCCTCACTCCTTGCTTCTACTCTCAATCGTCACCTTTTATAAAGTAACCGCATCATGCGTAAAAAGACGTAAAATGGACCAAAAGGGACTTCGCAACTGGGAGGCGAGGTGTATTCAGGAAGAGCCGCCAGGCTGCCGGGCTGGCTGCCCCCTGAACGTCGACGTCCGGGCCTTCTTGCAGGCCGTAGCCCGTGAAGATCTGGCAGGAGCCAGGACGATTCTCGAAAAGAGCATGCCGCTACCCGGCATTGTGGCCCGCCTGTGCGAAGCCCCCTGCGAAAACTTCTGCCTGCGCGGCCCTCTGGGCGGCCCAATCGCCATCGGTGGTCTTGAAAGGGTCGTTGTGCACCTTTCTCCGGTGCGCGGCAAAATTCTTCGACTGCCGGCTCGCGACAAATCGGTGAGGATCATTGGCGGCGGTCCAAGCAGTCTGGCCGCGGCCTTCGACCTGGCCAAGAAAGGATATCCGGTCACCCTTCTGCACCACGGCCCCAGCCCTGGCGGATGGTTGGACAGTCTGCCGGAAAAATTGCTGCCAAAGGCCGTACTGACCGAAGAGCTGCAGCGGCTCGCCAGCCTGGGGGTGGTATTTCACACGAAAGACGTTCTCCATCCAGGACTCTGTGATCCAATCGCTGCCGACGCCTGCTATATCGGGCAAGATGACATTCTTGCAGACGAATTGAAAGACATGGTCGCAGATCCGGATGAACAGACCTTCGCCCTCGGCAAGAAAGGGCTGTTTACCGGTGGAATACGTTCGCCGAATCATCGGTTTCGCTTTATTACCGATATTTCCCAGGGACGAGAAGCCGCTGTCTCCATCGACCGTTTTCTACAGGGCGCATCGCTTACCGCCAGCAGGACTCCTCTCAGACACGGGCAGACCGATCTCTTTACCAACACCCGAGAGGTTGCAGCTGTTGAACGGATAACCCCTTCCGATCCCGCCGGGTTCAATCAGAAGGAGGCGATGCGCGAGGCTCAACGGTGCATCGACTGCCAATGCCTGGAGTGCGTGCGCCACTGCGTCTATCTGGCGGAATACGGTGCCTATCCCAAGGCCTATGCCCGAAGGGTTTACAACAATTCGGCCATTGTCAAAGGCATTCATCAGACCAACAGATTCATCAACAGCTGCTCCCTCTGCAGGCAGTGCGAAACCCTGTGTCCCAAAGATTTTTCCATGGCCGATCTCTGTCTTGAGGCCAGGCAACAGATGGTCCGTGAGAAGCGGATGCCGCCTTCGGCTCACTGGTTTGCCCTGAACGAAATGCGTTCAGCGTCAGGCGACACCGCCCTGATCTGCCACGCCCCCCAGCAGCCAGCCAGCAAACATATTTTCTTTCCAGGATGCCAGCTGGCAGGTATCCGGCCAGAACAGACCCTGCGTCTCTACGACCGGCTACTCGATCTGGAACCGGCAACTGGGATCTGGCTGAACTGCTGCGCAGCGCCCGCCCATTGGTCAGGCAGGGTCGAGGAATTTTCAGAGGCCATAACCCACCTTAAAGGACTATGGCAGGCCGTGGGCAGCCCGATGGTATTGACCGCCTGCTCAACCTGCCTGCTGATGTTTCGCAAACATCTACCGGAAATAAAAGCCGTCTCGGTCTGGACGGTACTGGCCCGAGAACCGGTGACCGTCAGTGCGTCCCACCCCCCTCTCGCGCTCTCCGATCCCTGCACTTCCCGCGATGATCAAGAGACCCAAACAGCCGTCCGCACCCTGCTTGATGCAGCCGGCCAGCCGATCACACCTCTAACCATGTCCGGAAAGTTGACCGAGTGCTGCGGTTTCGGCGGCCTGATGAACAATGCAGCTCCGGCTACCGCCAGGAAAGTGCAACAGGCTCGAGTCGATCAGTCGGAGACCGGCTTTCTAACCTATTGTGCGATGTGTCGCGATCAGCTTGCGAAAACCGGGAAACCGGTCCTGCATCTGCTCGATATTCTCTTTGCCGAAGAGGCCCGACCAGCCGACGAACCACCGGCATCAATCTCGGCCAGGCGCGCCAACAGAAAACGACTGCAGGCAGAAGTGCTTGCCAGGTATCCCGACTCGGTGCCTCTGCAACGACAACCGTGGGAAGACCTGACACTGATCATCGAGGACCAGGTTGCGGCCCTGTTGGAAGAACGACGCATCCTCGAGGACGATATCCGCCAGGTGCTCGTCGGCCAGGGAGCTTTCTTCGTCCACCAGGAAGACGGCCGCAGGATCGCCTCGGCCCGCCTGGGAGAAGTCACTTTCTGGGTTGAATATCGGCAAACAGGAAAGACCTACAGGATCGAGCGTTGCTGGAGTCATCGCATGATCATTGAAGGAGAACGAAAAAATGAGTCTTAGCTTCTTGCCCAAGGACATGAACTGGACCTGCAAGCCCTGCGGAGTGGCCCTGCAACCCGGCGTGGTCCAGCTCACCTATATGGACAATGTCTTTAAGGTCGAACTGCCGGTCTGCCCCAAATGCTCCGCCGTGCTGATCTCCGAGGAACTGGCACTGGGCCGGATGCTGGAGGTTGAACAGCTGCTCGAAGACAAATGAAACCGCTCTACCTCGCTCCACCCGTACGTTCCCTGCTGGGCACCTGCCTGCGGCCCGGCGGCAAGACCCTGACCGATCGCATTATTCGGCTGACCGGCGTGGACAGAGAAAGCGTCGTACTCGATGCCGGTTGCGGACAGGGCGCAAGCATACACTACCTGAGAGAAGCCGCTGTTGATACCATTATCGGCCTCGACCTGGAACCGGAACTGCTCCATCTGGCCCGGCGGGATGGTCTCCCAGTGGCCGGGGCCGACCTTGCCTTTCTGCCCTTACCAGACGATTGTCTCGACATGGTACTCTGCGAATGCGTCTGGAATCTGACTGATCGCCTCAAGACGCTGGCCGAATTCGCCAGAACCCTGCAACCGGACGGATTGCTCGCCCTGACCGATATCTATGCAAGGCGAAACCGACCGCCGGAGCAAGATATAAACTGGCCGGTATCCTGTTGTTTCTCCCAGGCCACAGACCTTGTAACGGTCGAACGGTTGGTGGCTGCTGCAGGCTTTACTATTGTCGTTCTGGAAGATCATAGCCGTCTGCTCACCCGGACTGCCGCCGAGTTCGTCTTCGCCCACGGCTCGCTGCATGGGTTCTGGCAGGCGGTGATCGGTAATCCCGAACTGGCGACGGTCGCCTGCAATGCAGCAGCCACCATCCGTCCCGGCCTTTTTTTACTTATTGCGAGGAAAAACATTCCATGAACGACTACGACCTCGATATCCTCAAACTGGCTCATCAGGGATACTGTTGCAGCCAGATTATAATGCAGATGGCCCTCGACCTGCAGGGGCTCAGCAACCCCGGGCTGCTCCGGGCAATATCCGGGCTGTGCCACGGCTTTACATCCACGAGCGGAGTTTGCGGGGCATTCACAGGGGCCTCGTGCCTGATCGCCTACTATGGCGGCAAAGGAAAACCAGATGACATCCCCCATGACCACCTGCCGCTGATGCTCTCCGAACTGGCCCATTGGTTCGAGGAGTACGCCTCCACCCACTTCGGGGGAATCAACTGCGGTGATATCGTTAAGGACAACCAACCCGACACCACCATCTGCGGCGGCCTGGTCGCTGAATGTTTCGGCCGGTCCATGACGCTTCTGATCGAAAACGGCTTTGATCCTGCGAGTCCCGGCAATGACTAAGCTCCTCGGCCTGGTAAAAAGCGTCTGCCCTGACTGTCTGGCACGGTTGGACGGACGGCTGGTGGAGAATGAAGACAGTGTTCGTCTGGAAAAAATCTGCCCGGAACACGGGCCGTTTTCCGCTTCGGTCTGGCGGGGTGATCCGCCGTTCCTGTCCTGGTTTCGACCCAAATTGCCCTTCCTCGGTGGCGACCGCCTGCCGTCGGGCCAGGGCTGCCCGTTCGACTGCGGCCTGTGCTCCGAGCACAGTCAACGGACCTGCACGGCACTGGTGGAGATCACATCCCGCTGCAATCTTACCTGCCCGGTATGCTTTGCTGACAGCGGCACGCCCGGAACAGATCTTGACATGGACGTCCTGGCCCGGATGTTCGACCGGATCATGGCCCAGACCGGCGGCTGCAACCTGCAGCTCTCCGGCGGCGAGCCCACCGTCCGTGGCGACCTGCCTCACATTGTCGGCCGAGCACGAAAAGCCGGATTCACCTTCATCCAGCTCAACAGCAACGGGCTCGCCTTTGCCGACGACCCGGACCTGGCCCTCCGGCTGCAAGACCAGGGACTCTCCTCTGTCTTCCTGCAGTTTGACGGGCTGCGCGATGAGGTCTTTAGCTGCCTGCGCGGTCGTCCCCTCCTCGATATCAAACTGCGGGCCATCGACCGGTTGGCCGAGGCGGGGATCGGCATTGTCCTGGTACCGACGGTGGTGCGCGGCATTAATTTCAACCAGCTCGGCAAACTGGTTCAGTTCGGTCTTGACCGGCAGCCCCACATCCGCGGCGTCCATTTCCAGCCGATCAGCTATTTCGGCCGTTTCCCGGCCTCCTTCTCCCCCGACCACGTGACCCTGCCCGAGATCATGCAGGGTCTTGCCCAACAGAGCCATGGACTGCTGCAGGTGGAAGACTTCCGGCCACCCGGCTGCGAACATGCCCTCTGTTCATTTTCCGCCAGGTACCTGGTCCGTGAAGACAGAAGCCTGCAGCGGCTCGGCAGTGCCTCCTGCGACTGCTCTCCCACGCCTGCGGAACAGGGGGCTGAGACCTCCATCGCGGTCACAGCCCGTCAGTGGAGCGGGGTCAGGAAAACGAACGACTGCACCCCAACCTCCAACAACGATCTCGACCGATTCCTTAACCGGGCCCGCAGCCACACCTTTGCCGTTTCGGCCATGGCCTTTCAAGATGCCTGGAACCTGAACCTGGAACGGCTGCGGGGCTGTTGTATCCATGTTGCTCAACCCGACGGCCGGCTTATCCCATTCTGCAGTTTCAACCTGACGGCAAGAAACGGGAGTCCATTGCATCGACCTCGTCCACGGGCAACCCGAAAGGTGAGAACCCCGGTGGACGGTCTAGTTGCCGGACGACTTGGCCTTGAAGGACTCCCGACCCAGAAGGCGCTCCAACAAGCCCAACTGGAATCTCTTCGCCGAACACTCAGTCACGCTAAGATACACAGTCCCTTTTATCGTGAACACCTGGTCAACGTGGAGCCGGACTCGCTGCAGGACTCTTCCTATCTGGCCCAGCTACCGCTAACTACCGCAGACGACATCGCCCGCCAGGGCCACCTGCTGCTCTCTGTCTCGCAAAGCATGGTCAAACGGATTATCACCCTGCAAACCTCAGGCAGTACCGGTCCGCCTAAACGGCTGTCCTTTACAGCAACCGATCTGATGGCGACCTCGGCGTTCTTTCTGCACGGCATGCATAGCCTGATCGGCAGTGATGACCGGGTACTTGTACTTTTGCCCTTTACCCAACCGGACAGCGTCGGCGACCTGCTCATCCGTGCGCTCTTGGAAGGAGGAATCGAGGCCTGCGGCCTGTGGCCGCCGGAAGCCCCTTCAACCATGACCGCAATGATCCGTAAGCGGCAGTTTACCTGCGTGGTCGGCCTGCCCCAGCATCTACTGGCCCTGGCCGAAGCGATCGGCCCGGGGCCGCTCCAATCAATGCTGCTCTGCTCCGACTATGCGGCGCCTGCCCTGCGCAACAGGATCGAAGAGGCATGCCGCTGCGAGACCTTTCTCCACTATGGGACCACCGAATCCGGGCTTGGTGGCGCCGTGGAGTGCCGGGAACATTGCGGCTGCCATATCCGCGAATCGGAGCTGCTGATGGAGATCATCGATCCCATAACCTGCAGCATCCTCCCCGACGGCGAAATAGGCGAGGTAGTGCTCACAACCCTCGGCCGTGAGGCTATGCCGCTCATCCGCTACCGTACCGGTGATATGGCCGCCCTCAACCGTTCCCCCTGTTCCTGCGGTGGGGTGACGTCCCGGCTGGATCGCATACGCGGCCGTCTGTCCGGCTGCCGACTTGCAAACGGCAACCTGCTCTTCAGCCAGGATGCAGACGACCTGCTGTTTGCCGTCCCCGGCCTGCTCGATTATCGTCTGACACTTATGCAAAATCAGGTTGACCGCCTGGATGTGGAATACATGGCAGGCAGGGACAGGCATTCAATCGAACAAGAAATAGGCCGGTTGCTCTTGCAGATTCCGGCCATCAAGGATAATCTCGCAGAAAGAGGATTAACCGTCGGGACAATCCGCCGGGTGGATGGCTTCGGCGTGAGCCATACGGTCAAGCGTACCATCCTCGATCTGCGCAACACGACACATCAGGGAGAACCATGCAGCATATCTTGAACCAACTTATCGACACCCTGGAACAGGGACAAAATGGAGTCCTCTGTGCCATAACTCGTAACCACGGCTCGGCTCCCAGATCTTCAGGGGCGCGAATGCTCGTCTGGGAAGACGGCACCATTACCGGCAGCGTCGGCGGCGGTGCCCTGGAAGGTGCCTGCCAGGCCAAGGCGGCGGAACTGTTCGTGGCATCGTCTTCCTTTGCCGAACTGAACTTCCATTTGAATGCTGATTCCGCCGCTGAGGCCGGAATGGCCTGCGGTGGTTCGGTAACGGTCCTCTTGCAGCGGGTGGGACCCAATCTGCTGCCCCTGTTGCACAAGACACGTGATGCTTACCGCTGCGGGAAAAATCCGATGCTCCTCACCTTCCTGCCAAAAGACAACCGTCCACCCCGCCTTCTTCTAGTCACGGCCGATGAAGGCGACGTGTCTGCCGAGTTGCACACGGAAATCTTCAGAAAGAGCCGGAGAATACCATTTCTAGTAGAATATCAAGGAGACGAGATATTTGTTGAGCCCCTCGTCCCTCCGGGGGCCGTCTACCTGGCAGGCGCCGGACATGTGGGGCATGCCACCGCCAAGATTGCTGCCTTCGTCGGCTTCGATGTGGTAGTCATGGACGATCGAAAGGAATTTGCCAATACAGAGCGCTACCCGGAGGCCAGGGAGATACAGGTGCTTGGTTCGTTCACGGACTGTCTGAGCGGTCTCGGGTCCAACGATTACGTGATCATCGTCACCCGCGGCCACCTGCACGACCGGGAGGTACTGGCCCAGTCCCTGCGCACAGATGCCGGGTATATCGGCATGATCGGCAGTCGGCGAAAACGAGCGGCCGTCTATGATTCCCTCCGCTCCGAAGGCTTCACCGATGCCGACCTGGCCAGGGTCCATTGCCCAATTGGCCTCGCCATCGGGGCAGACACTCCGGAGGAAATCGCGCTGAGCATCGTTGCTGAACTGGTCCAGGTCCGGGCTGGCATGAACCAATGAAACTTGCCGCAATCATCCTAGCCGCCGGCTATTCCTCACGGATGGGAGGGTTTAAGCCGCTGATGGACCTCAGTGGACAAAGCCTGCTTGCCCGCTGCTCCGGTGTCTTTCAACAGGCGGGTATCACTGCCGTCACCATCGTCAGCGGTCACCGCCACAAGGAGGTGGAGGCCGAGGCTGCACGGCTCGGCCTTGGCTATATTTATAACCCGGATTACGACCGGGGCATGTATGAATCGGTACGCACGGCTGCAGCCTGGCTCACCGATATCGACGGCTTCTTCATGCAGCCGGTTGATATCCCGCTGGTCAGGCCATCGACGATCACCGCACTCGCTGACACCTTTGACGGTCAAAGCGTGCTGTATCCAACTTTCGAAGGTCTGCGCGGCCATCCGCCCCTGATCCCCACCCGCTGCATTCCGGCCATCCTCGCCCATGACGGCGGCGGCGGACTCAAAGCACTCCTGGAGAAACAAAAGAACCGGAACATTGCCGTCTGGGACAGGGGAATACTGATGGATGGGGACACCCCGGAGGACTTTGCCGCACTCGGGCTGCGGGCCGAGCGTCTTGCCATCGGCGACCGGGCCGAAGCGCTGGCCCTGGCCATCCTTACCATGCCCCGGCGGGGAATTGAGCACGGTCTGGCTGTGGCCGAGGCTGCGGTCGCCCTGGGTCGCGAATTGAATGACCACGGCTATCGGTTGAATCTCGATATTCTCTATAACGCAGCACTGCTCCATGACATGGCAAAGGGAGCTCCGCATCACGAGCTTCGGGCAGGAGAAATGCTTACTGATCTTGGGCTCGATAACCTGGCACCGGTCGCTGCGGCCCATCGCGATGCCGCACCACCACCATCCGGTCTTCTCTCCGAAAAGGAAGTGGTCTGTCTGGCAGATAAGCTGGTCCGGGGCAGCCGGCGGGTGGCAATCGGACATCGCTTTGCCGAAAAGCTCGAACTTTACGACGGCGACGACGAGGCATGCCAGGCCATCCGCAGACGCCTCGCCACGGCGCTTGCCCTGCAGGCCATGGTTGAAGCAACCGTGGGGAAATCCGTCGACACACTACTGAGCCCGGAGGATGGCTGATGCAGACCGTTTATCTGATTCGGCACGGGGAAATCTCCCAATCGAAGCCACGCCGCTTTGTCGGAAGACGGGACCTGCCTCTGACCAAACATGGCCGGGAACAGATCGCCCGCCTTGCCGAATTTTTGGCGAAACGGGCCATCGACAAGATCCTGACCAGTCCTCTTAGTCGCTGCGTGGAAAGCGCACACATCATAAACAAACGTCTGCAAATTGGAACTCCCCACGAGATGGCAGACCTGCAGGAGATCAGTCTTGGGGATTGGGAAGGGCTTACCGTTGAGGAGGTAAAAAAAAGGTATCCCGGAGAGCATGAAGCACGGGGCCTCGATATTACCAATTTTCGTCCTTCCGGCGGCGAAAGCTTTGCTGACATCCTCCTCCGGGCCTGGCCGGCCTTTGAAACAATCTCAGCTACCGCAGAGAAGCCTGTTGCCGTCATTGCCCACTCCGGAACAAACCGAGCGCTGCTCTGTCAGATTCTGGGCATACCACTTGGCAACCTTTTTCGCCTGGACCAGGACTACGGCTGCGTCAATATCATCCATCTCGATAGTGCAGTCTTCCGACTAGAACGTATCAACTACCGTCCACAACCAGGGCTGGTGTCAGATTCAGTTCCTTCGCCGTAAAGCTTTGACGCCGACAATCAAGACTTCTCCTTATTCGTTGACGTCTCCACAAGATGTATTTGTTACCATAAACAATCAGATAGGGTTCAAACCCTGTGGGGTGGATATAAACGATGTTCATATCCTCAGGTATCTTCGGTTCATCCGAATGAAGCGTACTTTTGTAAAGCTAAAAGGAACAATCCGGCAGAATACATCGCTTCCGGACGCTACTCTGCTGCCTTATCGCCGGTACACCACGGCTGACAGACAATCCGTCCCTGGCCTGCTGTCAGGTGCGGACGTCCTGTCCGCACCCCTTCGGGCCTCCGCCTCCCACGTTATAGATGAGTACTCAATCCGGAAGAACCGTATATTCTGTATGCTTACCCCGCTGTTTGATTTCTTTTTTTCTAAAAATTACGAGTGGCACCAAAATTGCTACAATATTCCCAATCGTATCTGGATACCTGAACATCAGCAGCCTCAAGTACGCTCATTCAATGAACGATGTGGAGGATTCTACCAAATGACATATTTACTCGATACAACCCTGAGAGAGGGGGAACAGACTGTTGGGATAAACTTTTCTCTGGAACAGAAAAAAAAGATAATTGATGGCCTTGCCCAGGTTGGAGTGGCTGAACTGGAGCTTGGTATCGCATCCCCGTTAGCTCCTGACTTGACTGAAATTACGACGTATTGCCGCAAGCATCATCCAGAGCTCAGAACCTCCCTCTGGACTAGATGCAAAGACGACGACATTTTGTATGCTGCATCCCTCGCTCCGGATTGTCTTTCACTTTCAATTCCAGTATCGGATATACTTTTAAATAAAAAGCTGGGGAAGGACAGAAACTGGGCACTGAAAGTGCTCGAGTCGGCAATATCGATCGCCTCAAGCAAAGATATCAAGATATCTGTGGGATTTGAAGATGCAACGAGAGCCGACACTTCCTTTCTCATAGATCTTGCAGCTCTCGCCCGGCACGCCGGAGCCTTTCGGATCAGGATTGCGGATACGGTGGGTGTCGCAACTCCTTCGAAGATCACCTCCCTTGTTAAAATACTCAAACGATCGGTTAATGTCTGCGAAATCGGAGTACATACCCACAATGACTTCGGCATGGCCACTGCCAATGCAATAACTGCAATTGAGACCGGCGCCGATATGGCTGATGTTACCATTCTAGGTCTTGGGGAACGTACCGGTTGCGCTCGCCTTGAGGAAGTTGGAGGATATCTGGGAATCATGGGCAACTGTCCAAGACTCAAGGTTGAACAGATGAAACCTTTAGCAAAATATGTCTCGAAAATAACTGGAAGATCCATTGAAGAGAGCCGTCCACTGCTTGGAGAAAAAATTTTCACCTGTGAGACAGGCCTCCACCTGCACGGTCTGCAGATGGATCATTCGACCTATGAGCCTTTCCCCCCCGAACGAATCGGCGCTTCAAGGCACCTTGTTTTCGGGACCAAATGCGGCAGAAAGGCCTTACGAATGAAGTTGGCCGATTTGGGAATTAATCTGACGGAGGACATCCCTCTGAACAAGGTGCGCTTCTTTCGCCAACAAACCTTGCTTAACCCAGCCATGAACGAAAAAGAGATCCTGGACATGGTCTCACCACCTTTATAGCATACAGAATACATTTTGAATTCTGATTACCACTGAAACTCAGCCTATCGGAAAGGAAAGGTGTGTGCTGTTCCATGATCAGGAGATGGGAGACCTTTTCAATAGTCACTATTTCTGGAAAGATTATACTTTTTTATCTTGTAGCCAATTTGTCGGGGCGTCAACCCCAGTTCCCTTGCCGCCCGAACCTGGACCCAACCGTGACGTTTCAAGGCAGCCTCGACTTCTTTTCGTTCTATATCATAAAGAGACTGTCTCCCAGGCTTCGGTCTCATGTCGTCGGTCTGCGGCAATCCGCTCGCCTCTTCGGAGTGACCTCCGACCGAGGCCAGGATATCGGGAGTAAGATCGTCAAGAGTCAACCTCTCTCCTTCGGCCAGAATCACCATCCGTTCAACCAGATTCTGCATTTCCCGTACATTCCCCGGCCATGGATATGAAATCAGAAAATCTAAGAGCTCCGAGGTGAGGCTGAGTTTTTTTGAGTTTCGTTCATTGCTGATTCCCAGAAAGTGGTTGAACAGGATTGGAATATCCTCAGCCCTGTCCCTTAAGGGTGGCAGGATAATCGGCACCACGTTGAGTCGATAGTAGAGATCTGCGCGAAATTGCCCTTTGGCAACCGCTTTTTCAAGACTGACATTGGTCGCCGCTATGATCCGGACATCGACATCGAATGTCTTGCTGCCCCCGATCCGTTCAAATTGTTTTTCTTGCAATACACGCAACATTTTTGCCTGCAGAGACAAGGGCATTTCCCCGATTTCATCCAGGAATATCGTCCCCTGATCTGCAAGTTCAAATCGGCCCGCCCGTGTTGCATAGGCTCCTGTGAAAGCCCCCCGTTCATGCCCGAATAATTCGCTTTCCAGAAGCGTCTCCGGAAGAGCTGCGCAGTTCACCTTAACAAAAGACTTATCCCGTCTGTTGCCGGCATCGTGAATGGCCCTGGCCACCAGTTCTTTGCCAGTCCCGGATTCTCCCAGAAGCAACGCCGTCACACTGCTGGGGGCAATCTTTGCTATGATAGTAAAGACCTCTCGCATGGGCTTTGAGTGACCGATTATGAAATGGCCGTCATGGAGATTATGAAGTTTCGCCTTTAAGGATCTGTTCTCTTCCAGGAGGACCTCCTCCTTTTTCATAATCGCCCTGTGAAGGGTTAAAAATTGCGAAATCAGTGTCGATAAAACGCTCAGGAACCGAATATCCTCCTCAAAGGAGACCTCATCGCCAAAGAGCCGGTCAACCGTTAAAACGCCGACCGGTTCTCCTTTCATATGCACCGGCACGCCCAGAAAGGACATCTTCTTTTTGCTTATTGAAGAACGGGCCCTGGTGCGGTTTAGAAACAAGGGTTCGCTATGGATATCCGGGACCACAAAAGGGGAAGATCTCTGGAAAATCTGGCCGCATATTCCTTCATTGGGTTTATAGACTCCTCTCAACTCTTCAGTCTCAGACAGACCGCACGAGGCCTTGATGGTCAAACACTGCGTTTTTTCATCGAGAAGCAGGAGGGTGGCCCGTTCCATTCTTAGCGTATCGTGCAACACCTTGAGAATATTGCTCAAGGTTGTTTCAAGATGGACCGCCGTACCAATAAGATCGATTATTCTCTTGAGGGCAAGAAGCTCTAAACCTTCCGTCAACTCCCCCGTTGTTGTCTGGCTAACTGCTTTATTTTCCATTATGAATTTCCTGGATTCTTGGTTGCAACGTAATATCTGACATGGGGAACCTTCTGTTACAGAATATGCAAATTCTGCTCCAGAAAATTATCTAGAGTCTATCTATCTAATATTAAAATATTTTCACAGGAAAAAGCGGCAACCAACGCACCGTAAAAAAACATATTTGTCAAACATAACGTCAGCGCAGGATGTTTAATTTCCATTTTTGTAAAAATTAATTTTGTAACTTGACCATACTCTCCTCGCCACCCCCCCAAACCTTCCTACCGCCAACAGCAAGACTGCAATATACCGAAATGACAATATTAATCAATTTCACCAACCACCGACCCTCGGGCACGACAACAACAAGCCTTCCAGAGTGTAGCCTTCCAATCATTTTTGTCGCATTCCCGACAAAAAGGAATGCCTGTTTCCTTAAAATTATTTAAGCACATATTTGTATTTTTAAATCTTATATTATTGTTTTTAAAGTTTTTATATTCAAACGAACCCAAATGGCACGTCCTTTGCTCTAAGGATCCAAACGGACACGAACAGAGTAGATTTCATGTCACTACTAAATGGAACAGATCACTCTCTCCAAAGATGAGAGGTTGCTTGCTCAATCAGATGACACAACAAGGAGAACCATGATGAGAAAAGTAGCAATTTACGGAAAAGGCGGAATTGGGAAATCCACGACAACCCAGAATACAGTAGCAGGACTTGCCCAGATGGGACGAAAGGTCATGGTCGTAGGTTGCGACCCGAAAGCGGATTCAACCCGGTTATTGCTGGGCGGTCTCTCTCAGAGATCGGTCCTGGATACCCTGCGGGAAGAAGGCGAGGATGTGGAGCTCGATAATATCAGAAAGAAGGGATACGGAGATACCTGGTGTGTCGAATCAGGAGGCCCTGAACCAGGGGTGGGCTGTGCAGGTCGTGGAATTATCACTTCAATTAACATGCTGGAGTCCCTTGGTGCATATGAAGAAAGTGAAGGACTGGATTACGCCTTTTACGATGTTTTAGGCGATGTTGTCTGCGGTGGGTTTGCAATGCCGATCAGGGATGGCAAGGCGGAAGAGATCTATATCGTCGTTTCCGGTGAGATGATGGCCATGTATGCCGCTAACAATATCTGTAAAGGGATCATGAAATACGCCCAGTCAGGAAGCGTCCGGCTAGGAGGACTCATCTGTAACTCCCGTGCTGTTGACAACGAGAAAGAGATGATCGAGGAACTGGCAAAGAAGATCGGTACCCGAATGATCTATTTTGTACCCCGAGATAACGATGTGCAACGGGCCGAGATCAATAGAAAGACCGTTCTCGAATGGAACGATGCGGTACCCCAGGCCGATGCATATCGTGGACTGGCCAAGGCCATCGATGAAAATACTACCTTTGTCATCCCGAATCCCTTAGCCATGGAAGACCTTGAGCAGCTTCTCATGGACTTCGGTCTGATGGCGGATGCATAATCAATCGGAACACTACATAAGGAGAGACTACAATGATGATTATGATCAGAGCAATAATCAGACCGGAAAAAGCAGACGATGTTCTGGCAGCCCTGATGGATGCAGGATTTCCGGCGGTGACGAAATTCTCTGTCGCCGGACGGGGGAAACAACGGGGCATCAAAATAGGCTCGATAACCTACGATGAACTGCCCAAAACCATGCTTTTAAGCGTCGTCAAAGAAGCAGATAAAGACTTTGTAATCGACACAATCATCGCGGCAGCCAGAACCGGAAATAAGGGGGCTTTTGGTGATGGTAAAATCTTCATATGTCCCGTGGAGGACGTCTATACAATCAGCTCGGGGGTAAAAGAACTCGAGCCTGAAGGGGTGACGGCATGAAAGAGGTGATCGCGGTAGTGCGAATGAATATGATGAACAAGACCAAAAAGGCCTTGACCGAGGTCGGCGTCGATGCGTTCTTTGCCCACGAAGCGCAAGGAAGAGGTAAAGGATTTGCCAACCCGCAGGTTCTGAAGGGAGTACGAGAAGGGTATGAAGAAGCTGCTGCTCTTCTCGGCGAAAAAGGAGCCCTTTATCCAAAGAGGATGCTGACCGTGGTCATTAGGGACAATCTGGTCGATGATGTTGTTCAGGCCCTTATTGAAACCAACCAGACCGGCAAGCCCGGAGACGGCAAGATTTTTGTCCTTCCGGTGGGAGACTCCATCCGCGTCCGTACCGGCGAAAAAGGTGAGAAATCGATCGCATAGACCTCCCAAGGAGAAAATATCATGGCAATAACAAAGAAAAAATTGGTGCAATGGGACCCGACCGACATCAAGGCGGAACTTATAGCCAAGTATCCGCCCAAGGTCGCCCGCAAACGCGCCAAGCAGATAATGATCAATGAGGCCCAGGAAAATTCTACGCCGGAAATTGTCGCCAATGTCAGAACTATCCCCGGAATCATCACCATGCGGGGCTGCACCTACGCCGGCTGCAAGGGGGTTATAATGGGGCCGACCAGCGATATCGTCAATCTCGTGCACGGTCCGATTGGATGTAGCTTTTATGCCTGGCTGACACGCCGGAACCAGACATCGGCAAGCGGGGAGAATAATGAGAACTTCATCACCTATGCCATGTCCACCGATATGCAGGACCAGGACATCATCTTCGGCGGGGAAAAAAAGCTTGAAGCGGCGATTCAGGAAGCCTACGACCTTTTCCACCCTAAAGGAATAGCAGTCTTTGCGACTTGCCCGGTCGGCTTGATCGGTGACGATATTCACGCCGTTGCCAAAAAGATGAAGGATAAATTCGGCGACTGCAATGTCTTTGCCTTCAGCTGCGAAGGATACAAAGGTGTCTCTCAATCAGCAGGGCATCATATCGCCAACAACCAGGTTTTCAGACATATTGTCGGCAAAAGCCCGATCGAAAAAACGGATACGTACAAGATCAATCTTCTCGGTGAATACAACATCGGCGGTGATGGTTTCGAGATAGACAGGGTTCTGAAGAAGTGTGGGATTACGAATATCGCCACATTTTCGGGTAACTCTACCTACGATCAGTTTGCATCGGCTAACCAGGCCGATCTCAGTGCCGTCATGTGTCACCGATCGATCAACTATGTCGCCGACATGCTGGAGACCAAATACGGCATTCCGTGGATCAAAGTGAATTTTATCGGTGCAGAGGCAACCGCCAAATCACTAAGGAAAATTGCGACATACTTCGGTGATCAAGAGCTGATCAACCGCGTAGAAGCAGTCATCGCTGAAGAGATGCCGGCGGTTGAAGTGGTGAGAAAAGAGGTCCTTCCCCGAACCCAGGGGAAAACAGCAATGCTCTTTGTCGGCGGCTCCAGGGCCCATCACTACCAGGAACTCTTTAAAGAGATGGGAATGAAAACGATTTCAGCCGGCTATGAATTTGCCCATCGTGATGACTATGAGGGAAGACATGTGATTCCGACACTGAAGGTCGATGCTGATAGCCGAAATATTGAAGAGATTGAGGTGGAGCCAGACGAAAAACTCTATCGACCCCGCAAGAGTGCCGAGGAGATGCAGGCGCTGGAACAAGACGGCTTCCAGTTCAAGGAATATCAAGGACTCAATCCGGATATGGATAAAGGCACGCTCGTAATCGATGATCTCAATCAATACGAGGCCGATAAAATTATCCAGATAATGAAACCCGATATCTTCTGTGCAGGTATCAAGGAAAAATTTTCAGTACAAAAACTGGGCATTCCAATGAAACAGCTCCACAGCTACGATTCCGGGGGCCCTTACGCCGGATTCAAGGGGGCTGTCAATTTCTACCACGAGATCGACCGTCTGGTTAACAGCAAGGTCTGGAGCTATATGAAGGCGCCATGGCAGGAGAACCCGGAACTTTCAGCAACCTATGTCTGGGAATAATTAGTGACTTTGAAATTATCTTCTCGTTTGTATGAAAGAAAATAATTTCGTAAAGGAACGTATCCCGCTCTTTTCAGCGGGGACACATCAGGAACAAGACAATGCTACTACGACATACACCCAAACAAATATCAGATCGCAAGGCCCTGGTGATCAATCCTGCCAAGACCTGCCAGCCCATCGGCGCCATGTATGCCTCCCTGGGCATCAACGGCTGTCTTCCTCACAGTCATGGTTCCCAGGGATGCTGCGCCTATCATCGAAGCACACTGACCCGTCATTACAAGGAACCGATATCGGCGGCAACCAGTTCCTTTACAGAAGGCGCGTCGGTCTTCGGCGGCCAGGCGAATCTCGTGCAGGCAATAGACAATATTTTTACCGTCTACGAGCCTGAGGTTATTGCGGTACATACCACCTGCCTTTCAGAGACCATTGGTGACGATCTCAAACAGATTGCCCTCAAGGCTGAGAAGGAAGGAAAAATCCCCAAAGGCAAATACGTCATTGGCGCACCAACACCAAGTTACGTCGGCTCCCATGTCACCGGTTTTTCCAACATGGTCAAATCAATGGCGGAAATGGCGGAGCCAACGGGGAAGAAAAACGGCAAGGTAAATATTATCCCCGGCTGGGTGGAACCCTGCGATATGAGTGAGTTGAAACGACTGGCAGAAATGATAGGAGTCCAGTATACCCTTTTCCCGGATACCTCCGGTGTCCTGGATGGGCCCCTTTCCGGTGAATACACGATGTTTCCCAAGGGGGGCACAACCGTTCAGGAGCTAAAGGGCTGCGGTAATGCCATCGGTACCCTCGCTCTCGGCGAATGGTGTTCCGCGGATGCTGCCCGAATGCTGGATTCAAAGCACAAGGTCCCCTGTTCCGTACTCGATATGCCCTTCGGCCTGAAGGCAACGGATCGTTTCATCGATGCTCTCCGGATCGTCGCCGGGACTACAGTGCCGGATGAGGTGAGCAATGAACGGGGTCAGCTTGTGGATTTGATCTCCGATATGCATCAGTATTTCTATCATAAGCGTGTCGCTATTGTCGGCGACCCAGACCAGTTAATCTCGATGGTCGAATTTCTTGTCTCCATTGATATGTATCCCGTTCATGTGATCACGGGAACACCCGGCAAGAAATTCGAAAAAAGAATAAAAGAACTTACCAAAGACCTGCCCCTCGAGGTCAATGTGAAGGCGAAAGGTGACATGTTTCTGCTCCATCAGTGGATCAAAAACGATCCGGTGGATCTGTTGATCGGTAACTCCTATTGCAAATACATCGCCCGAGACGAGGATATCCCGTTGGTTCGCTGGGGATTCCCAATCCTCGACCGGCAGGGCCACCAGTATTTTCCTACAGTCGGCTACAAAGGCGGTATACGCCTTCTGGAAAAGATACTCAGCGTACTCCTTGACCGGAAGGACAGAGACGATCCGGAACAATCGTTTGAACTGGTTATGTAACACAACCCTGCCGCGGCATATGATCCTTGACGCGGCAGGGATTTTAGAGACTTAGAAATAATTTTCGTGCTTATTTCCAAGAAAATTATTTCGTGAAGGAACTTATACCCCCATCAGGGGTGTCCGATCCCATTTGAGGAACTTATGATGAAGGCAATCAAGAAATCATCAGGACACAGGAGGGGAGCATCTATCAGGAAAGGATGCTTCGTGGAGTTGCCAGTGGCACCCCGAGCAAACGCCAGAATTCGTTTTTCCGAAACCATCAAGGGACCGACAAAGCACCTTACCCCTGAGGATGCGGTGGAAAGGGTAAAAACGATAGTAGAAAAAGGTCAAGAAATCGATTACGTCGGTATTTCAGGCCCGGGAGATCCACTTGCCTTCATCGAACCTACCCTGGAAACCCTTGGTTTGCTTCACCGCTCCTTTCCTTCGATACCTTTCTTTATAAAAACATTGGGAATCGGAGGTGAAAAATATGCAGACAAGCTCTCCAAAGTCGGTGTCACCCATGTAGATCTTCAGGCCAATGCGGTTGGAGAAGACATAGTTGAAAAAATCTACGCCTGGGTCCGACCTGGTTTCAAGACGCTACGATTGCCTGACTCGGCAAAGATACTTATTGCGGAACAAAAAAAAGCCGTCAGGGCCTTCAAGGATGCCAAAATGACGGTCAGTGTTGTTACTACTGTCTACCCGGAGAACAATTCCGACCATATCGAATGTATCGCCCATAATATGGCGGAGTATGGTGCGGATGACATGATTCTTATTCCCTATGAACCGAAAGAAAACGCCGAAATCGAACTTGGAGTCCCGGACACCGATCTTATGGCAGAGATACGGATCAAAGCCTCCAAGTATATCACCATATCAGATGAGCAAGCATCCTTGGTCTTTATCGAAGGCGACCGGGACCTCGCATCCGGAATCCCGAAACCTTCCCCGGAAAGACCCAATGTGGCTGTTGTCAGCTCCAACGGGATGGAAATCGACCTTCATCTAGGTGAGGCTTCACGGGTTCTGATCTACGGTCCCAGGGAAGACGGCCTGGCCTGTCTTCTGGGAAGCAGATCCGCTCCCGAACCGGGCGGAGGCGGAATGAGGTGGGAAAGTCTTGCCAACACGCTTTCCGACTGTTTCGCCCTTCTGGTGGCAAGTGCCGGAGAAAATCCCCGGAAAATTCTCAATAGGCACGGAGTTAAGGTCCTGGTTATCGAAGATACCATTGACGGAACCGTCGATGTCCTTTACGGCGGCGGTCAAAAAAAAACAAAAGGCCGCAAATAGCGGCATTACAAAAAAAGGAAGAGATCATGGCAATACCTGAAAAACAAATACTTGTGTGCCAAAGCTTTCGTGTCAAGGGGGACCCAAAAGGCATCTGTCATAAAAAAAACGATGGCTTTCTACAATATATCGAGGAAGAAATACTCGACAGAGGACTCGACATGCAGGTCGTCGCCACCGGTTGTCTGAAGCAGTGTGACGCGGGCCCCGTCATGGTCATACAGCCCAATAACTGGTGGTTCAAGGGCGTTGACAGCCAGGACGCCATCGATGCCATCCTGGACGGGCTGGAAGACGGTGAACCAGCCGCGGAGTATCTGATTGACTAAATTTTATTGAGCCTCACCACCGGGCTTTCTCACGTGCTGAGGCGGCTGCATATCCAAGAAGCCGGTCAATACGCTATAGTTTGCCTATGCGTATTGACCGAGCGACGAAGGAGATGCGGCCGGACCAGCTCGCCTTTGGTGAACCTTGGGTCTATTTTAATTAGCAAAGTAAAGAAATATATTAAATTGAAAAATCAAAAGAATTTCAAAAATTGGCCCAATGTTCATGAGAAATCCCGGTTACGAATTCGCCCCGCAGTTCCAGGAGATATCGCCGTCCTCACGGTGCTCCTGGAACTGCTTTTTTCAATTGAAACTGACTTCCAGTTTGATAGAGCCCGACATCAAAGGGGGTTGGCCTTGTTGATTGATAACCCTGCCGCCTGCCTCCTTGTGGCCGAGATCGACGGGGAGGTCGTTGGAATGTGCTCTGGGCAGATAACCATTTCCACTGCTGAGGGAGGACTGTCTCTTCTGGTTGAAGATGTTGTTGTCAGAAGTGAAAGGCAGGGGCAAAAAATTGGGAAAAGTCTCCTCCATGCCCTCGGAGACTGGGCGGGCAACCATGGCATAACGCGTTTACAGCTGTTAGCCGACCGCAACAACGATATGGCCCTCGGCTTCTATACGAAACTTGGCTGGCAGGCAACCAATATGATTTGTCTTAGAAACGATACCAGGGGAAAACGACTATGATGGGAATTAGCAACTGGCAGGAATATCGGCGTGATGGAGAGCAGTTCCTCCATACGGCCCTTATGGCCAAGGAAAAGAATAAAAAACAATTCACCCCGGAAATCCTCTACAACCTAACAGGGATGGCCATCGAAAAGTTCATCATGGCCTATTTGATGAAAAACGGGGACCTCGCCGAAAACCATACCATGATGGATCTGCTCACCGCACTGGAGCGACATGTCGGGAACCAACATCAGCTGACGGAAAAATTTCGCTTTCTGGACTCCTTTCAAGAAATTTGTGACCTGGATTCAATTACTATTAGGAGACCCGGCGAGAAGGACATCAAGGAGATTCTTGCAACCGGGGAAGAGATACGGGATTTTCTTTCCCCTCTTTTGACCAACTGAGTTGCGTACCCTTTCGGAGAAGACCATGACTGTTCCACTGAAACCTTTAGGGATAATAAAGGAAATGCTGGGCAACATAGGCCTCGAGGTCACCTACGCCTATGATGACCTGGTGTTTGTCGAACACAATGCCTTTCTCCTGCGGATGGGTAAATCGGGAGAAGACATCCGTCTCTATTTCAATACCAATTCATCGAAGGACAAAAGAAACGACATCACGAATCTGTTATTAGAATGTGGGCGACAATACCGGTTTCAAATCGATCGAAAAGGAACGTACTCGATCCAACAGACAGAAGACCAGGATGAGTTCCAGCTTCGTTTATTTGAAGGACAATTTTAGATCTGATTGCCACTCATGTTCAGCTACTGATCCAGGGAGTGAGCTGTTCGTTTCGCGGGATGCCATAAAACCCATCCCAGGTGGCTTCGCTTACGCCGTCCAGGCTGCTAAGACCCTAGAAACAAACAACTCACTCCCATCCACTCCGATCGGCTGCATTTCAGGGGAAATCAGTAATAGAGAAGACCTAAACCTTCCTACGCAAAAGCTGTTTTTTCTCTTCACAAGACAGTCCTTTTCTCTTTTTTTGGGCCTATATTTTCCTTGCAACCTGGAGTACTATTAACCTTACGAAAAGATTCTCCGGCAGAGGTTGCGGGAAGTTCCATTCAGACCGCAGATGTCAGGCTGCTTGAAAATTGAAAATCTCGTTAGGAACATAAAGAGACCACTCTTCTTTTTTCTATCGGGGTTAAAATCAATCCCATCCAAAAGGCCGGTCAATGAACAATGATACGCACTTTCAAAGAGCTTTTCATATTAACCTATCCGGCAAGGGTAAAGAGCTTCAAATAAAGGACATTGCCGTTCTTCCTCCCGACCCGGGCTTGATCTGGGTCCATTTGAACTATACCGAACCGGCGGCACGAGAGTGGCTTGAACAGCAGCCCTCCCTGAGCCCGGTTGTTGTTGAGGCCCTGTTGAGTGAAGAGACACGACCGCGTGTAACCGATATTGACGACGGCCTGCTCATCTCGCTTCGAGGTATCAACAATAACCTGAATGCCGACCCGGAGGATATGATATCGATTCGTATGTGGATAGAAGAAAACAAGGTTATCAGCACCGGGAAACGAAGGCTCCTGTCAGTTGAAGAACTCAGCCGCGACATCTGCGAGGGCAATGGACCAACAAACGCCGGGGAATTCCTCTCAGATATATCCGACCGTCTCCTTGCTAAAATGGGGCCGGTTATCGAAGAGGTTGAAGACAGCCTCGACAACCTTGAGGAGGAGGTGCTTCTCACCCAAAACCAGGAATTACGCTCAAGCCTTGGGTTGATCCGACGTCGGATTATCGCCCTGCGAAGGTATATCGCCCCTCAGAGAGACGCATTGGGCACAATCCAACTCAAGAAAACAAGCTGGCTGACCATTGACCATAAGCTGCAACTCCGGGAAATCTCAGACCACACTACCCGCTTTGTCGAGAATCTCGATTCAATTAGAGACCGGGCCTCACTCCTCCACGAAGAACTCATTGGCCGTCTGTCAGATTCCATCAACCAGCGTATCTACATTCTCTCTCTGGTGGCGGCAATTTTCCTTCCTTTGAGTTTTTTCACAGGACTTCTGGGTATAAATATCCCCGGAATCCCTGGCGCTGGGGACAAACACGCCTTTTGGATATTCTGTCTGTTCCTTCTGTTTGTCATGCTTATTCAGATAATGATCTTCCGCCGGAAGAAATGGATTTAACCCTTACAGGGAGCATGAGAGAAAGTTGCATGGAAAAATTTGGAAAATCCCGGTATGCTGCTGCCGGTCATTCGATTTTCCAAACTGATTTTTACAAATAACGGGAACAAAAAATGGGAAAAGCTCTTTCCAGACTCTTAGGATTTGCCCTGGTCGTGTGTGTTGTTTCAGTGATTGCCTATATCTCTTTATTGGGAGAAAACGACCGAGCTGCAGCCACGGTCAAATCATATTTCAACAATATCGCAGGCAAACACTACGACGCCAACACCCATCTCTGCAGCCGGCACTTCAATAGCCAGTTCAACAATCTCAACGATCCGATAACCTACCAGTTTTCTCTGGAAACTGCACTTTTGAACCATTTTGGTCTCATCAACACGGCCCAATACAAAACCGAAACAAAAAGAAATGAATTCTGGATCCCTTATATCAAGCCGAATTCTCTCCATATATCCATTGAAATCCACCCCAAAGGGTCAACTAATATCCTGACAAATCTTTTCCAACCTGACAACAAGGCATATTTAGATAATTTCGTTACCTTGGTAAGGGAAGACGGCAGGTGGAAAATTGATGACATGAACATAAAATCAAAGGCGATTGCCCGGGATTTCCAAAGGACCAAGGCATCCATGCAGAATTCCAGATATATGAGACAGACAGCTCATGGATTTATTCTCAAGGAAAACACAATTAAATTTTCCGAGATGGATCCGATCCAAAAACGGATACTGACCTTTAATCTGAACAAGGCCTTGACCCTCTTAAAAGATCAAGAGCAACCTCCTTCATCCATAACTAAATAAAAAGAAGTTCTTCCGGATTATGAGAGTACTTATCTATAACGCGTGAGGCAGAGGGCGCCTCGCGGAGGCCCGAAGGTATTCCACACAAGGCCCAGAGGGGTGCGGGCAGGACGTCCGCACCTGACAGCAGGCCAGGGAGACGACCTGTCTGTCAGCCGTGGTGTACCGGCGATGAGGCCGCAGAGGAGCGTCCGAAAGCGATGCACTCTGCAGGATTGTTCCTTTCAGATTTACAAAAGTACGCTTCATTCGGATGAGCCTAAAAAGAGCCTATTCCCAGTAGGTTCGTTTAAAACCCAAAGCCATCAAATATTAAGAGACTGTCAGCATCACCGGGGGTGGGTTTGCTCATCTCAATGGGACGCCGACAATTCCGCGGACTCGAAATCGTTCCCAAAATATAAACAGAACACGAATGGCCACCAAAACAAATGGTTATCCCCTTAGTTGTTCTTTTCACAGGGTCGACCCATTGAAATATACATTTCATCCCTCTATACTTAAATAAAGGGTTTCGCCATTCGCTGGAAAATTTATATGTTTTCCTCATAGTCCACGATGGAAAAAAATTATTGATGCCCTCGGTAATGTGAGGCTTTTTTTGACATTTCTCGGAGGTCACCCTATGAATACGGTACAAAAAGAGAGAAGAAAGAATATTCGTTATCGAGTGAACAAAGATGTTCTTTCAATCAGTAAAGACATATTGGCTGAGGTAATCGACATCAGTCCCAGTGGAATGGGATGCAAATGTCTGAGAAATTCAGACATACCCCTCTCTCAGATCAATGAAATAGACATCATGAACTGTGAGGTCGGAACCTCGGTGGAAGGTCTCCAATGTAAGCTAGTCAGAAGCAGCGAAAAGACAATCTCAGATGCGTTAACCTCGACCATCATAGTTGATTTCGGGATTGAATTTATTGGAGCTAGTGAAAGTCAAAGAAAACAACTTCATAAATTCATTAAAGAAAATTCACTATTTGAAACAACAACCTTTGCTTGAGCATCAATTATGATATGTTTTTCGACCACCTCCATGACACCTTAGTAAAATTTTCCAACCGGATTCGCCGGATCTATCCGGCTGACAACAACTAACCCGCGAATTTCATGTAACCCACGAGGAGACGTATCATTCTGAAATGAAGAGAGTATAGTTATGCGATGATTTTCCTGCTGGCCCAGGAGGATACTTTGTAACCGCAGTGCGTTGGTTATTCCCTGTGTTTTTCTCCCTTCGGGCAGATCGATATGGCTTGACCAGGATCGGCCGGCCACAAATAAAATATAAAAGCTTAGTACTCCGGCATCAGAATAAGATCGGTGTGGTAAAATACATTTCCATAAATTAAATAACTGTGATGCCTGCAGAGTATATCAAGATTTGTTCATCAGTTGAAATTAAAAGAAAGAGGGTTTTATGTTACGAGATCTCGCATTAGCCGCCAAAGCAGCATGTAGCAAAGAGGACCAATTTTCGCTTGTGCCTTTGGTTTTACAACTTAAAAATTTTGCCGAACAATCAAAAAAATCAGGATTGTTATCCCTGGAAACTGAACTCTATCAGATAGAAGACCCTTTCCTCAAACTTGGAATTCAACTGATAATCGACAAGACCGATCCTACCAATATTAAGGATATCCTCGATTCCGACATCTACTACAACGAATCCAATGGGAGAGAATTATTAAAAAAAATAATCATACGAGAAGGACTTCTCCGAATTCAGGAAGGAGACACCCCGAGAAATGTCCTTATCTGCACAAAGATTTTCCTGGGAAAAATAGACAATGACCACTGGAAGACCGTGACATAGAGCACATTTCTCACGAATTAAGGCGGTTGCATTTCCGAGAAACCGGTCTCTGTTTTCAGGGGTCTGTAGGTGCCCCCGGACGACAATGGAGATGCACCCGATTCAGCTCGCCTTCGATAGGCATTGTGTCGAACAATCAGCAAAGATCGCTTGCATCCTTTTCAGCAGAGTTCATCGCTTCCGGTCGCTACTCTGCAACCTCATCGCCGGTACACCGTGGCGGGCCTGATGTGGTTTCCAGCGGACCTCCGCGAGGTGTCCTCCAGCGACGCCCTCCGCCTCCCGCTTTTTATACGTACGCTCTACGCCCCGTCCCACACTGAGCACTACCTGCACTAGAATGCAGGAGGGCCTACACTTTTGTCTTCCTCCCCTCCCTTATTGTAGTTTTTTCTACAAAATCCTTACTGTTCCTGTCATTAGCACATCCGCATCCAACCGAAACCACATTTAACTAATTAATATAATATATTTTTTTCGCATTTCCATCCTTTGGCACACCTGTTGCTTTACAGAAACATAAAGATACCAAGATATTTCCCAATACCAAAGGAATGGCCATGGATGCAGCAACAGTTCTCACCGAGCGTCAGTCTCAGATATATAGAAAAGGGACAAGCCCTTTTGCAATGGAGTGCAACAAGGACAGCCTTGCGGGTGCCATCAGCCAGAGGGCCTGTGTATTTTGTGGTTCCCGAGTCGTTCTTTATCCCATAGCCGATGCCGTGCATCTCGTCCATGGCCCGATCGGCTGCGCTGTCTATACCTGGGATATCCGCGGAGCCCTGTCGTCAGGGCCAGAATTACACAGGTTGTCTTTTTCCACCGATCTTCAGGAGATGGATGTCATCTTCGGCGGGGAGAAAAAACTCTATAAGGCTCTTATCGAACTCATCGACAGACATGAACCTAAGGCGGCCTTTGTCTATTCCACCTGCATCGTCGGGATCATCGGTGATGACCTCGAGTCCGTCTGCAAAAGGGTGTCGGAAGAAAAATCCATCCCGGTACTTCCCGTACAGTCCGAGGGATTTAAAGGCAATAAGCGGGAAGGGTATGCCGCTGCATGTAAAGCCATGTCAAGACTTGTGGGGACAGGCGATACCGGCGGTATTTCAAAATACAGCATCAACATCCTGGGTGACTTTAACCTGGCCGGTGAGATCTGGTTGATCCGCGACTATTTCGCCCGCATCGGTGTAGAAGTTGTCGCAAATATTACCGGCGACGGCAGGGTGGATGATATCCGTCGCGCCCATGGCGCCTCCTTAAATGTCGTTCAATGCTCCGGCGCCACCATGGATCTTGCTAATATCATGAAAGAAAAATATGGAATTCCGACTCTTCGCGTCTCGTATTTCGGTGTCGAAGACATGGCTGAATCCCTTTATGAAGTCGCCCGTTTTTTCAAGATCCCGGCAATGCTCACCAAGGCAAAAGAAGTCGTGCGAGAAGAACTGCAGACACTTCTTCCCGAGCTGAACCGTTATAAAACAACGCTAACCGGCAAAAAAGCCGCCATATATGTTGGAGGGGCATTCAAGGCCTTTTCTCTGGTCAAGGCCTTCAGGCTATTGGGCATGAATGTCGTCATGGTCGGCTCTCAAACCGGAACCAAAGAAGATTATGAAGAACTCCGGATGATTACTGACGACGGAACAATCATCGTCGACGACTCAAATCCACTGGAGCTCTCTTCGTTTCTAAAAGAAAAAAACGTCGACATCTTCGTCGGCGGCGTAAAAGAACGTCCCATAGCCTATAAACTCGGCGTCGCCTTTTGTGACCACAACCACGAACGCAAAGAGATGCTGGCCGGCTTCAAGGGCATGCTCAACTTTGCAAGGGAAGTTCATAACTCGGTCATGAGTCCGGTATGGCGTTTCGTTCCTCGAAGATCCCAGGAGAAAGACAATGACTAAGATGCCCCATTACGTGTCGACGACCAATGCCTGTAAGCTTTGCAAACCCCTCGGGGCGAGTCTTGCCTTCCGGGGGATCGAAGGGAGTGTTCCTTTTCTGCATGGCTCTCAAGGGTGTGCCACTTATATGCGTCGATACATCATCAGCCACTTCAATGAACCCATCGATATCGCATCATCCTCACTTGGTGAGAAACATGCGGTCTATGGCGGAGCGGCGAATCTAAAACTCGGTCTCCGCAATGTGATTGAAAAATACCATCCTACGCTCATTGGTGTTGCGACCACCTGCCTGACCGAAACCATCGGCGACGATGTCAAGATGATCCTCCATGAATATCTCGAAGAATTCGGAGGTGAACTCTCCCATCCCCAGATCGTTTCCGTTTCGACGCCAAGTTACTCCGGCACCCATATGGAGGGATATCATGCGGCAATTCGAGCAGTAGTCGAACAGATAAGCAAAGGGGGCGAGAAGAACGAAACCGTCAACCTCCTGCCCGGTTTCGTCTCTGCTGCCGACATGCGATACCTTAAAGATCTCTTCTGCGACTTCGACTGCGAATTAACCATGCTTCCCGATCATTCCGACACGTTGGACGGACAGGCGATGAACGATTATCCGCTCATCCCGGAGGGAGGAACCCGGGTCGATGCAATCGAGACAATGGGACGATCCCTCGCTACCATCGAATTCGGGCGTACCCTTGAAGACGAGTCTGCCGGTGTTTCCTTACAAAACATGCATAATGTCGGCCTTCATCGCCTCGGGATACCGATCGGTATCCGTGAAACCGACATATTCCTTTCCACCTTGAGCAAGATAACCGGCACGGATATCCCCACAAAGTATAGTCAGGCTCGAGGCAGACTGATCGATGCCATGGTCGACGGCCATAAGTATATCTACGGCAAACGGGCAGTAATCTACGGTGAAGAGGATCTGGTTGTCGGTCTCACCTCCTTTTTGACCGAAATCGGCATTCAGCCCATCCTCTGTGCCTCCGGTGGCAAGAGTGGTAAATTTTCAAAAGCCATATCGTCCGTTGTGTCTGGAATGCCGTGGGGCATGCCGGAAGTCCATGAGAATGCCGACTTTTACGATATTGAAGAGCGAGCCCGGGAGCTTGAGATTGATCTGCTCATCGGCCACAGCAAAGGCTATTCCTTTGCCCGCAAGAACAACATTCCACTGGTCCGAGTCGGATTTCCGATCCACGACCGGATGGGCGGACAGCGTATTCTGCATCTCGGATATCATGGTGCCCAGATGCTCTTCGACACCATCACCAATACGGTTATCGAAAAAAAACAAAATGACTCGGACGTAGGCTACAGCTACATGTAAACACAGAGTAAAACATCCATATATTTTGGAATCTACAAAGGATAGAACCGTCATGAAAGATTTCCACAGTCACCCCTGTTTTAACCCGGAAGCCAAAGGCAAGTATGGACGTGTCCACCTTCCCGTCGCCCCGAAGTGCAATATCAAATGCAACTTTTGCGACCGAAAATATGACTGCGTCAACGAGTCACGACCAGGGGTAACCAGCTCGGTCCTCTCTCCCGAGCAGGCAGGAGTCTATGTCGGCAAGGTCCTGGAAAAAGAACCCAGGATATCCGTTGCAGGTATTGCTGGTCCCGGAGATCCCTTTGCCAACGGGCCGGAAACTATTGCCACTCTGCGCCTGGTCCGGCGACAGTCTCCAGACATGCTGCTCTGTGTCTCGTCCAACGGTATGGGGATAGGCCCATATATCAAGACATTGGTAGAACTTGAGGTCTCCCATGTCACCATCACTGTCTGTGCGGTAGACCCTGAGATAAGCAAACACATCTACAGCTGGGTCAAAGACGGAAATGTCGTTTATCGTGGCCTGGACGCAGCCAAACTTCTTCTCTCACGACAAATTGAGGCGATACGGGAGCTTAAGCAATTTGAAATAACGGTTAAGGTTAATTGCATCGTGATCCCTGGAATAAATGACCATCACATAGAGGCGGTGGCAGCCAAGATGAAAGAGTTGGGTGTTGACCTGCTCAACTGCATGGCCATGTTCCCCAATGTCAACACCCCCTTTGGAAACGTAGCCCAGCCCGACAAAGAGAGGATGGAGAAGATCCGCAAAATCGGAGAAAAATATCTGCCCCAGATGCGCCATTGCACCCGTTGTCGCGCCGATGCCGTGGGGCTTCTGGATAATGACAGGACGGAAGAATTCCGTGGCTGCCTGTCCGCCTGTTCGACGCTGCCACCCATTCCAGCCAAAGATCGGCCTTATGTGGCAGTGGCTACAGAAGAAGGCATTCTCATCAATCAACATCTGGGAGAGGCACGGGAGTTCCAGATATGGGGACCTGCTGGAGACACCTTCAAACTCATGGAAAAACGCAAGGCACCGGCAGGCGGAGGAGGTATCAAACGATGGCATCAATTGGCCAAGGTCCTGGCCGACTGCCGGGCCGTTCTCGTCAGCGGGATCGGTCCCACGCCGTCCGAGATCCTTAAGAAGTCAGGAACGCTTCCGGTCGAGGCCTCGGGCTTCATCGAAGAAGGGCTTGCCGCAATCTACGAAGAGAGAAAGATCGAGAGCCTCCGTGGTAGGCGTAAGTCCTGTGCCTCCGGTCAATGCAGTGGCTCGGGAACCGGATGTCTGTAAAAAAAAGGGGAGGACATCAGGCGAGCTTGGCCCCCAGGGGCACCTCCTGCTCCGGGATGGCGAGGACGACTGCCCCGTCCTCACGATAAAAGCCGGTCAGCAGAAATTCAGACCTGACCGGTCCTATCTGTTTGGTTGGAAAGTTCACCACTCCAATAATCTGCCGATCCAGGAGCTCATCTCTTGTGTAAAGATCCGTGACTCGGGCGCTCGATTTCTTAATTCCGATCTCGGGGCCGAAATCTGCTTTTATTTTATAGGCGGGGACCTTGGCCTCGGGAAAATCCTCCACCTCTATAATTCTGCCTGCTCGCAGTTCTACCGCCTCAAAGTCCTTCCAACTAATATCTTTCATCCTGATCGGTCCCTGTTTCTCTATAATAAGCCCGGCTCGATTTTATCAAGACATCTCTTGTTTTTTTCCTTGCCAGAACATGCTTCCCTCCTCCGGCAGGAAATCCCTGCAAAACATAACTGTTGTATTGCAGGAAACAAAGGATTTGAATACTATGGCCTGCACGATTTCGCAATCCATTTTCAAAAAGGATTCCATGAAAAACCTCAAGGCTCACCTGGCCGGAATTTCCATTGTCTGTATCTGGGCAGGATGGATTGCCGTTTCGAGATACGGCGTTCAAACCAAGCTGCAACCGGCAGACATTACCCTGCTGAGGTACTGTACAGCGCTTATAGGTGTGTCGCCTTTGATTTTCCAACATCAATGGAAGAAGTTTAAACTCCATCAATACCTCATAGTGGGTCTTGGTGTTGGCTTCCCCTATACCCTCTTTTCGTTTTACGGTCTTGAGCAGATCAAGGCCGCACATGCAGGCGTAATCGTAAACGGCATGCTGCCGGTCCTGGGGGCTATAGTCGCCTGGTTTCTCTTTCGTCAGAGGATAACCCTTCTGCGTTATGGAGCCATCGCCTTGATATTTATCTCGAATTTCATTATGGCAGGGGGAGATACCTACTCCAGTGAGCATATCCTTGGCATTTTTTTACTTTTGGCTGCGGCCGTAACCTACACCATGCATATGACGGGCATCCGGCTGTGGAACTTTTACTGGAAGGATGTCCTGGTTACCGTGCCTGTCGTCAATGTCATCCTTTTTGTCCCCCTCTGGTTCATCTTCCCCACCGCCCTCTCCCAGGCACCCCTGCAGGATATAGCACTCCAGTCGATTTACCAGGGGATTATCGTCAATATTGTGGCCTTGCTCTTTGTCGCCTATTCGATCCGCCACCTCGGACTTCTGACCGTATCACTGTATATGTCCTTTGTCCCGGTAGTGACTGCGCTCTTTGCCTGGCTGCTCCTTGGCGAATCACTCAATCCCTGGGGAGTCTGGGGTATTGCCGGATGTTCCGTAGGCCTTTTCCTCTATGCCTGGGGCTGGGCTCCTGCCAGGGACAATCCTCTCGCTGAAAAATCTACCACCTGAAATTGCAGGGCGCTTTTTGGGTTTTTACATTTTTACAGCACTGGGGGACGATGCCGTTCATCATTATTTTGTCCAGTCCACTTCCAGTTTGTACCCGACTCCGTACACCGAGTGAATCATTTCTTCACCTGCATACGCGTATTCCATCTTTTTGCGCAGGTTCTTGATATGGGTGTCGACCGTACGGTCCGTGACGATTCTTCGATCATTATAGATCCGGTCAATCAACTGATCTCTTGAAAAAACGCGCCCGGGAGAATCCGAAAGCGTTTTGAGCAGTCTGAATTCAACAGGAGTCAGATCCAGCACCACATTATTAAAAACAGCACTGTATTTATCATCGTTGAGCCGTAATCCCTTGGTTTCATCATCCAGGGGGATGAGCAAGGCACCGACAAGTTTTTGTTTGAATCCAAATATCATGAAGATGACACTGCATAGTTTGAATGGCTAAATTCAAAAATAGCCAAAGCCCCTTCCAAGGTCAACAGGTTAGCTCCGGATATTCAATAAATTCAAACTCTCTTCACATTTTCTTCACCGAAGATGAAGAAAGAACACGGCACTTTTCAGAAAAGCTCAGGGCATCCGTATTAACCCAGAAAAGCGGTGAAAAAACGACCACGGCCCGAATTATCACGAGGATGAGCGGTGTTCCTTTTTCATCATCACCGGTCTTTTCAGCGGGCTCTTTAAATCCAAAAGCAAACATCGCTATTTCCCCATTTCCGAGGCAAACTTTAATGTCCTGGTTCGATCAGGAGATTCCTGGAAAAAAGAAGAAATCGTCAGCAATAAGTTTATCGGGTTATCAACAGATTTTATCGAGGCATGTGCATTTTAATTATACTCTCAGAGGAAGAGTCGAGTCTACACAACATCAACCTTTTGGCACAGTAAGAGGCAGGCCGAAATCCGTCTGTCCCAAGAGGTGCATGGAATTGTCATTGAAAAGTGTGAAGAAACTGTTGTCAGCCAGATTGCAATGAAAACCTCTGCAGGTCTTGGGCCGATAATGGTATATTTTACAAGTATATTTTTGGTTCCGTTTTTCTAAAAACACACATCCTTTATCATCAGGATGAATCATGAAAATCCGACCTCTCTTCCTGGCCTCTTCGGTGGCTGCCTCTATTCCTTTCTCCCGAATCGAATTGAAACTCACATCGACACCAACATGCCCACCCATCTGTTTGATAAATTCGATCTCATCCTGTTGTAAAAGAATCTTGCGATATTTTTTACAGCAGGTTCCGCACTGACGACACGCATCGAAAATGGTATTCAGGGTACCGGTAGAGAGCGTATCCATCTTTCTCCTCACTATATGGTCCAAAACTCCCGAAGGGGATGATTCGTTAAAAGTTTATCGGCCCGTTGTGTATACATGACACCTATCCGGGATGTCTCCGGGGCAAGGAGGCTGTCAATGGTTGCGATTATCGAGTCTTCCAACGAAACCGGATTATAGCCTCCCTCCAGAATGAATAGTAATCGGTCTTCGCAGGATTCTCTGGCGTATTGCCTCAACATAGTCGTTATTGTCCCATACCAGCCGGTGGAGAGCAAGGTGCCGCTTATATTATCATCACGGTGACCGTCAAATCCTGCGGAAACCAGGATTATCTGCGGCATATATTGTTCAACAACCCCTTGAAGCACACGGCCGATAAGAAAAGTGTACTCGCTATCGCCAAATTGGGGGAAAAGGGGAAGGTTTATGGTATAGCCAAGCCCTTTCTCCTTTCCGATTTCGTTGGGTGATCCGGTAAATGGGAACAAGCCTTTCTGGTGCAGTGAGACAAACAGGACCTGGTCGGAATCATAAAAGACTTCCTGGGTGCCATTACCATGATGGACATCGAAGTCTAAAATCAAAATTCGGTTCATCTGATATCTTTTCTGCAGATACTTGGCCGTAATCCCGATATTGTTCAAAATGCAAAACCCCATCCCCCTTCCCGGTTCAGCATGATGTCCCGGAGGACGGACCAGTGCAAATCCACAGCCGATGTTCCCGTTCATAATACTATCGGCAACCTCCAGGCACCCCCCCGCGGCAAACAGGGCTGTAACAAAAGAGTCCTCCATAAGGTAGGTATCTCGATCGTAGGAGTAGGGATCTAAATGAACAGCATGCTCCCTGATCTGCTGAATATAAAATGACGAATGAACGGCATTTACATCTTCAGAAGTCGCCTCACGGGGTGAAAACACGTGGAAATTACCATTGTACCGTTGTTTTATTGTCGCATAAAGATGCCGAATTCTTTCGGGATTTTCGGGAGAAAACTGCTCAATTGCATGATCAAAATAGCGGTTATCATAGAGAAGGCCAAGTTTTTTATTCATAATGAAAACGATAGATAAGCTCTTCACAATAATGCGTTGCATCAAGCCGATACAAATTTCCGGTTCGTTTGACATTGCCGTCATCGTAGGCCAGGGATTCAACCAGACGAAAACCGAGTTTTCTCAAACAGGACTGCTGGGCCACATTGTCAATGTCTGTATACATTTCAACGTATCGAACTCTAACCTTGTCAAAAAGATACATGAGCAAAAATTTCTGCGCCTCTGTCCCATATCCTTTATTCCGTTGCGAAGAATCGGCAATCTTGATCGAGATGGTTACCGTATCGCATTTTCCGGATGGCTGCCAATAGTGGATGGTACCCAAGGGCGTCTCATCACGCCGTTCAATGATAAAGAACTTTTCGACACTATTCCACAAAACGCCCGAATCGAGCTTTTGCTGCAACTGATGCAACTCAAAACCTTCCGGAGATAAAAATTTCCCGCACGATTCCTTTGATTGACTCCATTGGACTAAGAGTGGAAGATCCGAATTCCTTACCCGCCGTAACATCAACCTATTTGTGTAGAGTTTATCGATTAAGTAACTCATGGTTCATGACCTGATCTTAGGATAAAGCCATCAGCCCATCAACATTTCTTCAAACCTGGAAATGGTGTACCCGGCCTTTCAGACAATGATCGACCGGGTACAAGTTGCTACATTCCACTGACAACTTTACTCAGTGTTTTAGATGAATTTTCCAGTTTTTTCAGAGCTTCGACGGTGCCATCAATTGAAATATTGACAACATTGGCTGCTTTCTTATTTTCACTGGACGAAGAAACCACACTCATTATCTGGTCTTTAACCTCATTGCCGTTAGCATTCAAAATATCCGTTTTGGCGTTCAAACCTCCAACCGAATCGGAAATTGTCACAATGCCTTCCGATATTTTCTGCATCGCGTCTAGCGCAGTGTTTATTACCTCGCCACCGTCACCCAGCATTTTCATGCCATCTTTCATGACGCCTATAGTTTCCCGAGATTCCTCCTCAACCTTTTTGACGATATTGGAGATATCCACTGCCGAGCGTGAGCTGTTTTCCGCAAGTTTTCTGATTTCATCTGCAACGACGGCAAATCCTCTCCCCGCATCGCCCGCCCTTGCAGCCTCGATTGCCGCATTAAAGGCAAGCAGGTTTGTCTGGGAGGCAATCTCTTTTATGATGTCAACAAAGCTGCCGATTTTCCCGACTTGACCCACCAGATTGCCGACCATCTGGTTGCTGTCCTCCATCGATTCGTTGATGGCTTTCATCTTTTTACCGGCATCAGACCCAGCCTTTTGGGCTTCTTCTGCATCCACCGTCACCTTTGCCGCCATTTCAGCAGACTTGGTTGTCAAGGCTGCCATCTCAGCGGTAAAATCAACCATTTTGTCAATGGTTGAGGTTGAACTGTCAAGCAGGTTGACCTCTTTATCGATGGTGGTATTCATACCCTCGACATTGGCAGTCGCTTTTTTCATCTGCTCAAGAGATGCGGCAACCAGACTCGAGACCTCATCACTCGCCTCATTGATTAATCGCTCCACCTCTGCCTCGGCAGTGACATCTGCAATGTACTCAAGCCCGCCCTTTATGTTGCCTTTTGCATCCTTGATGGAGACACTCGTTACCTTCACAGCGATGTTTCTGCTTCCGACATGGGCTGTAGTCTGCCCTGTGATAGGTTTGTCGCTGCGCATTGCCTGCTGCACTCCGCACATCTGCGTACGGCAGTGATCTTTACAGAAGAGATCAAAACACTTTCTGCCGAGCGCCTGATCGACCGTCATTCCCACCATGGCCGCACCTGCGGGATTGATATAGGTGATGGTCAGGTTGGTATCAACCGCATGGATCGGGTTCGGAATGGCATTGAGGTTTTCAATCTTCTCGTTGGCCGCCTGCCGCTGCTTCATCTCCTCTGTTATATCCAGCACGAATTCGAGAGCCCCTTTTATATTGCCTTTGGCATCTTTGATTGGCGCTCCGGTATACTTGATCGGCATGATCTTGCCGTCTCCCGGTCGGGCAATGGTTTCTTCAGAGACGATGGAATCGGTCTTCATGGCACGGGCACAGGCACATTTTTCCGTCCTGCAATGCGGGGTCTTGAAAATATCATAGCATTTCTTGCCGACGATTTCTTCCGGTCTCAGACCGGTTATTCCCGCTCCGGCCGGATTCATGTAGGTTATGGAATAGTCCGTATCAATGGAAAGAATCGGCGTCGGGATGGCATTCAGGTTTTCAATCTTCTCATCAGCCGCCTGTTTCTGCTTTGCCTCCTCCGTCATATCAAGCACGTACTCCAGGGCACCTTTGATATTGCCCTTGGCATCCTTGATCGGTGACCCGGTATATTTGATCGGGATGATCACACCCTCGGCAGGACGGGCAATGGTCTGCTCGGTCACCACTGCATTGGTCTTCATCGCCCGATTACAGGCACATTTCTCGGTCTTACAGTGCGGGGTCTTAAACAGGTCGTAGCACTTTTCTCCCACTACCTGTTCCGGCGTCTTGCCAACAACACCTGCTCCTGCGGGATTCATAAAGGTGACGTTGTAATCAGTGTCTATGGCCATGATCGGCGTCGGGATCGTATTCAGGTTCTCGATCTTCTCATCGGCTGCCTGTTTCTGCTTCGCCTCCTCCGTCATATCAAGCACATACTCCAGGGCGCCTTTGATATTGCCCTTGGCATCCTTGATCGGTGACCCGGTATACTTGATCGGGATGATCACCCCCTCGGCAGGACGGGCAATGGTCTGCTCGGTCACCACCGCATTGGTCTTCATGGCACGGGCACAGGCACATTTTTCCGTCTTGCAATGTGGAGTCTTAAACAGATTGTAGCACTTTTCTCCGATCACCTGTTCCGGCGTCTTACCGACAACTCCAGCCCCGGCCGGATTCATAAAGGTGATGGTATAATCAGTATCAATGGCCATGATCGGCGTCGGGATCGTGTTCAGATTCTCGATCTTCTCATCGGCCGCCTGCTTCTGCTTCGCCTCTTCAGTCATGTCAATCACATACTCCAGGGCCCCTTTGATATTGCCCTTGGCATCCTTAATCGGGGCTCCGGTGTATTTAATCGGGATGATCACCCCCTCGGCAGGACGGGCAATGGTCTGCTCGGTCACCACCGCATTGGTCTTCATCGCCCGTTTACAGGCACATTTCTCGGTCTTACAGTGCGGGGTCTTAAACAGATTGTAGCACTTTTGGCCGATCACCTGGTCCGGCTTCTTACCGACAACTCCAGCCCCGGCCGGATTCATAAAGGTGATGGTGAAATCGGTATCGATGGCCATGATCGGCGTCGGGATCGTGTTCAGATTTTCGATCTTCTCATCAGCCTCCTGCTTCTGCTTCGCCTCCTCTGTCATGTCAAGCACATACTCCAGGGCGCCTTTGATATTGCCCTTGGCATCCTTGATCGGTGACCCGGTATATTTAATCGGGATGATCACCCCCTCGGCAGGCCGGGCGATGGTCTGCTCGGTCACCACCGCATTGGTCTTCATCGCCCTGTTGCAAGCACATTTCTCGGTCTTGCAATGTGGGGTTTTAAAGAGATTGTAGCACTTTTCCCCCACCACCTGCTCCGGAGTCTTGCCCACCACACCTGCCCCGGCCGGATTCATAAAGGTAATGGTGTAATCGGTATCGATGGCCATGATCGGCGTCGGGATCGTGTTCAGATTTTCGATCTTCTCATCGGCCGCCTGCTTCTGCTTTGCCTCTTCCGTCATGTCAAGCACATACTCCAGGGCGCCTTTGATATTGCCCTTGGCGTCCTTGATAGGAGCACCGGTATATTTGATCGGAATTATCACCCCGTCCCGGGGTCTTGCTATGGTCTGTTCAGTTATCACCGAATCCGTTTTCATTGCCCGGGCACAGGCGCATTTTTCCGTCTTGCAATGCGGGGTTCTGAAAAGGTCATAACATTTTTTGCCAATGGCTTCGTCAGGAGTCAATCCGACCACCGCTGCACCGGCAGGATTTAAAAAGGTTATGCCAAAGGTCGTATCTATCTCGACAATCGGGGTCGGAATGACATTGAGATCGGTTGTCATCTGCCTTAGATCCGCCTGGGCATTCTTAAGCGATGTGATGTCACTCATCGTGATGAACACGCCGCCACTCTTCCCGTTCATCATCGGCGTCGCTTTCGAAGAGAAGTATTGATAGGTCGTCCCACCGTTTTTATAGATAACCTCGGTCTCAACCGGCTTCTTAATCCGCATTGCCTTGGCACTGGGACAATCTTTAGTCCCACACAGATGGGTCGGGCATGCCTCCTCGCAGGTCATCTTATTAATGACGTTTGCGGCCTTCAGGTTAAAGGTCTTCAAGAACGGATCGTTTGCCCAGGAAATAATCCGATCATCCCCGACGATGAAGCTCGGCTCCATCAACATATTCAAACATGCCACATCCATTTCCGTCGTTGCTGCCTTCGTTTTCGATTCCATTCTCATCACCCCACTTTTTTGTATATAGCAGTATCTCCATCATCTGCTAGGGAAACTTTTTGTGCATCCATAGCCATATGATTGCGCATAAGGTTTTCAACATTGACCACGAGAACATGCTCGCTTATTCCTTCATGACCAGTGAAATCAATCAACCGGTCCAGGGTATCCTTTCTCCCGGCCAATTGAGGATTTAAGGAGGGTGTGTCATGAAACTGTTCCTGTTTATAGATGGTCACTATGCGATCAACCTCCAGGGCCACAGTGCCCATTTTTCCTCGACAAATAATCAACTTGCTCTTTGCCTCACCCAGGCCCAACGGTGAATAATTATAAAAGCTTCTTAAACTGACAACCGAGACTATCTGACCGCGAAGATTGATCACCTGAGAATTAAACCCTTTGGCACAGGGAACTCCCAAGACCCCGTCATTTTCTATAATTTCTTGTACATCCTTAATTTCAATTGCAAAATTCTTCTCTATTGCAAAGATAAGATAACAATTCTCCGTGATCAGATGGTGCGCCCGTATCTTATTAAGCCGGTCTTCATCGACCACCTCCTTATTGTTATTGATCCTGGCAAGAGATTTGATTGTATCCATGTGATCACCCACAATCTTCTGCATATCGAGCAACATGACATTCCCATTATTTTTCCTTGGATATACTCCGGAAACCTTGCCATCCCCACCACCAGGCATCAGAAGAATTTCATTATCAGGGACAGAGAGAATCTCTTTTACTTCCTCAACAATCATTCCAAGAAAACAGTCCTCACAAGAAAGCACCAATATCCGCCAGGTTTCTCCTGCAGGAAACAAGGATAAATCTTTTTCAGTAAGCAGGTATTGGGAATTGACGACCGGGATAGTGTTACCCCGCAACTTTAAGGCACCCTCCACCACCCCAGTTCTGAAAATGGTATCGATGTCGGAATAGAATGTGATTTCCTGTGAGTATTCCACCGGCACTCCATACTCCTGTCCGGCGGAAGAAAAGACGACATAACGTGAATAGGTGACCGGTTCGGGCTTTGAGTCAAAAGATTCATCCGAAATCAATTTCTCCATATCGGAAAATCCGTTCAAGAATAGACTGTCCAATTCGAGAAGCTCAACGGTACGCTTGCCCTTTTCCAGCGAGATAAGCGCCGAGATAATCTTATCTTCTGTTTGGAGAAGGCTGTTAACGGGCCGGATGTTGGTGGATTCCACCCTGAAAACATCTTTAATATCATCAACAAGCAATCCATACCGATTATCGAGCAGAGTTACCACCGCAACCTTTGCAGCAGCATTGTAACTCTTCTCCGGCAAACCTAACCTTTTTTTTAGGTTGATTATTGGAATGACCTCGTCCCGTAGATGCATGATTCCCTCAAGGAAATCGATGCTGGCCGGAAGTGCCTGGATCATACCGTTAACAGGAGTCGCCTCGTTAACATTTTCCGCCTTCAAGGCAATTTCCAACCCAGAGGACTGATCCAGCACGAACGATGCAAAAAGTTGTTCTTGCGACATTGGTGTCGATCCTATCATGGAATTTATCTAACTTTTTTTAGTCAGTTAGCCACTGAGATAGTAACTAGTAACCGTCCATTGAAACACAACACTGTGTGGCACTATGCTGTACTGGTTATCTTTTCTATCACTTCATTCAATCCGGTGACATTCATCTCCATGGAGGTGATATATCTGGGATTGAGAACATGGCATTTCCTATCATTGAGGCATTCATCATTTCCAACAATCAGGATGATACGAAAGGCCTCAAAGAGTTCTTTCTTTGCAACCAGCTCCCCGAGTTCTCTTTTATTTCCTGCATAGAGAATCATCAAATCACCGCTCCTGATCTCCCTGCTTTGAGGAGATGAAAAATATGAACCTCCCGGGAGCACCGTAAAATTTCTCAAGGCCTGTAAGCTTTGTAACGTGCCAAGACAACGTTGAATGCAAGCTGAATAATTACAACCATTATTGCAGGCTAAGATACCAGCAGAGTAAAAATATATTTTCATAGCACGCCAAAGGATTGAAATTTTGTTTGTCTGCTTCTTTTGCCCATTTAAAAGATGTGAGATTCCTTCAGCAGTATCCATGCCAGCTTTTTAAAGAGAGGTTCCATTTCAGTATGTCATTGCTATTTAATGAGGTTTTGAATAAGCTCTTTAAACATGTCATGGGAAAAACCGGAAATACTGTAAACAAATGTGAACACCAATCATAATTGTGAACACCTACGAAACACCGGCATTGTCATGCCCAAATCTCACTATCTCGTAAATACCTTTCTGATTACCACTAATGTTCAGTAACTAATCCAAGGCGTGAGCTGTTCGTTCCGGAATATCGATAAAAGACTACGCATCTAACGACAAGAAAGGCACAAAAAGGTTTGGAAACTCACACGCTCGTCAGCCAGGAATTAAACGAGCAATTCCCGGACAATCCCTATAAATTCAGCAGGATAAAAAGGTTTTTCAATAATTCGGTGCGCCCCCAGCCTCTCTGCAAGACCCAGATAGGTATCGGGGTCGACTCTTCCTCCTCCCGATAGAGCAATAATTTTGGGTTTGCGCTCAAGTTTACTGAGCTCCATAATTACCTCTAGACCGTCCTTTTCCGGCATGACTATATCGGTGATCACCAAACATGGAGAATTGGAGTGATACACTTTCAACCCATTGCGTCCATCGTGCGCTGTCAGAACCTCAAATCCTGAACGAATCAAAAGATCGCGAATTAACCTACGAACTGCTTCATTATCATCTATAACGAGGATAGTTTTCATGCTCTCATTTCCCGGGAATCATAATTCAGAAACTTACGCTATTACCGTTTTCTTGAACCAACCGGTAATTTAATGAAGGTAATAAGCATTTTTCATGCCAAGCAGACCATCACCCAAAACTCCAAGAAAAAGTTAGCCCCATTCTGGAACGATCAGGCCCAATTCCTATTTAAATCTCCTAGCAGTCTGGGCAAGACTAATTCCGGCTGGACGGAGCGTGACCATTGAGAAATACAACCCATTGCAGCATATGAATTGCCGTGTTCTTTTCCCCTTCGAAGGAAGCAATGGGAATTTTTAATTCTAGGATGTGATCAGGAAAGGAAAGGGAGGATGGAGGAAGACCGAACTGTCAACAAAAGTGAACACTGACAACAAATAGTAACACTGTACCCGATTGTCCCTTGATAAAGCGTTTCAATATGACGAGAAAAGAGGAGGGAGAATTGGGTTCTTATCTGAGTAGCCTGGATATTTCATGAAAAATTTGCTCGGAATTGAATGTATTATGTCGATATAAAGAGTTAACCCAATAAAATTCAAGCATGCACCGAGTACAATTTGTTCCTGAACAAAAACAGTCAACCGTAAATTTTTCCACCCTTCGGGAGAGTCGAGGCGGTTCGCTATCCCGCGTCGCTTGTGCGGTTCACATACTTCAGTATAGTGAACCGCACGTCTCCAAGGCTTGCAACCGCCTCGACTCTTGAAATATCCAGGTTAGGGGATCAAGGTCCTACATTTTTTTAGCTTCTATCTGGTCGAAGGCTGAGAGTGCTGCAATTTTCAGGGCCTCTGAGTATGTTGGATAATTAAAGATATTATCAATAAACAGATCAATTTTGGCGTTATGAAAAAGGGCCAACAATGCAATATGTATAATCTCAGTTGCTCCGGCACCCAGGATATGTACCCCCAAAATCTCTCGGGTATCACTGTGGACAATCATTTTCAATAACCCCTCGCACTCTCCCGAGATCTGCCCTCGAGGCAATTCATCGTAGAGGCATCTTCCGACGACAAACCTATATCCCCTGGCACTTGCCTCCTCTTCTGTTATACCTACATAGGAAATTTCGGGTATGGTATAAATTCCGATAGGAAAGAGGTGGGGAAAGCTATCTGCCCTTCTCTGCAGGGCATTGAGAGCCGCTAGCCTCCCTTGGGTAATCGAGGTGGCGGCAAGACTCGGCCAACCTATTACATCACCGACAGCATAAATATCGGGTGTCGAGGTCTGATAGAGTTCATTAACCTTAATGTAACTCCCATTGCAGGCAATCCCGGCTTTCTCGATATCGAGAAACGCCGTGTTTGCTTCCCGCCCCAATGCAAAAAAGAGTGTCTCGGCTGAAAATTCACGGCCGGAATCCAATCTCAGGATAGCCCTGCCGTTTTCTCTTTCGATCACGAACTTTCCGCAATTATTAACATATTCGATATTTCCCCGGGGAAAATTCATCTTCAGATAGTCGATTATTTCATGGTCGATGAATTTCAACAATCGAGGCCCGGTATCCACAAGGGTAACCTTGACCCCCAAGGCCGCAAAGATCGTTGCATACTCCGATCCGATGACGCCTCCACCCAGAATCAACATGGATTTCGGAATGGTCTTCATATTGAGAATACTTGTCGAATCAACAACAATTGTATGGTCAAAAGGGATGTCAGGAGGAGTCCTTGGACAGGAGCCGGTTGCAATGATGATGAACTTCCCCTCAACCAGAATCTCTTCGTTATTCAAACAGTCGACCTTAATCGTCTTTGACCCAACAAAGGTCGCATTTCCCCTTATCAGGGTAATTCCATTACGTCTCAGTTGCCCCTCGATAATTGAATGCTCTTTTAAGCGGACATATTGAAGACGATTTTTCAGCCTCTCCATCGAGATTTCGGCATCTGCAATAATGCAGGGAGCATCTTCCGAAAAAACTTTTCTCGTCAAAAGCCCGGTCAAAGAAAGAACCGCCTCACGCAGGGTCTTGCTTGGAAAGGTCCCTGTGTTTACACAAACCCCTCCCAGAGATCCTTCCCTTTCCAGGATCAGAACTTTTCTACTTGATTTCGATGCGGTCAGGGCCGCCGAAAGACCGGCCGGACCCGTCCCGATGATGATAAAATCATATTCATGGTTCTTCATGAAAAAAAGAATACTCCAAATGTTGATTTTAATTCAGTAGAATTACGCCGAACCACGGATATTGCTGCTTTACGACATGATCAGTGGCAAATGGACGATTCATGACTCACATGAAAATGTGCAAGATTGCAACGATGGAGCAGATCATGATCCGCCAAAATCTCCGCAGGACTACCCGAAGCTGTGAGATGATGGTTTTCATCGAAAACCGAAATACCAGTGGCAAATTTCTGGGCAAAGGCCAGATCGTGGGTCGCGGTAATAACCGTTTTATTTTCATTCCGTAATTGTAGAATAAAATCGACCAGCCAGGACTGACTGCGCGGATCCAGGCCTATGGTCGGTTCATCCAATAACCAGACCTCGGGGTCGAGACTGAGCAAAGATGCCAAAGCAACACGTCTCTTCTCACCACCGGACAACCTGTGCGGAGCACGGTCCTGCAGTTTCTCAATCCGCAATGCCCTAAGGGCCGCATCAACACGCCGTTTCACCTCGTCATGGTCAAATCCCAGCTGCAAGGGGGCAAAGGAGATCTCATCCATTACCGAGGCACAAAACAACTGTACATCGGTATCCTGAAAGACCAGGCCGACACGGCGACGAAACTCATAATTATAGGAATCATCGCGTAGACGAGCCTCGGTCAAAGGCTCGCCAAAGACTTTGATCTCCCCTTTGGTCGGAAAATAGAGCCCATCCATGAGTTTCAGAAGCGTGGATTTCCCGCTGCCGTTGGCCCCCAGAATAACCAGAGACTCCCCCTGGCAAACAGTAAGATCAACATCCTCCAACGCTGTCTGACTATCATCATAGGAATAGGAAAGGTCTCGAACTTCAAAAACAGGTGCTGACGCCAAAACTATTTCTCCTTGAAAAAACGGGACTCAGCGTCCCAAATAAAAGACCGACACGCTTATAATAGCGAAAAAAACCGCCCAAATCCAATCCCGGCGTTGCATCTTAAAAGGCTTTAAAGTTACCACGGTTCCGCGGTATCCCCGAGAGACCATCGCCAAATAAACCTCACTGCTCATATTCAGAGATTTCCCTAGCAGAGTGGCACCAATTGTTGCCAGCATATGCCTCTCCTGTTTACCCGACATCTTTGCAATTACCCTGCTTTTTCGGGACAGAAACATATCATTGGTAATATGCAACAAAAGATAAATGTAGCGAAAGGTCATCCCCAGAACCAGGATAAACATATCTGGAACTTTAAGAACACTCAACGCACCGAGTACCGTATTCCATGGCGTCGTAAGAATCAACAATAAAACCAGCGAAATAGATGTTGCAACCCGAGAGAGGAGGAAGAGTACGCTCCTTAGCCCAGGCTCGGTGATCACAAGGCCCAGCGGCAAATGGACAAGAGGTCTGCCTGGTATTAAAAACAAAGCAGGCAGAGCGATAATACCTGTAAAAAGGGGAACAGCCAGCCAAACGCGCCGGATAAAAAAATCCGCAGGCACGGCTGAGCTCAGAGCAAAGACCAGAATGAGGAAATAAACAGCAACAATAATCCAGAGATTATGGGCCATACTGACACCCACTAAGAGGACTAATGTGGTAATAATTTTCAGACGGGGATCCAGAGACTGAAAAAAACCGGGCTGTAAACTGATGGTCTCTGCAAAAAGGGACCGCTCCATGGCTTGGGTAATTCCACGAAGGGTCTTTTCAATAAAATGACTTTGTTTCGGCATGAATCGCCTACGTAAAAAAAGGTTTTCGCATTCAGCTGAACAGTTACAAAAAAAAAGTCGGTTTTCCAAGATAATTCCTGAAAAACCGACCTGGAATGGATATCAAGACCGCTACATACTCTGCTGTTTTTCGGGAGAACCTCCAGACACGAGACGTGTCAGCAACCAGGCCAGTATTCCGACCAGAAATATACCCAATATTGCAGAAAAAATATAGCCGAGATTCATATTGCCGAGAAACGATATCTCATAATCGGCAAATGGCGCCCCCCAGAGTGTAGACAGTTTTTCAAGACCTGAAGGAACTGATTGCAGACCAAGCTTTGTCAACTCTTCCACACCCCACTCACCCCACGCCGTACCGGGCGCAAGGAGCCCCAGGGGAGAGGCTACTGCCAACACGGCCATACCAACCCAGAGCCAACGGAGCTTGCCCAAAAGACCCTCAGGTTCCGTCTCATTATCCAGCTCTTTCGACTGCAGAATACCAATCCTGGAACGTTGAAGATAGAAGACTATCATGCCGGTCATGACACCTTCGACGACCGAGGCCACGAGCATATGCGGTATCAGCATCGCTGGTATAGCAACGGACAAAGGATAAGGTGCATAAAGAGGCGTTCCATCGGCCATGGCAAAAAAGAAGGGTTGTATACCGAATTCGACCGCTGTGAAAAAAGCAGCAACAGTGAGCCCCAGCCAACCACCTATTACGGCCCCGATTACCCGACGTGGAGATTGGAGCGGAGTGTCTTTTGATACAACACGATACGTTGCAAAGGCCACATACGGGATCACCACCGCCATATTGAAGCAGTTGGCACCTATGGCCAGGACCCCGCCGTCACCAAAGAAAAATGCCTGGATGATCAAAGCGATGGAGATTGCAATTACAGCTACCTCCGGTCCCAGAACAATGGCTGCCAAGGCAGCGCCAACAGCATGTCCCGTGGTTCCACCTGGAAGAGGAATATTGAACATCATAATCACAAAGGAAAAGGCGGCCATCAACGAGATCAGCGGAACACTGCGAGCATTCATAGTCTGGCGAATCTTTTTCAAACCAAGTATCCAGAAAGGAAGAACCAGCATAAACATGATTAAGCTTGTGACAGGGCTAAGATACCCGTCCGGAATATGCATCGCCGAAGTAAACAACCAAACGAAGAGGGCGAAATAACAGATCCCGACCTTCTTCCATGGTATCTGAGACACTTGAGAAACCATCACAATCTCCTTTAGAGGTACAATAATCACTCTCGAACAGGACCTAAACAACCCGATCGCATCCTATATTACGATATTTTTAATCGTGTTCAAATTATGCCATTACCGCAGTCTTGTCAACAAGATTGTGTGTTATGTTTTAGAAATATGTGTTACTCGGTGAGGAAAAAGAGATATTGATCAAACAATCTTCACCCAGGCAACCGATTCATACGAATGCCTACGTCATAAGTATATGGCTGAAATTAATTATATAAAAACGAAAAAACAGCAAGAAGGCGAGAAATCCATTGCCCCGGATGGCCTTTCTAAAATCTGCTTACCCTGAAACTCAGTCTATCGGAATGGAAGGAAGCAATACAAAGAGTAACCGATAGATTTCGGAGTTAATCTTTGTCTTCGAGTTGATCGATTTTTTCACAATCAGGACAGCGAATGTACATAAAACACGGCTCTGAACGTTTATCAATAGCTGTGCCCAAGGCTATCCATGAGTCATCACTACCTTGGATCTTATGGCAATTCACACAGACGGGCTGCGCACCTTGCAGTGCCTCCATCTGATCAAGAACGGTACGGAGTTCCTCGACCGATTCCGCCAGGGCGATCTGAATATGCACCAGCCGTTCCGCCACTCTGACCCTCGCTCTTAGTTCATTATCATCAAAAGGCTTGGTCATATAGTCATCCGCCCCCATGTCAAAACCGCGCAGAATATCATTTCGGCTGTCACGAGCAGTGAGCAGGATCACATAAATAGGTGTCTCCTTGTCCAGTTCTTTGACTTTACGACACACCTCCACTCCATCCAGACCTGGCATTTCCCAATCGAGAATCGCAATCTGGGGTGCATCTGCCTCCTGCAAAACATCCCAGGCCTCATTGCCGTTCTCGACACACGTTACTCGATACCCCCATTTCTCAAGACTCACCTGCACCATTAGACGCGTTATATAATCATCTTCTGCAATCAGAATTTTCATTACTGTTTCCTCTTTTCCTCATCTATTTACGGTCACAACAGGGTGCCCGAATATATCTCTAAGTCTTAATTCAACAGGCACAGTCAAACAGACGTCCATACCCAGCGGATGGTAAAAATTTCTTATCTTCTACGAAAACACCACATCGTATTTATTTAAGAGTTGATACAGTCTCGTCCTGGAAAGCCCCGAGATCCTGCAAGCCTTTGTAACATTACCTTTAGCTACCAGTTTCAACTTCTCTATATAGCTTTTTTCATGGAGGTTTTTATATTCTCTCCATGTAGGCAGCCCGGCAAAACCCGGCTCCCGATTCTCCTCAAACCCAGCTCGAGCCCGTTGGACCCTGAATTTTTCCGGGAGATGAATCGCAAAGCAGGTCGGCCCCAGAAAGGCACTGGTAAAAACCTGTTCGATGGTCTGCGAAAGCTCTCTCACATTTCCCGGCCAGTCATAAGCAACAAGGGCCTCAATAAAATCAGGTGCCACACCTTTAGTTTCCACTCCGTACCGTTCACACAGTCTTGCAATAAAGTAGGTTACCAGCTCTCGCATATCCTCAATACGTTCCCGTAACGGCGGAAGATTGATGGAAAAGGCCTGTAACCTGAATAAAAGGTCATCCCTGAATTCTCCTTTTTGCACACATTCACCAAGATCTCTATTGGTTGCTGCAACTAACCTGAAATCACTGAATTCATGTTTTGAAGAGCCAACCGGTCTATATTCATGCTCCTGGAGGAGCCGCAGAAAGGTTTTCTGAATCCCTAAAGGCATTTCCCCTACCTCATCCAAAAAGAGCGTCCCTCCATGGGCATGTTTGATAAGACCATCCTGTTGTTTTTCAGCACTGGTAAAGGCACCCTTAACATGCCCGAACAAAATACTTTCGATCAAAGTTTCCGGTAAAGCAGCGCAGTCGACAACCACAAAATTCTTTTCCGCTCTGGCACTATTTTCATGAATGGCTTTGGCAAAGAGTTCTTTTCCGGTTCCGGTGGCACCAGTCACCAGCACACTGACATCGCACCCAGCCGCTCTGGCGACCTGATCCAGACATTTGTTCAAGGCCCGGCTGCTCCCGACAATTTTATCTCTTTTTAGAGATACAGGGATCTCCACCACCTTCAATTTTTCCTGCCTGTATTGGAGAGCCCGGGTGAGATGCAATGGAAGCTCTCTGAAAACGTAGGGTTTTTCTATATAGCTCCAGGCCCCGCTCACTATTGCCTTTTCCGCCCCGTCGGCCTCACCTTGTCCTGTGATTATTATCACCTCTGGCATGGATTGAGCCTCTTTAAACAACGGCAAATATTCCAACCCGTTACCATCCGGAAGTTTCACATCAAGAAATATGACGTCATAGTCGGTCTCAGTGATTTTATGCAAACCTTCACTCAAAGTATTTGCCATTTCAGCCTGCTCTCCGGTGGCTGCTATCCTCTCAACCAACATCTTTGCCAAGGCTTTGTCATCATCGATTATGAGTATTTCAGCCATCTCCCAACACCGTCCTTACAACCTGCGATAATTTTTCCTTTTTTACGGGTTTAAGAAGGAATTCCCTGACTCCGAGACGCATCGCCCTCTCCCTGTCTATTGTCTCGTTAAATCCTGTTGTCATAATCACCGGCAATTCCGGCCTAAGAGACAGGACTTCACGGGTCAGTTCAGCTCCGGTCATTTTGGGCATGGTCATATCAGTCAATACAAGATCGAAGTCATTCGGATTTTTGCGAAACTTCGCAACAGCTTCGAGGCTATCGGTAAAAACCGTTGGACTGTATCCAAGTTTCCGTAACATTCGCTCAAACAGCTGGGCAATGGTATCCTCATCATCCACGATTAAAATCCGTCCGGTCCCAGTATGCTCAAGTTCATCGGCATCCGGTACGGTATCCATGGAAACTTGTTGGACAGGGAAATAGATGTGAAAAGAAGTGCCTTCCCCAACCCTGCTGTCTACCTCTATCTCCCCTTCGTGGGCTTTCACAATCCCATGAACAACGGCAAGACCAAGGCCTGTCCCATGGTCTTTAAGCTTGGTCGTAAAAAAAGGCTCGAAGATACGATCCTGAAGTTCAACCGTCATTCCGCAGCCGGTATCAATCACCTCCAGCTCAACATATTCTCCAGGCCCTTTCAACAGACCGGCGATTTTATAATCTCCTTGGGCAACCTGAATCTCTTTCAGGTTCACCCAAATCGTTCCATAGCTACCGCCTATGGCCTGTTTTGCATTAGTGCAAAGATTCATCAAGACCTGGTAAATCTGACTTGCATTCCCCAGAATTGGGCGACAATCCTCCTGAATCGAATGCTTGAGCTCGATGGTCATCGGCAATGAGGGGCGAAGAAGCTTGAGAAATTCTTTCATCATATATTGGACTTTCACCAATTTGAATTGCTCTTTTGTATCCTTCCGGCTGAAAGTCAATATCTGCTTGACGAGATCTACAGCCCGGTCACCTGCCATTAGAATCTGGTCAATATCCCCCCACGTCGGATCGGTCTCTTCCACTCTCCCCTTTGCCATTTGTCCATAGCCGATCATAACAGACAAAATGTTATTGAAATCATGTGCAATTCCACCTGCAAGCGTCCCCACAGCCTCCATTTTCATGGCATGCCGCAGCTGTCGCTCCAAAGATTTTTCTTTAGTGATATCACGCTTTACAGCCACAAAATTTTGTATCTCACCCTCACTCCCATATACAGGTGAAATCGTAGCATCTTCCCAGAAGATGTCTCCATCTTTTTTTCTGTTGATCAGCCGGCCTTTCCATACTCTGCCGCTCTTCAAAGTGCGCCACATTTCGGTATAAAATTCGTCGTCATGTTCGCCACTTTTCAACATCCGTGGGTTCTGACCAACGGCTTCACTTCGGGTATAGCCTGTCTTGTCGGTAAATGCCGGATTCACATACTGGATATTTCCTTTACTATCTGTAATCTGGACAACCTCGGATAACTGCTCAATGGCCGCCATCAGTCGATGTTTTTCTGCTTCATCCTTCAGCTTCTGGGTTACGTCTCGAGCCGTGTAGACCAGATACTTGAGTTTACCGTCGTCTTTAAAGATGGGAGATGAAGTAACCTCAAACGTCCTCTTCAATATATCATTATAGACAAGGCCAGTGCAAACGTTGACCTCCATTCCCGGAGTCCAGGTGGGACATCCTTTGCAAGGTCCGGATTTTCGATGAAAAACATCAAAGCATTTTTTCCCACAGAGTTCGCCATATTTAAAACCACGCATCTCATGTGCGGCCTTATTTGCCCGAATAACATTTCGTTCAGAATCCATTATTATTACAAGATCCTGAATGGCATCCACCGTTCTTTCCCATTCATCCTTAGCCGATTCGACCAGTTTGTCGGTTTCTTTTCTTTCTATAGATTCGGACACATCGTTCAAGGAAAGGATAATACGACCAAGCCTGCCGCCATTTTCAATCTCCGGTTGAATATCCATCTTTATCCAAACCATGGAGTCAGACACATCATTTTTGATACCGATGATCCTGCCAAGGCTCGGTCTGCCTTGGGTAAGGACCTCTGCCATCGGCAAATCTTCCCAAACCATGGGAGTTCCATCTCTTCGATAATACTTCAATTTAAGGTCAGAAAATTTCTGCCCGACCATATCCTGACGAGAGAACCCCAACAGGAGTGCAGCTGCATCGTTACAGGAGCAAATACCTGAATCTGCCTGACAGACGATAATTGGTGAACTTACTTTTTCTATAAATTCAGATAGATTTTCAGAACTCATCTTCATCTTACAAAAACATTATTATATCCAGTAGATGCTTCATCAATTGGCGGTTGCCCTTGAAACAGAACCATCTGCATTATATAGCCGATATCCGCAACTATACAAGGAAATGAGACAAAATAATCTCCCTTCCCGCCTCTCCATCGAGAGGTAAGATCTGTTTACTGGGCCCTGTCCCGGGATCGGTAATATTCCCGGGGCAGGATCAGAATCCCGTCGACGGTGCCTCTGGTGCCTCCTCCTGAAGGTACACCCTGGAAATGACCTTAGGAAAAAACCTTGACACGTTTTCTGAAATCAATCATTGATTGTTCAAATTATAGGCCGAACATCTACAAACTTTCAAACAAAATTATGCAGACACTAAACTCCCTATCCCGACAGACCCTCAGCACTAACTGGCGCAGCCTGTGGAACTGGTCCGGTATCGTATCCGGGAGTTGGTAGTCCTACAGGCTCATCGTTTAAAAAACCCTGCAGACCCCCCACTCCGGGTCTGCAGGGTTTTTTTGGTCCATATAATTCCCCCTGGAGCCCCGGAAAACAGCAAATTCCAAGGAGGATTTACAATGGACACCGTTCTAAAGAGCCTGATTTCAGGCACCAAAGCTTTCTGTCTCATTCAAAAACAGGACAACGAAGACATATTGGCCCTTGTCGGAGAACCACACCAATTTTCTCAGGTCAGGGAGATCCCCCGTCGGCATGGAGACACTGACAATAGACGATGTTATGACTCCATCAGCATCGTCCCGTATTGCCAGGTTAAGGAAAAAGGTTTTGTAGCTCCGGATAATAATGAAAAAATCCGTACCATCCGTGTTGAGGACTATTATGAGCTTCCGATCGAAAACCTGACCAGAAGAACTCCCCACATCACACCGCTATTGAAACACGAAATTCGCTATGATACCACCGAAAGGGAATATGCGAATATTATACAAAAAATCATAGACAATGAAATAGGCAATGGCGAAGGAGCAAATTTCGTCATCCCGAGAAATGCCTCTGGAACCATCCAAAATTTCTCCCTCCCCCTGGCATTGAGTATCTTTCACTCCCTGCTCCGACATGATTACGGCACCTATTGGAAATTTCTGTTTTACGACAAAACACGATGTTTTATCGGATCTACTCCCGAGAGGCACCTTCTGGTCGAAGGAGGCCGGGTCAAAATGAATCCGATAAGTGGAACCTTTCGCAAAGATCCTGCCAGATACCGCCGCAATGAACTCAAAAAGGATCTCCTTGCCTTTCTCAACAACCCGAAAGAAATCAATGAACTCTTTATGGTCGTCGATGAGGAATTGAAGATGATGGCCAAAATGTGCACGCAAGGAGGCTTTATTGTCGGTCCCCTCTTGAAAGAAATGTCACGCCTGATCCATTCCGAATACCTCCTCTCCGGAGAAAGCGACAAGGATATCTTTGATCTCTTTATCGACTCCATGTTTGCCGCAACCGTGGTCGGCAGCCCACTGGAAAATGCCTGTCGTATTATCAAGAAATATTCCACTGCCTCCAGACGATATTACGGCAGCGCCATGATGCTGATTGGACGCGACGAACATGGTCGGGACTTCCTCGACTCCCCTATTACAATCCGGACCGCTGAAATTGCCACGGACGGCACCCTGCATTTAAGCGTCGGAGCCACCCTGGTCAAAGATTCCATCCCTGAACAGGAGGTAATGGAAACCAAGACCAAGGCGGAAGCAGTATTGGCCTCCATCCTTGGTGACGAATCACCGATCTGCGAACCGCTTCTTCAAAAGATTGTAAACGATGACGACATCGCCGAGGTTATGGCTAGAAGAAACAGAGACTTATCAAAATTCTGGTTTTTCAAACAGCATCATTCGGTGCAGAAAAAAGATGAAACAATGCGGATTACCCTTATAGACAACGGGGACGATTTCATCCATATGCTCAGTCATATCTTCACAACCCTGGGTCTTACGACCACCGTCACTTCGTATCATAAATATATACTTGGACAAGACCATGGAGATATTACCCTGGTAGGGCCCGGCCCGGGGAACCCCAACGACACCAAAAGCCGGAAGATACGAAAAAATCTGCAAATCACCGAACATTTGCTTACGCACAATCGGCCGTCTCTTTTTATCTGTCTCGGCCACCAGATACTGTGTCGGTGTCTTGGTTTTAAAGTAAACAGAAAAATCGCTCCGTTACAGGGATCTCAGGTCAAAATTGATCTTTTCGGCCAGGAAGAGATGGTCGGTTTCTACAACACCTTTGCTCCCCTGGCAGGTTCTGCAACCGGTAGGTTTGAGATCTCAACCATCCCGAAATTACAAGAGGTCGTTGCCATCCGCAGCGAGCATTTTGCAGGATTTCAATTCCATCCAGAATCTATCTTGTCCGCCAACGGCGTACATATCTTGCAAGATTCGATAGACCGACTGCTAAAAGTACGTTGCTAATTCAAACCCGGCATGGACAATATACATTCTGATTACCACTACTATTCAGTTACTGATTCTGGGTGTGGGCTGTTCGTTTCTCAGGACGCTATAAACCCATTCCTGGGGGCTTCTCTGCAGTCGTCCAGACTGCAGAGAACCTGGAATCAATCACCCCCTTCAATCCCGAGAGGCTGAGTTTCAGGGGTAATCAGAACATACATTATGGAGGTATTTACCTATTATCAATGCGAATTGGGTTGCATCCCCAACAGGGACTCCCTACAATATGACAAAGAATCGGTAACCGTTGAAGCTTAAAAGGTGAAAGCGTGGGCTCGAACCACTTATTGAAAAAGACGGTGAAGCTAAAAAATTTTTCTGCAATACCTGCAAAAAATGCACTGCCGATTATCGTCATACTGATGACCATCCTCGCTGTCACATCCGCACGGTCACAACCGGTTCTTCCTCTATCATTCCCTCTTAAAATCAATATACATCCCACCTGTCGCCCGCCATTTCCCGTTGCCGGTGGTTCTACTGCAACGGAACACCACTTCTCATACGGGAATCCGTCCTTTTTTACAGCCCAAACAACACGGCAAGCCCTTCCGTCGGATACTACATCTAGCGATTTTATCTTCCTCCTTACCAAAACTCTTATACGGCCTGAAATAGCGATGGCCGATGACAATCTACCAAATCGTGATCAGCCAACACTCCATGGGCAGGCGGATAGAGAAGCCCCACCCAAGACATCCGGCTCTTTTCCCTCCATCAGCTCCGGCATCGTCATCCTTTTCTTTCTTGGCTTGGTTTTGACACTTTTTATCCGAAAAAAATATAATCGGATGCGCAAGCAAACATTCCCCACCAATGAAGGCATGGAGCATTTTTCGACCTTTTTCGAGAAAGCCGGTGTTGCCACAGCCATGGTCGACTTGCATTCCCGAAAGTATCTCAGGGTGAACACCAAATATTGTGCTATCACAGAGTACACCTCTCATGACCTGCAAAACCTCACACTCATTGATATCACATTTCCTAAAGATCGGGATACTCTCGAAGACCACATCGAGCAGATCTCATTCGGTAAAGTCAGCGAAAGTACGCTTGAACACCGATGCATTAGAAAAGACAAGCAGGTGATCTGGGTCTCTGTTTCGCTTTCTCCTCTATTATCCTCAGCAGGAAAGCCGAGCTCCCTTCTTGTAGTAACCCATGACATTACCACCAGGAAACAGGCTGAAGAAAAACAGGTATTTTCTAGCAAGATCTTCGAAAATTCGATCGAGGGAATTGTCGTCACAGATCCTCAAGGGACCATTATACATGTGAACCCTGCATTCTCCATGATCACCGGCTATGGTCCGGAAGAAGTCATCGGCCGAAACCCGAGGATCCTCAAATCCCAAAAACATACTCCGGCCTTTTATGAAAAAATGTGGCGGAGGCTGACCGAGGAAGGGAAATGGGCCGGTCAAATCTGGAACCGTCGAAAGGATGGGGAGGCTTATCCCGAATGGATGACCATCAGCGCTGTAAAAAACCAGCAGGGGGAAACGATTAATTATGTGTCAATTTTTCATGACATTTCCGAGCTGAAAAGACAGCAGGATGCCCTGGAACACCAGGCCCAGCACGATGCCCTCACCGGTTTGCCCAACCGGATCCTGATCAATGACCGTCTGGAGATGGCCCTGGCCCGAATGAAGAGGAATAAGACCAAACTGGCACTTATTTTCCTGGATCTCGACAATTTCAAACACATCAATGATGCCTTCGGCCACAGGGCGGGCGACAATCTTCTTATTGATGTCGCAACCCGCCTCAACCATCTTCTGCGAACCGGAGATACCATGGCCAGACTGGGAGGTGATGAATTTCTTATCCTGCTCAGTGAGGTCGAAACCATTGATGACGTCAGTCTGATTGCCGTACGGCTGATCGAGAGTTTACAACAGCCTTTTTATCATGATCAGATTGAATATGTTATTTCCACCAGCATCGGCATTGCCGTTGCTCCGGAAGATAGCAGCGATCCAGGAAACCTGGTTAAATTTGCCGACAATGCTATGTACCGGGCAAAATCACTGGGCCGCAATAACTACCAGTTCTTTACACCTGAACTCGATATCCAGGCCCATCTTCGAATTTCAAAGGAAATAGAATTGCGAAAGGCCCTGGAACATGGCGATTTCGAGCTCTTCTACCAACCCTTGGTTCGCATCGACGATGGAAAAATTGTCAGTGCCGAGGCCCTGATCAGATGGCGACACGAAGGACGATTGGTCCCTCCCATCGACTTTCTTGCGCTGGCCGAGGATTCCGATCTCATTCTCCCACTGGGTGAATGGGCCTTAAATGCTGCAGCCTGTCAATTAAAGGACTGGCAGAACAAAGAATATGATATTGGGCTATTGGTCCATATCTCTTCCCGGCAGGTTGCGGATCAATATTTTGCCTCACTCCTAAAAAAGCTCCTGGCCGAAAAAAAACTTGCCCCGAACCGACTGTATCTCGAACTCACAGAATCCATGATCATCAGCGACTTGACCAGTGTACAAAACATCACCAAGGCATGTGGTGAGATGGGGGTAAAATTCTATCTCGATAATTTCGGCGAAGGATACTCTTCGCTTTCCGATCTCAACCGACTGCCGTTACACGGTCTGAAGATCTCCCCCTCGTTTATCAAAACCATTATCGACAACCCCAACACTCGTGCACTCGTAACGGCTTTCGTTGCCCTCGCTAAAGTCCTCAATATGGATATCATCGCCAAAGGGGTGGAGACATGTGAACAAAAAGAGCTACTCGGTAGGATGGGCCCTATGCTCATTCAAGGATACCTGGTCAGCCCTCCGGTGCCAGCCGAGCAGTTTCTTGAGATCCTGGAAAAGGAACGGCAAGGGCATTCTGGATAATCGAGTTCTGTTGCCGTATCATATTGCGGGAAAGCCCTACGCCGCTACCTGTTTCCTATAATCCAGATAGAATTAATTGCGGCATTCGGATCAAAATGCATTACTGTTTCTTCTAAAATCAAGGGAGCAAGATTATGACACATGCAATCATGATACATGAAACCGGAGGTCCCGAGGTCCTCACCTGGGAGAGCTATGACCCGGCAATGCCCGGCCCTGGAGAAGTTCAAATAATCCACGAGGCCGTCGGCCTCAATTTCATAGACGTTTATCATCGTACCGGACTCTACCCACTTCCTGGCCTTCCGGCTATTCCGGGCCTGGAGGGAGCCGGAGTCGTCGATAAGGTTGGCGAGGGCGTCCATGAATTCACAGCCGGAGACAGAGTTGCCTACGCAGGAGTACCACCCGGTGCCTACGCCGAAGTGCGCTGCATTCCGGCCCATCGTCTGGTTAAATTGCCCGAGGCCATCTCCACCCATGATGCGGCAGGCATGATGCTTCAGGGTATGACAGCCCGCTATCTTCTAAAGGGCTGCGCTCACGTCGGAGCCAAGAGCACCATTCTGGTCCATGCCGCAGCCGGTGGCGTCGGTTCTCTGGTTTGCCAGTGGGCCAGGCATCTCGGAGCGACAATTATCGGCACGGTGGGAAGTGAAGAAAAAGCACGCACAGCAAAAGACAACGGCTGCACCCATCCCATTCTCTACCGGGAGGCTGATCTTGTTGAAGCGGTTAGGGAGATCACCAAAGGCAAAGGGGTTGACGTGGTCTACGATTCAGTCGGCAAATCAACCTTCATGCAGTCACTCGACTGCTTGCGGCCCATGGGAATAATGGTCTCCTTCGGCCAGTCGTCCGGCTCCATCGGTCCTATCGACCCGGCGATACTTGGCCAGAAAGGCTCGCTCTTTCTGACACGACCCAGTCTAATGAACTACACGGCCAGGCGGGAAGATCTTCTTGCCCATGCCCACGACCTCTTCGAGGTTATCACGTCCGGAGTTGTCAAGATACAGATCAAACAGGAATATGCATTGAAGGATGTGCAGACTGCCCACCGGGACCTCGAGGCGAGAAAAACTACCGGCAGCTCAATCCTTCTGCCGTAGGAAACCCGTGCCCAAAGCGGGACCTGCACCCCTTTGGGCACGGGTTTCAGCCGTCTGTCTTCAAACTGTAGAAAACCTCGGCATTGGCAGACAGTATCTTTTCAAGATCCGCACGGGGAAGATCCAAGGCCTTAAGAATCTTGAGTTCTCTGTCCCAGGCATACGGGATACTCGGGAAATCTGAGCCGTACATGACCCTGTCAGGCCTGTAACGTCCGAGGTCGATCTCCTCTTTGATCGGAAAATACCCGGCAATTGCCATGGTGGTGTCCAGCCAGAGATTGTCATATTTTTCAATCAGTTTGCGGTAAACCGTTATCTCGTCAAACCCCAGATGCGGAACACAGATTTTCAGATCCGGGAAATCTTTTACAACCCGTTCCAATTTTTCGACCTTACAAAGATCATACGGATCGCAATTGTAGGCCGGACTTCTTGGTTCTCTGCCGACATGCATGACAATCGGTTTGTTGTTTACCGTGCAGCATTCGTACAATCGATTCATACTCATACTGTTCATATCGAAGCATTGCACGTGTGCGTGCAGCTTCAACCCTGCCAAGCCTGAATCGAAGGCCTCTTGTAAAATAATTTCGGCATCATCTTCTTCCGGATACACTGTTGCAAGGCCTGTGACCCTGCCATCATATTCGCCACACTTCTCTGCCATATAGTCATTCAGCCCCCGTGAAATGCCTTTTTTATGGGCGTATTGGAAGGCGACGATATGCCTGATTCCATGCCCCAACAGAAAATCGAAGATCTGGACCGAGGGTATCTGATATCTGATACGCCAGGCATTTTCATCGAACCACTTCCAGACGGCGGTAAAAATTCTGCGGGGAAAGATATGGACATGAGCGTCTATCACGTCTGGAAGCCCGGCGGGAACCGTCGTCCCTTCCCGGTCATTGAAAAACGGCATATTCGATTTCAGCATATTCTCTCCGGCAGTTTATTCAGGTAAATTACTCCAGCACACTCAAGCATTGATTCTTGGAATAATCATTTTCCATCCTTTCTCCAAGCGAAAATCCTGGAAGCACAACGAGGCCCCTTTTAAACATAAAAATGCTTAAATTATATTTATTACATAAAACAGCATAAGCAGAGCCCGCTCTTCATCCTCCTGCCGGTTTTGCACTGTATCCCATTTTGACCAGAGCCTCGACAAGCGCCTCCCGATGATTCCCCTGGATTTCAATGACGCCATTTTTCACCGTACCGCCAGATCCGCATTGCCTCTTCAACCCTTTGGCAAGCTTTTTCATCTCGCCCTCGCCAAGGGGGAGACCGGTAATCAGCGTCACTCCGCTGCCCTTTCGGCCTTTCGTCTGGCGGCTCACCCGGACAATGCCGTCGCCAATCGAATGGCTGTTTTCTTTACAGCAGCATTTTTTGATCGGATTACTGCAGCCTGGGCAGACTCGACCGGATTCAGTGGAATAAACCAGATTTTTTGTATCTAATCTTTTCATGGTTTCTAAATTAGAGGTTCGGTCAAAATTTCAGCGCACACTCAGGAAAGTCAGGAGGTGTCTGTTGACTCATTGTCGCAGATGTTTCGTGTAGCAACCGGTTTTCATACTACCTGATTAGGATTGTATTTTCATAGAATATGTTTTCTGATCCGCTCCCGATGATGTCGTCATCTAAAGAGACGCCAACCCCATAGCAGTACCTGAACTTTGCAGAAAACCTTGTGAAACTAAACGGAGGCGGGTAACCTTGTTTTTAAAGTGAAGCGGCCTTGATAAAAAAAACGCCTTTGAGGGGCCTGCTTGGCAAGAGGTCCTCTTACCTTTGTTCGTGTATTCGCCATGATGTGGAATTTCGTGCTCTATCTCCTGTACGGCTTGGCCTTCTTTACCTTGGGGGTGTCAATCCTCTCGCGGGATCTTCGTCTAAGTGAACTTGGGATTGCCAGAATTCTCTGGCTACTCTCGGCCTTTGGCATCAGCCACGGATTCCATGAGTGGAACGAACTGTTGGCTCAGATGGCACCGCAAGTCAAAACCCCCGATTTCACTATTATTAGTTTGACCCTCGGCAGCATTTCTTTTCTCTTCCTCCTCTATTTTGGGGTGTTTCTCAATATAATCACCTTCAATGGAGATCAAGCCCTCAAGACAACCAGTACAGCAATCAAGGCACTGATTGGAGTGGCAGTGCTGTCCCTTATTGTCTTTGCCGGATATCTCGATCATAGCAGCGGCAGGGATATGCACATTCGGCTCTTTGTCGCCTTTCCGAGTGGGCTGTTGTCCGGGGTCGGTCTGATAATGTATTCGAGAACAGTTCGGTCTTTTTCCCGAAATGTGGCAATGAAATTCATCATGGCAGGTGGTTTTATGATATGCTACGCCTTTGCCACAGGGATGGTTCCCTCCCATGTGGTCATACCATTTTTAGGGGTCAAGATCGTCCTGTTCAGGGGATTATGCGCTTTTTTGATCACCTATTTCACTATCAAGGCGCTGGCTGTATTCAGTCTCGAACAACGTGAGATCATCAACGAAAAATTGTTGCGGTTTTCGCAGTCCGAGAAACTGGCATCCCTGGGTATCCTTGCCGCTGGTATTGCCCATGAAATTAACAACCCGCTGGCAAATGTTTCCCTTAATGTGGAATTACTCAAAGACCAGATAAGCGGCAACGACAAGATTCTCAAAAAGTTGAATGCTATTGAACGGAATACAGAACGAGCTTCAAGAATTGCCAAAGAACTTCTGCATTTCTCCAGGGAAAAGGAAACGGCATTGGAATCAACCGATATCAATCAGATTATCAATGGCTCACTAAAACTTCTGAAAAATCATAAACTCAGCTCTATTCTTCATTTAAAACTACAGGATATTCCCAGGGTTAATGCAATTCCCTGGAAACTCGAAGAGGTGTTCATCAACCTGTTGATAAACAGTTTGGATGCATGTACTGAAGGGGATTCCATTAAGATTGAAACCTATTTCGAAAATGGCCGTGTCGTTGCAGTTATTACCGATTCGGGAAAGGGAATAAGCGAGAAGAACCTTGCCAATGTATTCGATCCTTTCTTTACCACAAAAGAAATAGGCAAAGGGACCGGTTTGGGTCTCTCCGTATGCTATAATATAATCAAAAAGCATGGAGGAGAGATCTCCATCCAAAGCGGTGAACGTGAGGGGACTATTGTGACTGTAACTCTACCGGTGATACCGGATGATAAATAAGAATATTCTCGTCGTAGACGATGACCAAGACCTGCGTGAAGGTATCATCGAAATCCTGACCGAAAACGATTTCGAGTCAACAGGTTGTGAAACTGCCGAAATCGCATTGCAGAAAATCAAGCTTCACCCCCCCGGTATAGTCATTGTCGACAATATGATGCCAGGAATGGGGGGAATGGCCTTGATTCCGATCATAAAAAGGGACCACCCCGGGGTCAAAATCATCATGATCACGGCGTTCTCGACCGTCGACAACGCCGTTGCCGCGATGAAAAGCGGCGCAGACGATTACCTTGCCAAACCATTTAAGAAAGATGACCTCCTCGTCGCCGTTAGACGCAATCTGGAGGTATCAAAATTTGAGCAGCGGCACATTGACCCCAACATCGACGAGGCCCTCGCCTGCCTGGCACATCCAATCAGAAGAAAGATACTGGCTGTGTTAGCAGAAAAGAGAGAAATGCGTTTTATGGATCTGAGCCGACACCTTGGTATCAAAGATCATACTAAGGTGAACTTCCACCTGAAAAATCTAAAATCCAACAACCTGCTTTCGCAATATCGTGATAAATCCTACCGTTTGACACCCCAAGGTGAGAAAATGCTTGAATGCCTGGAGATAGTGTCTCGACGAATTCTAAAATAATATCGAAACCTTATATAAAATTTGTGAAGTGGACTTCACAGAAATCACTCTTTTGTGAAAAAGCTTTATCTGGAATCATTTAACTTCTTCAAATATCCTCCGAACATGGAATGGAAATATGATTTTTATTTGTTTGTCAGGTTTATTAACAAATGAAGAGTCGGTTGCTGACAAAGGAGATGGGCCGAAGCAGTGAACGTCGAGGTCTTGTTCCAGATACGTTTCATTACCGTTGTGCTCACTCCTAAAACCAAACAAGGAGGATAGATACCATGTGGAAGAAAAGTGTTCAAATTCTTGCAATAGCAGGCCTGATTGTGACAGGCACCAGTTTCTTGGGTAATGCAGCGGAGAAAGACGTGCAGAAACAGCTTGATGGGCTTGTCAACGCTCTGCCAAAATTTGCTGTACCGATGCGGGAAGTGGGAGATAGATTCCATAATATGTACTTTGCCGCCGAAGGGGGAAACTGGGGCCTGGCTTCCTACATGTCGAAATATTTAGGGAAGGCCATGAATCTTGCCAAGATCACCAAGCCGAATGAATTTCCTGAATGGCAAGCCTTTTACAAAGATAAATTCACCCCAATTAATAAGGCCATCGCCGCCGAGGATCTGACCGCCTTCAAGAAAGAATATACAAGCGTCATGAAATCATGTAATGAATGCCATACGACGTTTGGCTATAAATTTATCAAAGTGGTGCAACTTAAAGCTCCTGTCGATCCGGGTTTCGATTATAAAACACCCTCCAAGGCCTCGGATGTTCCTGATTAATTGTTAAGCTGAAAACAGCTTCACCATATTTTTTTATTAAAACGTGGTGTTTTTTATACGGGGAGACGCTGACATCTCCCTTCGTCTCAAGAGACTCCGGCACTTCCCGTATCTTTTTCTAACTTTACTGTATGTTGCCCGTCATTCAATCCGACTGCCCTGTCAACCCTCAATTGATGATCTTTCGGCCTCCTGACTTCGTTACTCCTTCGATGACATAGCGCTGCATGTTTTTTATTTCGTTTACTTCCAGTTTCACGATCGGAAAAACCGATTTGAACCTCTCTTAGAAAAAGGAAATTTCAGATATGATAACAATACGTTCATTGAAAACGCTTACACTGTCGACCACGGTATGCCTGCTGCTGCTGGCAGCTCGCCCGGTCATGGCCGGGCCACCGTTTCTCACTGACGATCCGGTGCCGGTGGAATATCATCATTCTGAGTTTTACATTGCAACAGACGTGACCAAAACAGCCGACGGCACTGAAGGATCACTGCCGCACCTCGAATACAATTACGGCTTCGCCCCCAACTTCATGGTCCATGTTCTGGTCCCCTACGCCTTCACCGACCCCAAGGACGGGTCTTCCGAGAGCGGCTTGGGCGACATCGAGCTCGGTATCAAATATCGTATCCTCGACGAGTCCGGAAACCTGCCGATGATCGGGATTTTTCCAATTGTCGTCGCTCCTTCGGGTGACGACGAAAAAGGACTCGGCAATGGCTCCGCTCAATATTTCCTGCCCGTATGGCTGCAGAAAAACTGGGGATCCTGGCAGACGAACTTTGGCGGAGGATACACGATCAACAATGCTGATGGTGCGAAAAACAGTTGGTTCTTCGGGTGGCAACTGCAGAAGGATCTCTCAGAAAATCTGACGTTAGGTGGAGAACTCTACTACAGCACCGAAGAAGCGGAAGGGGAAGGAAGCAGTAGCGGTTTCAATCTGGGTGGCATCTATAATTTCAACGACCACAACCATCTGCTCTTTTCCATCGGCAGCGGTTTGTCAAACATCAGTGCAACCAATGAATTATCGTCCTACCTCGGATATCAGTGGACATGGTAGCGGAGCAGAACCACTAACCGGCCGACCTCTCTTGACAATTAGGAACAAAGAAGTCGGCCATGATTTATCTGTCGAAGAAATGAAAAGACCTGTAGGTGAGCCATTCCTTGTAACAAATTCGATTACGTTTTGATTTACTTCAGCAGATACCCAAGCCACATGTCTTTATTGTCCAATGCTGACTCGTTTCTTGCAAAACTGCGAACCGCAAAACCCAAGGAATTAAAAATCATTTTGAGTTCTTCATGCTGCCGGAGCATAAAAACTCGGCCATCCTTACCCCGAGAGTACCCGACGCCTTCTTTGAGCGTTAGATATATCAAACCATTGCTTTTTATGGCCCTGGCAACCCGAACAAGACTTGAGACAAGCTCATGCGTCTGTAAATGAACAAAAGTGCCAATTAACAGGATTGCATCATAGTCAAACCCGGAAAAATCATACACCGCAAAATCTCCCTCCAGAACCCGACAGCCCGAGTACTCTCTCGCAAGGCGTGCAAGACCCCGAGATTTCTCAAAACCTGTCGGCCGAAACCCTCTTTTTTTCAACCATAATAAATCACGTCCCGAGCCGCAGCCGATATCGAGAATTGTTGAACCAGTCGGCAGCTGACCTGCCAATACGGCAAGAAAGAGCGAGGGGTCGATACTGCAGGTTTGCATGAAGTAGTGTTGGCAGTTTGTGTCGTAAAAATCAGGTTTCATGACGATTTATCGATCAAATCAATCCCCTTCGAACAGCGAATACTGCTGTTTTGCGTTCATTTACCAGCATGGTTTTAGGACTGGCGCCTGTCCAGAAATGTGATATTTCGAAATCTACGCTATCTGTTATAAATCGAGGCACTCGATAAAATTACCCCCAGGCATAGAGTTGATATTCCCAATATTAAATTTTGAGAGCAACAAAGAGTTAGGACAAAATGACCATTTATGGACAGGTACGAGCTAGATATTTTGCCATTTGCTTATGAGTGCCCTTGACTTCAACATCATCAACCACCAGGTATATTTTCTTCAAATGCGAGAGTGCCCTGCTTTTCAATCCAGCAAAAAACATTTCCAAGGCCTGCTCAACAGGGATTTTGCCATATGTGCTGCCGAGAAGATGTATACCTGCCGTTCTGATCTTTTTTGCTTTCAGCCTGTTAAAGATTACCTCGTATACCTCTTCGATCCACGCGGGCTGACAGACAACATCGGCATCCAAATCAATAACCAACGCATACCAGTTTTTACCGTTCATTACCAGTGACCCGGGCCTATGATGCGGGGGAGCATAAATATCCGTCATTATCCGTATTGGATGCTCTTCCCGATAGGTAACCTCTTTATCGACAGTCAGAACCATCTTGGTGTCTTCTTCAAAGATCATTATTTCAGTCTTATCCGGAAGGGTTTCACGCGTTGATACAGCAAGTTGAATCCCGGTAAACAGATACCACCTGGGTCTGCCGCCCTTTATCAGTTTCAGGGATTTTGGAGTCATGACCAATCTAGATTTTAAGCTCTTCTATAGTCGGATGTCAAAACGTCACTCAGCATTTCAGCCGGCAGGTTATACCATCTGCAATGTACCGTGCAACCGAAAGATACAGGGAATTTAGTATAAATCATTTTTTGTACAGGATAAGAACATAAAATGTCGGTCATATTTTACAAAACGACGCCAACCACCAAGCTAATCAACTGTTTTTTAAGTATATTTATAAATATTTCCATGTGGCACATTTCTTGGTCCTCCTCTTGGAAACGATACTCAGCCTTTAAGGCCTCAAACAACACCCCAAAAAGGAGGGTTCAATGAAACTCTTTAAAAAACTGGCAATTAATGTTCATTCGCGAGTCGAGGCGGTAGCAGATCACCTCGAAAACAAGGAAGCTCTCTCCACGGCCTATATCCGTGAGTATGAGCGAATTGCCGCCAAGGCAAAAGTAAGGACCGCCCAGATTGAAAGTGAGGTGACTCGACTGGAAAAAGAAATGGTCCACCTCAAGGATCAATCCGACCTCTGGGCCGAGCGTGCAAGACAGGTATATGCCGGCGATGAAACCAAGGCCCTGGAATGCGTGGCTCGTATGAAACAGGTTCAGGCTGCATATCGCCTGGCACAAAGCGACCTGGCAGATGCCCAAAACCTCAAGCAGAAAATGGCCAAGGATGTGGAACATATCATGAAGAAGCTTGATGAGCTAAAACGCAGGCACAGAAATCTTGCAGGTCGCCAGGTGTGTGCCGATGCGGTCCAAGTTCTGCAATCTGTTTCCGGAGGCATTCAGGACAACATCGATAATCTCTTGTCTCGCTGGGAAACCGACGTCGTCACCCAGGAACTTCATTCTCGTGCTTCACATTTTGAGAGTGACAACCTGGCTAAAGAATTTGATACGATCGAACAGCAGCAGGACCTGCGCCTGACGCTCGATGAGATCATTGCCGGACCGAACAAAAAAGAGGAGCGATAGCCATGACACTTCCCAATGACAAAAAATCGATCATCAAAGGAAAAGACCTCGTTTTGCATCTTGCTCTAGAATCCGAGAAGACCCACGTACCGGAGTTCACCCACCCCAGGAAACCAGAAATTACTCGTGTTTTGCGTTGGGGGGGTGGTCTCGTTCTGACTGCTGCGGCAGTCGCATTCATGTGCCAGGGGGTGTATTCATTTGCCCCGATAACCCGTCACTGGATCATGTTGGCCATTTGCGGCCTGCTTGGTCTGCTTGGGATCATCACCGGCACCATGCTTAACGAAGAGAAAGGGGCCCGTGCGTTTCTGGGTTTTGCCGCGGCGTCCTTTCCCGTGCTCTCCTCACAGTTGGGGGCCATGTTCTTTTCACTCTTTGGTCGACCTCCACAGGGAATGCCGACTCCCCTGGTCTTTTCCCTGGCATCATCCTCGACGGTGATAACAATCACCGCTTTAACCTTGGTTATTTTAGTTCCGGTAAGCTTTTTGGCCTTTAGAATCCTCGCGCGTTCCCAAGCTTTCTTGTTGACTGGGTCATTTACCGCGGCCAATCTCTGTATTCTTCTACCGGTAAGGGAAGGAATAGGACTCGGAGTGCTCATCGCTGCAATTTCCTTAGGCATATATTGCATAGACACCACATTTTTTCAGCGCGATTTTCGCTTGGAAAACTTCGAAGGCAAGGTGGCCAGGCTCCTCCTTGCAGCCCCTCTGGTTGTGATATTGGGACGGACTTTTTTCTATACTGTCAATCACACGTTTTTCAGTCTTCTTTTTGCCCTGCTGGGCACCTATCTGTCCTTCCACTGGGGCAGAGTGGCCAAATCAATCAGTATAAGAAAAGGATGCCGATTGACCGGTATGGCCTGCCTTGCAGCAGGCTGGCTGACATTTCTTCTGCCGAGTCTGCATTGGACTTCTGAAGGCCACGGCTGGATGACGTTCCTTATACTGCTTCCCCTTGCAGCAATACCAGGAATCCAGTCCCTGGTAACCGATGATGAAGAAGCAGTCATTTATCGAACCACGGCTGGCGTTATTGCACTGCTGGCTGTTGGCCTTACCCACTGGTTAGAGGCAACCTCCATGGTTTCATTGGTTGGTTCCGTTGTTGCAATCCTGACCATTGCCGCCGGGACATTAATGGGTGAAAAGCTTTTGTTCTTCAATGGGTTGTCGGCACTAATAATCAGTCTTGGCAATTTCTGTCTCCAGGCGGTGACCCTGCACAGCAGTTATGCCTGGATAGCACTGGCGCTGGTCGGTATTAGTGTGATGTTCAGCGCTTCCCTGATCGAGAAAGGTCGAAAAATATCTTCCTTAAAAGGATATTACCTCTGGGGTAGATTTAAGACCTGATTCCTTCTGCTGTAATCCCCCTAGGTTTTCAAGCCGCAAATTTCACGGATTGAGATGACCTTCTAGCCGAGGAGACTTGTCTCCTCTTGGTTTTTATGAAATTGTGGGTTAGACGACTTCCCGTCTCATCAATCGTTTTCAAAATGGGACGGGAATCCTTATCATGGCAGTCTTTTGGGTACTTTTAAAAATTCTGATTACCCCTGAAACTCAGTCTATCGGAGCGGAAGGGGGGTGAGCTGTTCATTTTTCGACCAGAATTTTGTGCAGATTTTTAACCTCGGCTTTATTGATTGACACGATGAGACCATACTGATTTCGGTAGGTGATCTTCTTGTCCGTTATTGTAATATTATCCGTAAAAATTGTGCCTCCGGAAACCAACTCCAGCTCATAATAGTATTTTTTTTCTTTCTCCCTTTTGTTCGATTCTATCTTTTTGAACTGCTCCTGCTCCTTTTTATGCAGAATTTGTTCCGAGGCCTTTTTGAGCTGGTCGTCAGTGATTGTAAAAGTCTTGGGTTTCTTTTCCAAGCCAGGTATTTCCTTTTGGGTATCTCGAGTACCGACCTGCTCCTGTTTTCCTGGAAAAAATCTTCTGAATTGAGTGGTCCAGACGGTGTATACGGGTACCCCTTTTTTATTGGAGTAGAAGAGAGATGCAGCCGCCAGTGTCATCACAAGAGCAACCAGGATCCAGAAAATTTTTCGCGGCCATCTTCTCGCTGTTCTTTGCGGTTCAAGGTCGATTAATTCCCGAGACCTCATATTACCATGCAATTCCTTGCTATCCAGAAGAGTTATCCTGTTTGCTCGTGCAAGGGTAATCGCCTCTTTCGTACATTCACCTGAAGTGACGACAATTCCACCGGTGGCCTCCATAGCAACTACTGCGCCGATCAGTTCCCGGACTTCAGACTCTTTCACCTCGTCCGCTATCCCGTTTTTACATCGCACCAGATATCTTTCGTGCCCCTTTTCAGCAACGAATTTGACGTCAGCATTTAAACCATTGGGAACTTCTGCAATGATGAAATGCAAGCGACGAAAGTACTCGCCTACCACATACTCATAATCTCGCCGGGATACCCCCCGAAGGCAATCATGAGAAGTCCTCCGGGATATCTTTTCATAGAGTCCGGCCCTTTTAAAATTTCGCAACCAAGATACGAAAGCTCCGGACAACAAGAGCGCTGGTACAACAAACTGTGCCCAAAAGGCCAGGGAACATACGATCCCAGTTAGCCCCCGCCCGGTTCCAGTGCCGGCAGTAGACGATATTTCTGCAAACCAATTCAATAGCAGAAACGAAATAAAGGCCAGACCAATTCCTGCCCACCACGGGAATTTTGACAGCATTTCGGCAAGATCGTCGAGGATACTACTGGATCTGCGAACCATGATACCTACTCCTTTTTCAGATTTGCCGTCGAAAAGATCATCGGTAAAGCTGAAAGGAACAATTCGGAAGAACCCTAGCGTGGATATTTCATGAAAAATTTGCTTGAAATTGAATTTATTATGTGGATATAAATAGTTAACCTCATAAAATTCAAGCATGCACCGAGTGCGGTTTGTACCTGAACAAAAACAGTCAACCGTAAATTTTTCCACCCTTCGGGAGAGTCGATCCGATCCGCTATCCCGCGTCGCTTGTGCGGTTCACATACTTCAGTAGAGTGAACCGCACGTCTCCAAAGCTTGCAACCGCCTCGACTCTTGAAATATCCAGGCTAAATATTATCGCGCAATTAATTTCCATTTTTCCGCACTTTCCCAATCAAAATCCTACCTGCACGGCCTCACGACAATCCCAAGATTGTTGTATTTTCAAAAAATACTATTTTGGCGAAAAATTTTACCACAGGCATACTGAATATCGGGGTCTTCGCTTACCTCCGAATATAAAATTTTGAGCATAATGCTGAGTTTTGCTGAAAAGACCTTTTTGTAAAAAACTCAAGTGTCTGATCTGAGCTCTTTTAATCAAATCCCGTTGTGCTTCGTTATTTTTCGGGGATCTCTGTTGGCGAGAAATTCGGAAATGGTTATTACTTTTCATTATACTCTACATCGCATATTGCACAAATTGAGGTGAGATCATTACAGCAAATAATTTTCAAAATTGTTGAAACATGGAAAGAAGAAAACAATCACGCATCAAGACAAATAATCTTTCCATTGTTGTCTCGGATGGAATAGGGCCTTCCCAGGGATTGGTTTCAGATATGTCATTATCAGGTATGCGGATAAATAATTTGCCCAAACGACTCCATTTAAAAACCGGTCATCTCTCAGTAATAATATCTCAAAATACGAAACTCTTCAGAATGAATGCCAAACCAAGATGGTATCTTGAAAAAGACGGCAAGATTTCAATAGGAGTAAACATAAAAAATTTTCCGTTGAGATGGAGAGAATTCATTCAAAAATATGAAAACCAGCCTGGTTGTTCTTCGAGTACCATTTCCCTCGGAAACGATCGTCTTCGGTGACCATAACCTGAGGCATCTCATTTTGCGCGTGGAGCAAAAGCGATGATCCAGGGACAACTGTTATGTGCCGGCTATGTCATTCTTGGTTGCGTCATTTGGATCGCGGTTTTTGTTTATCTGATATGGACATTGCGACACCTGCCATGCCTGCATCTCCTGGCTGCCCACCTGAAGCCGCCTGCTGTATGGCCATCGCTCAGCATTATCATTCCTGCTTGCAACGAAGCGGAACACATCGAGTCGGCGCTCACCAGTCTTCTGGTTCAGGAGTACCCGGCACTCGAAATTATTGTGCTGGATGATCGCTCCACGGATGACACCGGCCGGATAATTGACAGGCTGGCGGCACAGGATTCACGTATTCAAGCCGTGCATATCGCTGAGTTGCCTAAAGGCTGGTTGGGCAAAGTGCATGCTCTGCATCTGGGTGTGCAGCAAGCCCACGGCAAATGGTTATTGTTTACCGATGCCGATATTTATTTCGAGCCGGGTGCACTCCGGCGGGCAATACTATATGCTCTTGATACCCAGGCGGATCACCTTGCCTTGCTGCCGCGCGTCATCGTAACCGGCTTCTGGCTGGGGATGGCGGTGCGAAGTTTTGGTTTGTTGTTTTTATATAGCACACGTGCAGCCCAGGTCCATCGCCCGGATAATAAGCATTATATCGGGATAGGCGCCTTCAATCTGGTTCGACGAGAGGTATTTGATTGCACACCTGGTTTTGAATGGTTGCGACTGGAGCCCGGTGACGATGCCGCACTGGGTATGATGATCAAACAGGCCGGTGGAAAAATTCGTCTGGCCATGGCTGAGGAAGATCTCAGCGTCAGCTGGTATCCAAGTGTGGGTGCGATGTTTAAAGGACTGGAGAAAAACCTCTTCGGACCAGGCGCCCACTATCAATGGTGGCGGGTCCTTTTGCAGTCTGTCGGGATCTGTGCTTTGGTCGCCGCACCACTGGTGGGACTTGGCGTTGGCCTTTACGCCGGTAGCGCGCTATTGTTGTCGGCTGCGGGAGCGACCATCGGCACCCATCTGGTTTTTTCGATATCTCTTGCAGAAAAAAAACCCATGGACAGTATCCATTTGCTGTTCTTTCCTCTGGGGTTGTTGTTGGTTGATACCATGTTGATCCATGCGGCGTATCGTTGTTTACGCAACAAGGGGATTTATTGGCGCGGGACACATTATTCCCTGACAGACCTCAGGGCCGGCCAGCGCATCAAGTTCTGATCAATTCGTTGTTCACGGATTGAGAAAACCTGTTAACCAGGAATACTTGGAAAAGTGTAAGAGTGACATCGGCCTGTTTTTCCAACTGAGCTTCTCCCAGAAAAACACTTTAAACTCTATAAGAACAAATGATTAAGGAGAATTGATCCACCCTCAATCATAAATGTTTCCGGAGGAGTTCGGCAGTCTCTTTATCAACGGAGACCAGCCAAAATAGATCCGGACCGGTGAGGAGGACATTATACTGCTCGCTTATGTATGAGGTGGTGGAATACGACAGAAAATATCGCGGGAAAGGGATTTCGCCTTGTTGCCAGCGATACAGTTCCCGGGCCTGCTGCAGCTTATACTTGCCGAGCCGTGCGGATTCATGGACCTGTTCGAATTCTCCAGTTTGCACGCTGTCGAGGATCCGGACGTCATCAACGGAGGATGCCGGAATGAGAACCTGGTTTTTCCCGCTCCCCCAGATATGCAAATTCCAGATGAAATTGCCGTCCTCCTTCCGTACCCTGTGTCTGGTAAAATTTAGCGGCTTAATTTTCGGCAGCCTGCTTTTCAGCACAATGTAGGCCGGAACACCTGCTAAACCGATCAAACTCCACCAGGTCCACCCTTGAAGTCCAACAAAGAGCAGAAGCCCTGCCAGGATGACAAGCATGAGCACCATGGCAATCAATTGCCCGATTGTCGAGAGTGCCGCCCAACCAAGAGAAAACGTGCTCCATCCGTCCTGTCTGCTGCTGTCCACCGGGTTTTCCCGGATATGTTTCAGTGCTCTGGCACTCTGAATCCCGACCTCAAACCCAAAAATCGCGGGGACAAGAGCGACTACCCCGGCAAAGCCGGTAAAGCAGGCGAAAATCATCGCCAGGATACAGAAAATGAAGCCGGAGACGGATTTAATTGCAAAACGTGCAGAGGATATCTCTTTCTTCATTGCGATATAAATCGGCTGAGGTTATCCCAACTTTTTCGAATCGTACCTAAAAACAACCCAACTCCTTAACTCTTCGAAAACACATAAAACGAATTCACATCAAATTCAGCATGTCATGGAATTCATGCCCTGGGTAATGCCATACCGAATTTTTCATTCCATAACATAGTAACAACATATTACAAAAGAATAAAAATGGTTCTTCCGGAATAATCGTACTTTTGGGTAACGTCGAAAGCAACAATCCGTCGGAGGTTATCTCTTCCGGCCGCCGCTCGTCTTCAGTGTAATATACTGGGATCATACGTTTAAATATTTCAGACTCACGAAGTCGGGGTGATCCATTTATCTCCTTTAAGTGTTACGGGTAGACAAAAAAACCTTGAACAAACAGGGAATCCTCCTCTCTTTTCAATTTTCTTTTCGGATTCTTTGTTGAATCTGCTATTGGTAACAATACTACCAGTTACTCTGCTAATAAAAAACGGTTCTTCCGGATTGCTACTTTCAGTTTTTACAAAAGTACGCTTCATACAGATGAACCTAAAAACCTGCTTATCCGTTGACTACAATGAATATCAACCCGTTCCTCGGAGAAAATACACCACTTCCGTCATTACATCGCGTCATCATGAATTATCCTCATAGTACGATTCATGATGTGAAAAACCATGTAATTACAGCCCTTGATGCGGCGCTGCCCCAGAGTGGAATACAGATCGGACATCATGTGGCAATAGGTGTGGGCAGCCGGGGCATTTCACATCTTCCTCTCATAGTAAAGACTCTTTGCGATCAAATAAAAGCTCTTGGAGCAATACCAATAATAATTCCTGCCATGGGCAGTCATGGGGGAGCTGAAAGTCTGGGACAGTTAAAGGTACTTGAATCTCTTGGCGTTACAGAAGAATATTGTGAAGCAAAGATTCTCTCATCCATGGATGTGATGAAAATTGACGAGATTATGGACAATGTCCCGGTTTATTTTTCAAGAGACAGTCTTTCCATGGATCACTCACTCATTATAAACCGGATCAAACCCCACACCAAATTCAAGGGACAGATCGAAAGTGGCCTCTATAAAATGCTGTGTATCGGCATGGGGAAACATCAAGGCGCAATGGCTATTCATCAAGCTGCTCTTCGTCATGGTTTCTCCGCAGTTATTAAAACTGCAGGAGACAGCATTCTACAACATGCCAATTTCCGTTTCGCTCTAGGAATCGTCGAAAACCAGCACGATGAACCCATTGAAATCCAGGCAATACATTCCTGGGATTTGTTTGATCAGGAAATAAAGCTTCTTGAAAAAGCCAAAGCCCATTTCCCAAAGCTTCCGTTTAAAAACCTCGATGTTCTCGTCATCGGAAAAATCGGCAAAGATATAAGTGGTGCCGGCATGGACCCAAATGTTACAGGAAGGGCTTTTGATCTTATGGAGGATGATTTTTCCAAGAACATTTCCGTCACCCGCATTGTCCTTCTCGATCTTTCTGAAAAGAGCCAGGGGAATGGCATTGGCCTTGGAAACGCAGACATCATCACCGAAAAACTTTTCAGAAACCTCAATTATGAAAAAACCCTTGTCAATGCCTTAACAAGCATCTCCCTTCGCAAGGCCTTTATCCCTATTCGCATGGAAGATGATAAAAGTGCCATTAAAACAGCTCTTCTCACAACCGGCATACGTAATACGGAGAAACTGCGAGTGGTTATTATCAAAGACACGCGCCATGTTTTGGAATTTTGGGCAAGCTCAGCCCTCCTGGATGAACTCGGCACTCTTCCTGAAGCAACTGTCCTGGAGAACGTTGAACTTCAGTTCACCCAAAATGGAGACCTTGACCTTTTTCAAGCTTCTTTTGCGCCCTGAAACTCAGCCTGCCGGCATGGAAGGGTGGGAGCTGTTCTCAACACCTGGAAGGATCTTCCTGACAAGCAGATTCGTTTCGTTTCTCGGACAGTCGCAGGGCTCGGCGAGAAATCGCCTCCCGGTTTCTCCGGGAATCTTCTTCCGTGACTAATTCCAATGGTGGCACCGCAACCGGACGTTGATTTTCATCCAGCGCGACGAAGGTCAGATAGGCTGAGGCCAGGTGGGTAATCGTACCTGCCATAAGATCTTCGGTTTCTACTCTGACGCCGACTTCCATGGAAGTCGTCCCAACCATGTTGACGCTAGCCTTGACTGTCACCAGATTACCGATGAACGACGGTTTATGGAAGTCGAGCCGATCTATGGAAGCGGTAACGCAGATCTTCCTGGTATGTCGGACGGCCACCACACCGGCGGCGTTGTCGATTTCCTTCATGATCACCCCACCATGCACGATACCCGCAGGATTTGCGTCTTCGGGCAGCATGACTCTGGAAATGACAACACTGGAATCGCTGGATCCTTTTGTATTCTGCATAAAAATTTCTCCTTTGAAAAATCCCTCTAAAACACCTGTCATGATCGTGGAAACTATCCGCCAAAATCATCGCATGTCAAATGCTACACTGCTGCCTTTGGAAAGGCAACAAAAGGACTAAACCTTATCCGCCCTCCACAAAATCTCACAAACAGGAACTTCCCAGGATTGACAAATACAGCGATCCGCATACTCTTTTTCCGTCATGTCCGCCTTCCCCCATCTCACCATCGCGAGGACTTTTATCTCCACTATGGAATTAATTTTCGGCATCCATGTATCACGCGCTGCTTTGGAAAGGCGGCTAATGGCTGTTCCATCGTGATACGTGAGGTATATATGCTCATCACGAATTACGATCTTGAGTTGATCACCATTTCTGCAACGTTTAAGAGCATCATGTATTCTATGGTCATTTTGAAATTTTCCGGCATACCCGAGATACAGATCCTTCATTCCGAGAATATGGTACCTTTTGTTGGGAAACGCACTCTTCTCCGGCACCTCAACCCGCCGTCTCAACAGGAAATCTCCAACCAGATTCTGGGTATGTGGATTCCTCCAGCTCTCAAGTTCCAGAAGCTGAAGTGTTTCTCTGGCCCTGGTCATGGCAACATAATAAAGTCGTCGCTCCTCTTCCATTTCCGTACCGCTCATCTCACGCCAACTGGCTCCCAGAATAAATACATGATCAAACTCCAGGCCTTTGACTGAGTGCACCGTAGACAGAAACACCCCATTGTTCAGATGCCTCGATCGATGCTGGTCAGCTAAGGACTCATAGAGATAATCCTCAATCTTTGGTACCGGCTGGGGCCGCGCATTCGTCTCATCATGCCACTGATCAAGGAGAAGCCGCAAATGAGCCTGCCAGATATTGTCGTTTTCAGGTAATTCCGGCAGAAATCGCAGAAGCGCGATGGACGATAATTGCTCCGCCCGATTCTCTTTCAGGTAATGCAGCAGTGTCGAATACTCTCTGATCCGCGATAAACCCGGGAAAGAGCTTTTTCCCCAGTTCAGATTTACTGGGATTTTCTCCTCCTCAAAGCAGATTCGTATAAGATCCAATTCTTGCCATTCACGAGCCAGTATAGCCGTATTGGTTAAAGAAAATTGATCGCTCAAGCCTTTGAGTCGATTGAGTTCACCTAACACAGCAACAGCTTGCTCCACCGCATCCTTGACCTGCAGAACCTGCACCCGGCCTTGGCTCAGGTGATCCCTACGTTGCCAATTTCCGCCTTTAGGCAGCCTATTCCGAGCTTTATTGACAACGATGGGATGGTCAGTCTTCATCCTATCCACGTTTTGGGCAATAAACCGGTTCGAAGCTTCAATGATATTGGCGGAAGATCGGTAATTCTCGACAAGATACCGGACGGACGAACTGTAGTCTTCCTGGAATCGTTTAATAAAATCAACATTTGCCCCGCGAAAACGATAGATGTTCTGATCATCATCGCCAACGGCCAGGATTGCAAGCTTCAGGTCACTTTCTTCCAAAGTTCTCCCGGCAAGAAGTGAGACAAGTTCGTATTGATCGTCATCGATATCCTGATACTCATCAACCAGGATATGACTGAATCGGCCAACGAGGATATCCCGTGCTGAGTTTTGTTCAAAACCAAGTGCGTCGACCTCCCCCCTGAGCAACGAGTTGGCATCCTGAATTATATGTGAATAATCAATCTCTTCAGTTCGTTTTGAGGGAGTATTCGAGACAAGCGATCTTCCCGTCAATCTCAGAGCAAGTCCATGGAAGGTCAAAGTAGTCACCCTGCGGCTATCCGCCCCCACAAGATCCCTGATCCGTCTTCTCAAGCTGAGTGTGGCTCCACGATTGAAGCAGAGAACAAGTATCGCCCGAGGAGGTACTCGCTCAACCCGTAATAAATAGGCAACGCGATGAGCCACTACACGGGTTTTGCCTGAACCCGGGCCGGCAAGGATCAAGATATTGGCGTCTGGTTTTGCTGTTACTATTTTTTCCTGACTGCGATTATGAAGGTCGTCGACAATGCGCTGATAGGATTGTTCGGTTGTCGCCAGTTCGAGATACTTCTCCCTTCCGGAGAAGTATCGTTTGACAAAATCTGCTTTGTCATCCTTAAAATACGAGGCGATCAGATTCTTGGCCAAGGCCAGTTTATCAAGGGCTCGCCGTGCGTATTCGTTCATTACATGGATCTGGAAATTTCGTTCCTTGTAATGGGTCTGCAGTGGTTCAAAGTCTGCTTTCGTATATCCCTTTTTACGGTTTTCCTCGTGTAGGACCAGCGTCATACCCTGTCTGAAGACAGCCAGCCCTTGTTGCAAATCGATCACCGACTGTTCGTGCATAAATGTCAAGGCACGCTCTGCAGCGGCTAACGGGTCTTTCAACATGGGCAAAAGAATCAGGTCCTTGCGCAACCCCTGTGTCAGCCCTTCAAGCGTAAACTCGACAAGCAGGTTTCCATTCGGCTTGCTGCCGGATGGCACCGCGCGATAAATGATGCCGAGTGTAACGGCTGCAGCCTGCCGGCGAATTGTAACGGTCTTGTCCAAAGATTCCCAATCACGATGCAACTGCACCGAGTAGATATCTCCTCCCGTAGCTGCGACGGTAATGCTTCCTTTCTGTCCGGCAATGCCTTTGCCATCCCTGCTCAATCCATAGAGAATGATTCGCAGACTCTGGGGCGTGCTGTATTCATACCCTGCATCGATTAACTGCTGGTTGATTTGTCGCAAGTCAAGGGTAAGTGGTGTTTCACTATCCGCATCGGGAGCATTCTCCTTTAATAGCTTTATGAGCTCATTTTCCAGTCCGCTTAATCGTGACAGCCGAATCTTCGAGCTATCCTTTGTCTTGTAGCGGATAAATGCCGAGAGCGTTGTCTCCTTGGTCAGCAAACCTTCCCGTGCCATATCGTCAAGTGTCCGTATGACACGCTGAGCCTCGGTTTCGGTGTCCGGATCATCCTTCTGCTTTCCAAAAGAGGTAAGGCTGGCAATCTCATCTGCACTAAATCCTTTACTGTGATTTCGTTCCATGAGCAGCTGCATGATGGCCAGCCAACGCTCCTGCTGCCGTTTTGAAAGGTTGAGTTCGGCAATGCGCTTTCGTGCCTCCTCGAGATTGTGCATAAGAGGTTTTCCCTGGAATACTCGGGTATTATTCTCTTTTCGTTCGAGATGCCCGGCCCGCTCCAGCCAGGCAATCGCCGTCCTGATCTTTGTATCGGGATTTCCGAACTCCTCGGGGTCAATATCAACGGAATCCAGTCGAATGATTTCTCCTGAAGTGAGAACGATACTCTCACGGCCTTTTGCTGCAGATTGGATCCCTTTGAGCAGTTGGGCAATGTCTTTTTGCGTCAAACGCGAACGGGAACTGAGGCTGAATTGCCCCTCGATGTCCTGTTCTGCGAAAATCAAAATGCATTCAGCCTGTTTCCTGTCCCGACCCGCACGTCCGGCCTCCTGGAGATAATTTTCCAAAGAGCCGGGTATATCCGCATGGATGACCAGCCTCACATCATCCTTGTCTATGCCCATGCCGAAGGCATTGGTCGCGCAGATAATCGGCGTGACTCCATGAATGAAGTTGTCCTGGATTCGCCGCTTCCATGTCGGCTCCAGCCCGGCATGGAAGGCCTCCGCCTCATACCCGGATTGTTGCAGAAGCTCGGCTATCTGCTCCGTTTTCTTCCTGGTCGAACAATAGATGACAACACTGCCGGTCCCGTCATACCGTGCTTTGATAAGCTCCTGGAGCACATGATTTTTTTCATGGGGAGTTACCGATGACACCTCGTATTGCAGATTCGTTCGCTCATGCCCTCCTTCAAACTCAATCACCCGCAGGCCAAGCTCGCTTTGCACAATATCGACGATTTCCAATCGCACATCATTTTTAGCGGTTGCGGTAAAACACTGGACAGGCGGCATCATCGCCTTGGCTTTTACGGCAAATTCACGAATAAATTTTATGGCATAGAGGTAATCGGGCCTGAAGTCATGGCCCCACTTGGAAAGGCAATGCGCCTCATCAAATATCCAGGCGCCTATCTCCCGCTGATTGATCGTTGCAATAAAGGATTTGTTGCGGAGTTGTTCCGGCGATACATACAGAATACCGATATCACCCAACCGTACACCCTCCTGAACTGCGCCTCGTTCGGGAAGGGTCTGCAGACCGTATATTGCTGCGGCCATCCGTGTGCCGGTGTTATTTGAAAAATTATCGACCTGATCCTTCATCAAGGCCTGCAATGGGGAAATCACGATGCTGAGCATATTCCTGCGCTGATAGCGCATCAGTGCGGGCAAAAGAAAACACAGGGATTTCCCGCCACCTGTCGGGAGTGTGGCAAAAATCGTGGCATTGGCAGAGGCTGCCTTGACGATCTCTTGTTGCAGACTTTTCCCGTCGAGCGTTACCGGGGTTTCCCTGAACCCGTCAAAACCAAAGTACCGTTTAAGATAGTATTCAGGGTCATGATGCTGACTGCAATAAGCGCAGGACTGTACGTCGCAGGAGACCTCTCGCAGACGATGCAACAGCGATGGAATCTGAGGATATCTGTGCCGTACCCATGGGGGAAGAACGGAATTGCCTCCGGCAACACTCAACCACGCGCAGATATAGGCAAATTGCGGATGTTCGATTTCACCATCCTCAAGCTGATCGACAATAGCCTGAACGGCAGCGCCACAGGCATGTTTGGACGCGTACCAGGAGAATGCCTCGTAGAGATCATCTCCTGTAAGCGCCGGGACACCTAATGCTTTAAGAGCCTGAGCCGTGCCGACAAGTGTATTTTCAACCTCCAGGAAGCTCCTGTACAAAAGCGGTATATCGACACCTTGCGCCAGCTGTTTTGTAAACGCCTCCCATTGTTCGGAGAATATCCGGCCGGCTAGTGCGGCATCTTCTGCCGGATTGTTGATACTGTCTCTGACTATTTGATAGTCTTTTACGAGTCGATGATATGGATTTTCCGGAAAGGCAAGAGGCGAGAGGTAGAGCGTATCTACCGCCGGTTTTCGAAGGATTTCCAGGTTTGAAGACGATTCTTTAAGGCGCGGGACATCATGTTCGATGATATTATGGCCGAGAAGATACTTAGCGTCCTTGCCGAACTGATCAAGATCATGGAGAAAATTTTTATCGATTTGTTGCTTGGGTGAAGAACAAAAAACCTCGCCTTTGAAAACAGCGCCAATCGAATAGATACCATTTTCTTCATTGACCTCAATATCAAGGAGCAGACATCGTTGAAGAAATTCTTGGCATGTATTCGACATCGGGTTTTACACAGGTCTCTTTTTCAGGTCTTCTGCAATTTCTCTAAACAACTCGAGTTCAGCTTCCAGGTCTTCAACTCTCTCAGAGGCGATTATCTCCGGATAAGGGAGGTTCTCGGAATCTTCCAACGATTTTTTCAGCACCCAGAAGATATTTTATTTTTACTACAGAAACAAAGTCAGTCAATATATACAGGCTTATCCGGAAGTTCCAAGCATGATCTTATCATAAACACGATCAAGATTCTCCCACGGTTTACCTGGAGCATTTCCGGCCAGGTCATCGAAGGTCAGATTAGATTTGCAGATTTTTTGCGAAGAGAAATGAAATGGGCTGTCGTTTCGCGGTATCTGAATATCCTTGTTCCCGATGGGAAAAATCTCGTATGTTTGTCCGGGCTGAAAGCCAATGGTGATTCTTGAATCAGCCGGATAAGATTATACGGCTCCATAGGCCATCCGCAGCATCTTTTCGTGCACTTCATCCTGCAACGCCCCGTTTTCATAACGACTCAGGGTGGCTCCACCCCAACCCAACAGAACACCTAATTCCTCCTGTGTAATCCCGAGTCCTCGGCGCCATTCCTGGATACGCTCGGGTTGCAGCATATTATGACGCTTTCGGAATTCCCGGTAAGCCAAGTCCAAGGCATCGGCACCGCGGGTATTTTCAAACTCGACACCGCATTCTGAACATTTGCAGTATTCAGATGCAATTTCAACGACTTCCCCCCATATTGCGATAGATTCCGGTTTGGTAAGAGTTTCAATATATGTTTCTTTTTCACAACCGGGACAAATGGATTTCATGGCCCGTCTCCTTGCTGTTCGTTGTTCAAAAGATCCAACAAGAATGTTCGGATCGTTTCAGGCCTTTGCATGATCTCTCTATATTATGTATCAATTGATAAATAATTCATCAAACTCACAGCTTGTTTTTTTCCCAAAAACTGTAATGTCCCTTCCTGTTAAAGATGCTATGGTCAAGAACTGATATCCCCAGCGTTTCACCGGCATCCTGCAACTGCCGAGTAATCCTCGTATCTTCCCTGGAGGGCGTAAGATCGCCTCTACCCTTGAACGTTAGGTTGGAAGTATTTTCTTCTGCTCCAGGCCCCTCTCCTCCTGTAGTTCCTGGTGTTTCTTCCTTCCCTTCAACTTTCAGCCTTTAATCTTCAGTCTGTTTGTCGTCAATTTCGCGAACTACGACATTGCTATGGTCAGGGACTGTGACGCACCGGGTTCGATAGATCATCTCCATTTCAAACAGATCATTTTCCAGCTCTTCAGATTCTTTTTCATTGAGTTCGTGTTCTTGCAGTTGATCGGAGGTGTTGTCGTTGGGCATGGGATATCTTCTTGTATGATATAGGAGCAAATACCCTCCTGCGCAAAATAAGATTTAAAAATAACAGGAGGACCACCAATGCCTTCTACCCTACGAAGATTGTCGGGACATTGCAATTACTTTTGGGCTCAAAAGACAATGTCCTCAACAGCCCCAATTGCACATGAAAATAGTTAAGGAACTGCGTATTTTCTTAACAAA
>CAWGGS010000087.1:0-57571 GCA_963822095.1 uncultured delta proteobacterium
CGGGATGGCACCGGGTCCCAACACTAGCCGTCCACATCCTGAGCACAAGGTTTATCCCTACCTGTTGCGCGGTGTTTCCGTGGTCAGACCGGATCAGGTCTGGGGCACAGACCTTACCTATATCCGACTGGCGCGTGGCTTTGCCTATCTGGTAGCGATTATGGACTGGTATTCGCGGCGGGTACTGAGTTGGCGGATCAGCAACACCATGGAGGCTGTGTTCTGTATTGATTGTCTGGAGGAAGCCTTGCGCAGGCACGGTAAACCCGAAATTTTCAACAGTGATCAAGGATCGCAGTTTACAAGTGATGCCTTTACCGGTGTACTGAAACGGGAAAATATTTCCATCAGCATGGATGGACGGGGCCGGGCATTTGACAACATCTTTGTCGAGAGGCTCTGGCGTAATGTTAAACATGAGGACGTGTATCTGAAGGGATATGCCACGATGGGTGAACTGATGACCGGACTGACCGAGTATTTCACCTTCTATAACGGTGAGCGCCCGCATCAGTCGTTGTGGCAAAAGACGCCCGATGTTGTGTATCGAACTGGGATCGGCGGGGGTGCGATTATCGTGGATAAGTACCCACGCGCGGTTGATGGAACCCCTGTTCCGCTACGCTCCACAGGGGTTCCATCAACCGCGGAGCCAGGATCAGAGGGAACAGCAAAAGCTAAACCGGGGCAGCGCCGTCCAGCTGTGAATGAAGTTGAATGTACAGCTTAAACTCAGTGGGTTTTTGTCTTGACTCAGGGGTCCACTTTATTCCCCCTCATTACTGCGTTATCACATAGTGACTACCCGGCCAGAAACAGGCTGTGTTTTGTATGTAATCAGCGATACTATAGATTTCCCTTCCTCTTGGAGCGACCCGCAAGTGCCTATGAGGCGGAGTCGCTCACACTGCAAATCCCAGGCAAAATCTTTGATTGAGGCCAGCATTTTTGATTCAACAGTGATCCCAATTTTTCTCACTCTTTAGCCATATAGGCCGCCAGATCAAGCATGCGGACGGAATATCCAAACTCGTTGTCGTACCAGACCAGCGCCTTGATTAATTTGTTATTCACGACTCTGGTAAATGATCCGTCAACAATACCCGAATGCGGATCGCCTATAATATCCGCCGATACGATCTCATCCTCCGTAAAGTCCAGGATACCTTGAAGTTTTCCGTGGGCCGCTTTTTTGAATTCCGCGTTTACACTCTCCACCGAGACCTCTTTGCGGACATAGGCTACGATATCGGTGATGGCCCCGTCGGGGATGGGCGCCCTTACCGCTATAGCATCCATCTTTCCTTCCAGTTCAGGGAGAACCAGGGCAGTGGCTATAGCAGATCCAGTACTGGTGGGAATTAAAGAGACTGCGGCAGCACGGCCCCTTCTTCTTTTTCTCGCAGGGCCGTCCACCATGGCCTGGCTGGCGGTATAGGCATGGATAGTGGTAATTAAGACACTTTCAATCTCAAAGGCATCATTCAATATCTTCAGGGCAGGGGCGAGTGAATTGGTGGTGCAGGAGGCATTGGAGATGACCTGATGTTTTCCTGGGTCATACTGATCTTCATTAACCCCCATAACTACAGTTAAATCCGCACTTTTGGAAGGCGCGCTGATAATGACTCGTCCAGCCCCCGCCTCTAAATGTTTAGCCGCATCCTCTCGCTTTCTGAAAATGCCGGTGCATTCCAGTACAATGTCCACTCCCAGCGATTTCCAGGGAAGCTCTGCCGGGTCTTTCTTACTAAAAAGTTTAATTTTCTTTGAATCAAAACGCAGATAATCTTCGGCTGCTTCCACCGCAAAGGGTGGTTTGCCGTGGACAGAGTCATAACGCATCAAATAGGCAAGATCATCGGCTGGCGTCAGGTCATTGACGGCTATAATTTCCAGATCTTGATAATTGCCCACAAGGTATTGGCGTAGGACAAGACGACCAATACGCCCCAGACCGTTAATGGCTATTTTTTTCATTTCATTTCTCCCATTATAATTATTCCAAGGGCCCACTCTCCCTAAAAACTAAAATTGCATCATTTCAATGTTGCAATAACTGACGCGGTTAACAAATAGGCAATAAACATCTTTGTTGGCCAGTTGAAGTGCGACGTTCATCACCCGCTGGTTGATTGCAATGGACTAGCGGATTTCGCCCGGACCTCCACCAGCGCCGTGCAAAAACAGAGGCCGAGCACGCAGACGCAGCTTGAGAGATAAATCCACATCAGGAAAACGCCACGATGCCGCCCAAGGCGCCGTAGATGGCGTTGAAGCTCGTGAAGTGGACCTCGTAAAGGAGAAACAGCCATTCGCCAAACCCCAGATCAAGAGCGTCGCGGCCAGCGCGCCAAGCCAGACTTCGAAAACCGGGTGGCCCGGCTGGGGGCCACCCGGTAAATCATGATCAGCCCGTAGAACAAAACCAGCCACGGAATGAGCTGGAAAATCATGGCGAACATCCAACCCGAAAATCCGAGCCATTCCCGGAACATCCGTGCCATCCCGGGCAGCAAAATGCCAATCAACTCGGCGCTCACCGTGATACCGAGCCGAGCAAGGCTTTTCAACGGCAACCGCCACCAATTGTAAGTCGGCGAATGCCAAAGGCGGTTCGTGGTCCGAATCAGCACGCTAAGGAATTGCAGCGAACTCCAGAACAACAACGGAATGCCACAAGGCTGATCTGGCCCCGCGCCGCCAGCATGCCGCCAATGTTCCCCATGGCGGAGTGTTCCTGTTTCATCTATCGAGATGGCACGAATATAAACAAGGGGGATGGGGATTGTGAACACTATGCCGATTATATCACTCCTCTGGCGATCCAGGTATTAACATCCAATAAGTCGGCGATGCCCACATTACTACGAGTGATTGATATTTTCCTTCATCGTCAAGCCAGCCTTCCGTCCATTCCTCTTTAGTCTGATCCCACTGACAATTTGTCACCCTGTAACCATTTATCCACAAATCCACCGTCCTCCCGTCCTTCGGTGCGCTCGCGATATCACGCCAGGGATTCGCTCGGCGGTTCCATTTGTCAGCCGACTCTTTTTCAGATCCAGAGGTATCACTGACAGTGAAACACCCGTTACAAAAAACTACATATTCTTGGTCCTGTTTACGGAATACTGGTTTCGATCCGCAAAATGGGCACAGATTGAGTGACGTCATCGTTTTTCTCCTCATTCGAAAATGGGTACCATATTGGCTCTAGAAGGAACTAATTATAAAATTAAAACACTGCAAAAAAAGGCGTATAGTTTTCGAGATGTTGAATTCCTCAAGCTGAAAATCTAGGCCTTTTACGAAATGAAATAGGCTTTAGTCCGATGATCAAAAAATACCAGTCTTGATTACTGACAGCTTATTCTTCTATAGAGCCAGTATTAAAACGGCACTATAAAGAAATCCAACAAACATGTTCTGAAATAAACTTTGCAATTATTGAACCAAGCGCTACATGTATCACCTATCTTCTTGTTTTGTTATGTATAATTGCCAATTGCTCAAGGGACAGGGCAGGGAGCAACGGTCCTACGAAAAAGGTCATATTTGCTCAAGTGGGAATATATAACCATTTGTGTCTGTCTGGATCTTAAAGATGTTGCTGCTCCGCTTCAAATGCATTTGCGGTCCGATCGGCTGCAGGCGCTAATCCTATCTCAAATTTCTTGCAGAACTCGATGATGCCCCTCGTTCTTAAAAAAAACAATACCGAGAGGAGGTATAACTAAAAAGTTTGTGCTTGTTGTTTTTTCAGGCTGCCTGACGATCTGCTATGCATAATCACCAGGGAAACCTGGAAGGGGTCATATGTGACCATTTGGGCAAATATGACCCTTATCCTCTGGCTATTGACACCGGTCCTCTGAACACTCCTTCGTCTCATAATGTTTAAATATCAATATGATGGTTGATATGTTGCCGGGTATCAAAACCTGGCACAGGGAATGCAAATAGAAGGAGGTAAGATCATATGAGAATCAACATAAAACGGCAAAGCTTTTGGGTGGCAGGGCTTTGGCGGCGATCGAACGCTCACGGAAGCTGAGAGGGGTCGTCTTGAAGATCTCAGAAAGAGCCGCAGCCTCAGGTTTTTTCCCGATCATCTGTATTCAGTCACTCACTAGTTTCCCCCCCTGAGATTGCTGAAAACCTATGGGTTGAAATCCTGAAACACAAAAATCAGCTGGTGACAGTGTATTACACCACCAAAGGCAATCGCATGGTCACTGACAAAGTGGTGGTTATGAAAACCACCACGACTTCGACCCAAAATCCCATGATGGAAAAGAAGACCACCACCGAGATTAAATAGACCGTCGAGTCGGTTTAAAACTCACCGGCCCGCAGGGAATTGCCCTGCAGGCTTTCCACCTTTCATAATTTTAGGATCGAAAATGCCCATTCAGGTCAATGAAGAAAAAGGCGGCCAGATGCTCATCGTTCACGTCAACGGTAAGCTACAAAAAATGGATTGCGAATACCTTGTGCACAAGTTCAGGCAACGTGTCCGGGGGCATGGATATTTGCGTATCCTGTTCGATATGACCGACTTCCACGGCTGGGAATTCAGCACTATGTGGGAGGACATAAGATTTGGGATTAATCACTTTATCTACATTGAAAGATTGGGAATGGTGGGGGAAAAGAAGTGGCAGCATGGCATGGCGATATTCTGCAGGCCATTCACACAAGCCATGATCCGCTACTTTGATCACAGCGGCACTGCTGAGGCACGGAATTGGATGGCTGAGCGAAACGATTGATGATGCGTCCGTGTTGCCGTGTTGGTCAAGTCGACATTGCAGTATCATCGCTCTATCAGCGCCCTCAAAACCACTGTCGAGACGAAAGACGGGGTGGTCGAGTCGGGGGAGCGCTACCAAAAACGCAACTGATGCAAACTAACAACAATTCGAAAGGAGGAGCAAAATGTTATGGACAATCACTGTAATATTGTTGGTTTTGTGGGTACTAGGATTAGTGAGTAGTTACACTCTGGGCGGCTGGATACATCTCCTGCTGGTAATAGCCTTGATTGTGATTGTGTTTAACCTCCTTCAAGGCCGCCGAAGGGTATAAGTTCGCTTGAAATCGAAACAAGGCACAATCTTATTCTAGATCGGCCATACCGATTTCAGTTTGCTACAAGTAATTAAATGTGTGAAAGGCCCACTGCGAATAGTACTTGTTTTTGAAAAACGAACTGCTCGGAATAATTTCACTCGTACTGTTAGCAATAGTGTTTTTGAGAATAATCCCAATCTGGCCTCCTAACCGATCATGGGATTCTGCCCAAACCGCAGGGTTGGCCTGAATAATGTTTATTATACAGATCCAAATTTTGTTGGAAAAAATTCTAACTGCAAAAGGAGATTGAAAAATGAGAATATCATGTAAGGGTTTACTTGTTGTTTTTATGATGGCTTCTGTTCTCGGATTGGCCGCGTGCAACCAAGAGGGGCCAGCTGAAAAGGCAGGGAAAAAGGTTGATAAAGTGGTTGTACAATCCGACAAAAAAATTGAACAAGCAACTGAACAAGCAGACAAAAAGATTGAAAAAGTCGGGGATGAACTAAGTGATAAAAGCAAAAAATCCGGAGAATATATGGATGATGCCGCTATTACAGTCAAGGTTAAGGCCGCAATAGCAAGTGATCCTGTACTCAAATTGTCTCAGATCTCTGTGACGACAACAAATGGCGTAGTGCGGTTAAGCGGCGATGTTGATTCTTCTCAAAGCATAGACAGAGCGCTGGAAATAGCCCGTAGTGTCAAAGATGTGCACTCAACGGAAAACGACCTTGTTGTGAAGAGTGCCAAATAGGAAATTGATGTCTTGATAGAGAAAATGCACTTCAACGACTTCATTGCCTATGTGATTGCCATTTGGTTGTTTCTTGATCAATTACGGGAAAAAGGTCCCATCACTCTCTCGGAAAGTTTGTAATTTCTTCTAGGTACCCCCCCCCGGCTTTGCCGGGGGACAATCAAAGTTTGATGGTTCCTGAAAAAAGAGGAAGCCTCCATTTCCGTGAACCGCTTAAAGTTACGTAAAAGGAGGCTTCCATGAACAACAGCACAAGTTGATCGGCTTCGGCGTTCTGAGATCAAGGAAACCAAGTCTGTGAAACTGAACCCGCTGACACCATCCCCGAAGACTGTGGATCGTCAAGGTCGGAACCCCGCTGAAAATCAACCCCATTCGCCTCCAGCCCTCTTGTTTGGTGGCTGGCGGTTGGACAAATAAGGTCAAACCGATGCGAAAGTTATTGCTCAAAGTTAAGCAGTCAACCGGGTGGCGGGTTCTTTGCCGAGCATACCCGGATCATTGCCGCCACAAATCGCAATCTGGAAGAAGAGGTCCGCAAGGGGAGCTTCCGTGAGGATCTCTGGTACCGCTTGAATGTCTTTCCGATCACCACGCCGCCTCTCCGGGATCGTGTGGACGACATCTCGCTTCTGGTGGATTTTTACGTCGAAAAGATTGCCAAACGGCTTGGAAAGACCATTGAAATCATTCCAGCGGGCGTTATGCATGCTTTGCAGGACTACCACTGGCCGGGAAATATCCGGGAGTTGGAAAACGTCCTCGAACGTGCGGTGATCAGCTCGTCAGGCCCCAAACTGCGGCTGGTTGATGAACTTAAGAAGCCGTTCAAAAATCTCACCGCAAGCTCAAAAACCCTGCAAACAGTCGAGCGGGAGTATATCCTTCGAATGCTTGAACAGACCCAGTGGAAAATAAGCGGCAAAAACAGTGCCGCTGAAATCCTCGGCATAGACCGCAGCACCTTACGCGCCTGCATGCGCAAGCTCAATATCGAAAAATTATAGATTTTCCCTTCCTTTTGAAGCGACCCGCAAGTGCCTATGAGGCGGAGTTGCTCTACCTGCAAATCCCAGGCAGTCCCAAATGGTTATATTCGACCATTTGGGCAAATATGACCCTTATCCTCTGGCTATTGACACCGGTCCTCTGAACACTCCTTCGTCTCATAATGTTTAAATATCAATATGATGGTTGATGTGTGACCAGGCATCAAAACCTGGCACAGGGAATGCAAAAAGAAGGAGGTAAAAGCAAATGAAAATCAACGAAAAATGGCAAGGTGTTTTGGTGGCGGAGATCTGGCGATGATCATCTCGCAGGTCCCGGTGTAAGGAAATTAAAATATAACGTCCAAGGGAGTACGGAAATGAAAAAAGTACCATTCTTATTAATTGCTGCTTTACTATTTGGGATATCGACAGTTGCCTTTGCTGCAAAAGGCGAGGATTTTTCGAGCACCATCAAGGTGTTTCGCGATTCACCAGCCACTGCAAAATTCTTTAAGCATTCATATGGCTATGCAGTCTTTCCAGCCATCGGCAAGGCCGGATATGTAATCGGCGGATCCTATGGTACCGGGCAGGCCTATCGTGGAGGCACAGTAACGGGAAAATCATCTGTGATTGCCGGATCTATCGGGTTTCAGATAGGAGGTGAAGTCTACAGCGAAATCATTTTCTTCAAGGATAAGAAAGCATACAATGAATTCACCAGCGGGAATTTCGAATTCGGTGCCAATGCCCAGGCGGTTGCCATAACCACGGGCGCCCAGGCCCAGGCTGGTACTGCAGGTACCAATGCCGGTGCCAGCGCCGCCTCGAAGAGCGGTGTCCAGGCCGAAAATGACTATGTCAACGGCTCAGCACCCTTTGTGCACACCACGGGAGGTCTCATGGCAGGAGTTTCCGTCGGGGGCCAGAAGTTTACCTTTGAACGTCTGTAATATCTGCTGAGGCCGCAACAAGAGCGCTCCCGAAGATCTGTTCATTTAAATAATGGGCGTTCGGTATAACCTCTGGTTGGTCTCATAATGCTTAAAAACAGCGGCTTCCTGCTGATCACACATTGTGATCAGCAGGAAGCCGCTGTTTGAAAGGGGAATTGCCGGCTATACTCAGAGGACTCCCAATACACTTTAATGATCACATAGTAGTTGCAACAACACAGAAGTAAAGACGGAAACGAGCTGAATTACCTATCGGAATCGCCGCCGTCTGACCAAAGTGGCAGAACTCGAAAACCGGGAGATATGTTGATGCAAGGATAAGCAGGTTCTCTGGCAACACCGGAAAAGCGAGTACTGTACGATGAGAAAACAGGAGATCTGACATGACAACAAGACCACCCCTCATTCTGCGCGCGGCCTGGAAGGCGCTCGAAGCACATTATCAGAAAATAAGGGAGTTGCATCTTCGTCAACTCTTCGAGGAAGACGCCACCCGCGGTGAGCGCATGACAGCCGAGGCCGTCGGCATCTACTTCGACTATTCGAAGCACCGCATCACCGACGAGACGCTCGGTCTCCTTTTGCAATTAGCGGACAAGTCCGGACTGCGAGCCCGCATCGATGCCATGTTTCGGGGCGAGAAGATCAACATCACGGAGAAGCGGGCCGTTCTGCATGTGGCCTTGCGCGCCCCAAGAGGGCAATCTATCATTGTGGATGGCGAGGACGTCGTGCCGGAGGTTCACTCCGTGCTCGATAAGATGGCCGACTTCTCCACCCAGGTGCGCAGTGGGGAGTGGAAGGGCCACACCGGCAGACCGATTCGCAACGTGATTAATATCGGCATCGGCGGGTCCGACCTGGGACCGGTGATGGCGTACGAGGCATTGCAACATTACAGCCAGCGCAGCCTGACCTTCCGTTTTGTCTCCAATATCGACGGCACCGACTTCGCCGAGGCCACCCGGGGCCTCGATGCCGAAGAGACACTGTTCATTATCTCTTCGAAGACCTTCACTACGCTGGAGACGATGACTAACGCGCATACGGCCCGCGCCTGGGCCCTCAAGGCGTTGAAGCATCCCGCTGCCGTTGCCAGGCATTTTGTCGCGGTTTCGACCAACGGTGGAGAGGTGGCTCAATTTGGCATCGACACCGCAAATATGTTCGAGTTCTGGGATTGGGTCGGCGGGCGGTACTCCATGGACTCGGCGATTGGCCTCTCGACGATGATCGCCATTGGCCCTGAGAATTTCCGCGCCATGCTCGACGGATTTCACCAGATGGATGAGCATTTCCGCACTGCCCCTTTCGAGCGCAACCTGCCTGTACTCATGGGACTCCTGGGCATCTGGTCCAACAACTTCTTCGACACGCAGACCATGGCCGTTCTTCCCTATGAGCAGTATTTGAAACGCTTCCCGGCCTACCTGCAGCAGTTGACGATGGAAAGTAACGGCAAGCACGTCACGCTTGACGGAACTGAGGTGGTTTGCCAGACCGGGCCAATCTACTGGGGCGAGCCGGGCACCAATGGGCAGCACTCCTTTTACCAGCTGATCCATCAGGGGACCAGGCTCATCCCCTGCGATTTTATTGGGTTTGTTCAGCCGCTCAACCCTCTCGGCCCCCATCACGACGTGCTCCTAGCCAACATGTTTGCCCAGGCAGAGGCGCTGGCCTTCGGCAAAACCGAACAGGAGGTTCAGGCCGAGGGCATACCCGCATGGCTGGCGCCGCACCGAACCTTCGAGGGTAATCGTCCGTCCAGCACGATCCTCATGGAGCGACTGACGCCGGAGGCGTTAGGCAAGCTCGTGGCTCTCTACGAGCACAGCGTTTTCGCGCAAGGCACCATTTGGGGCATTGACTCGTTTGACCAATGGGGGGTCGAACTTGGCAAGGCGCTGGCGGCCCGCATCATTGACGAACTTGAAACCGGGGACAAGAACCAGCTCAAGCACGATAGCTCAACAAATGCCCTCATCCAGCGCTACGTGAAATCCAAGGCGTAGCGGCAGGGCTGGTAGCACCAGGCCAATGAGTTCAAAATGCCCGTTCAAATTAATGAGAAAACCGCCCTGGAGGCAAAACCCATGAACAAAGAAAACCCATTGAAACGGCTCGGAACCCTCGGCCAATCCATCTGGATGGATTACATCCGGCGCGATCTTATCGTGAGCGGAGAGCTCCGGCGTCTGATCGAGGAGGATGGAATACGGGGGATGACCTCGAATCCGGCCATTTTCGAGAAGGCGATAGCGGACAGCCACGATTACGACGAGGACATCCGGGCGCAGGCTCTTCGAGGAGAGGACATCAAAACAATCTATGAAGCCATCAGCCGGCGGGATGTGCAGAGCGCCGCGGATGAGTTCCGCTCCCTCTATGACAGAACCAATGGCCAAGACGGCTATGTCAGCCTGGAGGTCAATCCTCATCTGGCCCATGACACCGAAGGCACCATTGAGGAAGCCCGTCGGTTATGGACCGCTCTGAACAGGCCAAACGTGTTGATCAAAGTCCCAGCGACGGCCGACGGTCTGCCCGCTATCCTGCAACTCATCAGTGAAGGAATTAATGTCAACGTGACCCTGCTCTTCGGCCTGCCCCGTTACCGGCAGGTTGCGGAAGCCTACATTGCAGGTCTTGAAGCGCGTGCCGAAAAAAGACAACCCGTGAACCATATTGCCTCGGTGGCCAGCTTCTTCTTAAGCCGTATTGACACTCTGGTGGACCCATTGGTGGAGAAATTCCTGAAATCAAGCACGACGGCGAACATTACCAGGAAGGTGCATGGTCAGGTGGCCATCTCCAGCGCTAAGGCGGCGTATCAAATCTACAAGGAAATTTTCAGCAGTACGAGATTCAAGAAACTGGCTGATAAGGGTGCTCGTACTCAGCGGCTGCTCTGGGCCAGCACAAGCAGCAAAAATCCGGACTACAGCGATGTGAAGTACATTGAATCTATGATCGGCCCCGATACCGTAAACACCGTCCCGCCGGCAACCATCGACGCGTACCGTGATCACGGCGATCCGCAATCAAGACTCGAACAAGGTATCGAAGACGCCAACCGGATACTGCAACAATTGCCGGAACTCGGGATCAGCATCGACAAGGTAACACAGCAGCTTGAAGACGAAGGTGTCGGGAAATTCAATGAACCATTTGACGAGCTGATGAAGGCCTTAACAAAAAAGTCGCTCCCGGCAACAGCTCATCCATCGGCGGGTTGAATATAGTGGCCGAGAGTGGATGGTTCGCGGCGCGTCCTTCATGGACAGAAGACATCCACAAGATGTATGCAGAAGGCTTCCGGGGAGAGGCTCATCTGCATCGGTTCCTGAAGGAAGCTCAGACAATCTTCAACGACACGTTGCCAGGGACGCTGGAGCGGTCAGGGCTGCCGTCCAAAATAGACATGAAGGACAGGCCATGAGCCACAGCAGACTCATCTCCGACACTGAGTTGGAAAAGCTTCAGGACGTCTCTTTCAGCTACTTTCTGCATGAGACCAATCCGGACAATGGGCTGGTGAGGGACAAGACCGGGGAGGACTGGCCTGCAAGTATAGCCGCCACCGGCTTTGCGCTGGCAGCTTACCCTGTGGCCGTCAAGCGCGGATTTATGTCCCGTGCTACGGCGGTAGAACGAACATTGACTACCTTACGGTTTTTCTGGAACAGCCCGCAAGGTCCCGGATCCGAAGCCACTGGTTATAAGGGCTTTTATTACCATTTTCTCGACATGCGAACCGGCCGTCGTGCCTGGCAATGCGAACTGTCAACGATAGATAGCGCTTTTCTGCTGGCGGGTGCATTAACAGCCGGGATGTATTTTGATGCGGATACGGCCGATGAACTTGAAATCCGCACGCTTGCCGACTCGCTCTATCGCCTTGCGGATTGGCAGTGGGCGCAAAACCATGGCACAACGCTTACCCACGGATGGAAACCCGAAAGCGGATTTCTTAACTACCGTTGGGAAGGGTACGATGAGGCGATGCTGCTGTATATCCTCGGACTGGGCTCGCCCGCTCATCCGCTGCCCGAGAGTTGCTACGCCGGATGGACTTCGACGTATCGATGGGAGCACTGTTACGGATATAACTATCTTTACGCTGGGCCGTTGTTCACGCACCAACTCTCACATGTCTTGATTGATTTTCATGACATTCAGGACACGTTCATGTGCGATAAAGGCATCGACTATTTTGAGAACAGCCGTCGCGCGACCTATGTGCAGCAACAGTATGCGATGGATAACCCGCTCAAGTTTGCCGGTTATAACCGCCATTGCTGGGGAATTACCGCAAGCGACGGTCCCGGCCCTGAGACGATCAAGGTGAACGGCATTGAACGCCAGTTCTTCGGTTATCTGGGACGAGGCGTTCCATATGGGCCCGATGACGGTACTATTGCGCCCTGGGCGGTGGTGGCATCACTGCCGTTTGCACCCGAGATCGTGCTACCCTCAATCGATTATTTTATTAACCAGGTTAAATTAGCAGAGCATAACCTTTACGGCTTCAAAGCGACGTTTAACCCGACCCACCCAGTCAAATCCAGTAATCCCTATGGCTGGGTATCGCCGTGGCATTACGGACTTAATCAAGGGCCGATTATTCTGATGATCGAAAATTATCGTAGCGGCTTATTGTGGCGATTGATGCGAAACTGTCCATATATCGCCTGCGGTTTGCGGCGGGCGGGTTTTAGCGGCGGGTGGTTATGACTCTTTGGTAAGCTCTTCTTTACTGTTGCTCCATTTTGCCATATTTCCATTTAAACAGGTAGGTCAACCCTCCTCAGGATAGTCTCAACCCAATAAGTGTGCTGCTTTATCGAGGCTTGCCAGCAGAAATTATATAAGATTTAAGTATATTTTTTTCCTTGATCATTGACCCATCTTTCAGCGAGTTGTCGGTATTTTTTCCATCTCAGGGATTATTCAATTTGCCAAAGTCACCTCTGGACTATGCATTGAGTGCATAAAAAAACTCTATCCTGACATAAAATTAAACCTTGAAGCTATATAAAAAACAAACCAGGTTAAGATATAGGACTCTTTTGAGAAGAAGTACAAGTAATTTGTAGTAATTAAGACGTGATCTGACAAACCACGTCCTTCCTAGTTGACTGATTTTCTGGTATTTCGTGTCCTGCGTTCCTGTTTTACTTCACATAAATCAAGATCATCCTTCTCGAAGAGGATTTCCTCAAACATATAATTAAGTGTCCCTTCTAACCTGTCTATAATTTTAATTATCTTCATTTTTGAGTACTCCAGGATATTATCAATCACCAACGTTTTAGCCTGGATGGCAGAGGTATTAAAATAATTATTTTTCTGCAATAAAGAGGATGATGCCCATAAGATAATTGTAAAGGCAATTATAATTCCAAAAAGAAATCTTTTCATTTCAATACCTACGGCAACCTATTCATGCACTAGGTTCCAAGAGAAAGGTATAATTCTGTTGCAAGAGAACATCTTGCCTTTGCTAAATCCTGGCACCGTATTCCTTTAGACGGGCTCGATTATCGGAGTTGATGCAATCAACTCCACTCTTGAAAAAAAGGCGCCTGCCTAAGATAATTCGGCAAGCACCTTTTTAGGGGAGGAGAAATTTACTACTCAATAGGCTATTATCAATATTCGTACCACTCCACTCATCAATGTGTATCTCAATTGAATAACAACAGAAATAATTTAAAATGCAAAGTCGATATAAGACGTTGCCAATAATGATGGTAAAGAATTGCCTGATTACTGGGAACGCTCTGGATATTTTCTATTCAGGCACCAGAATTATCGAGGCTCACGTTCAAAATAGTGGTTGACTAACCAAACACTCATTTGTCTGAGAGAAATTCCTGAACACTAATTAGATTAAGATTACCCCTTCAAACATCAACTAACTGAGAAAGTTGAATTATTGAAAATGTCTACTATGATCCAGGAAGTTCCGCCGCTTCCAGAACCTAACAACAAAAAATGGATTGGGGACAAAAGCTTATCCATGAGAGGTTTCTAGAGCGCACCATATCACAGCTGCAGAGACTCGCATTGGCAAGGTCAACCATTTAAGAAATCCTGCAACTTAGGACTCTTCCTGTTTATATTTCAGGACAAAGTCAACATATCTCCTATCCAGAAAGTTACGCCGCATCCAGAACCTAACAGCAAAATATGAATTGGGGAGAAGAGATTATCCATGAACACATTTACCTCCGTCGTGAGATGTCATAGCTGAGCTTATTCCTGAAGCTCTTGGGACAGCAAATGGAGTAAAGGTTCGAACTCCGTGCTGTCACGTCATCCCAGGGCAGGAGTTGCTATGCGTTTTCATAACTCGATAACTCGACCAGGTTTCCATCTGGATCTCGGAAATACACTGACCTGATAGTACCTATGGCACCTGTTCTCTGGACTGGACCTTCCAGCATTTCAATACCATTCAAACTAAGGTGTTCAATCACATCTGGAATAGGTATCGCTGTGATAAAACAGAGATCGGCGGATCCCGGGGTTGGTTCCTTCGCCTTTGGCTCGAATTCTTGCCCATGCTGATGAAGATTGATCTTCTGTACCCCAAAAGACAGAGCTTTTCTACCGTCACAAAAGGTGGTGACTCGCATTCCAAGCATTTGAGCATAGAACGCGCAAGTGACATTGATGTCTTTGACTGTCAAGACGATGTGGTCAATCGCTTCGATATTCATGGGAGAGTCTGGCATACCTCCAGTGCATCAAAATCAAACCAGAGAAAAGTCATGACCACCGGCATAGCCGGTGGCTTGAAAAATCTGAACCGCTCAAAGCGGTTGAAAACCAGGAGCCACCTAAAGATGGCTGGGGACCGGTATTGTTAACCCCTTGAAGGGGATACTGTGCCGTTTGCCCCTTTCAGGTGCACGGTTAGGTTACCCCAGTCTATGATTTTAGAACAATCTAAGTTGCTCTACCCTTTTCTCTTGTGCCTCTTGGTATTTTACATATTTGCGTATCTTGTCGATATCCAGAACGACTGTATCCACACAATAACCTTTGGCCCAAAAGGGATTACTCCAATAGGGTTTCTGCTTCAACTTTCGGTGCTTATTCAATATCCGTATCGCTGTCCGACCTTTGATTTTACCAACATATTCAGAGATCGACAGCTTGGGTGGAACCATAGCCAACAAGTGCACATGATCGACCTGCACATTCAGTTCCAAAATCTCACAGCCTTGTTGATCTGAAAACGCTCGTATAAATTCTGTGACATCTTGGGAAAACTGGCCTTCCATGATCCTATAACGATATTTGGGTACCCACACAATATGGTATTGGCAACACCATAACGTTTGTGATAACTTACGAAATCACTCAATTGTTACTCCCGGTTGTGGTTATTTTTGGGGTAACCCAACCGCGGAGTAACAATTTACCTCAGATTCTGTTCATTCGGCATAGTCTCTGAACGATGACCTTGCCCTTAGGGCAAGGATTTCCACAGCGTATTAAACACTCTTCTTAGATTTTCCGGGCGCGGATCTCATCAGTTTACATAGAGGTATGCCACCAGATTGACCTCCTGAACCCAGTCTCCGGGGTCCCTCAAGACAATATCAACCTTGTAAAAATGCGTGCCGGGAATCTTTGTGGATTTGATAGTGAGAGGGCAGGGCCTTCTGTACCGGTCATGTCAAGTGTGCGGAACCCCTCTTCTGCATACTTGATGACGTCTTCATGATACAGGGTAAAGGAAATATTTGCAGCCGTCCGTCTGCCATAGGAAGCGACATCTTCCAGCAGCGCCTGGTAGTAGGTAAAGCCTTTTCCATTCCAGCGCTGACTGTTCAGAGTCTGCTGGCCCCGTTCCCATTCACTGCCCAGGATCACCCCCTTATTGAGAGATGATGCGGAGGGAGAAGGCTGCTGCGGATCTCTGACTTTAACTACCTGACCGGCTTTGATATCATTAAACTCGGTTTCTGTATAACTGCTATGGGCGTTGGATAACAGACCTTCGGTCAGGTGCTGCGTCCGTTTCATGGGTTGAGCTGGTTTAGATCCGGGTATAATTGGATGTTTAAATGGATATACCGCATCATCAACCGGGGTATAGCTGACCATCTGAATATCTGCCCAGCTGTCGAGCTGCGGCACCCGGCGAAGCCCGATCACGGCAGAGATATTTCTCTTGTTGCTGCAGTTGAGGAAGTTGACACCTCTGCCTGATGGCCATTATTGTTATCACTGGTCATGTCAAAGCAGGTACTGTCAGCAGGGCCGACCACGGAAAAATAAGCGGCACTGTCGCCCTTGAGCCCGAAATCGGAAGCTGTGTCTTTATCGGAATCTGCGTCTTTATACAAGATGATGGCAGCATTGCCCATAAAGTCATGTACCTTGGGATTCGGGTTTAAGTCGGTTTTGGCAAAGTCGTAGATGCTCTTTGCCAGCCCCTTGGCATCAACTCCACTGACAGCCGTCGCGCCCAGTTCGGCCAGGAAATTAGAGAAGGCTTTGATAACCGCCCCGTTTTCTTGCCAGAAGGTGAGTTTGTCATGCTCGGTCATCACAAGGTTTAAAACCAGTCTATCGTATTGGCTCAGCGTATCATAATCCATGACAAATACCGGCATTTGGGGATAGGTTGTTGCACCGGCATTGTTGACCGGGTCTCCGCCCTTGTTTCCCAGGGGCCGCATGCCAAAATTGTGCGGCCGGTCCTCATTGTCGACAATCGGGAAAGGCATTGAACGGCTGTGGATCTGATCCGGCCCCAGCTCGATCTCTCTTTCCCCCAACGGTTCGGACAGAATGGACGTCGTCAGCAAGGAAAATTCGCCAAAATCCACATCATCGGCATCATTACTGGTTTCTGCCTGGTCGGAGACAGCTATTTTTATAAGTTCTGCCACATACGTCCATTTCATAGGGGCGGCATTGCGTATGGCAACGACCACCTCGTTGCGTAGGTCGTCGCCGGCAATAAGCCTTGCGTCCTTCAATATTCCCCGAGTGGTCAATAGTTCCAGAGATGCTACCCCTGTAGAAATTGGGTTGTTGGACACCACGGTCAGATAGCTGCCGAGAGGCGGATTGATCACGTCAAAGAGTTCTGAACCGTTATATCCCTGGGCAGGCATATCCCAGCTGTAATATCGGACAGCCTTTGCCCTGGAGCATACCGAAGCCCCGTTAAGCGCTATGCTGAAACATTCTTCGGTTTGCCCGTATTCCTTGGACAAAACCTCTTTATAAATCCATGTATTCGGGTTGACAGCTTTTTGAACAAGATCCTTGGGCGCAGCACCGTTATTGGTTAGGGGAGCATCTTGTGATGACAATCTTTCGGCATTAGCGACAAAATAGGTCAGCAACGGTGGTTCATAGGCTCCTTTCTTGTTGGTTAGTTTGAATACCGGTGTTTCGATGACACTGTAGGCCATACCACTCTGCATGAGTGAAGGCAGGCTCAGGATCGAATACGGAACAGGCGACCCGTTTATGTCAAATTTATCCGCCAAGGTTGCTTTATATGGCACAGTATACTCGACATTAAAACTGCCCGTCACCGGGGAATGATTTTTAAGCGCCGTCGGAGTGGCGGCGACAAACCCAGTGTCCCCGATTTCTCCCTTGGAGCCGCTGACGCTGTTTTTTCCTGTAGCCGTCACTTCAAGACGAAACTGCAGTTTGCCGCTGGGCGGCAGGCTGTCTTTGTCTACCCAGAAATAAAAATCAGCTGATACAGGTGAAACGGTTGATAGAGATGAATCGCTGACAATCCAGGGTTTAAAAGCGCCGGATGATGTTTTTTCAAATGTCGCAGGTTCCGTTGCAAAAATTGTTTTTGGCATTGTTGTTGCCGACGTCAGTTTGTTTTTTGCCTGAAGTTGATAGGCATATCCACTCTGTTTGTCGATGCGGGGACTGACAGAACAGGCCGGGTTTGTTTTTTTGAGGTTAAGATGTATTTTGTACAGGCCGGGTTCAGGAATATCGATCAAATACGTCCTCTCCAGGGTACCTGCGAGAAATCGAAAAGGAAGTGGAAGTGGTGACCTCCAGTTTGCCGCCATTTTTGTTGCCAATGGCATGTCTTAACATGTCCTGTTTTGCCAGGGTTACACTCTGATTTTTTTGTTTGACTGCCGCAGCAATAACGCCCAGCTTGGGTTGGCTCAGAATTTTTCCGGTTGTGACTATTTTTACTCCCTGCATCTTGTGGCTGGGGCCTTTATGGTGCTGAATGGCAAATTCCTGGAGCATTTTCTCCCGGCTGAACAAATAGCCCGGAGTGGCATTAACATTATTTCCCTTGCTACTCCAGTTGTAGTGAGCTCTGAAGTCATTGCTCCACACCGGTGCTGGGAAACCAGTACCCATAGAAATTGATTCCTGGTTCTGTCGAACCGATTCGGTGGCATAGAGTTTGGCAGCCTCTTTACCGGATTTGACCGCGTATTCCTGGAGAGCTTTTTCACGATTTGCCAGGTGCATAGGCGTAGTCGCAAGATTATTACCCTGGATGCACCACTGGTAGTGAGCCTGAAAATCATTGCTCCAGACTGGCCCGTTAAAAGGTGCCCCGAGTTGTACGTTCATCTGGCTCTGTCGGACTGATTCCTCCGCGTAGCGACTGCAGGACGGATTCTTTTGGCTGCCGGCATTTGCTCCGACAGGCTTTTGCATCTGGATCGGGACTGTCGCCATAGTGGTCGAACCTATGGCGCCAGAAACTGCAGGACTGGCGGTTTTTTTAGCCTTGTCCAGCAGCGTCTGTCGTAATGAACTTCCCTGGACCAGGGCATTTTCCCCCTGTCCCAAACACCAGGCATAGTGGAGCTTGTAGTTATCGCTCCACTCCGGCCCTGAGATTGGCAGTTTCATTTCCTGAGCATAACGGAGTTGGGCGAGGGCTTCTTTTGCGTATTGATCGCACCTTCCAGAGGATGCCGCATCAGCAAAGGAAGTTATAAGCAATGCAGCCAGAAAAAAAAACCAAGCTAATTTAACCTTCATCGTTATTTCTCCTGCGCTATTAAAATGATGTAGTGGGCTTTCAGGCGTTTTCCGAAAGTCCCTGCATGTTCTCATGGAGCACTTATCTTGTTCAGCAGCTTAGCCGCATATCGGCAGCCCCCTTCATATCCGCGAGGTTTGCGGCAGCCAATGGGGTTGTTGCGGTAGTGCTTTCCGTCTGACTACCAACAAAATTTCCTTAAATTTTTTCCCAGAAGGAACGTTGCAAGTTCCTGATCCACAGCAGTTACCGATCTGTAGTCAGATTTCTCGATGTATCCATTGAGGAGCATAGGTTCATTGCTAACTAAAATTATCATACCTGCTCAACCATATACAAGTTTGGCGTCCATGCTGGAAGGTACCTCGTTCGTGTTACAGTAGCCGTATGAACCAATTCTCTTGGGTATTATATCTTCATTATCATCCGCTGTGATGGTATCGAGTGCGCTTTTAATAGAAATACTCAGGTGCATTGCCTACTCAGGCGTATTATTTTTTATGTGATTACCAACGAATCTCAGCCAACCTTAGAAGGTGACAGGCATTTAAACCGTCGGAGATGACAACACTGAAAGGACTCAGGTGCTTTCGGGCCCATGATGCTATTTCATCTTTCAAAAAGCCGGTGACCCGACTCAGCCGCATTCTGTTTGGCCGTCCTTTACTGGTTAAAGAAATTGAGGCGACAAATGGTGTTTTGCCGCTGGCACCTCGACCTCGTTTGCCGTCCAGTTTTTTGCCATGGAACCCTCCGAATGATTTTCGTTTTTGGAGTATTATTCCATAGCTGGTAGGACAATTAGCGTCCCACCTAAAACGTATGCTGTTTTTTGTTGGTTATCACTAAATTAGTTAAGCATAATAAAAACAAATTTCCAAGTTTTTATTAATAATTTTTCTTAAGTCTCTGGACGGTTATGGTTACACAGCTAATTACCTCCACGCCAATATTCTTTGTTTTTGTGTTAGGTGATTTTCAAATGACCTTCCCATTGCTCCATTGCTTTTTAGGTTGCAAGCGCTGATTAAAAAAAGTATCTGTTTTTATAGGCTTCCGCAATTGACATCTTGTGGAAAGGGATTTATCACCCTGGTCGTTAAATTTTATTTAGCCAAATGTTGATCTAGGAGAATGAAAGATTTTATGGTTTCTCAGTTTATCGCGAGGAGGGTTTACATCAATCTCCATTTATACTCACTTTTTTAAAAACAAGTACTTATGGCATCGCTCATTCGTTTGCGAAAATTCAAAAACAACGTCTTACTGTATAGTCTGGTTGCAGCTTTTCTTTTACTGGGGAGCACTCAATCATGGTCGGGTTCCCCTATGCAGACAGAGCCATTCTATTTCGCTGTTTCGGCAATGGCCTCACCCGCTCGTACTCTGGTGCATTTTTCCGAATTGGAGACATACCTCTCAGCTAAACTCCACCGCCCGGTCCAATTGAAGCAACGGCGCACTTATGAAGAGATTAACGACCTGCTGGCCCAGTCCAACATCCAAATGGCCTTCACCTGTACGGGCGGTTACATATCAGGCGCGCAGAAGTTCGGTCTAGAGCTTTTGGCTGTGCCTATCATTAACGGCAATACCTACTATCGCTCGTATATTGTGGTTCGTAAAGACAGTAAAGCAAAGTCATTGGCGGATCTCAAAGGACATATATTCGCTTATGCTGATCCTCTGTCATTAACGGGTTATATTTATCCTGCCGCTAGAATCAGGCAGATGGGATATCAGAAGAAGAATTTTTTCAGACAGGACTTTTATACGGAGAGCCATGATAAATCCATCGAGGCGGTGGCCAGGGGCGTTGCAGATGGCGCGGCTGTTGACAGCCTGATTTTTGATGCTCTGGTCGCTGCTTCAGACCCTGCCGCCGTTAAACTTAAAGTCATCGAAATGTCAGATAAATTTGGCATGCCTCCGGTAGTGGTATCTCCCAATATTGACAAAAAACTTAAAAATGACCTGCTCAAGGTCTTACTCCATATGGCCAATGATCCCACGGGGCGGGATGTCTTGAAAAAACTCGGTATGGATGGTTTCACGGTACCGGATCCAGCCCTCTACACTTCAGCATTTCTTTTGAATACATCACTGAATGAGTAGCGTGGACTCCAATGAGTCGAAGACTGTCCGATGGTATGATCGTATAGCGCTTCGCTTATCGCTTTCTATTGTGCTGGTCATTTTTGTGACGGCGGTGACCATCGCCTCCCTCATACTCCATGATGAAAAAAACACCCTGGAACATGACCTTCGTGTCCGAGCCAGACAACTCGGTGAAATTATGGCCGGTCAGGCTGTAGAACCTCTCCTCTATGAGGAGAATTTCACGCTGTATACGCTGATCCATTCCTATCTGAATATCCCGGATTCCATTCTGCTTTACGGGAGTATCTACAATAAACACGGGACGGTCCTCATTTCCGAGAAAAGGGCTTCTTTCAACGGCGAAATCTCCGCCCTACCCAGCCCACCGCCCAAGACGCCTGTTTTCCAGTTAGATATTGAAGAATGGTCGGCTGAAAAACCGGCAGATTTTCTGTTGCCCATTGTCGCCCATAAGACCGATGTTATCGGCTATCTTCGTCTGGGTGTTTCCGTATCACCATTAATAGATACACTGAAGCTTGCCCGTCACAAGGTATGGGTTGCAACGACCGCAATATCCTTTTTCGGCATTCTTGCCGGTCTATGGGTTGCGCGCATCCTGATTCGTCCTGTCTTGCTTATAAATACTGCTGCTCGGCGTATGGGAGAGGGCGATCTGGAGCAGGAAATCCAGGCAACCGGTGTTGGTGAAATCCGACAGCTCGCCATGACATTCAACAGGCTGTCAGGCCTCCTGAAAAAACAGATCTCCACAATCAAAGCGGCTCAAGAAAATTTGGTCCGGACGGAAAAGCTCTATGCCCTGGGTGAATTTTCCGCAGGACTTGCCCATGAGATCAAGAACCCCCTCACCTCTATTAAGATGCTGATGCAACGGGCAAGTGAAGAGGAAGAACCCTTATGCGATGAAGATATCGATGTTATAATCGGGGAGTTGGATCGAATTGACGGGACTGTCAGTCGCTTCCTGCAAGGAGTCAGACCCTCTGAGTTGATTTTTAAGGCAACAGATATCAATCGGATTATATTGGATGTTGTGGCCATTACTCGGACAAAAATCGAAAAATCAGGTGTTCGGCTTGAGACAGATTTGTGTTCCGAACTCCTGCTATTGCAGCTTGACAGTGCCTCGATCAAGCAGATATTTTTAAATGGGATTCTCAATGCGCTTCAAGCCATGCCCAATGGAGGGGTATTGAATATCACAACAGGCATAAGAGAAAATGAACTGCATTGCGAACTTTCTGATACGGGTTGTGGTATTGCACCGGAGAATCTAAAAAATATCTTCGATCCGTTTTTTACTACCAAAAATGAAGGGACCGGTATGGGACTGACTGTTGCCTGGAATATTGCTCATCAGCATGGTGGCCGCCTCGATATCGTCTCTCAACTGAATCAAGGAACGTCACTCATCCTGATCCTGCCCTATGACAAAACTCCTCATTGTTGATGACGACAAATCGGTTCGTTATGCCTTCCAACGAACCTTTAGCGACCAGTATGATATCATTACCGCTGAAAATGGCGAAGAAGGGGTGGCCGCTGTAGCAGCCTCATCGCCGGAGGTGGTTCTGATGGATATTCGTATGCCAAAAATGGACGGCCTGACTGCTTTAAAAGGTATCCATGGGCAACATCCCTGCCTACCCGTGATTATGATGACTGCCTACGCCGATTCGGCAACAGCCATGCAGGCCATGCAGGACGGTGCCTTTGATTATGTCGTTAAGCCTTTTAATAATGAGGATCTTCGTCTGGTGTTACAGAAGGCCCTGGCCTCAGCCAGGATGCAGGAGGCCTTGCAAGCTGAATGTGAAACTTCCGAGACACTGCCGCAGGCAGGAGAATGTATTGTTGGGTCCAGTCCGTCCCTGATCGAGGTATGTAAGAAGATCGGCATGGTTGCTGCCGCCCAATTGCCTGTTTTGGTGACAGGTGAAACCGGGGTTGGCAAGGAATTGGTCGCCCGCGCCGTATTTCAGAAGAGCGGGCACCACCAACAGACTTTAATGGTTGTGAACTGTGCTTCATTGCCTGATGATTTGATTGAAAGCGAACTCTTCGGATATGAGTCCGGTGCCTTTACCGGTGCCGTAAAACAGCGAATCGGCCGTTTCGAACAGTGTAACGGCGGCACGATTCTTCTTGATGAGATAGGCGAATTATCCCTGCAGGCCCAGGTGAAAATCCTGAGAGTAGTGCAACAGGGCACATTTGAGCGACTGGGCAGCAACCGACCGCTACTTACCGATGTGCGTATCATTGCCGCAACCAATAAAAATCTTGCGTCAATGGTACAGGAAGGCACCTTTCGTGGTGATTTATTTCACCGAATAAATGTCTTTAACATAAACATCCCTCCACTGCGGGCACGCCTCGATGATCTGCCGCTCCTGGTGAAATATTTTATTGCCCGTTTTGGCAATCATGTTTCACCGCCGGTCCAGGGCATAACCGATGAGGCCTTGGCATTCTTAGCCGGATATCATTGGCCGGGAAATATACGGCAATTGGAGAATGTGATTCGCCGTGCCACTATCCTGGCAAAAGCCGGCTACATAAGCAAAGACGATTGTGTTATCGAAGAGAATGATCCGTCTGAAGATGTCTTAGCCCTTGCCGTAAATCGTCATGTCGACAAACTCATTGCCCGCGGTGAATCCCGGCCCTATCATCAATTGCTTGCCGAGATGGAAAACCTGATGATCAACAAAGCCCTTGCCCTTTCCCAGGGGAATCAGGTGCACGCCGCCGATTTACTGGGAATTAATCGCATGACCCTGCGCAAAAAAATGTTACTGCTTAAAAAATAGACAGCAACTGTCTATCCTCTCAGCAAGGCCTCCCGTCTTATTCGGATTTCCCCTTGTAATTACAGGGAATATTTTCTGGCACATCCTGTGCAAGCACTCCTCCAGGATACAAAAGTACATCTAACAGGGATCACAAAATCAATCTTGTGCAGACCCAAAAAACGAGAGGAGAAGTCAATGGCCCTAATCGACGTTGAACGGCATGAAATCAGGCGGCAGATGACGGATGATCTGCTGCGTGCCTTGAAAAAGCCCGTGGCCAAACGGCACTGGGCGATGGTTATTGATCAGGCTAAATGCGTGGGCTGTACCGCTTGTACCACAGCCTGTGTAGCCGAAAATCACTTGCCTCCTGGTGTTGTATACCGGCCGGTGGTTGCAACCGAGGTCGGTAAATACCCCAATGTCCGTAAGACATTCCTACCTCGCCCCTGCATGCAGTGTGAAGAGCCGCCCTGTGTCAAGGTCTGCCCCGCCAATGCCACCTGGAAGCGGGCCGATGGCATTGTGGAGATTAACTACAAGCGCTGTATCGGCTGCCGCTACTGTATCAGCGCCTGCCCCTATGCCGCCAGGACCTTTGATAAAGGCTTTTTCTATACCGACGGCACTCCGGAGATTATGCAATATGAAAAGGATCCTTGCTTTGAATACGGCAAAGCATGGCCGCGCAATGACCGCGAGAGTTCACCCATCGGTAATGCCCGGAAATGCACCTACTGCATTCATCGGGTGGAAAAAGGCCTTCTACCTGCCTGTGTTACCACTTGTATAGGTGATGCCACATATTTTGGTGATGCAAATGACCCGCAGAGTCTTATCGCCGAGCTCCTTGGTTCCTCACGGGCCAGAAAGCTTCGGGAAGAGGAAGGAACCGAGCCAACAACCACCTACCTGATATAAGAGGAGGGATCATAATGAAAAAGGCAATTAAAGGACTAGTGTGGCTGATCGCAGTGGTTGGTTTCGGCATCGGTCTTTACGGCATATTCTTACGGTTTACCACGGACCATCGTTTGACGGATTACGGCTCCTATATCCCTTGGGGGCTCTGGGTTGCGTTCTATATCTATTTTATCGGTTTATCAGCAGGCTCTTTTCTGCTTTCCAGTCTTGTCTATGTTGCACGAATTGAAAAGCTCGAAAAGATCGGCAAGCTGGCTCTGTTCACAGCCCTTGGCTGTCTTATTGCTGCCCTGCTTTCTATCTGGCTGGATCTGGGTCACATGGGCCGGGTCGGCAATGTCCTGCTGCATATGAACCTATACTCTATGATGTCCTGGATGGGGATACTCTATTCGGCCTATTTTGCCCTCATTGTGGTCGAGTTATGGTTTGCTCTGCGTGTCGATCTGATCGAGACAGCCAGGACCGGAAAACACGGTTCAAAATTCCTGGCTGGGATACTGACCTTTGGCTCAACCGATACCTCGGTTACGGCCAAGGAAAAAGACCGGTCACTTCTCAGGGTGTTGGGCGCAATCGGCGTGCCTTTGGCCATCGCTTTCCACGGAGGCGTCGGCGCACTGTTTGGTGTGATTCAGGCCCGTCCGCACTGGAACAGTGGGCTCATGCCCATTGCCTTTCTTGTTGGTGCCCTGGCCTCCGGCGGTGCTCTGCTGACGGCAGTTGTCTATATATGGGGACCGGGTGAGAATAAGAGACAGCTCAATGATATGATGAAGTTCCTCGGTCGAATTATTCTGGCCCTGGTGCTCTTTGATTTCCTGTTGGAGATCTCGGAGATTCTGGTCAAGCTCTACTCTTTGGCTCCTGCCGAAAGACTGCCACTGGAGGCTATTTTGAGCGGCCACTACTGGTATGTCTTCTGGATCGTTCATTTTCTGCTGGGAGTGGTTATTCCCGTCGTCATTCTCTTTGCCATTGCGGTTCCTCAAGGATCACCGGACAAACCCGCAGGCGGGGCCATTGCCTTGGCCTGTCTTCTGGTTGCCGTCACCTTTATTGCCGTACGTTTTAATATTGTCATTCCGGCCCAGATCAACCCGGAGATTCCAGGCCTGCAATATGCCTTCAGTGGACCCGGCCTGAAGTTTACCTATCTCCCGACAATGATGGAATGGCTCGTTTCAGTCTGGGTTACTTCCTTTGGGGTCCTGATCTTCCTGATAGGCGAAAAGCTTCTGCCCATTGTTAAACCGGAAAACGTGGAGGTGGCATAATGACGAGTACAAAAGACAAAAAGAGAGAGAACAACATGGATAGTATTGAAATAGACGGCGTAAAGATGAGCATGACCCGCCGCAATTTTTTAAAAAGCAGCGCATTTTTCGGCGGGGTCCTGGCCGCAATTCAGCTCCCGGGAATGGAGCTGTTCTCCAACAGCATCGCCCGGGCAGCCACAGACTTTGCCGCCAACGCCTATCCCTTTGACAAGGCAGAAAATGCCATCTACAGCTGTTGTCTGCAATGTCACACGGCCTGTACCATTAAGGTGAAAATTTTCAACGGCACCATGGTCAAGGTTGATGGCAACCCCTACAGCCCGGTGAATATGCACCCGCACCTCTCGTATGACACCTCACCACAAGAGGCGATGATGCATGATGGCCGCCTCTGTCCCAAAGGTCAGGCCGGGGTACAGACCATGTATGATCCCTATCGGATTCGAAAGGTCTTGAAGCGTAAACCTGGCACCAAACGTGGAGACAGCAAATGGGTGACCATAGATTTTGACAAGGCTGTGGATGAGGTTGTCAACGGCGGGGACCTCTTTGGTGAGGGGCATGTTGAAGGCTTGAAGGACATCCTGGTGGTCCGTGATCCCAATCTGATGAAGGCCTTGGCGGCCGATGCCAAAAAAGTGGCAAAGAACGAAATGACTGCAGCACGGTTTCAGGCTCTTCATCAGGCCAATCTTGATAAGCTCATTGATCCTGAATTTCCGGATATGGGGCCGAAGAACAATCAGTTTGTCTTTCTGGCCGGCCGTATCGAACACGGCCGCAAGGAATTTTCGAAACGCTGGTTAAAAGATGCCCTCGGCTCAGCAAACTGGTTTGAGCACACCACCGTCTGTGAACAGTCTCATCATATTGCCACCAAGAAATTCAGCTCCACTTACAAGGGAGGAAAATATCATCCAGGCCTTAAGGAAGTCTTTGAAGACTATAAAAACGGCCCGGAACATTTTAAACCCGATGTATCAAACTGTGAGTTTATCATATTTTTCGGTACCAGCCCCTTTGAGGCCAATTTCGGTCCCACCAACTGGGCATCGTATATCACCAATGCCCAGGCCCGTAATGGCCTGAAGTTTGCTGTGGTCGATCCTCGCTGCAGCAATTCCGCTGCCAAGGCCAATTACTGGTTACCGGTGAAACCCGGAGGGGATGCAGCACTTGCCTTCGGTATAATGCGCTGGATTATTGAGAACCAGACCTACAATGAGACCTACCTGCGAGCAGCAAACCGGAGTGCGGCGAAAAAGAATGGAGATACCACCTGGTGTGATGCCACCCATCTGGTTCTGCTGTCCGCTGACGGCAAAACGGGCCTTAAATTTTTACGCAGTGACGATGCCGGTTTGAGCAAAGAGCATAACCTGCTTGTCAGCATAAACGGCAAACTTACCTCGATTGATCCCTACAAGGAGGATGATTCACCGGTGGTAGGAGATCTGTATGCCGAAGGTGAGATGAATGGCATGAAGTATAAGACTGTCTTTGCCCTGTTGCGGGATATGGTCATGGAGCACACTGTTGACCAATGGGCGAATGATTGCGGTATTCCGGTCAGGCAATTGATCGAGGTGGCTCACGAGTTTACCGATCACGGCCGAAAGGCTGTGGCCGATCTGTATCGCGGCCCCGTGCAACATACCAACGGCTATCATAACGCCCGGGCAATTCTCACTTTAAACCTTCTGGTCGGCAATGGTGACTGGAAGGGAGGTCTGCTGAAGGGAGGCGGCCATTGGCACGAAGATGGCAGCAAAGAGGGGCAACCATTCCCCCTATCCAAGATGCATCCAAACAAGCTCGGCCATTTCGGCATCAACGTCAGCCGGGAAAGCCTGCATTATGAGGACAGCAGCCTCTTTTTTAAATATGGATATCCGGCGAAACGGACGTGGTATCCCTATACCGGCAGTGTCTATCAGGAGGTTATCCCCAGTGTCGCCGATGGGTATCCTTATCCTATTAAGGCACTTTATCTGCACAAGGGCACGCCCGGATTTTCCGTTCCGGGAGCCAATGCCATCCTGGAAATTCTCCGCGACACGAAAAAGATCCCGCTTTTCTTTGCCGACGACATCGTCATTGGCGAGTCCTCCATGTACTGTGACTATATCTTCCCTGATACTGCTATCTGGGAGCGCTGGGGAACGCCCCACGCTGCTCCGAATATTGCAACAGTCTGCAGCAAGGTTCGGCAGCCGGCAGTGGAATCCATGGTCGAAACCTGCAAGGTATTTAATCGGCAACAACCAATATCCATGGAGTCGGTTATGTTGGCCATCGCAGAAAAATTGCAGGCCTCGGGGTATGGAAAAGATGGTTTCGGACCAGGGTCCGACTTTCTGACCCGCGATGATTACTTTTTAAAGATGGTTGCTAATATCGCTTCCGGGGATAAAAATGGAAAAGACAGGGTAAAACCGGCCTCCAGCGAGGAGGTGAAAATATTCCGTAATGCACGCCGCCACCTGACGCCTGCGGTATTTGATGAACAATATTGGAAAAAAGCCGTGGGGAATAATGAGGACCTCTGGCGGGCGACGATTACCGTGCTCAACCGGGGCGGTCGATTCGAGGCGGCAGGGGATGCGTACAAAGGGGCATATGTCAAACATCAGTTTAAGAGCCAATTCCATATCTTTGCTGAAGATGTTGCCCTGGGCAAGCATTGCATGACGGGTGAACATCTGCCCGGTATGCCGATAGTACAGGACGTGCAGGATGCTGCCGGAAAAAATATCAAACTTGATAACCGGTATCCCTTTCAGTTGTTTACCTATAAGGATATTCTTGGCGGTCAATCACGAACCATCGGCGACTACTGGACAATGGTGGCCGAGGCTGGCCAGAATTATGTCTGGATGAATGCGGTCGATGCCGCACGCTTGAAATTTAAGGATGGCGATCAAGTGCGTCTTGTCAGCGCCGATAATCAAAAAGGGATCATACCTATAACTGGCGCCAGCAACAAAGATGTGGTGGGCAGACTCAGCGTGGTCGAGGGAATCAGGCCCGGGACGGTCTGCGCCTCCTGGAGCTTCGGTCATTGGGCCTATGGTGCGAGCGATGTCAATGTCAATGGTCGGGTGGTTACAGGCGACGTGCGCCGGGCAACCGGCATCTGTCCCAATGCGGTTATGGCTGTTGATCCAGTCGTAAAGAATATGTGCCTGTCTGATCCCATTGGCGGCTCATGTTCCTTCTACGATTCCTTTATCGATGTGGTCAAGGCCTAAGGAGAAGACCATGAAGCACCTGGCCTCTTTGTTGACAATGCTTCTGCTTTTCGTCCTGTCCTTGCAGGTGGGGGAGGGGTGGTCCGCCCCCCCAACCTCACCGGGACAGGAAAATAAAATTGCCCAGGCCATAGGTTCGGCGGATCTGGCCTTCAGTCATTCGGATTATCCCAAGGCGATTAAAATCCTGCGCAGGTCCTTGTCTGCGGCTTCCTCTTCTTCCGAAGTCTGGAATCGATACAATCGTGCTCTCTTGGCAAAAGCCGGCAATGACTATCTATCGACGATGCCGAAAAACCGGTATCGTATCGAGAGTCACTGCCTGGCGAATGATCTGCGAAAGGGGAGCACTGACTATTTTCTTCTCGATATTCGTCAACCGGAAGAATTTGCCAAGGGCCATCTTTCCGCCGCGATTAATATCCCCCTTAGGCAGGTACTCAACCATCTCGATCGCCTGCCAAAACCTGAAACGGGAAAAACTCTCATCATTATCTGCCGTAGTCAGCATCGGGCCAACCATGTCCTGGTGATTCTGCGAGAGCTTGGCTACACAAATGCCTTGACCCTGCGGGACGGTTATGACGGCTACCTCTCCTGGCTGAAAAGTACGCAGAGCAGCAAAACACCCAGCGGCGCCTGCCCGGAGAGGGTTGATGGCCCGGGAAGCAAAGGGGAAAACGCTCTCCCGGTTGCCCCATCGAAAAAAATTGCAGGAATCATGTCAGAGGCGGATTCGGTGTATGCAAGCAACCATTTTCACCAGGCTGGCACTCTCTTACGACAGGCCCTTAGCAAATTCCCGGAATATGAAGAGATATGGACAAAATATAATCGTGCTGTGTTGGCGGAGACAGGCAACGAGTATTTACAAGGCATGCCGGAGAATCGTTATCGGGTCAAGGTTGCTGCATTCGGAGCGGATTACAGTAAAGGTCCAGGGCTGGGAAATTACTTTCTTCTCGATGTCAGGGATCCGGATGAATTTGTTGTGAGCCATATCGCCGGATCGATCAATATTCCCTTTCGAACCGTGTTGCAGCATATTGCTATATTGCCTAAGCCTGATTCCGGTAAGATCCTGCTCATTATCTGCCGCAGTCAACATCGGGCCATCCATGATCTCGTGGTGCTTCGCGAACTAGGATATACCAATGCCTATACACTGCAAGGGGGCTATGATGCTTATCGGACCTGGCTGAAAAATACATCACCTAAGCAAAAAGAAAACGAAGAGAGACATGGAGCCAAACTACCAGTACCTGCACCCAATACTGACACGCCAGAAGACTTTGGTTGTTAACAAGAGAGCAACCACCATGTCCTTGAATTCTGACAGCCTCCCGCAAATAACGGATACGCTGCCTGGAATTTTTTATAAACTCAGTATTACGAAGGAAGAGACAATGTAGAATACTTTCCCCAGACACGATTTCATCCACTCCGAGTCAACAGGTCTACGTCCTCATGGGATATGATCGGCGACCGACAGGGCTGGGCTGGAAACGGCCCCGCCTCCCTCTTTTTGGAAAGGAGCACACGTGCAGAAACAAACCTTAACTGTCCCACCCTTCCTTGACCACCCGCTCTCCGGAAATAAACTTGTTGATACCTTCGGTCGTGCCATAACCTATCTTCGACTCGCAGTTACAGACCGTTGCAACCTGCGTTGCCGCTACTGCATGCCTAAGGGAGGTCTTGCCGCAAGCAGGATCAATGACCTCCTTTCTTTTGAAGAAATTATTCGGATCATTAAAGTTGCCGCGTCGCGGGGCATCAGCAAGGTGCGCCTGACTGGTGGTGAGCCCTTCATCCGCCAGGATTTCATGGAATTGCTGGAGGTCGTCCATGGGATTCCAGGCATCGAATCCGTCCATATTACCAGCAACGGAGTGACGGTTGCTGAACATGTGCCGCACCTGCAGCAGTTGGGTATTGCCGGCATAAATTTGAGCCTGGATAGTCTGAACCCGGATCGATTCGCCGCTATAACCAATCGGTATGTACTGGACGAGGTAAAGGATACTCTAGAGCTACTGGTACAGGCAGGAATTGCTGTAAAAGTCAATGTTGTGGTCCAGGATGGTGTCAACACCGGCGAAATCGCAACTCTTGCGGCTCTTGCCGCAACCCGCCCTCTAACAGTCCGTTTCATTGAACAGATGCCCTTTAACGGCTACAAGGGACTGGATGTTGCCCATCGGTGGGATACTGGACAGATACTCACTGAATTGAGAAAAAACTTCCCAGCCATGCACAGATCTCTCAATAACAGCGGCACGGCAAGGTGTTACATTATCCCTGGATTTGCCGGTACAATCGGTATTATCGGCTCGTATTCCAGACAGTTCTGTACGAATTGCAACAAAATCAGAATAACATCCCACGGCCTTCTGAAAACGTGTCTTTATGACAGCGGCGTCCTTGATCTGAGGGCCTTGCTGCGTGACAGGTCGATATCGGATGACTCTCTGGCCGATGCCCTTGCCAGAGCGGTGATGGATAAGCCTGAAAACGGCTATGCAGCAGAAAAAAAGAACCACGGCAGCCGTGAATCCATGGCTACCATCGGCGGTTGATTCAGGTGATCGGAATCGGCAGAATCATTTAAAATGGCAGGAGATAGGACAATGAACCAGGGGAAGATTCAGGCGATATGCAGCAGTGCGAAAAAAGGGATGGTCAAACACGAGATCAATGAAGCAATCTTTGAAGATGACTGGGGGATCATGGCGGATGCTCATGCCGGAAAATGGCATCGCCAGGTTTCCCTCCTGGCTGGTGAGTCCATAGACAGGGTAAAAGAAATACTACCGACTCTGAAAAACGGGGCCTTTGCCGAGAATATCATTACCCGCGACCTGGATCTCAGCACCATGCAAATCGGTGAACAATTGCTGCTGGGCGACGAAGTGGTTTTGGAAATCACCCAGATCGGCAAACACTGCCACAACGATGGCTGCGCTATTAAGAGGGCTACCGGCGGCTGCATCATGCCGAAGGAAGGCCTGTTCTCCAGGGTGATTCACGGTGGAAGGCTGAAGAAAGGGGATAGTATCCGTAGACCATCCACAAGAAAAAACTGAATGTGACGAAAAAACACATGGAATGAGTACATCACTAGCTGTTTCTCAGAAACATTGGGGACCTGTCGATTCCCTCGTTGGATATAATTTCACCAAATTTTGTAATTCCAATTATATAGAGAACTTTACTTATAGATAACGCTATCAAAATTTTGTGACAATTAGAAATGCTAAATAGAGATTATTTCGAATTTATTTTGGAGACAGTCTTTGCACTTTTTCTTTGCATAAGAGAAATCTTGGCTATGTAAAGCGAAAGCCCAATACCACTAGTTGATATGAGTTCCTGAATGATCTTAGACTGCACGGGAAGCTTCTTAGGATAAGATGTCACTGGCAATCGTAAGCTCGTGATGGAATGGTCAATATCAGCTTATCCTGAGTATGTGCTTTGCCTGAATAGTAGCAATCTCCAAAATTGATCATATTCTGGGCATCAGGTGGTTTGCCTTACCAATCTCAACCTGAAATCTCCATTCTCTGATTGGAAGAACGGGATCCGACAAAAACAGGTCCAACCTCTCATATCAGTTGAAACATTTACGTATCATCACAACAATTTTAACGTAATATTTTCCTGAAAATTCTCCTGGTTTTTACACACGCTTATTCTTATTAGCCACAATTTCTATCTTCCACCTTTGAAGCACCTCCTTAAAATGACTTTTGAGGCGAGGTGTTGGTCGTAACTTTGAAGTGAATGACTCGGCTGATTGTGCAACTACAAAATATGAATATGCAAAAAATTACATTATCATTTCATTCCGAGGAAGTACTTCCCAACAAATGACATGGGTAAATGACCAATTTTCGTTAGCCTTGACTTTTCTTGTCATTTAAGCCTAGAATTGATATATCAACAACCTCAACAGATATTGAATGCGTACCTCATCATCAGTTTTTTCAGAATCTATCAATCTATCTAATCTATCATCTGCGTTTACACTCTGGTGGGGAATGCATCACCACAAAAGTAGCAGGTCTCATGTTGTTGCGTTGCTGTCTGACAATATAATGCAATCAAACGACTGAAGCGTCATCAAAAAATTCTTTAAATTCCAGGGCGGCAACAGACAATGTTGCCACAAATATCAACTCTCAGAGAAGGAGTTACACTATGAAGACATTAAGAATTCTCATCGCTGTCTGTATGCTGATAGCGGGAACAAGCATTTTTGCAAGTGGTGCTGAAAATGTACAAAAACAAATTGATGAAATTGTAGCTGCTCAACCTAAATTTGCCGTACCGATGCGTGAAGTAGGGGACCGTTTTCAGAATATGTATTTTGCTGCTGAGAAAAACAACTGGGGGTTGGCTTACTATATGTCAAAATACATGTTTAAAGCTATGAATCCGGCTGCGCTCACCAAGCCAAAAGAATATCCGATGTGGAAAGAATTTTATGATACTAAAATCACCCCTGTTAATAAAGCAATAGAGGCTGAGGATTTCACAGCATTTAAAAAGGCGTACTCATCCGCCATGAAATCTTGCAATGAGTGTCATGCCGATATGGGGTATAGTTTTATTAAGGTAATAAAATTAAATGCCCCCCCTGACAGTGGAATTAATTATACCGTTCCATCCAAGGCTGCTGATGTACCGCAATAATCATCGGTAGGATACAGGAATATTTCTAAGCTCATTGAATCATAAAAAAACAGACCGCCTTCTACGGCAGCCTGTTTTCCTTTATACACCAGGGAATTTCGATCTACTGATCTTTATTCCACAAGATAAGCCATTATGAATTTATGATTGGAATAAATTCATGATGGCCTGACATGACAATCTCTTTTCCGTTTCTGGTCTTTCTATTTCTCCTAAGTTTTACAAAAAACCTACCATGTCAACTGATATCCAAGGTAGGCCGAGAATTCATTGGATGCACTGATATTTGACAGACCGCCGCCGATGGAGAAGATAAGGTGATTGTAATCGTCCAAATTGAAAAATTCCCCAATGTTGAAGCTGCTACTGTTTCTTTCCCCTTCCGCTTCTTCGGTGCTGTAGTAAAGTTCTCCTCCCAAAATCAGTTGCTCTGATAGGTTGTTTTACAGTTGCCAGCCGAAAAACCAACTATTTTTTGCACCATCAGCATCGTTGATCATGTAGCCACCACCAAAGTTCGTCTGCCAGTCTCCCAAATTTATCTGTAACCATACAGGCAGGAATAATTGAGCAGAGCCGTTGCCGAACCCTTTTTATGGTTCATCCTAATGAAACGTATTCTTGTAAAGCTGAAAGTAACAATCCGGCAGAGGGCATCGCTTCCGGACGCTACTCTGCGGCCTCATCGCCGGTACACCACGGCTGACAGACAGGCCGTCCCTCTCCCTTGCTGTTGCCAGGTGCGGAGACGTCCTGTCCACACCCCTCCGGGCCTCTGCAAGGCGTCCTCCAGAGACACCCTCCGCCTCCCTCGCGTTATTGATTAATACTCTCAATCCAAAAACCCAAAAAGCGGACAGAAAAGGTCATATATGGTCTTTTGGTTAAATATGACCTTTCCCTATAACTGGTAACGCCTGCCCTGACAGGGCATTTTCTGCCAATTATTATTGTATATCAATGTGATAGATCATGAAATTTTGAGTACCGGAAACTTGGCCCGAAGATTGAATGAATTATGGTTCATCCGAATGAAGCGTACTTTTGTAAAGCTGAAAAGGACAATCCAGCAGAGGGCATCGCTTCCGGACGTTACTCTGCGGCCTCATCGCCGGTGCACCACGGCTGACGGAGGCCGTCCCTGGCCTGCTGTCAGGTGCGGACGTCCTGTCCGCACCCCTCCGGACCTTGTGTGGAACACCTTCGGGCCTCCGCGAGGCGTCCTTCAGAGATGCCCTCCGCCTCCCCGCGTTATAGTACTCTTAATCCGGAAGAACCTGAATTATTATATAGAACAATATTGAAATGACGCCCGCGAGTATTTTGGTAAAAATTATATATTATTTAAATTATTTAGTTTCCAGCAGAAAATTAGGGATTGGGTTCTAAATCCAGGCGCGATGGCAAATTTAACAGGTGAAATATACTGAATATTTCGCGGATTAAATTTGACAGCGCAACGACGACTCAGACCAAAAGCACTGTTTTCGGATGAAAACTGGCTAACGATCAAAAAGGGAGGTTGTTTTGAAATTATCTGCCGAATGCAAAAGCTTTTGTTATGTATTTTTGACAGCTTTGCTGATTTTCTCTTTATCAGGATGTGGCGGAGCCTCTTCCAATAAATATGCTCCGCTGAGCGCAGACAACCTCAATCTGATCTTCGTGGTAAGCCCGGATTTGGCCTACCACGGGAACGGCGACATTCATCAAGATACGGCAAACCTCACCAATCAGGGGTTACAACGCTCGCTTCTCATGGCCACGTTTCTGAAACAGCAGGTGATGGGGACAAGGAACGTAAACGGCATTTATGCACTCTCGCCGATGACCCATCCGCAGACCGCAAACAAATACCCGGACATGGCCGCAATCGGCTCTATTCAGCAGTTTGCCCTTCTCAACCAGATCACGCTATTCGTTAATGCGACGGGGACCACCTATACCGGCAACAGCTACCCGATCAATGTAGCGTATGGTCCAGGGTCCGTGCCCTTTGGTGTTTCTGTGCCGGCTGCATACTGCCCTCATTGTGCCGGGCTGGATTTTAACAACACAAACGGCAACAACGATACGTTGATATCCGATATCATCAATACACCAGACAAAAGACCCGGTTATTATGTCTTTTCGGCTCCCTGGGAGACAATCAACACGCTGATGGCAAATATCAAAACAAAACATGGATATAACCTGAATCTTCCAGCAACCTATATGGGGCCAAACTATGTCTACGCGATATCAATCCCGTCGTCCGGAAATGCCGGACTGGTTACCTACAACAGTAATCTGAATCCGCCTGCCACCTCCCCCGTGTTGCCCTCGCCAGTGGCAGGCGTTTCGTGCAAACACACGCAGCAGCCCTTTTTCAGCACAGAACGGACCGGAGGAGTTAATGGCGTCGTAATTCCATCGAACACGAACACCCGGCAAATAACTTACATTGTCCGGCATGCAGAAGCACATCCTGATCCGGCGTCCAAATTTGAAGATGGCAATTTTGTGGGTGCAGGGCAATGGCGTGCACTGGCCCTGTCCAACGCATTGCGCGGCAAAATACATCCCACCATGGTTTATTCCATCGATCCCGCACAGTGGTTCAACGTGTATGGTGCATTTAACGTTTCGTACGTCAGGCCCTCATTAACGGTACTGCCCTATGCCATCGACAATAATTTACCCTATGCTCTGGTATCGCACTTCCAGATAGGGATAAAACCGACCGATGCACTCGTAGCCAAGGCCACGAGTGACTTTTTCTTTACCGGAGGGAAGTTCTCCAATCAAACCGTACTGCTGGCCTGGGAGTCCGGACATATTAAACCGTTTATAAATGCGCTTCTAACCAGCTATGGCGGCAATAACCTCCCGCTCATTCCGACTGCGGGTCCGCCGCCGGGTGGTTGGCCGCACACCGACTACGACACCATCTGGACCGTGACGCTTGACGCCCAGGGGAACCTGACGGTGGATAACGATCTGTGCGAAGGCATAGATTCCACGAAATTGCCGGCTGCTGCCCCCCGATTCTGATCACTTCCATGGCCGGGCTGAATAAAAAGGAGATACTCCATGAAATTTTGGAACATTCAATTGAACATTATTGCCGGCCTGATGATGGTAGCTGTCGCTGCCTGGGGTGGCAACAGCGACAACCCTGGTCCCCGCGGGAAGGTGATTGGAACCCCGAAGGTAATAGGCAGCACCTTGACCCCAGCGCAGCTTGATGCTGCAAACGGTTTCCTGGAATTGACGGGCAAAGCCAAATGCAATGTCACGGTGGCGCAAATCAATTATCAGACACCGGGTGTGCAGACCGGGGAAATGACCAATGCGTCTGCAGCTGTTTTGATTCCCGGCGGTTCCGATTGCACGGGACCATTTCCGCTGCTTGCTTTCAGCAGGGGAACCAAGCTCGAAAAGGCATACACCAATGCAGATCCCAAGAATGCGGATACCATGCTCGTAATGACATTCTTTGCATCCCAGGCTTACGCGGTGGTTGCCACCGATTATCTTGGTTACGCACTTTCCAACTATCCGTATCACCCCTATATGCATGCAGACACAGAGGCAAGTGCCATTATTGATTCGATCCGGGCGACACGAAACGCGGCTTCATCGCTGGGCTTGACCTTAAACGGCAAGATCATGGTAGCCGGTTATTCGCAGGGCGGTCATGCCGCAATGGCTGCACAACGGTCAATCGAGCGTGACAATGCGGCTGAATTCAACCTGGTCGCGGCTGCTCTCCTTGCCGGGCCATATAATGTTTCGAAGGCCCTGATTGATGGTGTTAGGCACCCGATCCTCGGCGAACAGTATTTTGTGCCGTTCCAGATTACTTCCTGGCAAAAAGTGTATGGGAATCTGTATAGCAAAGCATCTGAGGTATTTAATTCACCCTACGACAGCTTTATCGAAACACTTTTGCCAGCCGTAATCTATCCGGCTGATCTGGGGAAACTGCCGCCGCCAGAAACAGCACCCGCAACAGCCAGGGATGCAATCTTCAAGTCTGCCTACCTGACTGACCTCGCCACGAACCCGAACAACCCCACGGCCATTGCTGCCAAAAAACAGGATCTGTTCGGATGGAATCCCAAGGCGCCGACCACCTTGTGCGGTGGCTCAGAAGACCCAGTCGTTTCTTTCAGTATTAATGCTCAACTGGCCTATGACGACTTTACGCGTCGGGGAGTATCCCCTGTTACACTTAAACTGGTGGATGTTGATTCCAGAATTAAGCGTATGTATGGCAGTAAAGATCATCAGACGTTTGTCGATAATTATCATCAGAATTATGAACCGCCATTTTGCTATCAGATAGCAAAAGAGCTTTTTGATAAGCACAAGTGACAGCCTTGTAAAAAGTCATCAGAGTTTCCGTGATAGACTCTGGGAAAAGCTCGATCTCCGTCGTTGTAGATCTGAGTGTTGCGTGTCTTCTTCTCTGCCACCGGGAATATCCCAAAACGCCCAACAATGGTCATATGTCACCTTTTGCGTAAATATGACCATATTTTACGACCGTTGATAATTTGTCTGTAATGCCAAAGCCGAATATTCTACTTAAAAAACAAATTGTTGAAGGGATTTTCTTACGTATTTAACGGGTGGCTCATTAATTGCACAAAACCTTTAAGTTGCAACATCATAACAAATAATCTGTGTGAGCAGGGTCTTCAATTTGCGCCTTGTTTGCTTGCCTAACTGCGCATCGATCTTAATGAACGACAACCTGGCAGTTGGGTGCGAACTGCCGCCCGCGCAGCTGGTGCACGATAAGGCATCTCACACCCCACAAGGGGGTACTCAGTTTAGTCCCCCCCTTGTGGGGGATAAGTACCTTCACAAAATTCATTCATAAAAAACAAGAAATGAATTTCTAGGATACTAATAAAAGGAGAAAAATTTATGAAAACAAAAACTTCTTTATCCTATGTATTGTCGGTTCTTGCCTTATGTCTTTTCTTGAGCTTCAACGCTTTTGGACAGGATGGCAAGGCGACACAAACTCAGCATGCACTGACTACACAGCAATTGATAACCATGGTAGAGCATAATTCAGCATTAAAAAATATGCTTATCGAATCAATTGAAAAGGCTAAAAGGATTAATCCGGATAAGGTAACAAATCCGGCCCAGAGCTTGGAAGAGTATTATGCTTTTGTAGATTGGGCAGCAAAGGCATTGCCTTGGTCAATTCTACAAAATCTTCCATATTCAAAATTGTATGATCAAATCGATCAGAGCCTGGATTACTTCTATTTCATTAACGATCAACCGCTTCCTGAATTAAAAGATAAAGGATACTACAACAATTCGCTGCAATACTATGAACCCTATCGTTCATGGATGATCCTCTTTACAAAAGATTGGGGTATGTATTTAAGTAAAGAAGAATCGTGGAATGATGAGTACTACCAAAAAGCCTTAAAAGATGAGCGATTCGGACTAAATAAAGGGTGGTATGAAGATCCGTCAAACTGGAAAACCTTCAATGATTTTTTTGCAAGGTATTTGAAATCTCCTGATCAACGCCCGATTGCATCTCCCGCTGACCCTTCCATCGTATCCTCCCCTGCCGATTCAACGCCTCAAGGCGTATGGAGAATAGACAAAAACTCCGACATTGCACATGGAAAAGGCGTTGCAATCAAATCTAAAGTGTTTAGGTCCGTAGCAGGTCTTATTGGTGAAGGAAGTGCCTACAAGAATGCCTTTGCCAATGGCACGCTGACTCATACATTCCTTGATGTAAACGATTATCACCGGTATCATTTTCCGATTGGCGGAACCATAAAAGAAATTCGCATCATTGAGAGCGATGATGCGGCTGGTGGTATTACGACCTGGGATGCCAAAACCAAGAAATATGTTCTTGACGCAAATACGCCCGGTTGGCAAATGATAGAGACACGTGGTTGCGTTATTATCGAAACCAAAGAATATGGCCTAGTGGCGTTGTTGCCGATTGGAATGTCGCAGGTATCCTCAGTTAACTTTGAAGATATTGTCAAGGTAGGTACTCCCGTCAAGAAGGGATCCATGCTTGGATATTTCTTGTTTGGTGGTTCGGATTTTGTAATGGTATTTCAAAACAAGGTCGACTTTAAGTTAACCGTCCCACAAGAAAGCAATAGAACCTATGAACACGTTTTGATGGGTGAAAAATACGGTAAACTCACAACAAACTCTAAATCTCGTTAAGAAGCATGCGAGAAAAAACGGACGGCTCCATCCAAAAGGCTGTTACGATCTTAAGTCCTTTTGCTTTTGGCCCCGTGGACTAAGACAGGAGAGGGCAAAGATGCTTCTTGCGTACGAAGTCACCTTTTTCCAAAGAGTTTGAAGCTCCGACTTGGCCACCGATAGAGCTATTTCGTGAGCATCAGCAAAAACGTCCATGAGCATTGCATGCCCGGATGTCTGTAAACGCTGGAACCGGACCCTACCGCATGACCCGCATCAAAGGTAAAATTTGCCGTATTGATCACTTTGCCACCCTCATCATCCACCGGAACCGTTGTCTGGAATACACACTTTGATGAGTGACAGGTCCCGGAGAGCACGCACACTGACGCTGGATTGCAGACCATACCGGAAAGATATTTTAAGGCATACTTGCCGCCGCCTGCGTCGGTAATTGTCATGGTACCGGTTCCATTTCCTCCCATGGGACACACTCCAGAAACGGATGAGTCAGACTGAGTGAATTTCCACGTTCCTGTCGGGTCAAACGCTTGCGCTGAATTGACCCCAAAAATCAATGCGATCATACCCATCATGAAAATAAACAGATAGTGCCTCTTCATTTTTCCCCTCCCTCTGGTCTGATTGTTTTACTTTTATGCCTTCCCAAATCCCCCTTCCAAGCTTTACCGTCTGACAGCCATTCCCAGAGAGGGATGGCCTGTCGGCCGAGGAGTCATGCGAAAGGCCTGATGCTATACATTTGAGCCTCTTGCTCTTGATATCCCGATCCATCAATCCTATCCGACGAATGCCGAATTTGCAAGGGTTTTCAGGTGTTAGGGGGAGTTGTAACTCTCACTTCAGACGAATGAAGACGTTTCGGGAAAAGACTTGACCATCAAATATCTCCCCGTTACATTTGTCTGGAGTGATAGCGTCTTCTATATATCAATCACTTAGAAGAGTATCACCAAACACACAAAAGATACGTGAGACTTAAAGGGGAGGAGTATATGATTACTACTGAACATCCTTTAACTAATATCATTCCTTACAATAAATTTTACCCTCCCCATATTGACGAATCGCAATGTCTCCTGCGGACCCCTCTCCTATCCACAAAACTCCCCCAGAATATTGTTGACAAAAAGATCATTTTAATCGAAGCGCAGGCCGGTCAGGGAAAGACAACCCTGGCATATCAATTTCTCAGTCGTTCTCAAAACGATTATATCTGGTATCAAATCGGTTCGGAGGATTCCGATCCTGTATTTCTGCTTGCAGCTCTTTTAGCTGATCTGATAAATAAATTTCCAGACTTCAGTTCTCCCCAACTCAGTTATATTTTTGAACAAGGATCCATCGGCCCCCAGGATCTCTACAGATGCGCCAATATCCTTTTAAGGGACCTTGACCAATACCTGACAGACGACATCTATATTACCTTTGATGACGTTCACTTACTCCCCCCCCTCGCCATTACCAACACTCTGCTGGGATATATTTTTGATGTTTCACCACCGAAATTACATTTCATCCTCATAAGCAGACATCCCATCAACCTGAAAAGCAAAATGTTGCGAAACGGCACGGGTATCTCCTACCTGAAAACAACCGACCTGGCTCTCCGCTACGGGGAAATCGAAGATCTGTTTAACAATGTGCTGGACAAGACCATAAGCAGAAAGGAGGCTCTGGAGATTGAGAGGATTACCGGCGGCTGGATCATGGGGATCATCCTGGCACGCCATCCCGTCTCAGGTCGGGGGGAATTCTGGGAAAATAATGCATTGCCGATTTCAACCTCATTGCAACACGGTCATATGCTCGAATACTTCCAGGAGGAGTTACTCTCACAAATCCCTTCGTTTCTCTACGTCCCCTTTCTCCGTCTGTCTATTATCAATGACATACCGGTAGATCTTGCCATCCAGATAACCGGTATTGATAATATGGATACCATTCTGGCCGAAATGGCAAAGAAAAATTTCTTTATCTACAGGCTGGACGATACCCATCGGGTTTTCCGTTTTCACCATTTCTTTCAGGAGTTTTTGCAGCTTCGGGCTGATAAGTCCTTGACTGTAGAAGAGATACAAGAGATCCACACGGTCGAGGCCGAATACTACCTGCAAAAAAACATGCTGGAAAAGGCATTAGCCTGCTACGGAAATGCCCGCGATTACAAAACAATGAATACTATCCTTAAACAGCAGGGGATACAGCTGATTGAAAAAAACCGCACCTTGACGATCCTGTCACTCCTGCAGTCCATTCCCGAGGAAATCATTTTTCAATATAGCTGGCTGACATTGTATGCCGGTATGCTGCGGATAGACTTTGCTCCGCAAAAGCTCCTTCCTTACTATAAAGCGGCCAGAGCCAGATTTATTGAAGAAGGAGATGAGGCCGGCGAGATCATCACTTTGGCGGTTACCATTTATGCTCATTTCGCCATATCCGGACAATTCAATGAAGGGGCACAACTTCTGGCCCGAACGGAAGAGCTTTTCACAAAGATCGGAGAATCATTGCCGATGAACGTCCGCATCATAGTGGCTCGAAACCTGGGCGTCGGATACAATATTTTTGTTTTTAATATGAAAAAGGCAAAAGAATATTCTTCCCTGGCCAACAGTCTGGCCATCAAGCATGATATGAGGAATTTTATTGCCTATACCCGATTCAACCAAAGCTATGTCCTGTTGATGAGCGGCGATTTCGCTCTCTCATCCCTGGAAGCAGAGAAATGTTTTTCTCTCACCAACGATCCCTTGATAGCCTTTACCAACAGGGCCTTGCTTCGAGTCATGCATCTCTGCCACCTCTCCATGAACGGTGATTTTCACAACTATCTACGCCAACAAAGCATGTTTGAAATGAACCTCGACCAGGAAGTGATCGCCCAGACCCTGGCAGCCCCTTACCTCTTCATCTGGGGGTGCAGTTGTTACATCGCCATTGGTGAGATCGGCAAGGCACAGGAGGTGATTACCCGTGGCGTGGATATCTCTGTTACCGCCAGGACGGAACACATTCAAAGCCAGTTTTTGCAGTGGCAGGCATTCATTTTTTCCATAAACGGCAACAAAAACCAGGCACGCACAAGTATCGAGAAATCCATACGTTTACGAGCCATTGCCGGCGGCCCCTTTTTCCAGACCTTCCAACTCCTCCTCGTCGGTGCGATTTACACCAGGACCGGCGATTTCAAATTGGCGGCGGAGGCCCTGGAAAAGGGCGTCGAATCGTCCATAACTCTCCCGTCTCCCTACCTGCATGTCTGCGGCCTGATGCATAGAAGCTATCTGCACCTGATCTTAGGTGACAAGTCTTCAGCACTATCGGATCTCAGCGAGGGTTTGTCGTTGATGAAAAAACATTCGTACAGTTACTTCTGGAGTTGGGAGCCGGTGATGATGACGAGGCTGCTCCATGAAAGCTTCACTGCCGGAATAGAAAAAGAATTCGTTAGCAACCTTGCCCGAAAACGGCTGCAACTGACCTTTGCCAACGACGGCACAATCATCCCGCTGCTTCAGTTCACGCTTCTGGACAACTTCGCCATCAGTCTAGGGAAAACACAGATTTTTAACATTGACGACTTCACCGCATCCGAGCGAGACATGCTTGGCCTGATGATTACCGCCAAAGGCCAGAAAATCGACCAGGAAAAAGCACAACTTCATTTCTGGCCTGACAGCCCGCCTGAAAAGGCTCGGAAGAAATTCGATACCCTGTTGGGACGTCTTCGGAAAAAATTTTCAGGCTGTATTACAGTCCCTGTGCAAAATTATATCGTGCTGAACAAAGGCTACCTTAGCCTGGAAAACACAGATATCGACATCCTCCAGTTTTTGGATGCCTGCAACAAAGGCCTTACCCACTGCAGGAAGAATGAATGGTGGCAGGCGAGCAATGATTTTTATCAGGCTCTCGCCCTGTGGAAAGGAAATCTGCCGACGGATACCTTCATCAACGACTACACCTTATCCTTGGAGAATGTTCTTCTGGACACCTTTACAGAGGTCTGTTTAAACTGGGGAGACTACCTGGCGAAAACAAATCAGCTGAATGAGGCCTTCCAACTCCTTGAAAAATTGCTCCTCTCCAACACGCTTGAAGAAAAAGCGGTGGTTATGCTCTGCGACCTCTATGTTCAAAACAATATGCCGCTCAAGGTCAGCAAGATCATTGAGAGGTACAGATCAGCGTTATTAAAAATCGACTATACAGAAGAAGAATCGGAAAAAATCATACACAATATTTTAAAAGGGCTTAAGAAAGAGTCTCCTGAAAACAGGAGACATGGCCCTCCGGTCTATCAGCCATCCTAAAATAAGGGCATCGTTATACAACGTTGAGTTTAGGGCGTCCCAGATATTCACGCGCGACGAAGGGGCTGCCAATAACGATTTCTCCAACACCGCCGAGCGGAGCCAGCTCTTCATTGTCCTCCAGCATAGTGGTCTAATGCCATGTGCAGACTTAAGGCATCCTGCGGAGAGCTTGTCAACACGTTGAAAGAGATGGTATCTCCCAGATCAAAATAAATGCCAATGTCCTCGATCTGACTCCAATGGGATAAGTTGGGCAGCAAGGTAACGGTGACGCCGTCAAGGTGCAGCTCACTATAGGGTTGGACGTCTTCATCGAAGAGCACGTTCGTCAGTCCGTGCTCCGGATACTTGCGTTGCTCCTTGCATTTATCCTCATCCTTGGGTTGGTCGGGCTTCTTCAATCAATGGTTGTCAAAACACGGACCGCTGGCAAGGGATTTTTTTGTATATTTTCAACAAAAAAAGCATTTCTATTCTTCCAGCAGTGTTTTTGCATTGCGAATAAGATACTGTGTGAGTTTCTCTAACAAATCTGATTTTAGATTCCAGCAGTGCCAATAGAGTTTAACCGACACATGGTAGCTGGGTGACAGATCTATTACTTTTCCTGCGCTTAGCAAAGGCAAGTTTTGCTGATCTGGCAACATGCCATACGCAAGACCCATAGTGATGAAATCTGAGAAATTCTCGACAGATGGCACATAATGGGTTGGAATGGAGACAGGCACCTCTCCAAGGGATTGGTGGAGGAGTTTGTAATGCAACTCGTCCTGTCGATCGAACATAATAGCTGGAGCACGGAGCACATCCTCCAGAGTAATTCCACTAGGAAACCATTTGGATGCAAATTCCGGCGTAGCCATCATTTTGTAATTCATGCGTCCTAAATATTCGGCTCGACAGCCTTGCATGGGTTGCTCCTGGGTGCTGATGCACGCCATAACTTCACCATCCTTTAGCAGCCGATGGGTCTGTTCTTGATCATTTACTCGGATATCAAGAAGCACCCTTTCTTTAAGCAGAAGAGGTTGAATTGCCTCGACAAACCAAAAAGCAAGGCTGTCTGCGTTAATACCTGCCGCCAGAGAGGTGAATCCTTTGTTGGCAGACCCGTTAATCTCTCCTTCCAGATCGTCTTCAAGCCGCTTGACTTGGAGATAGTGTTTTAAAAGTTTTTGACCTGCTGCAGTCGTCTGGGGAGGAGTAGTTCGTGTTATCAATACCTGCCCCGTGTTTTCTTCCAGCAATTTAACACGCTGTGAAACTGCAGATTGGGTGATGTGCAACACACTGGCGGCCTTGTCAAAACCTCCTTCCCGAGCAACCATTGCCAACGCTTCAATAAGCTTATAATCGAACATGACGACTACATTAGCATAGCTAATCTATAATAAAAATAATTAATTTTACTTTTTGCCCTTATTGCTCTATTTTTCTCCTGGATACGACATCACGTAACAGGAGAGGCAATGATTACATCATTTTTTTATGGATTCGGTACTGGAATTGGTTTGATTGTGGCTATTGGTGCACAGAACGCCTTTGTTTTATCTCAGGGGATCAAGAGGAGCCACCCCTTCATCATCGCTTTGATCTGTATTATTTGCGATACTGTCTTTATCTCCGCTGGAGTTATCGGTTTTGGAACGGCTGCATTTACAAACCCAACCCTATCGCAAGTGGTAGCCTGGGGTGGCGCTGGGTTTCTTTTTTTCTATGGGTGGGGTTCTTTTCGGTCTGCGCTGAAGGGTGGAAGCCTTGATACAAAAGACCAAGCTGAGATGTCATTGAAAGCCGCTATTATAGCTACCTTGGCCGTTACTCTCCTTAATCCGCAATTTTACTTAGACACTGTCTTTATCCTGGGTAGCGTGAGCAGCCAGTTCCAGGGGCAAAACCTCCTCTATTTCTGGACTGGAGCTGTTTCGGCATCTACTTTATGGTTTATTTGCCTGACCATTGGGGGGCAGATGCTTGCTCCTGTTTTTCAGAAACAAATAGCTTGGCGAATTCTCGATAGCCTGGTTTGCACAACCATGTGGACAATCGCAGTATCGTTGATCATGCGCGGGATCACCGTTTAGCAGGAGCTTAGTCATATTTCATGGGATTGGACAGAAGCGATCAAGGTTACCATAGAGAGAATAATTTTGGACGCTGATTGACACTCTCTGCGAGATTCATCCGGCTGAGATTTAGTGGAAATCAGGAAACATTTTGAATCCAAAGCGGACAAAAATATGGTATAAGAGGTCGGGTCTCCAACAAAGCCATGGAAAACCTCCGGTCTTTGCCATCTGCTGCATGCCTTATTAACTCGTGTCAGTTTAGAAATTTTGTTCTAAATCAAGGCGCGCTGGAAAATTTAACCGGAGGCATATACACACGATATCGGAGTCTGAGTTTATGCCCTGGATTATGAGGGTGCTTACCTCTGAAGATTAAATTTGACAGCGCAACGAAGAGCTAGCGCGAAAGAGCCGTTTCTGGACGGACACTAACTCACAGACTACAGATATCAATCGTTATGCTTGGAACCATTGTCAACGCCCTGGCCATTTTGGCCGGCTCACTTGTCGGTCTGCTGTTCACCCGGGGAATCCCCGACAACTACAAAGAAATCGTCATGAACGGCGTCGGCCTGGCCGTAGTTCTAATCGGCCTGAAAAGCGCCCTGGTTTCCGACAACCTCATGGTGGTCATCTTTTCGGTAATTATCGGCGCCCTGCTCGGTGAATTTCTGAAAATCGAAACACATCTGGAAAATATGGGCAACCGCCTGGAAAAAGCAGTGGTCTCCCGATCGAGCGATACACGTTCGTTCGCCCGGGGCTTCGTAACGGCCAGCCTGGTGTTTTGTGTAGGTTCCATGGCGATTATCGGTTCCCTCGAAAGCGGCCTGACCGGCAATCATCAGACCCTGTTCGCCAAATCGATTCTGGACGGAGTCACCTCCATCATTTTTGCCTCCGCCATGGGCATCGGCGTGGCTTTTTCCAGCATCGCGGTCTTTCTCTACCAGGGAAGTATCACGATCATGGCCTTTTTCCTCAAGAACTTCCTCGTGCCGGAAACCATCGGCCAGATGACCTCGGTGGGAGGCCTGCTCATCCTGGCAATCGGTCTCAACCTCCTGAAAATCACGACAATCAAGGTCGGCAATCTGCTCCCGGGCATCTTCCTGCCGCTCCTCTATTTCATGATTCGCGGACTGTTTTAATAGAAATTCAAGCAGAGCTTGAAGGTGAAGACGTTTCAGGAGACATCCGTGAATCCTGTACTTGCCCAGACATGGATCATACTTTGTGTTTTCCTACTGTTATAGTTCATACAACAAAATATAGGCCAAGGTTTGGTTTCTACCATTTATGACCAACCTCATTTACTAAACGGTTTATTCCCTCTCGTCTTTACGTTAGTGCAAAAAAGAGATACCATAATTGGAGTAAAGACATTTTTTCTTCACACTATTTCCGACCATGCAAAGGGAAATATCTATAGTGCGTAGCTCCCCACCCCCAAAATCCAGCATCAAGAGAGAAATATTTCAAAGCAGTGCTCTTCTCGCCTTGATAGTTGTGGCATTTTTCGGATTTTTCCTTTCAACCATTCTTTATTATACCGAAATATCGAAGGCGCGAGCCATCATTAATCAAACCAACCACGCTGTTGTTCTTTTCATCGAAGGGTATTTTACAGAAATTATTAACACCATCACGATGCTGGACGAGAACAAGGAAGTCAAGGATGCGGTTACACTAGGCAAAGAGGCTCGTCTGCGCACATTGGATGAGTACCGTTCTATTTCTAAAGCCAACAAAAATATCACCTATATCTATTCGGGTTACGAAAACGGCCTGATGTTGATAAACGGCTACACACCTCCCGCAGGGTTTGATCCGACCACCCGCCCCTGGTATAGGGCGGCAATGACCATAAAGCCGGAGACGTCGGTCGGTCTGCCCTATCAGGAAATTCAAACAAAAGAGTGGCTGGTTTCTACCAGCAAGGCACTGAAACAGTCCGGCGGTGGATATGGTGGTGTGATAACCATTGATTGTTCAGTCGAGCAGATTGTCCGTCTTATCGCCCGGCACGATGAATACAAAACGGAATTCAGTTTTGTCATGGATAGGTCTGGAAAAATTATCATGCATCCTGATCAGTCATCGCTGGGCAAATCGTTTCAGGAAATGAAAAAAGCCTTGCAACAGGACAGTAAAGGCGACTTTACATACACCAACAACAATAGGGAGTACTTCGCCCATTCCCGCCGTATCACTTCAACCGACTGGACGGTCGTGACGGTAGTCGAAACAAGAGAAATACTCCACCCGATCATATCGCAAGTGGCATTGCTTATCGGACTGACCGGTGTCATTGCTGTGTTTTTGGGACTTGTGCAGAGTATTGTGCTGAGCAGACGTTTATCCCGCCCTATGGTTGAACTTGAAAGAAAGATCAAAGCTACTATTGCTGGAGATCAGCCGGATCCCCGCGAATATATCTTTCCGAGCAACGAAATAGGGACTATGGCGTGGGAAATCGGACAATTGGCAGAAAATGGATTGAACGCTAAAATTCGTGAACTTCAAACGAGTGAAGAGAAATACCACCTGCTTTTCGAGCACGCCGTTTCGGCCGTAGCCTCTCACAAAATAGTGCTGGATGAGGCTGGCCGGCCGGTGGACTACGTTTTCCTGAGTGCAAATCCGGCCTTCGAAACCCATACCGGATTGCGGGTGGCCGACATCCTTGGTCGCCGATTCACGGAGGTCATGCCGGGTATCGAGAAGCCACCTTTCATCGAGATCTACGACGAGGTTGTTATGACCGGCGAATCGGTCAGTTTCGAGCAATATTCCGAACCGCTGGGCAGGCACTACTTCATCAATGCCTTCCGGATTGACGAAGGATGCTTCGCCACGATATTTATCGATATTACCGACCGTAAGCGGGCTGAGGATGTGGTAAGGGAAAGTGAAGAGACCTATAAAACCATACTGCTGGCTTCGCCCGATGACATCACCATCGCCGACCTTTCGGGGCGTATCACTATGGTCTCTGAGGCTGCGCATGAAATGTTCGGCTATGCTCGAAATGAGGGACCCGGTATGTCGGTCATGGATTTTATTGTCCCCGAAGATCATGAACGAGCACACGCCAATATCGTCAGAATGTTGCATGAAAATTATCCTGGTCCCAATGAATACCGAGGTATCCGCAAAGACAAGTCCTGCTTTGACATTGAGGTCAACAATGCCTTGATTCGCGACCGACAGGGGAATCCTGTGCGGATGGTTTTGATCGTTAGGGATATTACACTTCGCAAGAAGGCGGAACAGCAGATTGAAGAATTGGTCCACCAGATTGAGACCGAAAGGGATCTTGCCCAACGCAATTCACTGACGGACAGCCTGACAGGTCTGTCTAATCGCAGATTTTTTGATATTGCATTAAAGACTGAATTCTCAAGACATAAAAGATACGGCACGGAATTGTCTTTGATCATGCTTGATGTGGATCATTTCAAAAAATATAACGACCACTATGGTCATCTTAAGGGGGATGAATGCTTGCAGCAGATTGCCCGTTCCCTCAAGGCTACAGCTGAACGTGCCCCTGATACCGTGGCTCGTTACGGAGGAGAGGAATTCGTGGTCATCCTTCCCGACACGAATAGCCAGGGAGCAGCAGTCCTGGCAGGACGAATCCGTGAATCCGTGCTTAGGCTTAACCTGCCCCATGCCGCTTCGGACACATCCGAATTGGTCACGATAAGCCTTGGAATCACATCGGCAACGGATCATGTTTTGACGGATGGAGCCCAACTTGTAAACCTTGCGGACCAGGCCTTATACCATGCCAAAAAGAATGGACGCAATCGTTATGAGGTCTTGACTGCGTCGATATAAGATCGATTTTGCAAAAAGAATAAAACATCACTATTCCCTGCATCTTGGTAGGTTGAAGAGCTGGTATAAGAAAGCCTGGGCGGTATATCTGAAAATATTGGGCTGGAACAGGCTGAAAGGGTAAAGAGAAGAAAAATGAGAGCAAGCATGGAAAACAGTATTCGTTTCATTGAGTTGAGTACCTCCGCATTAGTGGTTGTTTATGGATATTTTTCTGGAAAGGCCCTATGAAAACAGAGCGTTCCGGCGCCTGTCATCTTGGTCTATATACTCCCATCAGGAAGTAACGTTAAGAGATTTATTTTTGGTATCATTACACCACCATCTTCTTTCTGACAATTCACCATATCCAGGGAACGAGCTTCTTGGTTTGCTTTTGATATTTTTCGTATTCCTCCCCGAGCGAATTGACCAACATATCTTCTTCCACCCGTATTCGATACACCAGTGCCGCTAAAGGCAGTACTACTGCTACGGTCAGAGATAGCCAATTGCCAACCGCAATTCCATATCCACCGCAGATTAATATCAATCCACTATATGAAGGATGCCGTATCAGCTTGTATGGTCCATCATTATTTACTTTCTGGCTTTCATGTGTTTCAACGGTTGTTCGAAATGATGCGCCCAAGATCCAAATCGCCCATACTCGAAGTAACAAACCAAGTATCATCACCGTTAGTCCAATCCAAAACAAAGTACTTGTTCTTCCGCCAGGGGGAAAAAGCCTGGTGTAACCACCAATAATGCCAGCAGCAGTTATTCCAAGCGTAATGGCTATGAAATTGAAATAAATCGTCCCACGGTCCTTGTCTATTTTCCCTTTGCCTTGGATACGATCACGGATGACCAGCCATATCTCAAATGCAATCCAAACAACAGTTACAGAATTTAACAAAACTCTATAGTGACTCACTTCTTCAGCCTCCTAAACAATTATCTAAATGAACCCAATCGTTTTCTTTACTTTTTTGGAGGCCAGTTCGATCAATTATCATCCCCTCCTAAATAAAAATACTCTGGAAAAACTATACGTTGATGTGCGGTTAATTCTACAGTAAACATATCTAAGAAAATCAAATAATCGATTGTAATGAGAATTTTACTTTTGTGGTGGCATAGGGAAAATCAAATGGAGGAACCTCATGGGGAAGGTTTGTAAATTTTGCGGCAACCCCGAAAAGGTGACGCGGGTCAAAAAAAGATTTTGGGTTTGTGATGATTGCCGTCCTGCCGTTTATGCCGTCATTAATAATCCAGAAGTGATCGAACAGGCATGGCCGCTTTTTCATGACAGAGCTATTTTGCCTTCAGTCAGACGCATTAAAATCCCTTGGCGAAATGAAATCCCTGAAGAGCTGGACGCGACCAGATACAGAACAGAAGACCGTGAAAAAAACCGATGGTATCTCATCGTGTCTGAATACAATAAACATCCGGTAGAGTTGTTTATGAGCACAACTGGTGAGAATGACCATAAACTCCAATCACATATTGCAAACCTGACAGCTCTTACGAGACTTGTGTCACTGATGCTGCGGCATGTCTTTTTCGGCGAACAGATAAATCTTGAAAAAATAAAGCAGCAACTCCAAAGATCCTCCAGGCAACAAAGAGATCTGCCCGACCTTGTTTACAATGTGCTTAATGACCCTGGAACAAAATGCTGAACTGCAGATTAACGCCTTGAAACAGGCCAACTGCAAAAAGGTTTTTACAAACAAGGTGAGCGATGTACAAGCGACAATTGAATGCGTCCCAAGGAGAATTTATAAAAAAAGGTTCTTCCGGGTTGCGCGTACGTAGGTTGATAGAGCCGATAGCAACAATCCGGTGGAGGTCATCGCTTCCGGTCGCTGCTCTGCGGCCTTATCGCCGGTGAGCCACGACTGACAGACAGGCCGTCCCCCTGGGCCTGCTGTCAGTTGCGGACATCCTGTCCACACCCCTGCGGGCCTCCGCGAGGCACCCTACAACGATGACTTCCACCTTCCAGATTATAGAAAAGTACGCATAAATCGGATGAAGCGAAATAGTCTCGGAGGAAGAGATACTTAAACTGACTGTGCCACTTCTGATTTTCTTTGGCAAAAGAGTGGGTTTTGTTTAGATCTGCTAACGTGTTTCTTTGTCATATCTTCTTGCAAGTTCCAAATACTTATCTTGTTTTTCTTTATCCAATACCTTATAGCGCGTCAGGCATTGACGTAATTCTTTTTCATCCATACAAATAGCTTCGTAAAGCATGATATTATCACAAATTTCGTGTGCCTCATGAACTATTGTTTCTAATCTGTCAAGATATTGTTTTTCCATCACTATTTAAATATTCTTCCCAAAGATAATCTGGATTGTTTTAGTAATTTCCTGAAAGTTAAAATGTAACAGGTATCTATTTTTCCCTGTAATTCTTATAAATAGGGCCTCTGTAGCGTTCTGTTCAGATGAGCTCGCTGGTTTTTAGATGTTTAAATCGGATCGGGGTTATAGCATCCTTTAAAGAACGGCGGCAAGCAATTGGCTGCCTCAACAGGTAGCCAATTTTCAACTAGCACACTCCACTGGCCTCGGTTTATGAGCGATACGATAATGATGTTTCTCCTGACAAGGCCGAACGATATTTGATTTGAGGCTCGGATGGAAATATTGCGTTCGTCTCTTCCTGTTAAGCTTGTTAAGCGTATTGAGGCTCGCTCTTTCTAGGAAATGCCTATTATACTTTAAAATGTTTAACGAGACCTGCAAGCTGTTCTGCCAATTGAGACATCTCGGTTGCACTCTCTTTGACATTATGGCTGCCCTGGCTCACTTCTTCAGAACTGCCACTGATGCCGCCGATATCTTTGGTGATGTCGCCGATAGCTATTGAACCTTGGGCTACATTTTCGTTGACTTCGGTGATACCTGCCGCAGCCTGGGAAATATTTTCCGAGATCTCTGAGGTTGCCGCCGACTGCTGTTCAACCGCCGTGGCGATGGTGGTAATAACCTCGTTGATCTCATTGATCACTTTGGCGATATGTTCGATGTCCACGATGGTGCCGCTGGTCGTCTGCTGCATATTTCCGATTTGGTTTCTTATATCGATTGTGGCCTCGGCTGTTTGCTTGGCGAGTTCTTTAATTTCATTTGCCACAACGGCAAATCCTTTCCCCGCCTCACCGGCCCGTGCGGCTTCGATAGTGGCATTCAAGGCAAGTAGATTTGTTTGCTCGGAGATCTCGGTAATAACTTCGGTAACCTTGCCGATTTTGTCGGCAGCGTTGCTGAGCTCTTTAATTTTAAGAGAGGTTTTCTGGGACTGATACACCGCATCTTCTGTAATATTTTTGGCTTTAGCAGAATTATGTGCAATCTCATTGACCGTGGATGACATCTCTTCGGTTGCGGTTGCCACCATACCGACATTGCTAGATGATTGCTCCATGGCTGCCGAAACAGAACTCATGTTAGTGCTCAACTCTTCGGTTGCAGACGCCACAGTGGCGGAGCGGTTGGATGTATCTTCCGCATTTGAAGAAAGTTGAGATGAAATGGCTGATAGTTCGGTTGACGAGGAAGAAAGAGTTGCCACCCCCTCGGTAATATCACTAAACATTCGCCTCAGATTTTCCGTCATGTCTTTCATGGCAGTGAGCATTTCACCAATCTCGTCCTTGCTGTCTATCTGGATATCCACGGCGAGATTGCCGCGGCTTATTTCGTTTAAAGTGCTTACTCCTTTAGCAAGGGGACGTTTAATGGCGCGGATGATTACAATAGCCATAACCAGCGACAGAAAAGCACCAAAAAGGGCTGCGCACAGACCGATGACATCCAGCAGTCCAGCCTTATGTTCAGCGAATTGAACAGTTTGGTCTACAGCTGAAGAGTTCAGGTCGGAAATTTTTCCGAGTAGCCCACTAGCTTTTTCAAGATAGCCTTCAACCTCATCAAGTATTTGCTGGTGGGCTTTTTTGCGTAAGGCGGTTATTTGCTCAGCTTGCGCGGGGTTCGACGAGTCGAGTGTCTCAATCCGGCGGAGTATACCCAGAGTGGCATTGTTGGATTCCTCCCACTTTTTCCAGACAGGCAAAAATTGTTGCCATACCCCCTCCTCTTCCGGAGTCCGTGGTAACGATACATATTTCTTCCAAGCGACTTTGCCTTCCTTGCGGGCCGCGCCAATTATATTGTACTGACGCATGTAAACGGAATCTTTCAAGTCTGGTGTTGCCAGGATATGCATGGCTGTGTTTATTTTGTTGGCTTGCCTGTTGATTTCAAAGGAACTTTCTTCACTCGGCACAAGATTGTTGCCGATGTTAGCGAGAGCCTCGCCATCTTTTTCCATGCCGAAATACCCAAACATCCCGAGGCACACAATAATGAACGTCACACTCCCGAAAGAGAAGATTAATTTGGTCGCCAACCTCATGTTCCAAAGCATTGCGCCTATCTCCTTATATGTACGTTTATCTTTCATATGTAAATCTCATCCACAAAAAGTGTTATTCTATAGGTTGAGACGCTGTTCTTTTTTCAAGCACCCGAACGATGGTAACCCCAAAAAATGATTTGAATAATCCAGGTTGATACTTTCGCTCTTCATAGACACCCAATCATAAAGGATAAAATTCCACCGCAATTGCGGGGTATCAAGCTCTTGAATCACGCCGTCTGTTGCGCTCGAAAGGCGATCACCTAGGCCTCCAGGGCTTCTCGGACTTTGGCAGCCATATCCTCCTTTGAGAAGGGCTTAGCTAGAAAAGGTACCCCCACATCCAACACCCCGTGATGAGCAATAACATTGGCTGTATAGCCGGACATGAACAGATGTTTCAGATTCGGGCAAAAGGCCCGAATCCGTTCTGACAGTTCCCGGCCGTTCATTTCCGGCATCACCACATCGGTAATCAGCAAGTCGATGGCTGCAGCATGTCTTGCAGCGAGCGTCAGCGCCTCAGCAGGAGACTGGGTTGTAAGCACCTGATAGTTGAGTTCTTTCAGTAAGTTCTCGGCAAGACGCAGAATGGCATTTTCGTCCTCGACCACCAGCACCATTTCGCCCTTGCCCACAAGATCTTGCTCCATTTGCCGAGGACTCTCCACGGCAGTTCCGTTTAGGTACCTGGGCAGGTAGATCTTAAATGTACTCCCTGCTTCCGGCTCGCTGTAGACATTTATAAAGCCATCGTTCTGTTTCACAATACCAAAGACCGTGGCCAGGCCTAGTCCGGTTCCCCTCCCCAATTCCTTGGTGGTAAAGAATGGCTCAAAGATATTGCCGATGGTCTCCTTGTCCATCCCCTTGCCATCATCACTCACAGCCAAGAAGAAGAAATGGCCGGGAACAAACCCGAGGTGGTCAGCGCAGTATTTCTGGTCAAAGACCACATTGCCGGTCTCGATGGTGATCTTGCCAGTATCAGTGATAGCATCGCGAGCGTTGATACAGAGATTGGCCAGGATCTGGTCGATCTGGGCCGGGTCCATTTTCACCGACCAGGCATCGACTTTCGGCTTCCACACCAGGTGAATATCCTCACCGATCAACCGCCGCAGCATCTTGAGCATTCCCTCAATCACAGCATTAATATCAAGCACAAGTGGTGCTATGGCCTGTTTGCGGGCGAAAGCCAGCAATTGCCGGGTGATATCCGCGGAGCGCTTGCCCGCGTCCAGGATCTCTTGTAGATCCTGGTGCAAGGGTGCAACCTGATCGACTTTTGTCAATGCCATTTGAGTGCAGCCTATGATAACACTGAGCATGTTATTGAAATCATGGGCCACTCCGCCCGCCAGACGCCCTATGGTTTCCATTTTTTGGGCTTGATGTAATTGGTGCGACAGCCGTTCACGTTCGGAATCTGCCTGCTTTTGCCCAACAATATCCCAGGTTACATCGGCCAGGTAGGTTACTATCTCTGCATCCTTTTCAGTATAATCACCCTCCTTGTTCCCCACCCCGAGGATGGCCTTGATCTGCCCATCGCGCATGACCGGCACGACCAATTCACGCACAACTCGTACATGCCCGGAGGGCAATCCTTTCTTCTCGGTAAGTGCACTGTAATCGTTATGTATCACCGTCTTTTTCTCACGCACACAATCCACCCATATCCCCGCCTGATCGATATCGTAGTGGGTGCCTTTACCATCTGTCCGGCAGAACTCCTGCAAGGTCCGGGTAGACCACTGCTGGAGGGAAAGCGTAGTCTGGTCCGGCTCGACGAAATGAAAGAAGCCGATGGGACTCTGGGCAATCTCGCCGATAAGATCAAGGGCGCGGGTCAAGAGTTGGTCAAGGTTGTGGTCTGTGGCATATTCGATCAGAGAAAGACGGGCAGCGCTTATTTTTGATGCCAGTCGCTTGGCGCTCTGGTCTCGGAAGATTACAACCACGCCGATAATATTCCCCCCTTCCCCCCGGATGGGTGCGCCACTATCAGCGATGGGAATCTCTCTGCCGTCTCTGGTCAGCAGCAGGTGGTCTTTAGCCCCCGGACCCACCCTGTTCTCGCTGATAACCCGGGATACGGGGTCCTCCACAAGCTGACGACTCTCCTCGTTGATGAGGCAAAAAATTTGGGACAAAGGCCTGCCAAGAGCATCTTCCTGCGGCCATCCTGTGATCCTTTGGGCTGCGGCATTGACCAACTCTACCTTGCCATGAACATCTGTTGCAATAACACCGTCGCCAATCGCCTGCAGGGTAACGGCCTGTTTTTCCATACTGGCCCGTAGCTTACCTTCAGCGTGATAGAGGGACCTGTAGTGGACCTTTTGGGTGCGTTGCTGTGCGGTGATGAGAAGAACCCCCGCCAAGGCAACAGCCGTCACCAGCAGGATGAACATCATGACTGAATGAAAACGCCAATCCGCAAAGGCCTCTGCTACATCAACCTTGACTACTAAGTACGAAGATGAGTTCACTATGGGTACAATGGCCGCCACGACCTTGTTTCCCCAAAAATCCTTGCCATATTGTATCCCCGTTCGACCAGAAACAGCCATGACGGCAGGGTCGTCCGTTCGCGTCAATGGTATGTGCCGATCCATAGATGCATCAAGATGTTGGTGCAAGGTGTTTAAAATCACTGCCTGATTGCCATCGGACCTGACTACCATGGCCTCTTCTGTTCTACCGATAGTGGGTAGAGAGTCGATAATAGGATAGAGTTTCCGGGTCGGGTCAATGATCAGCACTACAGCGGCTATAGCCTTTGTGGAATTTTTTACGCCGCGGGAAAGAGT
>CAWGGS010000088.1:0-86127 GCA_963822095.1 uncultured delta proteobacterium
AGTAGCGATATTGAGGTTCTTTCAGTTCCTGTTTTGTTCCAATTGTTGAAAGGTTTTGTTTTTTGTCTTCTATAGATCCAGGACTTTTCAGGTTTAAAGATCTATTTTTTGGAACTATATTAACCGTTTGGTTTGTTGCATGAGGTCTAACAGAAAAAGCATTTTCACTTTTTCTATTCAAGGATAATTGAGAACCAATGAAAACTATAACCACAATAAAAAGGCAAAATTTAACAATCTTTTTCGCAACTATACCCAATGAGAGTAGACCCCACACCGAACTGACAATTAGACCGCCAAACCACCCGGCAGGTTCCTCATTTACAGAGTGAAGAGATTTCACGTATGCCACATGGTCTCTATGGGTTTGAAAAGATGCGTCTAATCTTTTCTCTTTGATTTTTGCCAAAACAGTATTGACTTCTGTTTCACTTAAAAGCAGATCTGTTTTTGATTTTATGTATCTTATATAACCTTTGCAATAGGTTACATGATCCGGCATAGACGTTTTAAACTTGCTATCACCAACAAAAACTATAAGGGGGAATATTTTTCCAGGGTCAATCTCAAACAATTTCTCCAGTGTTGCTGTGTGCAAATGATTTTGATGTAATGGATTTTGAAACTTAGTTTTCTTTCTGAAAATAATTTGGGTCCATGTTTTGTCATATTCCCCTCCGAAAATCCATCCTTTCATATTTTTTGTTTCAATAACAAAAATTCCGTATTTTGAAACAATGATATGATCGATTTGGGTTGTTCCGGTTTCTGTAGGTAAGGTGACATTTTTCAATAAATGATATGTGTTTTTATCCAATAAAATTTTTGCTGCTATATTTACAGATAATTCACCTAACATACCCTTAACAATAGGCATTCTAAAAACAGCAATAACCAAACCGAATAGAAGCAACGGCCAAAGTTGAAACAAGCCATGCAAAATTATATTTTCCACGATTCACCTTCCCTGAAACCGGAAGCCAATATGATTAAATACCCACGCTCAACAGACGATTTGAGGTCTTTCTTGTTGGCCTGGGTCATGGGGGATCCTTTACTTAAGTCGACGCTAAGTTAAAGTTATTGCATTTTCTTTACCTATGCCACTTGCTGTATAGGCCTGATCCGTTCGATTGGGTTTGTCGGGATAACGAAGGCGCAACAGGCCGTGTTCCACCATTGGATTCAAATAACGCTGCCGCAGGCTTTCTGAATTCCGATCGACAAGGCCGGCAATCTCATTGCGCGTAAGCCAACGATCACGGCAAAGTTCAAGGAGAATCCGTTCCATTTCCTTGGGCTGCAGTCGCTGCTGTTTTCTTGCCGGAGCGGCAATTGACAACAGGTCTGCACTGTATAGGGACTTGCCGGCCTTAGGTAGGGAGTCGGTTCCGTTATGTAGGGAGTCGGTTCCGTTATGTAGGGAGTCAATTTCGTTATGTAGGGAGTCGGTGCCATGATGTTTGGAGCGGTGGGTACCTGGCAACCGATAGCGGCTCCATCGGCCTTGCCCTTCCTGAACCAACATCTTTTTTGCGACCAGCCCCTGCAACAGCCGTGTCATATCGGCAGCATGAGCACCGGTTATTTGCCGCATACGGGCATTATCAACAGCACTTTCCACATCCGCCGTCACCAAGGCCTGCACTTCCAGTTTTGTGCAACGCGAAAATCGTGCACCGAACAATTCCGTTAAGCTTTCCAAAGACTCATCGGGGATCAAACTGATCATGGGCAACATCCACTGCACCCGATCCGGCTGTACCTGTTCGCGCACCGCAGGAGTCCGCCAGTGCTGAGATTCCCAGCCTCTTCGGATCTTGTCTACCCCCGACCCCGCCTTTTCCGCCGTGCCGATCATCATGAACATAGTCTGCAGGGCCTTATTCCGGCATTCACTGATATTGCCGCGCAGTAACTGATCAAAGGAGATCAGCAGGGAGCCTGGGTTGGAGAACTCGAAACGGTCCAGATATTTTTCCACTACGATCCCACCCTGCCCCTGATAGTCGGAATGAATCAAGGCGTTGACCAAGGCTTCGCGAATAGCCTCATGCACTACCGCTTCGCCACGCCGAAAAAGATCACTGTCAAGTTGAAAGGGCAATTTCAGGTCTTGAGACAGGCGCTGAATCGCCCGCAGATAGAATTGAAACAGATTGGCGCACCAAGTGCCGTCGACTGTCAGACGATCAGTCCACCGTGTGTCTGGATCGGCTGACATCTTTTCTCGGTAATCGACATGATATTGGGGGATTGCCTCCCGAATAGCCTCGTCTGTTCCGAACATCAGGAGTCCGGCCACAGTCAGACCTTCAATATCACTTGCTCGATCCCTGCGCCACCCTCCAAGTTTTGCCAGCAATCCTCTGTCATCCTCACTCAACCAAGGGTGGGTCGGTTTATGGGAGGCGAAACGCTGTCGATACTGCTGGACGCTTGCCCGGTCCAGATCCTCCAGGGTGAAATGTTCAAGGATGCGACTGTCGACGGATTCCTCAGCCCGATCCGACAACATGCGGCTTACTTCCTGCTCAGTGCAATGATAGTCGCCCTCGAAGTTACGCCGGTAGGTGCCGGTCAACGGATTCTGTTCCAGAAAGACCGGTCGCTGATAACGGGCGGCCTGCGGGATCCGAATGGCCAGTATGGTACCCTGTTCGTGCGCAACCTCGGCCAGATCATTATCGGTAAGGAGATTGACACTCACCTTGCCGCGGTTATTGAGGGTATCCCAGAACGATTTTTTCAGACGTTTCGGAACCGCAACCCCGCTGACCGTACCGTCATTTTCCACACCCAGTAGAATAACACCACCATGGGTATTGGCCATGGCACTGTAAGTTTCCCACAGACTCTTCGGCACCCCGCCCTTTGCGGACTTGAACTCCAGGTCATCTCCCTCATCCCAGTTCAAACGAACAAGAATTTCCAAGGGGTCTATCGGTCGTTGTCTCATACCCACTCTTACTCCGCCAGTATCTTTTGATCACTGGCAAAGATGACATCGTTTCACCATTCTCCAGCGATCCTCCATGCAATGCCCACTACAGGGACGTAAGCTAAATTTTTCTTGGAAATCTATAGGTTCCGTCAGACTATTTGACCTGCCCGGAAGGTTTAAAGCGTTTCGGATAATCGATTCAACCTGTACTGCTCAATCATGCAAAAAACATTCGTATTATCCAAATCCATTCGGCAACATATAACATCTGCTATCTCTGGTGCAAGGTAAAAGGCAAAGAGCTCCTTCTTGTCGATATGGCTATCGGCCAAACTTGAAGAACGGGAGGGATTTGTGTGAAGGGACAACGGGGTCGCATCTTAATTATTAATTATTGAGAAGAAACACAACATCGAAACGCAAAAACAAAGTGGACGAAAAATTTTCAACCAAGCCTTTCACCAGTTAAACTGGTGAAGGCGGCGTTATTTTAATACTCAAACTGGGAAAGAAGTGGGAAAGAAATGAGAAAGAAAAAAGCCGAAACCAAAGAGAAACTATCCCTTTAGTTTCGGCTGATTAAATGGTGGAGGCGGCGGGAGTCGAACCCGCGTCCGCAAATGCTCCCCTCTCGTATCTACATGCTTAGTTCCGTAATTTTATCTCACATCAAAAGCTCCGTCGGAACATGGATCTTTTTATGCCAGCCTGTAAGTTCTCATTTCCCGACAGCCAGGCAATACCGGGAAACCAGCCTATAGAGTCGACGCTCCGAATCCGGCCTTATGGGCGAAGACCGGTGGAACGGCACAGCAGTTTAAGCTGCCAGTGCGTAGTTATAATCGTCTGCGATTATATTTAAGTTCTATCGGTTTTACGAGCAAATAGAAGCTCGGCATGCAACGTAAAGCTTGCACATCCCCGTCGAAGCCGTTTCGCCCCCAATGAGTAAATGTTATTCTTTGTCCCTGCGCATCGCACGCGCAACTTCCCGGTCGCTCTGTTTCTGTTTCAAAGCGGCCCGTTTGTCATACTGCCTCTTGCCCCGGGCCAGGCCGAGCTCCACCTTTGCCTTTCCCTTACTGGTAAAGTATATCTTCAGGGGGATCAGGGCAAGGCCTTTCTCCTTTAATTTTCCGATAAGTTTCTTGATTTCTCTTTTATGCAAGAGCAGCTTTCTAACCCGAAGCGGCTCGTTGGGATTATGAGTTGCAAATGTGTAAAAGGAGATATGGACATTGTAGAGCATTGCCTCTCCACGATCATCGATCTTCGCGTACCCATCCTTGAGGTTGGCCTTACCGGCCCGGAGCGACTTCACCTCGGGTCCGGAAAGGACCATCCCGGCCTCGAGGGTCGAGTCGATATGGTAATCGTGATAGGCCTTCTTGTTCTGACAAACCACCTTTCCGCTCATTATTCTCTACCTTGCCACACCCCAAACATTTTCGCGTTATTCCGTCGTGACCCGGAGGGCCTCTTCGACAGTGGTGATCCCGGCCTTGACCTTCAGCCAGGCGTCCTCGCGTAAAGTAGTCATTCCTTCGCGAATAGCAACCTGCCTCATCTCTTCAGAGGACGAATTGCTTACCACCATCTTCTTCAACTGCGGGGAGAGCGGAAAGATCTCAAAGATCCCGATCCGGCCTTTAAATCCCGTCTGGCGGCATTCGCGGCAGCCCTTACCCCTTTTCAACTCGATTGTCTTCTCTGTAACCGGAAAGCCCACCTTGGCAAGTTTGTCGCTTTCGACTGTATAAGTCTCGATGCAGCTGGGGCAGATCTTGCGCACCAGCCGCTGGGCCATGCAACCAAGCAGGGTCGAGGCGATCAAAAAGGGTTGCAGGCCCAGATCAGCAAGGCGGATGATGGACGACACCGCATCATTGGTGTGCAGGGTCGAGAAGACCAGATGCCCGGTCATCGCCGCCTGAACCGCATGGGCCGCCGTATCCAGGTCACGGATCTCACCGATCATCAGGATATCAGGGTCCTGGCGCAGGATATTTCTCAGGATAGTCGAAAAAGTGACATCGATCATCGGCTGCACAGAGATCTGGTTGAACTCCTCATAGACCATCTCCACCGGATCCTCCACCGTAACCACATTCTTTTCAGGGGTTGCGATCTTCTTCAGGGTTGAATACAGCGTTGTCGATTTACCACTACCGGTTGGCCCGGTGACCAGCACGATCCCATGGGGTGACGAGGTAAAGGAATTGTAGACGATCTGGTCCCGACGCGAAAAACCCAACTCATTAATATCTTGAAATACCACATCGGGATCCAGAACTCGCATGACCGCTTTTTCGCCGAATGATACCGGGACCGTCGACACCCGGATCTCAATGGTCTTGCCATCGGACATCCCGAGTTTGATTCTGCCGTCCTGGGGACGCCTTTTTTCGGCAATGTCGAGGCGGGCTAAAAATTTTATCCGGGAGACGATTGCCGAATGCACCGCCTTCGGCAACTTGTAGATCATATGGAGCGAGCCGTCGATGCGAAACCTGATCAGGCAGGCCGTCCGTTTCGGCTCGACATGAATGTCGCTGGCCCGCTGCTCCAAAGCATAATTAAAGATATGGTTGACCGCATTCTTGATATGCTGGTCCGACAAGGTAATCTCTTTGGCGGAAGAAACCTTCACATACCTCTCAAGGTTTCCGATATCAACAGAGCCTTCGCCAAAGCTGCTCACCCCGAACTGGTTTTCCGCCGCAGTGATCGATTTTTGAAACCCGAAAAACTCCGTTATAATTTTCTGGATATCTGCCTTGGAGGCAATGAACGGGGTAACCTGGATCTGGTTTGCCTGCTCGATATCCTCCATGACCGTCTGACAATCTGGATGATAGGTAGCAAGCTCTAGGATTCCGTTTGAGATATTGATCGGGAGTATCATGTGCCGGATGGCAAAATTACGCGGGATAGTCTTGGTGACGATATCCATATCCAGGTCCAGCGGATCAAGCTTTTTGAAAGGCAGACCATGCTTAAGCGCCACTTCCCGCATGATGGTCTCTTCGTCGAGGACAACAGCCTTTTTCCCAGGGACCTGCAGTTTCATTGAGACGATAATATCGATTAAATCCGGGAAATTTCGATCGAGATGCCCTTTATCTCCCACCTGTTTCAAAAGGATTTGCCGCTGTTTCCCCTTCTCCAGAATAATGAACTGCCTCTGGTCGGGGGTCAAAAGACGCCTGCCGACGAGGACGTCAAGCAGGCCGTCACTGTATACAAATTTCATCCGTTCACCGTTTTCATTAAGATATTGAGACAATAGGATCAGGCTCTATTGTTCACATTTCCTTGAATTTTGGCAAGCAACTTTATGAAAAAACGGCGGACGGACCAAATTACAACTACCGTTTACCGTCGACGGCTATGTTTTCACTGGAAGACCGGTTACCGTCGCCGGCCTGCGGTTTTAGCATCACCTCTTTGTAGGTTTCTTTCGAGAATTTTTCAATCTGACTGGAATAATAGACTTTCTCGGCAGGATCGACGTCGGCGGCCTCTTTTTCCGTGGCGATAGCCTCGTCAGTAAAGCCGTTCGCCCAGTAAGCCATCGCCAAGGTGTCGAGCATAAACCCTTTCGACTCGATGAGCACTGCAGACCGTGCCAGTGTCAGAGCCCTGATCGGATTGCGCAACGACGGATCCTTACTCGTCAGCAGGAGCCAGGCAAGATTGTTTAACGTCTCAGGATTGGAAGGTTCAAGGGCAAGAGCCCTCCTGTAGGCAGAAAGCGCCTGGGACTCCATGTTTTTTTTAGCCATCATATCGCCTGCCAACCGCAGCCACACGGCCTTATTGGGCTCGTCCTTCACCTTTCTCATGATCATTGCCTCAGTATACATATCCTGGTATTTCTGGGCAAATTGCTTGACAGGCATCTGTTTTACAAGGGCTACACCGATAACGCAAATCAGAACATAGCCGATCAAGCTCAGGCCTACCTTCCGATTATGCCGTTTGATCCATGTCGGATCCTTCTCGCATTTTTCAAGATAAGAGACCCTCTCCCCGATTCCGAAATGATGCCAGCTCGGTTGATCACGGATATCGCCGCTTATTGTTGCGATCTTTTCGAAAGCTGAAATCAATGCTGTGCTATTGCCGATAGCCGGGAAAACATGCAGATCGGCCTGCCGTTCAAAATTTCTCAAGAAGTATCCGAAAATATAACGGAAATAGAGGATCATCAACACAAGCATCGGGCCACCGCTAAAGATGGTCAGCAACGTGTCGGGAGCAAAATTGCTTTTGCTCATGATCGTGTAGAAAAAATCTCGGGACATAAAAAATGAAATGGCCGGTTCTAGAAAATATCCGGCGACAATACTGAAACCTCCGATCAGGAAGAAGTAAAGAAGAAGGTGCATCTTCTTGACATGGCCTATCTCATGGGCCATGACCGCCTCGAGTTCCTCGATCGACATCGACTCGATCAAGGCCGGAGTGATGAGGATATAGCGAAGTCCGGGAACGATCCCCATGACCCCTGCAGTCAGGACTCTCCCTTCGAACAACGGCCAGAGATAGATGTCGGCGTTGAATTTCTGCTTTCGACAAAAGTCGACCAGTTTTTCCCGGAGATACCCGTTTTCAAGGGGTTTGCATCCCCACAATTTCCTGACCATGGGAGGGAAAAAAAGAAGGACAAAGAGAAGAAACACCCCGAAAAAAACCAGGTCGCCCCAATCGGAACGGAACAGATTGCGAGCCGCCGGCCACGGCAGAAGGGCTATCACATCTCCCAAAAGAGAGAGAACGATCCAAGGAATGACGATCGGGAGGTTGGCCTTGATGTTGGAGAGCAGAAACCCAGCCGTCGTATATGGCCTTCCGAAAACATTCTGGTAGCTCTTTCTGGCAGCCTCCCACATCACCAGATAAAAAAGGAGAAAAAGCCCAAGCCCGGCAATATTTACAAGAGACGGCGTAGTGCCACCGAAGGAAAGCCAGGAAAGATAATATTTGGCGTCAGCGAAAAACAGGAGTACGCCGAAGAAAGCGACCGCAAGAAAAGACATCTTCTTTTCGGTGCTGAAATAGCCGGCCGATTGCAAGGCGCTCTTCTTGTTGAAGAACTCCTTGGCCAGTCTGCTGTAAAGGACAAACATCAACAGGGAAATGAGCAGACACGTCCATCCAGAAACAGCCGGGGTCTCGGGAACCCGGTCCATACTAAAAAGAAATATTGCCGCGAGGAAAAAAAGGAGGTTTGTATAAATCAATGTTGTCTCTTGATAAAAATAAAAATTCTTAAGCGCGATCCTTGCTGCGGGGATGGCTACCACCACCATATACCAGCAATGATAAGTATCCTTAATCGAGAATGCCCATGTTTTCTTTTGCAATTTTTCTTCCCAAAGGACTCTTTTCTTACTTTCAACGGTCCTGTTTTTACTTTTATCACTTTTGTCATTGACTTTTTTCCCCGTCCTTTTATTATAGGTTGTTTATCATACGGAGGAGGGCGTATAGCTCAGTTGGTAGAGCCACCGGCTCATAACCGGTCGGTCGTAGGTTCGACTCCTACTGCGCCCACCAGAAAATGCAGAATCTGATCCATTGGCAACAGGTTCCTTGAATAACGAGAAACTACCCACAAACATAAAGGGGGATTTCCCCTTCTCCTTTGTTGCTGTTCCTGCCCTGACACCGGGCTCGAATGGAGTAAAACAAAAAGGTACTTCCGCAGGGAATGTACCTTTTTTTTATTGTCTTTCGACAAGACTTCCGGGGAGATTGCAAAATGCGTGTTAAAGATATCTTAGACATCCTCGATCGCATCGCTCCCTTCAAACTCGCAGAAGAGTGGGATAACGTCGGTCTTCTGACGGGTGGTCTCGAACGGGAAATCACCTCCATTCTGGTCGGTCTTGATCCGACCGGAAGCTTGCTGGATGAGGCAATAGACCGGAAAGCAAATACCGTCATCACCCACCATCCCCTCATTTTCCACCCTCTTTCAGCGATTACCACCTCTGATCCCACCGGACGGATACTGGAAAAGTCCCTGACCCATCGAATTAACATCATAGCCTGCCATACAAACCTCGACAGTGCCCAAAACGGTGTCAGCGACATCCTTGCCGAGGCCCTGGGGCTTGAACAAACGACTCCGCTGGTTCAGGAAGTCCCAGACTCCGGCACCGGCATAGGGAGAATAGGAAATTTAGCCAAAGAAATAGAACAGTCGGTCTTTATGGACAGGCTTTTTCATATCCTGGAGATTGAAGGCGTCCAGGTAGCCGGCCCGCTTCCGAAAAAAATCCGGCGGGTTGCCGTCTGCGGCGGGAGCGGTTCCGATTTTGCCGAAACGGCATATAAAAACGGAGCCGACGTTTACCTTACTGCCGAAGTAAAACACAGCACGGCCAGATGGGCCCAGGAATGCGGTTTTTGTATCATCGACGGAACCCATTACGCCACCGAACAACCCGTGGTAGATCACCTCGTCGCGCGACTGCAGCAGGCTGCCAAAGAGGAAAAGCTGAAGATAGGCATACATAAGACCCAGACCCAATCACATCCTTTTTTATATATGAACAAAAAATCATTTATATAAATCACCAATCACTTCAAGACAGGAGAAAAACCTTGAACGAGCATATAGCACAACTGGTTGCGCTACAGATGATCGATTTGGAAATCGATAAGATTGACAACGAAATCAAGCAGGAACAACTTGCCCTTGACGAACGGATTTCCGCCCTTGCCGATAGGGAAGCCCATATTGCCGAATTCCAGGAAAAAATAACCCAAATGGAAAAGGACAAGCGGACCCTCGAGGACGAGATGACGGACAAGATCGCCCATGTCAGAGACCGGCAATCTAAAATGATGCAGGTCCAAACCGGCAGAGAGCAGACTGCACTTTTGAAGGAAATCGAGGACGCGAAGAAAAATGCCAAGGAAAATGAAGACAAAATCATGGAACTGATGGCAGAGATAGAAAAACTCGTCTCCCAGGTTGAAGAGGAAAAAATGCTGCTCAAGGGAGAAAAAACCCTTGTCGCGGAAGAGACCGAAAAGGTTCGCGACACCATTGAGACAATCAACAAGGGGAAAAAGACCAAGAGTGCCAAGCGTCAGAAACAGATCAAGGAAATCCAGGACAACTTGCTGAAAAAATACGACACCCTGAGGGAGAGGCGTAACGGTCTTGCCGTTGTCAATGTCCTTCAGGGAGTATGTCAGGGGTGTTTCATGAACATTCCCCCGCAGCAGTACAACATGCTTTTAAAAGGAGACAAAATTTTCGAGTGCCCGACCTGTCAACGCATCATCTATCATCATTCGGTCGAGGAAACTGAACAGGCTTAGTGTCATGTCAAGTATCAGGTGTTGCAAAATTGCGCCGCTATATTGGTTTCCTGCAAGGCATGACTGAAGGAGTAACGAAGTTCAGGGAAGCAAAAGAAAAACGAGATACGACAGATGAGACGTGACTGGACACTCCAGGAGGCAGGAGCATCTTTTTCCTTTCCTCTTTGGATATTTCCAACTACACTGCGCCGAGGAGTGGGTGCATGATCGCCCCGGCCTTTGAGTCGGGGAGGAAAGTCCGAACTCCACAGGGCAGGATGGTTCGTAACACGAACTCCGGGCAACCGGGGGAAAGTGCCACAGAAAAGACACCGCCCGGCTTCTACCGGGTAAGGGTGAAATGGTGAGGTAAGAGCTCACCGCGTCTCCGGTGACGGAGACGGCAGGGTAAACCCCATTCGGAGCAAGACCAAATAGGGAAGCGACAAGGGCGGCCCGTCCATGCTTCCGGGTAGGTTGCATGAGGTGCCAGGCGACCGGCATCCTAGTGAAATGATCATGGCCCTTTTAAGGGAACAGAATTCGGCTTATAGCCCACTCCTTTTTTCAAAACAATCGCAAGATAAACGTCCACCAACCGATCCGTTGATGAAACCTGGCTATCCAGCACAAGTGCCGACTGCGGCTGTACTCCCATTTCCTGAAACGGTCACTGTGTTTCTCCCCCAAAACTGATCAATGCCTCGCTCTGCAGCCGCCATAATCCCTGCCGCCGGATTCGGGACTCGAATGCATCTCGACCACCCGAAACAGTATCATCTCCTGGCCGGAACCCCCATTCTCGTCCATTCCGTCCGCAGGTTCAAAGACAACGCGCATATCGGCCGGATAGTCATCGTCGTCCCTGCCGATTTTCAAGAGATGACCAAAGACCTGCTGGACCGGTATGGTCTTTGGGACTCCTCCCTGGACGTTATCGCCGGAGGTGTAAGGAGGCAGGATTCGGTTTTAAACGGTCTCAATCTTCTCGATGACTCCACCGGGGTCGTGCTGGTCCACGACGGAGCCAGACCCCTTGTTTCCAAGGAACTCATCAATAGATGCTATGAAGGTGCCCTCCTTCACGGTGCCGTGATTGCTGCGATCCCGGTCAAGGATACCTTAAAACGGTGCGACCAAGACCGCAACATCCTGTCGACAGTCGACCGCGGAGAACTCTGGCAGGCCCAGACCCCGCAGGCAGCTCAATATCGCTTGCTCAAACGTGCCTATGACCTGATCGAAGATCGGGATGTAACCGACGAAGCCTCGCTTCTCGAATCGGCAGGTATTCCGGTTAAGGTTGTGGAAGGTACCGAGACCAATTTCAAAATCACCAGACCGCAGGACCTGATCATCGCTGAAAAAATCATGCAGACATCTACCTCGAAACATCCCCGCATCGGCCATGGGTTTGATGCCCACCGTTTGGTTCCAAACCGGAAACTGATCCTTGGGGGTGTAGAAATTCCCTATGATTTGGGCCTTGCCGGTCATTCAGACGCCGATGTCCTGACCCACGCCCTTTGCGATGCCCTTTTGGGAGCCATGGGAGAAGGAGACATCGGCAGACATTTTCCGGATACCGATGCCCGGTACAAAGATGTCTCTTCACTTTCACTTTTGGAACACGTTGCAGGCCTTGCTCTAAAAAGAGGATTTTGCCTGGGAAATGCCGATATCACCCTTGTCTGCCAGGCGCCGAAAATTGCACCTTTTATCCAGGAAATGACTCAAAATCTGGCCCGAGCCTGCCGCAGCCAAAGTGACCGGATCAACGTTAAGGCCACAACCACCGAAAAGATGGGATATCCTGGCCGAGGGGAAGGAATTAGCTGCCATGCAGTTGTTCTGATGGAAGAAACTCAACCAAACACTGCCCATGACAACTCCACCAATTGATACAAAACGACTTGCTGAAACCTTTATCCGTCTCTGTGAAACCGATAGCCCTTCACGGCGCGAGGGTAAAATGGCCGACCTGCTGCGTGATGTTTTCCGGAAACTGAAGGCCGACACGATTGAAGAGGACGATTCGGCAGAAAAAACCGGTTCGGAAGTCGGCAACCTGGTCGTCCGATTCAAGGGTAACGACTCCACTAAAGTCCCACTTTTTTTCTCCTGTCATATGGACACGGTGGAACCTGGAGTTGGTGTAAAGGTGCATTATGACGGGAACCGCTTCACCAGCGTCGGGGACACTATCCTGGGCTCGGACGACAAATCGGGAATCGCCGCACTGATCGAGCTTATGACAATCCTGGGTGAAGGGAAAACACCCCATGGACCAATCGAGCTCATCTTCACGACCTGTGAGGAGATCGGACTGCTGGGGGCCAAGAACTTCGCCCCGGAGCGGATCCACGCCCGATATGGTTATGCCCTGGACACCACGGGTATTGACCGCATCATCACCGGCGCCCCTGCTGCCAACAGGATCAATCTGCATATCCACGGACTGGCCGCCCACGCCGGCCTCAATCCGGAACAGGGCATCAGTTCTTTCTGTATTGCCGCCAAAGCCATTACCGAACTGAACCTGGGCAGGTTGGATCATGATTCCACCGCCAATATCGGTCGTATGTGCGGAGGCGTTGCCACCAACATCGTCCCGGCCCTCCTGACGCTGGAAGGTGAAGTCCGCAGCCATTCGCCCGAGAAGCTGGCCATGCATACGGATACCCTCATTTCCATTTTTCAAAAAACCGTGGAGACATGGCCGAGAGCCAGCGAGCCCGACCAGGCGGACATCCCCCGTCTCGAATACGAAATCCTACCGGAATACCCTGTCATGGCCTTGGGAGAAGACGATCCGGTAGTGACGAGAATCAGAGAGGCCGGAATTAAGGCGGGGAAGAATCTCGAGTTTCTGATAGCAGGCGGTGGCAGTGATGCAAATATTTTCAACAGCTACGGTCTTTCGACCGCCATCGTTGCTACCGGTATGAACAATGTCCATACCATCGATGAGTACCTTGAATTCAAAGATCTGGTACATCTGACCGAGCTTCTCTATGCGGTAGTGGTCAGCGCTGACTGACGAAAAACCTCGGCCGGAACATAACAGTTGTGGAAAAAAACGACTTGCCATCGCTTTCTTGTTGTCTTTCTGAAAGACTTATAATAAATCTTACCCATTGAGTTTAAGAGAAAGGCACAAAGAGAAACTTCTTTGTGCCTTTCTCATTTATTCCTGTACAAGCTTTTGCATGACTTCTATCTCTATAAAACAACAAATCAAATCTTGATACAGGAAATAGAAGACCAGAAGGAAATCACATGATACATAACGTTTACCAAACAGACCACTCCGGACACCCGAAGCATGAATGCGGTGTTTGCGGCATCTTCAACCATACAGATGCCTCAAGGCTCACCTACTTTGGCCTTTACGCTTTACAGCACAGAGGGCAGGAGAGTGCGGGAATTGTTTCGTCAGACGGGAAAAAGGTCTTTATCCATAAAGATATGGGCCTCGTTCCTGAGGTCTTTTCGGAATCAAACCTAGAAAAGTTGTCCGGACGCATGGCCATCGGGCATGTGCGATATTCCACGACCGGTGCTTCCAATATCATCAATACCCAGCCCCTTATGGTGACGCATAAGGGCATGACCCTGGCAGTCGCCCACAACGGCAATCTTGTCAACTCCATTGCCCTGAGGAGTGACCTTGAAACAAGGGGCTCCATCTTTCAGACCAGCATGGACAGCGAGATCGTCCTTCATCTTATGGCGCGCTCGATCCACAAGGGATTGGAAACATCCCTGCAGGAGTCCTTCACCGCTTTGAAGGGGGCCTATTCCCTTCTGATGATGACCCAGGATACCTTGGTTGCCGTCAGGGATCCCGACGGTTTCCGCCCCCTCTGTCTGGGCAAACTGAATAATGGCGGATTGATGGTCGCCTCGGAAACCTGTGCCCTCGATCTGGTTGGGGCCCAGTATATACGGGACATTGCGCCGGGAGAGGTCCTGATCATCAATAATGATGGGATGAAATCCCTCTATCCCTGGCCGAAGCAGCATACCAATTTCTGCATTTTCGAGCAGGTCTATTTTGCCCGTCCGGACTCCGATATCTTCGGCATCAATGTCTATCAGACCAGAAAACGGATGGGTGAAATCCTTGCCCGGGAGTGTCTCCTCGAAGGCGACTTTGTCATGCCGTTTCCGGATTCAGGCAACTATGCCGCTATCGGTTACTCCCAGGCTTCTGGGATTCCTTTGGAGATGGGCGTTATTCGCAACCATTATGTTGGCCGCACATTTATCCAGCCCACCCAGTCCATGCGTGATTTCAATGTCAGGGTAAAACTGAATCCGGTCCGCTCTTTGATTAAGGATAAGCGTGTTATCATCATCGAAGACTCGGTCATCAGGGGCACAACAGGCAAAAGCCGGGTCCGTTCCCTCAGGGATGCTGGAGCCAAAGAAGTCCATATGCTCGTCAGTTGTCCTCCGACTAAAAACGCCTGTTTTTATGGAATCGATTTCCCATCATCCACCGAGCTGATTGCCTCGAAAAATTCGGTTAAGGAAATAGCAAACTATCTTGGATTGGACTCGATGTACTACCTCAGCCTGGAAGGACTGGTTGAGGCAACAGGATTGACCCACAAGGACTTCTGCCTGGCCTGTTATAACGGATTGTATCCGATCCCGCCGGACCCTTCCTTCCATAAAGACGCGCTCAACGGCAACTGAACCGAACAAGGCCTTTGCAATTATTCGCAAAGGCCTTTTGATTTTTATTGACGGATCTCTTCCAACCCGCCGTTCATGAAAACCACGGAGAGGCGTATACTTATGTATACAACTTTCCGGGTTGTGATAATATGCGGAAATAAAATGTTATTTTCAGTTTTCTTCCCGTTTATATTCCGGAGAATCCGGAATATAAGAAGTCTGAATTCAGTAGAAAATCAAACAAAGACAACCTATCTGGCTCCTGACTCATGAATTCTTGCAGCGGGTATTAAATAGCGATTCGTTCGATAGTTGCAACGCAATTACAACCAAATATGCCAACGCGGAAAGTTGTGTTATGTAGTTAATAGAGTAAATTTATGCGATGATTTTCCTGTTGGCACAGGAGGACTCTTTGTACCCGTAGTGAGTCGGTTATTCCCGTGTCTTTCAATCCTTCGGGCTAAATGCGGCAGACAACACAATTTTTACCGCTGTCTTTCGCCTCTTGCATTGCCTGTACCGCTCGTTTCTTAATCTTTTCTCCATCCTTTTCCGGAGACAGACTCATATTCCGGTGACAGGAAACGATGCCGATCGAAAGCGTAACAGCACTATAATTCCCTTCTACAAACCGAAGCAGGATGCGTTGAACAATCTCTGTTGCCTGAGTCGCTGTGGTCTGCGGCAGCAGAACAGCAAATTCATCCCCACCGAGGCGGAAGGCCTGATCGACATTGCAACGGGTGCACTCCTGAAGTATTTTCCCCAGCGATATAAGTATGGCATCACCATAGCGATGGCCCCGGGTCTTGTTGTATTCCCTCAGGTTGTCCACATCGATAATGGCCAGATACAGCCCATAAGACTGCCTGCGCGCCCGCTCGACCTCTCCCGTGAAACGTGACTCAAAAGCCCTTCGATTCAGTAGTGAAGTCAGGCCGTCACACATGGACAGGAGCTCAAGCTCACGAACCAATTGTCGCTCGCGGAAGGCTCGGGCAAGCTTTGCCTCAAGCTCGGAATTATCTATTGGTTTTCGTATAAAATCGATTGCACCGGCTTTTATAACCTCGGCATGTCGAATACTATCATCCGGGTCCGTTGTCAGGATAACCTCGGTCCCGGGGGAGTTCTCCTGAATATTTTTCAGCAATTCCATGCCATCTATATCCGGACTGATTATATTGGAGAGAACCAGATCACATTTGGTTTTGGCTAGAATTTCGAGAGCCTCCTCACCGCTGGAAGCAACAGTACAGTGAAACCCCAGAGACGAAATCAGCACGCTGAGTGACATCCGGGCGAGGTCATCATTATCAACAATCAGTATGGTGGCGGGATGTTTATTTGGTTCCATTGCGATGTTATGAATTGGCAAAAAAGATTCAGGAGTCTCTCTCATTGTCCGCCTTGATGCCTATACATCGGTGGTAAGACTACATGTAAAAGCAAACAAAGTCCAGATGAACTCACTCTTTTTCTCTTTTTTCTCCCAATATCCTGCCTTTTTACCTTTCCCATCTCTTCAATAATTTTTCATTACCGTATTATCTTTGTCAAATTGGGATTCATGACACTTGCATTGTATTACCCTGCATACTAAAATAGCTGGAAGATTGAGAGAAAGAGGAAGGACCATCAGGCTGGAAAAATACGTACATTGGATTTGGCGGCTACATGAAACAATTTTTAAGGACGGATAATCTTGCCCATTATCGATAATATCCAGCTTGCATCAATCTTTGATACGGGGGAAACCGATAATCCCCTGGATGAGATATTGACGCTTGTTGGTGCTACAAATCCAAATGCCGATAAAGAATTTATCCGGCAAATCCACTATCATATTAAAGAAATTTTTGCAGGGGAATCTCCCGGCTTTCAGGCAAGTTCTACCAAATATCATAACCTGCGCCACACCCAGAGTGTCGCCTTGGCAACCATCAGGCTCATACACGGTCTGATGCTCGACAATCATCGTTTTCCACCCCATATCATCGAACAGTGCCTTCTCTGTGCCTATTTCCATGATACAGGTCTTCTTCTCCAGACATCTGAAACAGCCGATTCAGGTGCCAGCTACACCAGGTATCACGAAGCACGGTCCATCAAATTTTTAAACCAATATCTCGACAACCGTAAATCCCAGATTAATTTGCGCAACGACTGCGCAACGATCATCAAATTCACCAATCTCCGGATAGATCCCAATACGCTTACTCCATCAACGGCAGAGATCAAACTCAGCGGACAAATAGTGGGTTCAGCCGATATCTTGGCCCAAATGGCGAATCGTTACTATCTTGAAAGTCTGCCCTTACTCTATCAGGAACATCTCCTGGGAGGTGTCCAGGAGCATTCTTCGGAACTGGAGTTGATGAAAAAGACCGCTGACTTTTATGAAAACGTTATTGAGAAAAGATTGCAGGAAACCTTCGGCAATATCGCCGCATCGATGCGGACCCATTTTCTCAACCGCTGGCAGATTGACCAGGACCTGTATCGTTCAAATATTTCAAAAAATATCGATTATTTAAATAAGGTTATAACCCGCTGCAAGGTAGAAATAAAGTGTCTGGAGAAATATCTTCGACGCACTCCTCCACCAGATCAATTCTAAATCGATCCCCCTTACTTTTGACGCGGGTCTCTTCCCGTTTCAAACATTTCAAACAGATCATAAAAAACCCTGGCAATGGCACTAAAATGAGTTACTGCTCCCGAGCTTGCATATGCTTTGGTGATTTCCATGGCCTTTGCCATACTTTCCAGACTTTCTGATTCCTGGGGGTTTTTTAATGCCCCGACAAGTTTTTCACCGACATCTGCTTCCATTTTCTCTCCTGATTCTCGCGTGGCAGGTAAAGATCTGCCTTTCTGCTCAATACGAAAAAGGCTCAATCCCGTCTGCGGTACCTATAAATTCAGATATCCCGCTCCCCTTATAACGAAAAATGGACGAGTCCACAAGCCCTCTTGCCATCAACGCAATCGGTAATGTGTTTGGCCATGACTGCAGGCAATGCGCAGCCAGCTAGACGAGAAGAACCCGTGCATCCCTCCATCCCGAATCCAAAGCGCGGTCCATATACTTTTGTCTCTCCAGGGCACGGGCTTTGCCATGCCGGAGCACTGAGTTTTTACGCAGCCTATCGGAATACAAGGGGATGCCAGGAAATACGTGTTACAATTAGGCGAAAAGACATTAACGCCATTTTCATTTATCGGCATTCATTTTACATCAATACACATATTATCGCCTAGGTATCTGCTGATGAGGTTTAATTTCCAATCTCCGGAAATCACCGGTCTTGACGCTCCAGTTGACGGCAGAGAAATGACGTTACCGTTTCCGGATTGCGGGAAGAATCGACTTTGCCACATCAAAGTCTGGGCTTTCATGTTTAATTGTGGCTGGCCGATTTGGTACAATCATGTTGATCAGAGGTTGATTTCACCCCAGACATCTTCGTTAACTCTCGGTTCATACTCCATAACAAATTCAGTCCAGCCCCATGGTGCATTGGAAATTTCCACCCCGACACTTCTTCTGAGACCTTCCTTGCTTACCCATCGAGGTCGTACCGGCATCTTGAAGTGTGAATCCCTGCCCGAAACCACAAGGACCAGTCTTGTTCCATCCGTATCTAATTTTTTCGGCAAATCTCTCAACCCAATGCCAAATCGTGATACATCTGTAACAATCCCGGGGTAAAAACCTATACCATCAGATATATCCACCGACAGATCGCCCATTACCATTCGAGGAAATTTTCTTTTTTCCATATCTCCTCCGTATATCGAAATATTAGCCTTCGTTCGTTATCCGGCCGGTGCCCGAAGACACAGCATCCTGTCAGGATGTTGTGTCTTTACTTGCAACAAGCCTGCCAGATTTTTCAGAGAGACTAACTTGTTGGCTCCTATCGGATTTTTGTTTTTTTGAGAATAGGCACAAGGGCCACCGTCGTCGCATTCCCGGAAAACTCGGCCAGGTTTCCGGATTTACGGAGTGCGCAGAATACTGCTCAACAGCCTCTATTCTTGGCAATCAATGGTTGAAATCCGGAAAAATGGACCAAATTGCAGCGCAAAAAGGGGCTACAGCTTTAGTAATGTCTCGATAAGGTTTTGATAATGAGAGAGGATGAGCCTGCCGGTTAGGTCAATATCGGTCCCAATGGCCACAAAACCATGGTCTTTGAGCAGGATGAAAGGGCCTTGGGTCTTTAAAATCCCAACTGCGGATTCAGCAAGCTCAACCGTCCCATAGGGATGAAATGTTGTGGTAACAGGAATTCCAAGAGAAATTGCATACTGTTCCAACAGCTTGGAATGTCCGTGCATAATCGCTTCAATTGATGGAAGTTCCCTGTAAATCATGTAATGCAATATACTTTCCGAAGAAGGATCCGACTTCCCTTTAGTGAAAAAATCTCCAGAATCCCCATCGAATCTCTCTATTAGAACGTAGTTATCAGCAGCAAGCTCTTTTTGGGGGACCATTCCTGACCGGGTAATGATCATTGCCTCCCCATCGGTGCGAAACGATTGGTTACCATAGGCTCCATCAGGATGGACCGGGGTCAATCCCAGTTCAGCCAAGACGAAGGCCCAAGTATTCAGCAGCTCCAGACGTTCGTCAAAGACGAACCGGTCTCCTGTCTTTTTACAGCCAAATTTAATGCCTGTATATTTTTCCATCTCCTCCTCCCGTCTGGAAACGCAATTGGGAAAGCCCGGAAGGCTTGCACCGCTGTAAAAATTCTTAGAGGCCAAGGTCCTGGTTGATAAGAACAATCTTGATCCTTCCCTTGGGAAACGATTTTTCCGTAAACGTCCAGGTGTTGCATATTCTGTCAGGGCTCTTGCAATCCATACAGGTTGCCGTCTTTTGGCAGGGTATTTTAAGTGTGGGATGCCTTATTGCATTCAGAGGAGCTGCGTAGTTTCTGATTCTCTCCACGGCCGATTCAAGGGAAGGTACAATCTTGTTTCTTCCAGCCACAATGACCACATTCCTGGGTCCGAAGGTGATCGCTCCAACTCGATTCCCGACCATATCAAGATTGACGAGTTGCCCGTTCTCCGTCAATGCATTGGTCCCGGCAAAAAAAAGATCCACCAGTAAAGCCTTTCTCCGCCGCTCGACAATCTCCTCCCGGGAAAGGGTTTTGTCGAAGGTGACAAGAACTTCTATCGCCGGATCTTTCCTGATTTTTTCTAGTATTCCCGTGGCATACAGACTTTGCGAATCTCCCCATGAGACGGTCCGCGGGCGAAGTTTTGGAAGAATGTCCTCAAAAAAGACTTTCTGCGCCCTCTCCGGCGTGTCAACGAGAAAGACCTCGAAATTATTGGTCTCCAGGGCCCTTTTGCAGTGTTCTAATTTTTTTCCCCAATAAAAAGAGTGCGGGTCGATCATGGTTTATCCACGTATTGGTTTGCTATGAAAGCCTCTGTGAACCACTGGCCTTGTAAGCTTTCACATTTTGTTGTGGCTGGCCGATCTGGTCCAGCCATGCTGATTATATGGATGAATGCGACACCTCGTTTACCAACCTTATGTTCAACAAGATATTGTACTTTATCTTGCCGGCTGACAAAAGCAGGAATGTAGGCCCTCTCATTATGTCGGCAAATGTATAATTATCTATTTTCTGTTAATTATACCAACGGAAACGCCAGACTTTCCTGCTAAAAGGGTGGGGGTTGATGGTGTCAAAACTACCGCCTTTTACTCAACTTTTTTCTTTCATGAAAAATTTTGCACGCCTCGCATATGAAGATTTTTGGTTCTTCCGGTTAAAGCGTACTTTTGTAAAGCTGAAAAGGACAATCCGGCAGAGGGCATCGCTTCCGGACGCTACTCTGCGGCCTCATCGCCGGTACACCACGGCTGACGGAGGCCGTCCCTGGCCTGCTCTCAGGTGCGGACGTCCTATCCGCACCCCTACGGGCCTTGTGTGGAATACCTTCGGGCCTCCGCGAGGCGTCCTCCGCCTCCCGCGTTAGAGATAAGTACTCTTAATCCGGAAGAACCTGAAGATTTTTACTTATCCATCCTCGATTCGAAGGTTTTTACGAGACTGTCTTGAAACAAAAGGGGAAAGGAATTTCCTCTTTTATTTCAAGACAGGACCAGCAGGCAACATCAATGATATGAGTCAAAAAAAAGACAGTGAAAACAATCGAAAGGAACTCTAAATTCGGGGTGAGACATCTCTCTAGTCCAAAAACCTTCTTTCCCGTATTTCTTTTAGCATTACCTGTTTGAATTCCCAACGTTTATCTTCTCTTTGGATCTCCTGGGAAAGGAGATTTACCAATTCAGCGGTCTTTTGCGATGGAAGATTGTTTCTCGTAAATCCCAATTCTTCCAGACCATCCTCAACGAGGATTTCTCCTATCGGTCCAACAGCCAGGGACATCCTGTAGACCAAAAGGCCCAGAAAATCCCTGCCGACAAGGGTGTAGGCCCTTTCGACACTCTCGACCAACCGCATCTTTATGAGTTTTATAATGACCTTACGAAGATCAGTAAGAATAACACCAGCCTGTTGGGCCACTTGGTCAATGGTCTTTTTGCCATCCAGCATCATGAGGATGTTCAACATCTCACCATCAAGATACAGCTGTCCGAATCCGCCACGAAATACCGGTTTAAAAACCATTGCCGATACACCACCCGATGACATGTTCATTCACTTTCTCCTTTATCCACAACATCACGTACGAACCTTTCCCCCACCCTTAAAGGTCTATTCGGATACATGGACACGAGGTTAGAGCATAAGGCCCACGACCACTCTTCAAAAATGGGTTAGGTATTTTCAGGAAATGATCTTTAAAAAACGTTCATTTCCTAATCATTAAAACACAAGCCTCCCACCAAGAACTCCCACTGGACTTCTTCTGGCCAGAGCCTTTCGGAGGCCGTGCAAAGCAACAATTTTATTTATATGAAAGAGATCCCCCGCATTTCAAACTGACTGTTCAATGAAGCAAAATGTATGCCATCTCTTGCGCATATCTATCTTGAAGAGCAAGCCCAACAGTCGTGGCATAATTGTTTATAAAATTCAACATATTACAATAAGGCTCCTTCTAAAGACGGAAGTTTAATCAATTAGCCGGCTGGAATACCGGCACCCTGGTCCGTCAATTAAGTATACACTTAGGCAACCTCTTTTCGTCTTGTTATATCGTGTATTTTTTTATTTTTCATCGATTTTTTCACCCACGAAAATGACCGGAAACTACGTTTACGTTTTTACTGTCAGAAAAGTAATGGAAAGATACAATGACACAAAAAAGCGGCCAAATTGCTCTTGCCGACCCTCTCGGAAAGACAAGCTTCTTCATTCAAACAAGGACAAATCAAATTTTCTGATAGCATCAAGACCGTAACCCCTTTTATCGAACCAGCCCGTTCTCCCTTTGCTTGCTCTTTAATAAATGGTACCTTGTAGTCTGCCAGGTTTAACCTGAAGGTCTCCTTGGGGTATCGGCCTTGCCATCCCGGGGTGACGAGCTTTCATGTTTGGTTGCGGCTGGCCGATCCGGTGCTGCCAGTGGTTATAACAAGATGTATCTGAACAATATTTAATCTGATTACCACTGAAACTCAGCCTACCGAAATGGAAGGGTGTGAGCTGTTTGTTTCTCGGGTCTCTGCAGCCTGGATGGCTGCAGAGAAGCCCCCAGGGATGGGTTTATGGCGTCCCGAGAAACGAACAGTTCACTCCCAGGATCAGTAGCTGAATATTAGTGGTAATCAGTATATTTAAAGGAATAGAACATCCCATGAAGACCCATCGCTCGGTTTTATCAGTTCCGGGGCATATACGGAAGATGCACGACAAGGCCGCTCAAAGCTCTACCGATGTCATTATGCTCGACCTGGAAGACAGTGTGCCTCTGGAGTCAAAAGAGACTGCGAGAAGCCAGGTTTTACAATCCCTTAAAGATATCGATTGGCAGGACAAAATTGTAACCGTCCGAATCAATGGACTGGACACCGCCTTTGCCTACCGAGACCTTCTGGAGATAGTGGAAGGCGCAGGTAAAATGATACATGCGATTGTCGTGCCCAAGGTCAACCACCCGGCCGATATCCATTTTACAGACCGAATGCTGGACGGGATAGGGGCTGCCAAAAAATTACCCCATACCATTGGGATCGAAGCTTCGATAGAAACAGCGGAAGGATTGGCTGAGGTGACGACCATTGCTCAAGCCAGTCGACGTCTGCAGACCCTGGTGTTCGGGATTGCCGATTACTCGGCCTCGATCGGGGCTCGTCTGGTCTCTCTCTCCGGTCATGGAGAAAATGAGGCCTCTATCTATCCAGGACATCGCTGGCACTTTGCCCTCAGCCGTCTGGTCATGGCTGCCAAAGCCAACGGGCTATTGGCCATCGATGCCCCCTTCGGTCATTTTAAGGACCTGGACGGCCTGCACCAATCAACGGTTATGGCCTGCGCCCTGGGTTGTGACGGAAAATGGGCCATCCACCCCAGTCAGCTTGACACCATCAACCAGGTCTTCTCTCCCACCCCGGAAGACATAAGCCGGGCCGCAACCGTCCTGCAGGCAGCCAAAACAGCGGGCGAGCAACAGCGTGGCGCGATTGCTGTGGACGGAAGGATGGTGGATCAGGCAACGGTACGTCTTGCCCAGCGCCTCTATGACCAGGCAATCCATCTCGGTATGGTACCGGAGGATGCAGAAAAAGGCTCGGAAAAGAGTTGACAAAACAGCAGCTCGAGCCGAGGACCTTCATCGAAGGCGGACAATTATGGCTCATCCGGTTTTTGCGTACTTTGGAAAAGTTGAAAGAATTAACCCAGTAGAGATCATCGCTTTCGGTCGCCGCCCTGCGGCCTTATCGCCTGGGAACCATATTTTTTCCATCCTTAAACAAATTCCGCTGTAAGTATTTCGTGTCTCCCGCGACTGATAGATATAGCCATTATGGCATTTATCAAAAGGAGACCTATTATGAATACAAAGATTCAATATAATATTAATTATTTAGCTAAGATCACAGGGGCAGTCACCGCGGTTTTATTAATGGCAGCCGGAACATGGCTGTTTATGGCCTCTCCAGTCCGGGCGGAATCCTCCAAACCTGGGGGAAAACATATGAACACAGGGCATACCGGCGAATTGGCCCCATATGCAGGCTATCTGAAAGCCCATCAGAAGGTGCAGCATCCCCTGCAACTTCTCGGCGGGCCCTTGGAGGTCAAGGTGACTCAGAAAGTTGGTGGAGTGCACGTCTCCTTACCGGATTTTCGTCGTCTGGACCCCGACGTTTTCGGCACACCGGAACACCCCCGGGCCTTTGGCGGCACTCCGATGATCGACGGAGTGCCGTTACCGCTTCGCAAAGTACAGGATGGACGCTATACAAAGGTTGCCCATTTGTCTCCATTTGGTGACAAGGCGATTGTGATGGGAAAGGGAAATCTTCAAATGGACGTTGTGGATGCCACCGCCACCGACGCCGCGACCTCGCGGGATTCAGTCCATTTCACAGCAAGCTGGCAGGATAAGAACGGCAACGTCTACGGAGTTCGCTGCTGTCGGAGACTGGCCGTGCATGGCACGGAATATCCGACCTTCGGCGGTGTCGTGACCAACGGTTTAATGCACGGGTCATCGCGGGTCGGAACCAGCCTGATGCCGACGCTTTATGACTATGCCGCCTTTTGGGGAATGGGAGAGGTCCTCAAAAACGGTAAGGTGATCGATTCCCCACGTCTCGTTCACGTCATGCTTACCGAATACGTCCGCACCAAAGGGTATGCACTGGCTTTCGACGATCAGGTTACTCCCGAGCGTGTTCATTTGCACCTGATGGTTCCGCCGATGATGCCGAATATGAAACAGGGTGGCTTCACTCCGGATCCGGTAAAGACAGGCTTTACCCTGGCCAACGGAAAACCGCTGCCCTTCTGGCATGTCATGTTTCAAAACATCTCCGTACGCGCCCGCCATCTCGATAATGGTTGGGTGCGCTTCCCACAAACAGCTGCAAAATAAATTTAAATAACGCCCAGGTTCCGGCAACCTCAACTGATCAAAGATCGTATATGTTAAACGCGGATTGCTGATCAGCCAGGGGAGTCGGAACCAGGGTCGGGAGAAAATGGTGCTATGAATACATCAACTCATACAATTTTGGTCGGATTCCAAATCCTCGGAATCTGTCTCGTATTTTCACTCGTCAGCCCCCGGCTGAGTAAAGCCAAGACCACACCTGTGACCGTTTCAGTCAAGATGAGTGATCAGCTCACGTTTGAGCCGGATCATGTCACCATTCATTCGGGTGACACGGTGGAATGGAAAAACACCTCAGTACTGGTCCATACCGTAACAGATGTAATAAAGTCTGCCGGCAACCGGAAGGACGCCGCCATCCCCAAGGGGGCAGCGGGCTTCGACTCCGGAGATCTCGCTCCCGGCGCATCCTATCGCCACACCTTTATGCAACCAGGGCAATACCGGTATTTTTGCAAACCCCACGAAGCAGCTGGAATGACGGGGGTCATCACGGTTGAACCATAGCCCGGATTTCTTATGAACACCGTGGCAATTTGGGTTCATCCGAAGGAAGCGTACGTTTGTAAAGCTGAAAGGAACAATTCGGAAGAACCGCAATTTGGCTGTAGCCAAAGATGTCTCTTCCCTCAGCGAACCTCGTCAGGTTGCTGTATCCAAGTTCATTGCATATGGTCAAACGCGCCGATGCTCAGGGCCTCAATTTCGTTGCCTATACCTCTCACGTAATGGCGGGGGCAATTTCGGTTTCCAGCCCTTGGCCTTAAAAGTGTTGAGCAGGACAGTTGCCTGACGATCGTTTAGGCTTGATGTGGAATCGACCTGAAATTTCATGAAGAGCAGATTCCGGTATACCTCATCGGTGAGTCCTAATTCTTTTTTCGCAACGTGGATCTTGGCCAGAACGGCCTTTCTCGGTGCCATGGTTCAGCCTCCGTTTCTTTATTTCTAAAAGAAAAATAGTACGCATCCGGCAACTTGGCAAGGCACCTGTTTCGACTGTACTCCTCTTTCTCAATCAATTTACCGCTCCAGGCACAGATACCACTTTTCCTCAGAGGTTTTGTTCTTCCTCAGACTTTTAAAAGAGGTCGAAAGGCAAGTCTTGTTCCACCATCCACAGCAGTGTTTCAGATTGTTTTATGCAACTGTATCGTACTGTTCCAATATGTGCCGGACTCTTTAATGTCCTCTCTTCCAGGAAGCCTCGCTTTGTGTGCCACAATTAATTAATATAATTGGATATAAATAATATATCCACCAGTGGCACAGCTCTTGCTAATTGTAAAATGCAACATTGCAAAACGACCTGTTTTGATACGTCATTAACCCAGGAGACAGATATGCCATCCATAGCACTTTTTGCTCAAACATTTACCGATTACGAACTCTTAGAACAGCTCCTCTCAGCAGAGTTAGATTTTCCTGTAGTAACAGATGGGCATATCATTTCAAATGTTTCAGCTGAAAACAATGTGGATGAAAAGCACTTGAGAAACACTCTCTATAAGAAGACATCGGTGTTTAATCAGTTCACGCTGGACAAAGAACGACACGTGAATCTGTTGAAAAAAGAAATTGCCTCTCATCTGTTGAAGCTTACCCAATCCATCCATACCGGTTTTCATACTCTGTTAATCCCTAAAAGTGTAACCCATGTACTCAAGGTTTTAATTGCCGACGAGAAATCACAGAGAATTGCAAAGGCTGTTGCGGATGGATTTTCCGAAAAAGAAGCGAAAAGGCTTATAAAACAAGACGATATCAGTTCGTACGCCTGGACGGATTTTCTCTTTCATAAGGAGGCGATCGACCGTTCCCTCTACGACATCGTCCTTCCAGTAAGTCATCAATCTTTAAAAGATTCAGTAAAACTCATTGTCGAAAATTTTCATAAAACATCGGTTCTTGAGACCAGTGCATCCCAACAGGCCGTGGCGGACATGCTCCTTGCGGCACTGATCGAGGAAGCACTTTTAAAACAAGGGCACAACGTTGAGGTTATAGCCCATCAAGGCGACATAACACTTGAAGTAAACAAAAGTGTATTTAATTTCAAAGGGTTGACAAACGAACTAACTCAAATTGCTCAAGGCATTCCCGGAGTCGTACGCATAGAGGTCATTAAAGGCAAAGAATACCAGACCTCAATTTATCGTAGCCAGCGCTTTGAACTCCCATCCAAGGTTCTTCTGGTTGATGACGAAAAAGACCTGATACAGACGGTATCCGAACGGTTGATAAGCCGGGATGTTGGGGCTTATGCTGTCTTTGACGGACAACAAGCCCTCGACTTCATCGACAACGACACACCTGAAATCATAGTTCTCGACCTTAAAATGCCCGGGATAGACGGCATTGAGGTTTTACGAAGGACAAAACTGAATAAACCCGAGATCGAAGTGATCATTCTCACCGGCCATGGGACGGAAGCCGATCGTAAAACATGCCTTGAACTCGGAGCTTATGCCTATCTACAAAAACCCGTGGACTTGGAAAAACTCTCAACAACCATTAAGGCCGCAAACGTAAAAATTCGTCAAGCGAAATAGCCTCTTGCAAGATGGGGATTTCGGTTCAAAATCATGTTCTTGTAGACTCAGAGGCATGCAAAGCCCCTGGGGAGGACGATAACTGAAGGCGTGACCGGACCTCTGGATGGACGAATATATTTTTCCCTTCTCAACCCTTGCCAACCGACATGAAGAGCAAAGCCAGTCACATGAAGAGCAAAGCCAGTCACTATATCAGACTGCAAAAGGTGCTAACCGCGACCTTTCTGGTCCTGATAATAATCCCTACCTTAATAATTACCTGGGTTACTGCCGACAGCTCCAGAAAGGCCGCCATCGACCAGATAGAGGATTCCGAGACGCAGTTGACCAAACATATGAAAGATGTGGTCAGCCTCTACCTCCTCCAAAAGGAAGAAATGCTCGAAAACATCGTGCGCCTCTTTCCTCGGGAATATTTGAAAGAACAGGCAAATCTCAACACCATTTTCTCGGCAATGAGCAGGAACGGTGAGATCGTTGATCTGCATGCCATTGATTCATCAGGGATGCAGCTTTCCTATGTCGGGCCATATCGAAGCAGCATTATCGGCAAGAATTACAATAACGCGCCATGGTTCAAAGAGGTTCTGGTAAGCGGCAAACATATCAGTGATATTTTCGAAGGATACAGGAATATTCCCCATATTGTCGTGGCAGTGACCGATCCCCTGAAGACCCTTGTTCTGAGGGCCACCATAAACTCGGAGATATTCAACAGCCTTCTCAATAACGCACAAATCGGGCCGAACGGAGACGCCTTTATCCTGAATACCGCCTCCGAATTTCAAACCCCGAGTTTACAAGGCATCAACAGACTCGAGCCGCAGGAGAAGACACTGCTCGAACATCACGATGGGACTTCCATTGAGATCATACACTCCTACCTCTATGCCACAACCTGGTTAAAGGATGGGCAATGGCTTCTGGTTATAAAATCCCGGATCGAAGATTCCCTGGTACCTTATTACCGGAACAGAGAGCGCAACCTTATCATCATTGCGGTGACATCGATCGTCTCCCTTCTTGCCGCAGTTCTCATCAGTCATTTCATGGTCGTCCGGATTGAGAGGGCTGAGAGAGAAAGGGGCTTTTTGAATCAGCAGATGGTGCAGGTGGAAAAAATGGCGGCCATCGGCAGATTGGCAGCGGGTATCGCCCATGAAATCAATAATCCGTTGCAGATGATCACCTCCCAGGCTGGCTGGATCAACGAGTTGCTCGAGGATGAGGACCCGAACCAATTGAAAAATCGAGATGAATATAGAGAGGCGGTAAAGAAGATAAAATCCCATGTGCATAGGGCAGGCACGGTCACCCACCGTTTGCTCGGTTTTTCAAAGAAGATGGATAGTCAGCTACAGAATGTCAACATGGCCGAGTTGATCGAGGAGACCATCTCCTTTGTCGAGAACGAAGCCAAAAACAACAATATCGAGATCAGACGAAAACTCGATCCTGCCCTCCCGTCCACGCTTACAGACGGCCCGCGCCTGCAACAGGTGGTTCTCAATATCTTGAACAACAGTATGGACGCCTTGGTCCAAAACGGTTGGATTGAAATAAGCGCTGGAGTTGAAGGCAAGACCCTGGTTATCAGGCTTTCCGACAGCGGGCCCGGGATGACCGAAGAGGTTCTGAAGCATATCTTCGACCCGTTCTATACCACCAAATCCCCTGGGAAGGGCACGGGCCTCGGCCTGTCGATCTGTTACAGCATTATGCAGAAGCTGGGAGGAGAGATCCTCGTTTCCAACCGAAAGGAGGGCGGCGCTCTTTTCACCTTGATTCTGCCCATAGATTCAGCAAAGCAGAAAGAAACAACAACTCACTGAATAGACACTCTTTTACAAGAAGGAGGGACGCCCATGGCACTTTTTAACCTTCTTATCGTCGATGACGAGCAAGAATTCCGGGAGATGACCATCAAGCGTCTGAACAAGAGGAACCTCTTTTGTTACGGCGCGGAAAACGGTGAAGAGGCTCTGGAACAGGTGGCGGAAAACAACATCGATGTAGTGTTGCTTGATGTCAAGATGCCCGGAATGGATGGGATCATGACCCTGAAGGAAATCAAACGGATAAAACCGACGGTCGAGGTGGTGATGCTCACAGGCCACGCTTCGGTGGAATCCGGAATCGACGGAATGCGCCTGGGGGCCTTTGATTACTTGATGAAACCCATCGAGCTGGAGCCACTGATCGACAAACTGATAGAAGCCTATGAAAAGAAAAAACGGCATCAAGAGAGAATAGAGACGGCAAAAACAAAATAGTCTTCGTCTCCGATGACCTGATCCTGCAATTCCCCGGAAGGCTGTTCTTGGGAGGGCCTTTCGGAAACACGATATAAAAAGTGTACAGCAAAGGAGAATGAAATGAGTTTACTAAACGATCTCAATCAGTTCATGATGTCTGGGGCAAGAGCCCATGCCCAATGGGAACTGGAGATGTCCAACAACATTTTGCAGAGTCGCAACAGACGGATAATACTTTGCCTGTTGCTTATCCCTATCTTTTTTGGTGGCATCGCCATCGCCGGAGGAGACGGTGCCGGCCTGCCGCATGTTATCGGCGGCAAATCGGCGTATATGCCGTCTTTTTACACTCCTGTCATATTTTTTGCCTCGATCTTTGTCGGGCTCTGCGCCGGATTGATCACCGGCTGCATCGGCGCAGGCGGCGGATTCATTATCGCTCCGGCCCTGATGAGTGTGGGCGTCAAGGGTATCCTTGCTGTTGGTACCGACCTCTTTCATATCTTTGCCAAAGCGATCATGGGCAGTGTCCTCCATAAGAAGCTGGGGAATATCTCGGTCTCCCTGGCCGTAACCTTTCTTATCGGCTCCATCGTCGGTGCAACGCTTGGCGGTATGCTCAACAGATATCTCTACGACCTCAATCCGGTGCTGAGCGACCTGTTTATCACCGCAGTCTATGTCTTAATACTTGGATTCCTCTCTTTTTATGCAATGCTTGATTATTTCAAGGCCCGAAAAGGCGCTGTGGGCTCTTCCGCACCCGGGGCCGGGGCCGGTGAAACGATACCGTCTCTGGGACAGAAAATACAGTCCGTGCAAATCCCTCCGATGTTGACCTTTGATGAGGGAGTGACTCCCGGCGGCCGTAAGATCTCCGCAATCTTTTTGCTCCTCAGTGGTTTTCTCGTCGGTGTGACCGCGGCCATTATGGGTGTCGGCGGTGGTTTCCTCACCTTCCCGATCTTTGTCTATGGGCTTGGTGTCTCTTCCATGACCACCGTGGGTACCGATATATTCCAGATCGTTTTTACAGCCGGTTACGCGTCCATCAGCCAGTATGCCATCTTTGGCTTTGTCTTTTATACCCTGGCCATGGGCATGTTGCTCGGCTCGTTGATCGGTGTCCAGGTCGGCTCGTTGATTACAAGGGTCGTCCCCGGAATCATGATCCGTGGTTTCTTTGCCCTGGCCGTTTCCGCCGGTTTCATCAACCGGTTCTTCGCCCTGCCGGAAAAACTGCAGAGTCTGAAGATTATTACGATCGCCAAAGAGACGGGTGCCCTGGTGAACACTGTCGGCAACTGCCTCTTCTTCTTGGCCATCGGCAGCTTCATGGTTTGGGTATTATATGTGTTTTTCAGTAATCTCAGCGCATTAAAAACGGAGGGCCATTGATATGAGTATGCAGAAAAAATTAAAAGTCAGAGGAATTCTGATGTTGATCTCTTTCTTTGTCGTCCTGGGGGTGATCTTCAGTCCGGTATTCCCCGGGAAGTGGGATAATCCCGGAAAGGTGAACGGACTTGACTTTATTGACAATGTATTCAACAGGATATCGAAGGGATCATCCTACTTCATCCCGAAAGCACTTAAAGATAGTGAGAAGTTTGCAGGAAAGAAGATTGAGGTGAAGATTAAGGCCGAGAACGAACAGGTGGCTGCCCAAACCGCAAAACTTTTTGAGGCCGGCGGTGCGCAGGTTGTAGTCACCGGCAAGGAACTGGCAATCCATGGTGATATGGGTCTGATCCTGAAGAGAAGCCTGAGCGATGCCGATTTTATGTATAAAAATGATGGGAAATCTCTTGCCGAAAAATATGGATTTTCAGAGCAACAGGCTCTCTACAACTGGTGGATGGCCTTTAAGGAAGTTGGCAGCGATTTGACGAACCAGAAAAAATTCAAGGAAGCCAAAGAGTTCGCCACTATTCAGAAAAAAGCCCTTGAACCCGCTTACAACTATTATGGTATAATGGCAAAAGATTGGCAGGAGAACATCACCCTCATTATTGCGGCTTTGGCCTTCTATGTCTTCTATACCCTCTGGTACGGGTTCGGCATTATGTATCTCTTTGAAGGATTGGGCCTGAAGATCGGACATTAAAACAAGTACGTACTTTTCATGACCAGCGGACTGTGGAGGGAGCGTCTCCTCTCTGCAGTCCACCTTTTTGTTGAAGGATCATCCATGCACCGCATCCTCGCCTTTGTAAAGGATCTCCTGTTTCCTGTCTCCCAGCCGGAGCAGAGTCCCGAAGAACTGAAAAGCGCCTTTAAAAATCGCTACCGCAACTTCCGCGGTCTGCTGACGGCAAACAACAATGCCCTGCAGGCCATGGCCGAACTGGAAAAGGTCTATTACAGCAGAGACTCCTACCGGATGGCGACCGTCCGTTCGAAGATCACTACCATACTGGTCAATGTCTATAAGATGATAGGCAATATCCAGGAGATGTCCGCTGGAAGATACAAAGATCTGGAGACGATTTTCGAAACGATCAGCCAGGATCTTGATGCGATCATTGAAAAAAAATTGAGTCCAGTCCAGGGCCCTCTTGTCCTGCCACTCTCGGAGGTGGATAAAAAAGTGAAGAGCGAGGCCGGGGAAAAGATGGCCAACCTTGGTGAGGTGTCGCATCTGCCCGGCTGCCTTGTTCCTCAGGGCTTTGTGGTCACGGCTTCGGCCACCAGGCATTTCCTGGGCTCCGGGCACATTGGCGAGATCAATCGGCGCCTGCAGCTGCTGGATCCCGACAATCTGGATGACATGCTCAAGACCTGCGAAGAAATCAGGAAGATTGTCCATGAGACCCCCTTGCCGCAGGACCTTGAAGAACTGCTGCATGTCCATTACTCCCGCCTGGAGAAGGCCACATTCCCGGGTTGCCGGGTGGCCTTGCGTTCAAGCGCCCTTGGTGAAGATACAGCAGGTGTCTCCTTTGCCGGACTCTACCGTACTGAACTTGATGTCGACAGGGATTCTCTGGTTACAGCCTACAAGGAGATCATTGCCAGCAAATACGGAGCAAAGGCCATCGCCTACCGGCGCAAACGAGGCTACCGACATGAGGATATGGAGATGTGTGTCGGTTGTCTGGTCATGGTTGATGCCCTGGTCAGCGGGGTGACCTATTCCCGGGATCCCGGAGAGGAAGAGAGCGAGGTGATCCGTATCAATGCCATCTCCGGCATAGCCAAGGGTGTGGTTGACGGCACCACGATGACTGATCTCTTTCTGGTCAGTCGCGAGAAGCCCCATGCGGTGGTCTACAGTGAAATGCGGCAGAACTCGGATAAACTTCCGGTTCAACATGCCGCCGCCTCATCTCTCACCTATGCTCAGATCAGAAAACTGGCAGAGACGGCCCTTCTTCTGGAAAACCATTTCGGTCAGCCGCAGGATATTGAATGGTCTTTCGACCATCAGGGAGTGCTTCATGTCCTGCAGAGCAGACCGATGTTAATCGGTCATGTGGTGGGGGGGGGCGATAGCCCTGCTCTTGAGTCCACGAAGGAGACTGGAGAAAAGCCTTTTCTTTACGGAGGGATTGCCGCCAGTGAAGGGATTGCCTGCGGTGAAGTCTTCCGGGTAGATTCAACAGCGGAAATGCTGAGTTTCCCGAAGGGGGCGGTGCTGGTATTGAAATATCCCCTGCCCGACTGGGCCCCACTTTTAAGTCAGGCTTCCGCGGTGATCGCTGAAAACGGCAGCGAGGCCGGGCATTTGGCCACCGTTTCACGGGAATTCGGCATCCCTGCTCTTTTCAGTCTGACGGAAGCGATGACCACCCTGGTCAACGGCGAGACAATCACGGTGAACGCCACTGCCCGTGCCGTATATCGGGGATGTCGGCGGGATCTGCTTAGAAAGAAAGCGGTGAAGAAGGATATCATGGCCGGGAGTCCGGTACAGCGAATACTGACCGAAGCCTTACAGCATATAACGCCGCTCAATCTCAATGATCCCAACTCGCCGCAATTCAAGGCATCATGGTGCGAGACCCTGCATGATATCACCCGATTCTGTCATGAGAAATCGGTTTCCGAGATGTTCAAGTTCGGGCAAGAGCATCATTTTGATCGAGCAACCGCCAAACGATTGGTGGGCAAGGTACCACTGGAGTGGTGGGTTATCGACTTGGCGGATGGTTTCAGAGAGGGAACAAGCTATGAGGACAAGACGGTCCGCATCGAGAATATCGTCTCGGTGCCGATGCTGGCAATCTGGCAGGGTATTTCGGCTTTTCCCTGGGCTGGACCGCCGCCGGTCAGCGTTCGGGGTTTCGGCTCCATTATCTTTCAATCCACCATGCGGCCTGACCTTGATCCTGCCGTGGCCTCAGCCCTAACCACAAAAAATTACTTCCTGATCTCAAAAAACTTCTGCAACTTGAGCGTGCGATTGGGGTATCATTACGCTATGATCGAAGCCTATGTCAGCGATCTTCTGACCGAGAGTTATGTGACCTTCCGTTTCAAAGGCGGGGCGGCCGATACGAAGCGCAAGGCGGTACGGGCAAAACTCCTGGGTGATATCCTGCAAGACTTCGATTTCCGGGTGGAGCTGCGCTCGGATGCGCTGCTGGCCAGGCTCAAGAAACAGTCGATGGAGTATCTCCAGAAGCGTCTACAAATCCTCGGCTATCTGATCCTGCATGCCCGCCAACTGGATATGGTCATGAACAGGCCAGAGGCAGTTGAGCAGTACAAGGAAAAGTTTCTGGCCGATATCGGAGAAATGCTGGCCGAACATACACTACCTACCCTTGCGGAGTCCGTAAATGGTGAACAACAAACTCTTACTGGTTGATGATGAGGCCGACTTTCGTGAAATCATGGCCAAATTTTTTTCACGGCGCCGGATAGACTTTGAAACGGCTGGTGGGTGTATGGAGGCATTGGACCAGCTTGGTAAAGACATCTTTGATGTGGTGATTATGGATGTGAGCATGCCGGGACTGGACGGGATACAATGCATGGCCGAGATAAAAAAAATCCGCCCCGCGACGGAAGTCATCATCCTGACCGGCAATGCCTCGATCAATACAGGCCTGATCGGCATGAAAAGGGGGGCCTTTGATTATTGTCTTAAACCCATCGACTTCGATGAGCTTATGGAAAAAATTATCCTGGCCCGGGAGAAGGCTTCAGGGAAATCAAGCCCCTGAGATTTTCCGGCTGCTATCCTTTTTTCGGTTCATCCGAATGAAGCGTACTTTTGAAAGCTGAAAAGGGCAATCCGGCAGAGTGCATCACTTCTGGACACTCCTCTGCGGCCTCATCGCCGGTACACAACGGCTGACGGAGGCCGTCCCTCGCCTGCTGTCAGGTGCGGACGGTCCTATCCGCACCCCTCTCCCTCCGGGCCTTGTTTGGAACACCTTCGGACCTCCGCGAGGCATCCTTCAGAGATGCCCTCCGCCTCCCCGCGTTATAGATAAGTACTCTTAAATCCGGAAGAACCCTTTTTTTAATGGCAGACGGTCACGGCTCGATAAGAATGGTGGGAAACAGGCCTTTTTTCATACCTTCAGGATACGGCTGAATAGTGTTGAAGGAGATATGCTGATTTTTCTGGGCATGGCCTTTTTGTTCACTGCCGTTGAAGAAGGCCCCGTTTGCCTGCAGGATATGGCGAATCCGGTCCTTGAAAGCCGAAATGAACTGGGCGCCGCTTCCCTCGAAGAAAAGGTCGCCGATGGAGGCGCTCGAGTCGATGGCCGAGAAATCGTCAATGGCGATGCTGTTGGTTTCCAGATCGGCCCGGTCCCTGATCATTCCCCAGACCAGGCGTCCCGGTGGGATTTCCAGGGGCTCTTTGCTGTCGATGATCGTATGGGGCATGACGATGGTATCGTCTCCAATGGAGAGCCGGGCGTCGGGTCTGCCACGCAGGAAGCTGTTAAACCCCACAAACACATTTCGACCAAGGTCCGCCTCGCAGATCTTGGCACCGTGAGCGGTAACGTTGCAACCCTCCAGCCGGGAATTGATGATAAAACAGTTTTCCTGGGCATTTGCCCCCTGTCCCAACCAGGAATTCTGCAGGAAAGCCCGTTGGGCCACCAGAACATTTTCTCCAATATGGGTTTGGCCTTTGGTTACCGCAAAACGATCCAAAGAGGCGTTATTGGGGACCGGGACCGGTTGCTCGATATGAACCGAATCAAAGATCCGTTGGAAGGCCTCTTTACGATCTTCTATGAAATCAACAAATAATCCCTGCGGAGCTGCCCCCGGAGTAACGTATATATAATCGTTTATTTTTTCCGGATTGTGCCGATAGAAGAAGTTAAACCTGCCCGGATTTCTGATCCAGATAGTTCCTGATTCGATGTTGATATGACTTATCTCGCTGGCCTGGATATAGGAAAAGTTGCCGATAACACAGTTGCGCATGGTGGTCAGATCGACAGTTGCGAACGCACCGAGAAAACAACCGCTGGAGGGAGAACCATGGATGTTGGCATAGTTCATGGAAATGGTGTCAGTGATGAAAAATTTTTCCAGGGTCTCCGGGTCATGTGAGTAGTTGTGGACCAGCGTTTTAATCAATAGACTGTTACGTATCTCAATTTCTTCATCGTCACCAACCTGCATGTCATAGTCCAGATAACGGAAAAGGTCCCCTTTCTTTTTCAACTCATCTCCTCTGATATCGCTCTTGTAAAGAAGAGAATCGGTCACCTTGCAACGGCCGAGAAAATAGCTGCCGGCCAGGTTTGAATTGCAAAACTGAAAATGGGGGGGGAGATGGGGCGATATACCGTAGAAGGCATAGAATTTGACCATCTGGACCAACGGAATGAGCTCCTGCACATAAGGGTTGACTTCAAATTCAAGTTCACGGAGATCGATATTGACTCTCTGGATAATCCTGTCGTATAATCTCTCGATTTCCTTCATATTTTCCTCAAATTTTTCGACACTTCCCGCATGGTGTTCAAAACGGTGGAAAAGACATCGGAGAGCCGCAAGACACCAACAAACCGATCCTCACACGTAACCAGGAGTGACAACCTGTTTTTCACGAACATCAGATTGGCAGCGGTATCAAGGGTGGTGTTCTCATCGACGAATTCGGTATGGGTAATGGTCTGCATGAAATCCTCCACCTTCATACTCATGGTTGCCGGATTGGTGTAAAAGTCCTCAAGAAACGACTTTTTCATCCGGTATTCATCCCGCAAGCGGGCGATGAAATGGGAACTGAAACCGAATTTTCCCATTTCGTCGATCCTGTCGGTGACCGCATCTTTGGGTGCAAGTGCACGTAAGATGTCAAGCTGGCTGAGTTTTCCCAACACCTTTTTGTTCTTGCCCATGATCAACACCAACCAATGCGGGACAATTGCACCTGACGTTTTCACCTTTGCGTTCCCGAGAGTTACGATGGCATCGAAAAGGGTGGATCCTTCAGGGATGGTAGCGTATTCCGAGATGGGGACCATGAGATCTTTGACGATGTAGTTCATAACAAGGGCCTGAGTGAAGTAGAGGGTCGTATTTCCGACTCAAGCCACTTAATCAAATCTCGGCTTGAGTCGATAAGTTGATACCGTCAAACAGTATGTCTTGCCGGTCCTGGAAATGATTGCAGCAATTAACATACCTGTTTGGGTTATTTGAATCGAAAACGCCCAAATAGCCCCTGCTCTTAATCCTTTTGCCATTCATACCCATCATCGACGAAGGAAAGAATCCTTTCAATTCCAATACGATAGTTTCCAATTGGCCCAGGAGACATTGTCGATGGTGGATTTTTATTGAGAGCAAAAGATTTTTCACCCTTGGCCCGATCAGCCAAACCGCCTCGAAACAAAATGAAACACTGACCCTACGGTTTTCCCTTCTGTAGCCTTCAAGGACACGTTCATATTCTTTTTTCACCAACCAGGCATTGAATTTCCCCGAAATTGCCTGCTGTATCCCTATGAAGATCCGCTTGAATGAACTTAGTTTTTCGATTTTTCACCGCCTGCATTTTTGGATAAATCACAAAATAGCAGCACCTTACATAGAGCTTATCGGTGTTTATCGGACAGGACGGTCCACTTGAAAGCAAAGGGGCGTCATTCCCGATGGCATAGATATTGCTTTTTAGTGAAAGGAGCCATTGTGCTTTTGGTGCGCCCTTTGATCAGCTCCTTGGTACACAGGAGGTAAATATGCCATCAACAGGGATGTGGGAAGCTCTGCAGCATCTGACAGACAACAGGTTCTCGATTTCATCGATGGGGATAAACCCGGGATAAGGGTATGGACCTTAAATACCCGGCATCAACGGCACTGAAGTCCTGGGGAGAAACACATGCCACGCATCCTGAAATTGAGCTTGACATCAGGAGAGTGTTTCAGGCTACAATGAAGAACCAAGAACATAATGAAACGTATCGAAACATAATGCTTGGGTTCCTTACCGAGAAACCTGATCCCGTCCACAGAAGACGATGAGAGAAGACATCGATATAAACAGGACCTGCCTTCATGCCATGGACGATATCCTGGATGGAATCCCCAATGGAATCGCCATCCTGGACGACCGTTTCAGGATTGTCGCCATGAACCGGTTTCTCGAGGGCCTGACCGGATATTCCGGTTCGGATGCCACCGGAATATACGCAGATTTTATCTTGCGCAGCAACCTGGGAGTACGCGGTGAGGTTTTTCGGCAGGTTTTTACCACCGGAGAATCCATAACCGTTGAAGGAGATATCATCAACCGGGACCGCAGAAGACTCAATATCCAATTCACAATCTCTTCCCTTCATGATGATTTGGATCAGATAATAGGCTTAATCGTGGTTCTGGAAGATATTTCCAGTCTGCGTTCGGCGACGAGTACCTCGCTTCTATCGGAAAACGCCACCGGCATTCTCGGTCATAGTCTGAAGATGCAGGAGGTTTTTGAATTGATGCCCCTGATGGCCCGGACGGACGCCTCAATCCTGATCACCGGAGAAACAGGCACGGGAAAGGACAAAGTGGCCGAGGCAATACATAAGGCCTCCAAGCGGAGCCGCCATCCTTTTATCAAGATTAATTGCGGTGCCCTTCCGGAGGCCCTGCTCGAATCCGAACTCTTCGGCCATGTCAAAGGTGCCTTTACCGGGGCAATCAAAGACAAGCCCGGCATGTTCAAGCTGGCCCAGGAAGGCACCATCTTTCTCACCGAGATTGGGGACATGCCCCTGCCGCTACAAGTAAAGCTCCTGTCAGTCCTCGACGACCGGGAATTTTATCCGGTCGGCGGTGACAAGAAGGTCAAGGTTGACGTTCGGATCATCGCCGCCACCCACAGGTCCCTGAAAGAACAGGTGGAATTGGGTAATTTCCGGGAAGACCTGTTTTACCGTTTGAACGTGCTCCACATGCACCTGCCGTCGCTCAGGGAGCGTGAAGGGGATATCCGATTTCTTCTCGACCATTTCTTGCGCGAATATGCGCGAAGCCTCAACAAGAAAATAGGCGGCTTCACCCCGAAGTGCATCGACCTGCTGACCATGTATGGGTATCCCGGCAATATTCGCGAGCTGAGAAACATCATAGAGTATTGCGTGAATATCTGCCAGGAGGACAGAATAGGAACCGAACATCTGCCGAAGGATCTTTTTGAAACACAAGAAAGAGGAAGTCGGGTACTGTCGCCGCCCCGTCATCAGGACGGAAGGGGCGGCAATAGCACGCCGGAACCTCGAAACGAAGCCAAAACCGATAAAGACTGGCTGGGGATTGAGAAAAAAATGATTATCGATGCGCTGATGAAGGCCCGCGGCAACCGTTCCAAGGCTGCCAAGGATCTGGGCTGGGGCCGCACGACCCTGTGGCGGAAACTGAACCTGCACAAACTGACCTGAACTCAACTGCCAAGAGACCATCCTTGAAGATCCTTATAACCATTCACATCGATTCTGTGGCCCAGCGTTTCGACCTGGCCTCAGAGGTGCTCATCGCTGACCATGACGGACAAAAGCTTACCGGACGCCCTCGGACCATCATCATGTCCAGGCCCTCCGCCGAAGAGCTATGCAACCTTATTATCAAGGAAAATATCGACACCGTCGTCTGCGGGGCGATTGAAGAACGTCACTATAAATTTCTGAGCTGGAAGAAGGTCAATGTCTTCGATTCGGTCATCGGTGATTATTCCGCTGCCTTGGACCTGGCGGGAACCGGGATGCTGGAGGTCGGAACGATTCTTCCGTCCTGTTCCGATGATGAAAATGGAATTATGCCATGAATAGATTCGGAATGCTCTTCACTAAATTTTTGCCCGTGGAACCGCAGGATCTAAGAGACAATGTCTATAGAGGCAAAAGCTATACCAACTTTCGCCGCAAACTCTTTGTGATAATGGCCATGATGGCTATTATTCCCGCGGCGATAACGGCTGGTCTCGGCTACTTTCAGTATCAAGATCTCCTGCATGCCGAGGAACGGGACCAGTTGCGCTGGAGGCTGAATGGCGCCCAGAGAACCCTCGAGGCTTTTATAGGTGGACTGCAGTCCATAGTCAGGTTTGTCGCCAAGGAGGACCTGTATGACTCCCTTCTGCAAAAGGAAAACCTTCAACTCCTCTATACCCGTCTTAAAGAAGAATACAACGGCTTCGTGGATCTGGGAATCATCGATGCAGGCGGAATTCAGCGCTCCTATGTCGGGCCGTATGATCTCCAAGAGAGGGACTACAGCGGCCAGGAGTGGTTTCATGAGGTGATAAACAAGACCGTGTATATCAGCAACGTCTATCTAGGCTTTCGCCAAATTCCCCATTTTGTCATCGCCGTTCGTAAAACAAATCCGAAAACCGGCGCATATTGGGTACTCAGGGCAACCGTCAATGCCGATACCTTGCAGAAGTTCATTGCCACCATCCATACCAAGGCCACCAACGATATGTTCATCGTCAACGGCGCAGGCCAGCTGCAAACCGCATCCAAATCATATGGCACAGTCCTGTCGAGGTATGAAAGGAGTACCCAAAAAAACAGTATCAACGTCTACCGGGATGACCGGAAAAAAATCAGCTTTCACGCCAGCGCCCGTCTGAAGAACACCCCGTGGTATCTCGTACTCACCGTGCAGGACTATGTTCATAAGGCGGCGTGGGCATCATTTAAGAATCGATTGATCCTGATCTTCGTCGGCTGTACCGTAATTGTTTTGTTCATCATATCCCAGCTCGTCACCATCCTCACCAAAAGAATACGAGAATCAGACGAGAAGCAACTATCCCTGCTGGCCGAGGCCGAGCACACCAACAAACTGGCCTCCATAGGCCGTCTGGCTGCGGGAGTGGCTCACGAGATAAACAACCCGCTGGCCATCATCAACCAGAAATCGGGCCTGATCGAGGACTATCTCGGACTTTGCCCCCCTTTCGAATACAGCGACAAGATACAGAAAAGCCTGAGGGGGATCGCGGAAAGCGTCACCCGCTGCAAAAACATCACCCAACGGCTCCTTGGATTTGCCCGGCGGGTGGAGACATCCATTGAGCAGGTCGATCTGAACCAGGTGGTGCAAGAGGTGATCAGATTCCTGGAAAATGAATCGCTGCACAATCGCATCCAGGTGGAGAAAGAACTTGAAGAACGGCTCCCCCTCGTTTGGAGCGACCGGGGCCAGCTCCAACAGATATTACTCAATATCACCAACAATGCCATCGATGCCATCGTCTATGACGGCAGCATAAAGATTGCCACGGAATACATCGACAATGCCGTACAGATTAGCATCTCCGACAACGGACCAGGGATGCCGCCCAATGTCCTTGAACATATCTTCGAACCATTTTTTACCACGAAGGCCCAGGGAAAAGGCACAGGGCTTGGGCTTTCCATAACCTATGGCCTGGTCAAAAAGCTGGGGGGAACCATAAAGGTGGAGTCTTGTGTCGGAACAGGTACGGAGTTTACAATTCGGATTCCAATCGGAGCCCCACATCTCGAGGAAGAGCAACATGGATAAAATGAAAATATTGATTATTGATGATGAAGTGGAATTCGCCTCCACCCTGGTGGAACGTTTTTCCCTGCGCGGAATAGAAGCGAAATCCGCCAACAGAGGAGTGGAAGCCCTGGCCATGGTCGATGATGACGTGCCGGATGTGGTTATCCTCGACCTGAAGATGCCGGATCTGAGCGGGCTCGAGGTAATGTCCCGGATCAAGGCCAAGGATCCGGCCATCGAGATAATCATCCTCACCGGTCACGGATCCACAGCCGCGGGCATCAACGGGATGGAGCAAGGAGCCTTCGATTACATGATGAAACCTGTGGACTTGACCGTGTTGTTGGAAAAAATTGACAAGGCTTACAAAAAACGGATGGCGGGGTTGAAGAAATCATGAGCGGAGATGAAAGCGAGGCCCTGCGAGAACGACAGCTGCAGATGCAAGGCCACCTTCTGGCCGGTTTTTCCCACCAGCTTAATAATCACCTGGCGGTCATCAGGGAATCCAATGGCCTGCTCATGGATCTTTTGCACCTGGAAAAATTCGAAAATCCTGCACTGCTCTCTCGTCTGCGGCAACTTGCCGAAACCGTGGATGTAAGGGTTGAACAAGTGGCAGAGATGGCCGGGCATCTAAGCGGTTTTGCCCACCGAAACGACACGCCTTTGAGCTCGTTTTATCTCCATGACCTTCTGGAGGAAGAACTGGCCTTCCTCAGCCGGTTCGCCCGGCTCAAATCAATCGAGATAGCAGAGAACTTTGATCAGGACCTGCCGAAACTCTTCAATGATCCGGCCTTGGTCCAGTTTATCTTTTCCTCCGTCTTTCTCTTTCTGCTCCCTTTCCTGGACGCAGGAAGCACCCTCACCGCCATTACCCGGCAGCAGAACGGCGCCATAGCCGTTGGGCTGTGTCCTACGATCAAGGAGAGCGGCAGGATCCCTCCCCTGGATAACCTTGGGGATGATCCGGCGCTCCAGGCGGCATTAAAGCGGGTCGGCTCCACCCTATCGATTCAGTCGGCAAACGACAGCCTGACGATAATATTTGCAATTTCCAATTCCAAACCTGATTGTCTTTCGTCTAACACACCATAATAATAGACAAATTTTCAGTTTGAAAATTATTTTTTGCCCAGGACATGGGTGACAATCTCGTAAAAACCCTTGAATTGCTCCCGGAAAAATCGGGTGGCAGCATCTATCACCGGAAGAGTGATGCCCTGGTCGACCTGCAGGCTATTCCCCGGCTTGACCATGTCGGCACAGACCTGTCCGTCCCTTTGTGGGATCTCATCCGAAGGGAGTCAGGTGATCATCTCCTGATACCGGAGAAAAAGGTTCGCAGTACCGGGATAAAGATCAGGGTGGCAACGGTTGCGGAGACGAGCCCTCCGATGACCGTAATCGCAAACGGCTGAAATATCCGGGAACCTACAGCCGGATTGACCGCCACCGGGAGTAAACCGAAGATCGTTGCCGCAGCCGTCATAATAATCGGCCGCAGGCGGATGGATGCAGCTGAAAACAATGCCTCGCCGACCTCCAGGCCGGCGGCGACCTGCCTGTTTGCCCAATCGAGCAAGACGATGGCATTGTTGACGGCGATGCCTATGAGGGTCAGGTAACCCATCCCCACCGAGATGTCGATACCCACTCCGGTAAGAGCCAGCAGCACGACGGCACCAACCAGGGAGACAGGGATGGTTATCAGGATAATCAACGGTTGTCCCCAGGAACCAAACTGCAGCGCCATGAGCAGGTAAATAAGCATGATCGCGGCAAGACCTATCAGGGCAAAATCTTCAATTGTCCGCTGCAAGACCTGATATTGTCCGGTAAAGGCCATACTGTACCCACCGGGGAGCTGGATGGCGGCAAGCTTCTTTTGCAATCGATCGACGGTTGCCGATATGCTGCCATTCACCTCGGCCAGGATGGTAATTTCACGTTGGCCGTTGAGCCGGGTAACCGTCGGCGGCAGATGCTCGATTCGGATCGCGGCCAACCGCTGCAGGGGAAGGGTTAAACCGGCTGGTGTGACAACGGGCAGCTCCTTAAGCCGCTCAATCGTCCAATCCGAGACTTTGCCTGATCTGACCAGGATCTGTATCTGATGGTCCCCATTGATGACGGTGGTTGCTGCAAGACCGGTCCGGGCGGCCTGCATGGTCTTAAAGATATCGTCGGGAGTAAGATGAAGCCGGGCAAGTTCAACGGCCTTGGGAACGACGACAATCTGGGGGGTCGTGATCTTTGTGTTATTGATGATATTGGCAAGTGCCGGCTCCGCAGCCATGATTTTCTCCGCCCGGTCGGCAAGCCTTACCAGTTCCTTGTTGTCGGGGCCGAAAATGGTAAGCCCGAACATTGCCGGCAGACCGGAGAGACTTTCATCCATCCTCTCCTGGGTCGGTTGGTGATAGAGGAAGGCCACTCCCGGAATCTTGCTGTATTGCCGCCGGAGATCGTCGATAATCTGTCCCGCGGTTTGTGTGCGGACAGATCGGGGCTTGAGTTTCATGGTCAGCTCTCCCCTGTTGACTCCCTCTACGTGGACCCCCTGCTCCGAAGACCCCGTCCGCCGGTAGACAGTCTCGACATCCTTTATTGCCAGGGCTTCTTTTTCCAGTATGTCTCCGATACGGTCGCTTTCGGCAAGCGAGGTTCCCGGCGGCATGACATATTCCACCAGAATCGCCCCCTCGTCGATGGGTGGCAGGACATGGATGGGACCCAACCAGACGGCCGCCCCGCCAAGGCCGAGAGAAAGTACCCCCAGTACGACAACCAGCCGACGATGGCCAAAAGAAAAACCCAGGGCCGACTGCACCATTCGATCGAGCCCGGCCAGCAAACGGGCGCCCATTGCCTGTTGCCGTTCCTTGAGGTTGATCCGGGAAAAGCACATCGGCACCACGGTCAGGGAGACGACCAGCGAGGCCAAAAGGGCCGTGCTGACCACCAGCCCGAAGGGCCGCACGAATAACCCGGCGATCCCTCCCAGAAACAGCAACGGCGCAAAGGCCGCAACGGTGGTGAAGGTCCCGGAGGCATCGGGACCGGCAATCTCCAGCGTCCCGGCAATACTTGCGTTCCTGCCACCCTCCCCAGCCCGGCGGTGACGGAAGATGCTCTCCGCCACCACAACGGTATCATCGACCACCATGCCGACAGCAAGGGTCAGGGCCGACAGGGTAATAACGTTGAGTGACCTGCCGAAGACCTGCATCATCCCAACTGTTGCCAAGAGTGTTATCGGTATCGTTGCCGCGACCACCAGGGAGGCCCTCCAGGCTCCCAGGAAAAAGACGAGGACCCCGGTAACCAGCAGTGCGCCCGCGATCAGGTCATGAAAGAGCGAGTCCCGAGCCTCAGTTATGATATCGGCCTGGTCGTAGAATTTTCGAATTTTCGCTCCAGCCGGGAGCAGAGACCTGCTCTTTGCCAGTTCTCGATCTATTCCTTTGACCACGTCTATGGTATCGGCACCCGGCTGTTTGCTGACGACCAGCGCCACAGCCTCCACCCCGTCACCGTGAACCTGATAGTGACGTGGCACCCTGCCGGGCCGTACATCGGCAATGTCGCCCAGCAGAACCGGATGTTCTCCGGCGGTAACCGGAACGGCAAGCACATCGGCAATCGTCTTCAGCCTGCTGTCCCCGCGCAGGGAGTACTCCCGGGACCCACGCTCGATAAAGCCGGTCGCCGCCATCCTGTTGTATCCGGCCAGCGCCGCCGAGACAGCGGTAATCGTCAGGTGGTGTTCGGCAAGGGCTCCCGGCCGGAGCCGGACTACATAGGCAGGCAAGTCCCCTCCCAACACCTCAATTCGCGACACTCCATCGACCGCCAGTAAACGGCCTCCGATCTCCCTTTGAATCAAGGTCCGCATTTTGACTGGATCATCACCCCCCGTAACCACATATCCGGCCACCTCCTGGAGCGTGGTCCCGATGTTCTCAAGACGCGGCCGTACCCCGGCGGGAAGCACCCGCTGCACCGAGGACAACTCTCCCTGAACCAGTTGCCGCACATCGGTGAGCGAGACACCCTGGTTGAACTCGGCCGTGATTTGTGAAATGCCGCCTATGGAGGTGGAGGATAGGCGGTGCAGACCGGGGATCGTTCGAAGCCGATCCTCCACCGGCCGGGTGACCAGGGCTTCCATGTCCTCCGGAGATGCCCCCGGAAGATGGGAAATAATATTGACCACCGGAATGTCCAGGCCGGGGAAAAGCCCCACCGGCATATGAAACAGACCATATGCTCCACCCCAGAGGCTGACGGCCACCAGGAGGATGACGACAATCGGCTCGTCGATGATCAGGTGGAGGAATCTTCGCATCATGCTTAGTCCTGGACCTTAAACTGCCTGTTGAACGTCCGGTAGTAGAGTTCGTATGCTCCGCGAACCACAACCATCCGGTCCCGCGGCAGCCCGGAGAGGACCTGGACCAGCCCGCCTTCGGTGATTCCTGTGCGGATTCTGCACTCTTCATAGGTCCCGTTTTGGCGGAAAAAAAGTATCGGCTGCTCTTGCTCATTGTAGACGATGGCGGATCTTGGTACGGCAAGAGAGGCGGTCCCGGTCTTGATCTCCACAAAGCCTGCCGCACTTTGACCGGGGTGAAAATGTTTATCAACCTTGGCGCTCTCCATCCATACCTGCGTTGCCCCAGCCCCGTCGGCAAGGGGAAGAACGCTGGTGACGAGTGCCGACAGATCCCGGCCGCCATCCAGGTGGACGGTCGCCTCTCTTCCCAAAAGGTCGGTGCCGGGTGGGATAAAAAGCGAGGCAACAATGCGCAGATGAGCAGTATCGACGATGTCGCCGACCGTGTCACCGGCACTGACCTCCTGGCCCACGCTCACCTGCCGGTTGGTAAATGTGCCGTCAGTAGGAGCAACGATGGCAACCTCTCGGGCAAAGGCCTTCCGCTTTGATCCGGCCTCTTCCAGCTGAGCTGCAAGCATCCTGTGACGGTCCTGGGCCGCGGCCAGCTGGTCCTTGGTTGCCAGATGCGTCTGCAGATTCTGTTTCAACCGTTCGACGACCTGCCCGGCCAGGGCAACGCGGGCTTCCAGGGACGTGACTTCCGAGGCCAGTCGGGATCTTTGTTCATCCACCTGCGCACCTCCCAGCCGCATTACAATGTTCCCCTTTTCTACCCGGGCCTGATCGGCGACCTCGACGGACTCGATGCGTCCTGAAACCATGGCAGTCAGGTGGATATGGCTCTTTGAGCTCACAGTCCCGGTCCAGGGGTAATGAAGAGAAAAGACATGCAAAGATGGTGGGGCAACTGCGATCAGATACTGCAGAGCGGCATGGGGGGAAGAGGAATCGATCGCAGTAGCTCCGAATGCTGGAGTCTTCATCCAGAAAGAGATAAAAACTCCGCTTGTCGATAGAATGATCAGAAAAACGATCCGACGATAAAAGCTCTTCATGGATTCACCTTGTTCTTCGTTTTGTTGGGTTTGCCTTGGCTGGGTTATCTGGTCCGGGAATACGATATTTGCCTGTTGCCAGTTCCAGGGCCACCAGGTCTTTGCCCAACTGACCCTTTATAAGAACATAACTCCTGAAGTTTACCGGAACTTGTCCTCAATATTACATTTTGGTAATGTTGAGAGAGTTTGCGGGCTGAAGTGCGTATTTATCTGTATTGCCGAGTTGTTATGGAGAGAACTATTACCAATCAGGATTGCTTGGGAGAAGCGCTTGGGAGGAAAAGACAAAACGTCGCACCTTTATCTGTGCCTGTGACGGTAATATTGCCGTTATGGGCGCGAGCAAGGGCCAGAGCGAGAGGCAGGCCCAGGCCGCTGCCGGTGGTAGAACGGCTTTTGTCGCCGCGATAAAAGCGGTCGAAGATATGCGGTATATCCCTCTCGGGAATACCGGTGCCGGTATCGGCGATTTCCACCTTTATAAACTCCCCATTTCTTGCCGTCGACAGGTGGACCATACCGCCGGCAGGGGTGTATTTCAGGGCATTGTCCAGGAGATTGGCGATGACCCGCTGCAGACGAGAACGATCGCCATTGATCATCAAGACTTCGGGCGCCTTCCGGAGCTGCAACTGGACACCACAATCCTCGGCCAGGGGGACAAACAGATCGACCGCTTCCTCGACAATCCCGGCAATATCGAGAGGACCCAGGTTGAGTTCAACCGTTCCGGAGTCGGTCTTAGCGATTTCCAGCATCGTTGTAATCATCTCAATCAGGTTGTCGCTCTCATCGATAACTGATGCTGCCATCTCACGATAGTCGTCTATTGTGCCATTGTTTTTCAGGGTTGTTTCGGCAATGCCCCTGATACGCGTCAAAGGGGTGCGTAACTCATGGGCGATATTATCGGTTATTTGTTCCAGTTCCGAAAGAAGGGTTTCAATACGTGCAAGCATTGCGTTAAAGGCCACGGCCAACCCGTTTATCTCTTGTCCTTCATCGGCAAGGGGCACCCTGCGGCTAAGATCATGTCCTCCTATCTGAGCCGCACAATCGGTAATACGCTGAACCCCAGCCATTGCCTTGACTGCAAGCAAACGGCCGACCAAACCGCCGCACACCAGCATCACAGTCAGGGCAATGCCGAAGATCTCCCGATAACGTTCCAGGATGATCTCATCGCCCTGAAGAGTGCTGCCGATTGTCAGAATCAGCCCTTGGTCAACCAGGAGAGAGACTGATCGGATTTTGAATCGGTGCCCGGCCAGGGAAAAGGTTGTAAACACCGTCTTCTTTCCTGCAAAAGGTGATTGATGCAGTGGAGCCAGCTCAAGCCCCGACCATTGGCGAAGATCGGAGGAAGCGAGCACCCTGCCGTCTGTTGACTCAAGAAGGAAAAATACGTGTCTGGTACCGCGGGATTCCGATTCGCGGTTGAATTCCGCCTGAAGTGCGGCAATGCCGTGCTCATGAAACAGGACCCCGAACTCCCTGGCCTTATCCATGATTTCCCTGTCCTTCTGGGCTTGCAGATGTGAGGCCAGGGAGAGATACACAATTCCGAAGACGGCCACGGACAGAAGGCTGAATATCCCGAGATGCCAGAGGGTCAGCCTGGAGGTTGTTGTTTTAAAGAGGCTCATTCCTTTCCTCCAGGACATAGCCTACTCCCCGAATCGTATGGATGAGCTTTTTCACAAAGGGGCGGTCAATCTTATCCCGCAGGCGACAGATACGCGATTCGACAACCGTCGACCTGGGATCGAAGTTATAGTCCCAGACATGCTCCGCAATCATGGTCTTGGAAATAATCCGGCCGGTATTACGCATCAAATACTCGAGCAGGGAGAATTCTTTGGGTTGCAACTCGATCTCGAGCCCTTGTCTGAAGACTTTTCGTCTGAGCAGATGGACTGTCAGATCATGGACGACCAATGTTGTTGGTTCTTCAAATTGCCCTGCCCTGCGGATCAAGGCTTGAATACGGGCCACCAGCTCGGAAAAAGCGAACGGTTTTACCAGATAATCGTCTCCTCCCGCCTGCAGGCCTCTGATCCGGTCATCCACCGTACTTTTGGCGCTGAGAACGATTACCGGCGTCCGTTTTCCCCGCCTGCGCACCTCATCAATCAGGGATAAGCCATCCAGACTCGGCAACATGATGTCTATCACGGCGACGTCATAGGGATGATCGAGCAGAAGACCGAGTCCCTCTTTGCCGTCGCCACAGCAGTCTAAAACAAACCCTTCCTGTTTCAGGCCTTTTGCGATAAAGGCCGCGGTTTGGCTGTCATCTTCTACCAGAAGAATTCTCAATGGCTCCCCTTTATCCTTGCACCCGCTTCTCTGGTCAGGATGCTTCTGCGGTTGATCCGAAATCAGGGCTTTGGTTTCCCTACACGGATAGTACCTTATCTTACGTCCAGAATCAAAAATCAGATCTTACATCTTTGGTAAAATGCCAGGCAAGAGATTCTTTTCACAACGTTATCCCACTTCAAATCAGCGAGTTTCTGAAATTAAAACAGGATGAGAATAAGAAATGCTCTTGCATTGACATGGAAGGTTTGCTATGTAACTTGGTTAGTGGCAATCCTCACAAACAATAACCCAAAATACACAGGAACGTTTATGAACAAGGCTGATCTAGTAGCAAAAGTGGCCCAAGACTGCAAGCTGAGCAAAGCAGCTGCCGAGAAGGCATTGAACAGTGTTCTCGGTTCAATCAAAAACGCCGTGGCAACCGGCGATAAAGTGACCTTGATCGGCTTCGGCACCTTCTCGGTCTCAAAACGGGCCGCCCGTAACGGACGAAATCCTCAAAATGGTGATACCATTAAAATTCCTGCCAGTAAGATCGTCAAGTTCAAAGCAGGAAAGAATTTGGTGGAAGCCGTTAAATAGTTCAAAAAAGGTCAGCTCACTCCTGCTCCAACCATCATATTTTATCAATGATATCCTGCCTATGACGTGGGTAATAATGGGTTGACGCCGGGGTATCTGCAGGGGTCAATGGCCCACTTTCCATCAGGATAAGAGTCCCGACATCTGCCTGATCAGATGGCTTGCAACTACATGACGCAAAATGTAGCCTCTGCATAACGATTTTTCGGCAGACCTGGTACTCTTCGATGTGGAAGTGTATTCAAAAGCTACCCTTCCTGGGTTGCTCCGTATATCTGAGAAAAAATAGGCCTTCCCGGTTACTGCCCTGACGGCTGAGGCAAAACCTTGCCCTCGTCAAAGTGGCAAGATAACCTTGGCCAGAGGACTCCTCTCCGAAGACTCCGTCAACTGATCGACCTTATTCTTCGACAAAACAACAAGATATTCGGTATCGAATGTAAACGGACTGACACACCGCGTCTCACTCCCTCGATTCGTATTGCGCTGGAAGATTTAAAATTAGAGAGAATTGCCGTCCTTTATCCCGGCACAGGGAGTTTTCCATTATCCGAGCAGGTGAAAGCTATCCCCTTCCAAATGATAGCAAATGGCACGTCCCTATTTTCCTGAGCCATCTTGATTGAAAACAGATCATGAAATCCTTAGATTCTTAGTGGGTTTCTCATCCGATCATCGGATTACAGCAGCATAACTCTTGAAAAACACAACCACTATAGCGGAAAACATCATGGAAATACAATTTGAAGAGGCTGGTCATATAGGCTATATGGGCCATAACGGAGGGTTTCAATTCCGACAAATATCAGACTCAGAATATGAATATAGGGCTACGACGCAAGATTTTCATTTGAACAGCGGTGGTATAACCCATGGCGGTTTCATTATGACCTTGATGGATTCCGGTCTGGGAACTTCCGTTTACCATTCACTCGGGGGAGACAAAAAAATCGCCACGATCTCTCTGGATGTAAAATTTGTGGCCCCCTCTCACAAGGGCGACACGCTTATCGGTTCCGCTAAAATAATAAAGAAAACCCGCTCCATGGTTTTTGTCCGGGGGGAATTGCATGTGGAAGACAATGTCATTGCCACTGCGGATGGTATTTGGAAAATTCTCACCCCATAGATAATGCCCGCTCGGCTTTGAGAAACAGATCGTCCAATAATTGATCTGCCGCCTCCATCTCTTTTGCAGAGGAAAAGCCGGTATCCAGTTCCCTTAAAATCTTTTCATAGGAGGAGAGACCAATATCCGGGGTTGCCCGAAAGACGGCCGGCCTGGGATAGAGACCGTTTTCAAAAAAAAAGTTGCAGGGGCTTGGGGCATCGTTCCGTCGATAAGGCCATTTGGATTTGAGTTCGGCAAATTCCCTGAAAGCATTCGTAGCCGGGGAATTCTGTGAATAATCACTTAACGCGATACGCCGTCCAAGACGAGATTCCACCTCCTTGAAATAGGCAGTCACCAAGGAATGCTCTGTCACAATCAGTCCGAAATCATACCAATTGTCAATGGCCTTTCTAAGAATCGATTGGTAAACGCCAGGAAGTTTATTGGTGGTGGGGCAAAAGTAGGTGCGGCAGGCCTTTTCACCATACCAGCTGAGAGATCGATAGTCTACGCCGTCGTTACCAGGCATGGCCGGGTGGAGAAGGCAACCGACGCATCCTCTCTTCCCACCGATGAACCCCAAAAAAGAGCAGTGATGAAATTGAGGAAACGGCCGTGATAGCCGGTGTGGTCCCTTGTTTCTTCTTTGAAATTCAAAGATCCTATCTTCAGTTCTGGGGACCGATTCAAAGTCCTCGGTTCGCTTTGATAACAGATTCTCAAGTTTTTCTCGTGAGAGATTCGGCAAATTATACAAACCGCAACAGGCCCCGCAGGATACTGTTTCACTCACCTGGCACAGGTAAATATCAAAGGTGTCATCCATAGATCTTGTGGTGCAACAGGCAGATGGATAAACTCTAATCGCGTGTATTTATTGTACAGGATTTGTACAAAAAGAAATTTCTTTGATCGCAACAACTTTCAACTTTCACAGTATTATGAAGATCGATATCCAATCGGACAGCGACAATATTTTCAATTTTACCTTACCTTACAGTCTAATGCATTGGTAAAATCGTAAGCCCATGGTTTACAAATCCACTCTTCTCCATTTATTCTTTATACAAATAGATCTGTCCCTTTTTCTTGAGTTGTTAAAAAACAAAAAATTGTGGGCTGTTGCCAATGAGCAGGGTATAAATATACCAGTTCAGGATACGTTCGCAGGGGCCTTCTACAAGAGATGACCCACCCGACTTCTTCCAGTTGAAAGAAGAGGTGACGAAACTCCTTGCTATAAGTTTAGCCTTATATGTAGCCATGCCATATTATAGAGGGCTTTAGTAATTTTGGATTATTATAATTTTAAAGCAAAAGAGCTGTTTGACATTTACCAAAGTGTCGATCCTGAAAAGTTACATGCAAGATGGGCTAAACACCTGCCTCCAATCCCAGAATTGGCATTGGATGTAGGTGGTGGTTCTGGTCGTGACGCTAAGTGGTTGGCGAAAAAAGGTTGGAAAGTAGTGGTAGTTGAGCCCGCGAATAGATTTTCTGAATTAGGTAGAAAGTACACAGCTGGGTATAAGGTTATTTGGGTTGATGATTCTCTACCAGAACTATTCAAGCTTGATGGATATAAAAATAGTTTTTCCTTGATACTTGTCTGTGGCGTTTTTATGCATTTGTCATTAAATGAACGCCTAGTTTCCTTCAACAACCTAGTTGACCTAATGTCTGAAAATGCTGTTATGTTAATTACTCTTCGCCATGGACCAGACTCAGAAGACAGAGGGTTTCTTCAAGTAGATTCAGAAGAGATTGTTGAATTGGCAAAGAAAGAAGGGTTACAGACAGAAGTTTATAGTAACTTATCAGACGAGCTAGGAAGAAAAGATGTCTATTGGGAATCAGTAATCGTCAGCACGGGGTGAGGGGTGAGCCTACTTTATTACGCTGAAAAATTTCAAAACCTTAATGCGAATCGGCAGCATGGGGTAGTTAGCCCCCATAAAGTTTGCATGCTGCTGTCGGTTATGGACTTGATATCAAGCAACGCAATTAATAACAATAGAATATTTTTTGATAACACACTCCGTCAATTATTCACCAGTCATTTCAATCAATATCGGACCGAAACAGATCGAGATAATCCCCACTTGCCATTTTTCCACCTTAGGGGTGATGGTTTCTGGCATCATCAACCGAAACCCGGTGGGGTTGCCGTATATGCAAATTTGAGTAGGGTGGGAGGGGCTGGTGATATCAATAATATTATCGCCTATGCCTATTTAGATGACGAATTGTTCCAACTTCTTAAAAACCAGGTTGCAAGGGAGTATTTGAAAGCTTCTTTGTTGGAAAATCGTAATCCAGATGCTCAGAGAATGATTCTGGACCAGGGTGATGCTTGGGATTGGTTGGAGTGTGAAGCAATCGCTGCGGATTATTTTGCTATGCTGGAATTGGAATTCAAAGGTGAGCGTTATAATAAAGCCCAGCACCGAAGAGAGTTACAGAATAAATTAAATAGCCGTTCCGAAGGTTCAATTGAGTTTAAACATCAGAATATCAGTGCTGTACTTATCGAGCTTGGCTACCCTTATATTTCAGGTTACAAACCAGCCTATAACTACCAACAGCAGCTTAAAGAAGTTGTCCTTGCCCGTCTAGCAGGTACACGAAAAGAACTGGAGCGGGAAGTTGATTCCTATATTGAACAAGATCCGCCAGAGTTTGGTGAGTTTGTCTGGAGTGATGTCCTGGAGGAAGCTCCGGAAATTCGAGAACCAGATAATCTACCCAGAACAAGAGAATACTCACCGCGTTTCTATGATTACGCTAAAAAAGAAGGGGTGAATCGGAAAATGGGAGAGAGAGGTGAGAATTTTGCTCTAAAAGTTGAAAAGAATCGCCTCCAATTATTGGGCCGCGAAGATTTGGCCAAAGAAGTTGAATGGACCAGTAAAATTAAAGGGGATGGGGCTGGATTTGATATTCGGTCTTTTGATCATGAGAGTGAAAGAGAACTCTTTATTGAGGTGAAAACCTCTAATGGTGGCAAATATCAACCTTTCTATATATCTGAAAACGAAGTTGCTTTCGCAAAAGATTATTCAGAACAATATAGTTTGTATCGAGTATTTAATTTCAAGCGAGGTCCCAAATTATATATATTGCCAGGTGATATCAGACAAAATGTACAGCTAGTCGCTAATACCTATAAAGCAATATTTTAAAACCAGACCAAGACCACTAGATTTGCTCAAATAAGCCGGGTTTCGAACCACTACTTTTGAACGCCTTTGCCCGCACTCTTTTCAAGGTCGATGATTCTTCTTTTTATTTCATCTGGAATAAGTGCCTTTATATTGTTTTGATAATCGAATGTAACAAGCACGCCTTCCCCGAAAGCTGCTATTTTATTGAGTTTGTGACTGATTACAGCGTACTTCATTATAAAACGATCTTTTTCTATCGTCTCCACTTTGGCCCCAACTGTGACATGGTCCGGATAGGTCAATGGAATTTTATATCTGCATTGAGTGGAAGCCAGTATAGGGCCAATATTGGTTTGTTTCATGACCTCAAAAAATCCTATCTTTTCAAAATATGAAATTCGCGCACTCTCAAAATGCTTAAAATAGACTATATTGTTAACATGTTGGAATGCGTCCATATCACCCCATGCTATCGGAAGTTCAATTGTTACAGGATAATCGCCGGTTAGTTCTTTCATTTTTCACTAAAGTCAGAATGTTATTTACTGCAAAGATAATTGGGTACAATCTTTTACGAATAGAGTCCAGAATAGGAGATACCTTGACTGTTGAACGTTCCGGCTCACCGGACACGCGCGGTTCGCGGGGTCCGTGTGAAGCCGGTTATTGGTAAATGCTAAGACAGTACAAATGCATGCCTTTTGCATGCTTTTTCCTCTAATGACTTTGAGTCAAACAAGAACTTGCCCCCCACTTTCCCAGCGTCACGTTCAACAATATACCGAACGTTTCCTTTGTGGATTCTTTGGAAATTGATCACTTAAAATGGTAGCCTGTGGCTGCCATAACAGCAAATGCTGTCGTCCAGATGAAGATGACCAAGTATGACGATACGGTTATCCAGTAAAAGACTGGCTCGTAATCTCGTCGATAAAGTCGAGAGCTGAACCCCCACCCTCGCCCCTCAATCTCCCGGGATGCCAAACCCTTTAAAGCTAGCCAAAGAAATAGTATCCCAACAACAACAAACAACGTAGCGATCACTTTTTGCTCCTGATAAGAGTGCTGGTGCAGACCCGTGAAAAATTGTGGCTCATCATTTTCTGACTGAGTTGTTCATGTGACATTGCCATTTGCCGTGATGCACAAGTGATTATGCGGTTTCCGCATATCCTTCTCTTTGTGATGATATGCGAAAAGACAGGTAGAAAAATCTCAACCTTTATGCTCTTTGTTTTCCGGGTCGGCGGCGGAAGCCGGCTGAATAAACTTTCTGCCGGCGATGATGTAAAGGGTCATTGATCCGAGAATCAGATAGCCGAACATGCGGACGTCCTTGGTTTTCAAGATAAACGCCAAAGCAACTATAATGGTGGCGTTGATAACAAAAAACAAAGGCCTGGGTATCTGTTTTATGATCACCCGACCGAAATGGGCGAAGCGGATATGGCTTATCATCAGGGCAACGGACAGTGTGGCAACACCCAGGAGCACGTGAGCGGGGACGACCAGGGTGGCACCGAGCACAAGTAAGGCCCCGGCAGGGCTGGGAAGCCCGTTGAATATGCCTGGGGGAAGATCGTTGCGTTTTTTATCAACAGCAACAAAACGATAGAGCCTGTAGGCCACACCACCGACATAGAGTGCGGCGAAGAACCAGGCAATACCACCTCCGCTGGATTTGATGATAACATACGCAGGGGCGAGACCGAAACTGACAAAATCGGCCACATCGTCAAGATAGGGCCCATACTTGGTGCCACCATGCTTCTCGGCCATCCGGCCATCGAACAAATCAAACAGCTGGCCCATGATGATGATACAGATCGCCCAGGCAAAACGCCCGTTGTGGGTCAAAACCAGACTGGCCACTCCGCAGCAGAAATTAAGCGTCGACAGGATGTCGGCGTAAAGTCGCGAGGAGATAAACTTGAAAACGATCGAGGCGGCAGCAAGGATTATACAAGCTATCAGGACCTCGTCGCCGATATCGACGATGCCATGGGTCTTGTCAAGCAGTGTGCAAAAGATGACAAGGCCAAAACAGATGATCGCCTTGATCTTACCGAAGTTGTTGGCCGCTCCGGTTATGCCGAGCCAGGAAAGGATTCTCCTGGCAAGAAACTGACCGACCAGTTCGATCACCACCAGGGTCCAGACCAGTTCAACGGAAACAATGCCCCGGTAGGCGAAACCAACCATGGGAGGAAGGTAGGTCAACTTGTCGCACAACGGATCAAGCCATTCCCCCAACTTAGTACCGAGATTGCAACTGCGGGCCACCACGCCGTCTACGCCGTCGAGGATCGAGGCAAATCCGTAGATCAAAATGGCAGCGGATTGAAAGCTCGTAAGGAAATAGAGCCCGAAAGCAACCAGGGCAATAGACGCCCGCCAGCAGCAGATGGCATTTGGGTGCATTAGCCACTGATGTGAGAAAATAAACTCCCGCATCGGTTTTCTACTGACCATGCGTGAAAACCAATAGAGAAAGAAGGCTCCCCCCAGGACGGCTATAGTGATAACAATTAGTCTTTCCACAATTTTTACGAGTTGATTTTACAAAACATTTGTAGAGTTATTTATGTCTTTTTCTTTTGCTCATGGAACATCTCCTGGGGATTCATTAATGCACTCTTAAAAAAGTGTCCATTAAATCCTTTCCAGGTCATTATTGGATAACGGCCTCGATGTCAATATGGCTTTGAAAATCAAAGCGATTAATCCGTGTCCCAGGGATTACATATCAGAACGCCTGTCCTTTTGAAATCATCGAAATTGCGAGTGACAACAGTCATACCGTGGACCAGAGCCGTGGCTGCGATTAATCCATCCCGGATCGAATGAGGATCAGGAACGTGCAATCTCGCACTCTGCAGAGTGACCGCCAGGTCGACCGGCATAATGCGGCCCTCAAAGGCCGGTAGGACATGGCTGTTCAGCCAGGTTCTGAAAATGGACCCTTTTTCAGCATCCCGTCGTTCGGCAAGAAGCACCCCCATCTCTAATTCCTGAATCGTTACCACTGAAAGATAGAGCTCAGGCGTTGCGACACTATCAGCCCACTTGGCAACATTTTCATCGGCCTTGCCGAGACGGACTTTTCTCAGCTCGGAGACCACATTCGTGTCAAGAATAAACATTATGAGAGCTCAGCAGGACGTGGAAGATCACGCATCCGAGGGATTTCCAGTTCAAGGTCTTCGATGCCGGGCATAGCCAGAAGATCGGCAATCTTCTGCCTGCTACCCGAAAGCTGTTGATAGTCCTTCATGCTCAAGAGAACATGGGCTGGACGGCCTCTGTCGGTGATAAAAACCGGGCCCTTATTGGCGGCCTTTTTTGCCTCGCTGATATGTTGATTGAATTCACGGCTGGATATGGTTGTGACAGTCATGATTCACCTCCTCACGAACTTATATGTAGTAACGTTACTACATATGATGCCATTATGCAAGAAAATATCTCTAAGACAGAGTTTTCGAACAGATCTTTGCCTTTCGATTTCATCAAAACTGGCACGTGCTTGTTTTCAATTTTTTTGAATAAACAAACCCCTAATATTGCTATTTCTAACATCTGATTGATTTGTTGTCGCACCAGTTTTGCCTTCCTTCAGGTAGGGCTGACAATGGGATGGCATTTCCAATGTTACCCGTAATTCTGAGATTACCGATGCTATCATTCATTAGTCATAAAGGGTCAACCTTTAGCACTTGACAATTCGTGCGTAAAAACGTACGTTGTTTCTATGGAGGTACTCTTATGAATATTCTCAATGCAACGGAAGCCAGAGCAAAACTTTATACCCTCATAGATGAAACGGCAGCTTCTCATCAGCCAATCATAATCACCGGCAAAAGAGGAAATGCTGTACTCGTGTCTGAAGAAGACTGGAATGCGATATCTGAAACACTCTTCCTGCTTTCAATACCAGGAATGCGGGAATCTATCAAAGAGGGAATGGAACAGGATCTATCGGAATGCTCAAAGGAGCTTGATTGGTGACGTGGAATATCGTTTTCACAAAACAAGCTCAGAAAGATGCAAAAAAGCTGACAAGTGCGGGATTAAAGCCCAAAGCACAAAATATTCTTGAAATAATCCGAGAAAATCCTTTCCAAAATCCACCACCTTACGAAAAATTGATTGGTGATCTTGACGGAGCTTATTCCCGCAGAATAAATATCCAACACCGGCTCATTTACCAAGTTTATCAACAAGAACGTATTATAAAAATTCTTCGATTATGGACGCACTACGAATAGTCGATATTGAACCGGTTCCTGATCGGGATGTCCGCCTGTGGAGTAGTTCTGCCTTGTCAGGAATAGTCTCAACCCAACAGGTGTGGTCCCATGTCGTGGCTTACCAGTTGAAATTTTGCAGGATTGAACTCATTTTCGGTTCATCCGACTCAAGCGTACTGTTCTATAACCCAAGGAGGTTGAGATCGTCGTTTGCGGGCGCATCACGGAGGCCCGACTGGGAAGCATATCAGGCCCGGAGGGTTGCGGATAAGACGTCCGCAACTGACAGCAGGCCAGGGACGGCCTGTCTGTCAGCCGTGGTTCCCAGGCGATAAGGCCGCAGGACGGCAACCGAAAGCGATGATCTCTACTGGGTTAATTCTTTCAACTCTTCCAAAGTACGCAAAAACCGGATGAGCCTCATTTTCTGACTCGATCATCGGCCCATCTCTGAACGTTGTTAGTAGCAGAATTTTCACTCAACGGTTTGTTTAATTTTCCGGGCCACTACTCAGAAGAAGTAGCAGTATCAATTTGTGGTGAAAATCTATTTTGATGATGTTTGGCTTGGCAATCTCAAGTAATCATATATCAAATGGACTTTCCTTCATTCAACACTTCACGGATTTTAGCAGCCAGTTCTTTTTTTGAGAATGGCTTTTGGATAAAATGCATTCCTTCGACCAGCAAACCTTGGTTGTCAATTATATCAGAGGTGTATCCGGACATGAACAGGCATTTTATCCGGTTGTTCACCGTTAAAAGCCGCTCTGCCAGGGCTAGACCATTCATCTCGGGCATGATCACATCGGTTATCAACAGATGGATTTCTCCGTCTGGCACTTCCGCCAAACGGATAGCTTCACCAGGGGTGCTTGCTGTCAGTACCGAGTAACCGAGACTCTGGAGCATCCTTGTGGCCATTTGCAGAATCGACCGTTCGTCTTCTACCAGAAGAATGGTTTCTCGGCCACCCTCAGCTGGTCCACCAACCCCTTCTCCTGTTTCCTGTCCCGTTGTTCCCTTCTCCATATACCGGGGCAGGTAGATCGTAAAGACTGTGCCTTGTTCCGGTTCACTGACGACATCTACGAAGCCGTTGTTCTGCTTAACCGCCCCATATACCATAGCCAAGCCCAGGCCAGTTCCCTGGCCGACATTTTTTGTGGTGAAAAAGGGTTCGAAAATATGGTCCAAAGTCCGCTCATCAATTCCACAGCCAGTATCACTCACAGATATCAGTACATATTCTCCAGAAACGCATCCAGGATGTGTTTCGCAGTAATTGTCATCCAGGAAGCAGTTTCTTGTCTTGACAGTTATCCTGCCGATGCCTGTGATTGCATCTCGAGCATTGACACAGAGGTTTGTTAGAATCTGGTCGATCTGGGATGGGTCAGCTTTGATAGTCCATAGATCGGATACGGGCTTCCATAAAAGATCGATGTTCTCACCGATGAGCCGTCTAAGCATTTTGAGTTGTATTTCTATAGTTTCATTAAGATCAAGCACTTTTGGTGCAATATTCTGTTTTCGAGCAAAGGCCAGAAGCTGCCGGGTGATGTCTGCGGAACGACCAGCTGCCCTACGGATTTGTTCCAGGTCACCATAGAGTGGCTCGGACGGATCTATTTGGTCCATTGCCATTTCAGCATGTCCAAGAATTACCCCGAGCATATTATTGAATTCATGTGCGACCCCGCCTGCTAATTGGCCTACCGACTCCATTTTCTGGGCCTGAATCAATTGATCCTGGAGCCTTTCCTTCTCTTCTTCTGCCTGCTTGCGTTCAGTGATGTCTCTGAACGACCAGAGGCGTCCTACAATACTCTCCACAATTCTTTGAGGTTGCGAATAGCGCTCAAAAACACGTCCGTCCAGAAACTCAATCAAATCGAAACTCGATTGCTCCGGATTTCCATACAACTCCCTGACTCTGGATACAAACTGATCCGGGTCGACGAGTTGCCTAAGGATATGGTTTATTGCTTTTTCATCATCGTAGCTGAGGATAATGTCTTCTGGTATCATCCACATCTTGGCAAATTTCCGATTCCATCGGGATATCTTTCCATGAGTATCAACAATAAGGATACCATCGGCAGTCGATTCCAAAGAGGCTTCAAGCAAAGACAGAGAATTCTTCAACGCCTCCTCTGACTTCATGCGCTCTGCAATCTCTCGCGCAAGTTTTTCGTTTGCCTGTCTTAGATTATCGTTGGCCTCGGAAAGCTGATTCGTTCGTTCAGTGACCAGCTTTTCCAGGAACTGATTCCGATCTACCAACTCCTTCATTGGATAGATCTCACCCTCACGAACCAGATAGTAGGGAATGGATATACTGCTATGTGAGATTTTCCAGCCTTCGGCCTCCGAACGGAATATCAAAACCAGGCGTGCTGTTTCTCTTGACAGGATGTGATCTTCGATTGGGAGATGGATAGTGAAAAAGCCAGTCGCAACAGCGATTGTATCTGCCAGCGACTGGATTGCCAGGTCCTTTAGTTCGATACGGATAGGATTCTTGATCTGGGCGAAGTCTTGTCGAGTGATCGCGACCCATTCTTCTCTGTTTTTAACCAGGAAATCTCCACCTCCGGTGAAGCCTGAAAAATCCTCGCTGAAATACGTGGTGAGCCGATCATCGCGGGTCGAATACATCCGCAGGTAGTCGTCAAAAAGTTGCCGGATTATTTGGTAATCGCTTGCGTTCATAAATTAGCATTTATTTTTTTGGTAATATGAATTCCACATTGACGGATGTTGCCAAGACACCGTTGCTTCTACCCAGAAACATCTTGGCTTTCGGTGGACAGGAAACGACATAGCTCCGATTATTGTTTTATCGGGCGCTTGACACATTCATATTTTCTTAAGATTCCCTCACTCCTCTTTCCACTGGTAACTTTAAATCTTTCATACGAGTATAAACAAATTTGTCAAAATGATTTTCTGTAAAAATCGTATATTAAAAGTCTACTTCATTTTATTAGCAAAGATGAAGATGTTTCGCTGAGTCTTTTTTAGACAGTCTTTGCACTATCTATTTGTATGAGATGATTCTTGGTAATTTTAAACCAATGCCCGACACGCCCGGTTGATATATTTCCTGATATACGTAATACCTGAACAGTAGGAGTTTCAAACTGGAATGATTGCGGAAAACTCAGAATTATATTTGGTAAAATTAACGTGGAGCTCACAGGAGGCCAGGGTACCCGCGGAACGTTTATACATCTGATGACTCAAAGCTTGCAGGTATTTCTGAATAGCCCTCAGTCCTGGCTTCCCTTTGAAGAGCATCGTTGAGCGACACCCGATTTTTTAGTCACCAATCGAACGAATGACTCTTGCCCCCTGTTATTTAACTGCCCTGGCGGACGAGATCGTCATCGTAGAGGGTTTCAAAGGTAAGGTTATGCTTTGATTCTTCCCGAACCTTGAGTTTGAAATGTTTGACGATCTCCTCATCGGCCGAGCCATGCCAAGATTGGTAGAGTATGGGGGTATGGTCGTCCCCCGTCTTGAAGCACCCTTGACGCAAGTGACCCTCGGCCATTGAGGCAAACTTTCCTGAAATAAATTGATAGTCGAAAATGAATACAAGGTGCCTCACAAGCAACCAGCAACCTTTGGTGAACACTGTGAAAATTTGACAACATATCTATTGCTTCAAAATGTCTTGCTCATCATGAAGTGGAGACAAATTGACCCAGTGTTCATGAGAAATGTGGATCAACTGTCGAGACCTGACAGGCAGAGATATTTCATCACCAGGTACTCATCCATCCCATAACGGGAACCCTCCCTGCCCAGGCCGGATTGTTTGACGCCGCCGAAAGGTGCCACCTCTGAGGAAATCAAACCGGTGTTAATGCCGACCATCCCGTACTCCAGACCTTCGGCGATCCGGTAGATCCGGCCGATATCGCGGGCATAAAAATAGGAGGCCAGCCCGTAGATCGTGTCGTTGGCCATGCTTAGCACTTCCTCTTCGGTGGAGAACTTGAACAATGGTGCCACCGGGCCGAAGGTCTCCTCGCCGAAGATCTGCATGTCCGGGGTGACGTCGGCAAGAATTGTGGGTTGGAAAAAGGTCCCGCTCAACGCATGTCGTTTGCCGCCGATCAGGACCCTTGCCCCTTTGGAGACGGCGTCGGCGATATGCTGCTCAACCTTGGCCAGAGCAGCCGCATCGATCAACGGACCTTGATGCACCCCTTGTCCGAAACCGTCGCCAACCACCAGCTTGCCGACTGTATCGGTGAGCTTGGCGGCGAATTCATCATAGACCGTATCCTGGACGAAGATCCGGTTCGCGCAAACGCATGTCTGACCGGTATTCCGATATTTGGAGACCATGGCACCTTCCACTGCCGCGTCGATATCTGCATCGTCAAAGACGATAAACGGGGCGTTGCCACCCAATTCCAACGACACCTTCTTGATAGTCTCGGCGCTTTGAGCCATTAGGGTGCGGCCGATCTCGGTTGAGCCGGTAAAGCTGATTTTTCTCACCAGAGGGCTTGCCGTCAGTTGGGTGCCGATCATTGCCGCTGAACCGGTGACCACATTCAGTACACCCGCAGGTACACCTGCCCGCTGGGCCAATTCGACAACAGCGAGCGCAGTAAGGGGCGTCTGGCTGGCCGGTTTGATGATAGCCGTGCAACCGACACCCAATGCCGGGGCGATCTTGCGGGTGATCATCGCCGCCGGGAAGTTCCACGGGGTGATCGATGCGCATACGCCGACCGGCTCACGATGAACGATGATCCGCTGGTTTGCCATCCCAGCCGGGATCGTATCGCCGTAGACTCTCTTGGCCTCTTCGGCAAACCATTGGATATAGGACGCCGCATAGGCGATCTCACCTTTGGCCTCAGCCAGTGGTTTTCCCTGCTCGGTCGTCAGAATCGTCGCCAGGTCTTCCTGTTTTTCCATCAACAGTTGGAACCAGCGGTGTAAAATGGCCGAGCGTTCTTTGGCAGTCCGACGCCGCCAGGCGGGCATCGCTTCATAGGCGGCCGTAATTGCAGCCCGCACCTCATCCGCGGAGAGTGAGGGAACAGAGCCTATGATGCTGCCGTCAGCGGGGTTGGTGACTGTAATGGTCTCGCCGGATGCGGCGTCGATCCATTTCTCGCCGATCGGGACCTGGAAACGGAGCAGACCGGTGTCTTGTAGATTATTCACAGGAAAATCTCCTTGTGTTTTGGTGATTATCTCATGCGTTCGATTAAAGACTGGTTCGAGGAGTTTTTGAACGTGGAAGTTTGGACCGGGACAAGGGGTTCAGCCTTTGCTCCAGCCCCTTAACCGGTAGTAATCTTGCAACATATATTCCATCTCAGCCTCAGTAAGCGTCCCTCCTTCCGGCAGAGCCTCTTTATGTAATCGTTTCGGCAATCGATCGTCTTGGGGCTTGAGACCCTCTTGAAGATTGAATTGGCGCGTCATCGTGATGATATTGGCCGCCATTGTTCGAAGTTCATCTTTATTGTACTGTTTTCCTGTAACAAGGGAAATAGCGGTTTCAAGTTCTTCCCAGCTATACAAATCCCGGTAGAATCTGCAGAGAATCAGCGTATCAAAAATACAGAGCCTGTCCTCATAATCCACCAGCAGTTCAGCTTTTTGTTCGATCTGTTCGGGGGCAATCATACCGGAGAGTTCCGGCTTGTAAAATGTTGTACGCAGATGGCATGCTCCCCGTGGGGAAGTTCCGAAAGTAAGGCCCATTCCCTTCAATTTACGGGGATCATAACCAGCCGGTTCCATCCCTTTGACATGAATCGCCAGATCTTCAAGACCGAACTCCTTTGAGGCGGCAATAATTCCATCGGCCAAAACATCTCCGATCCCATCTCTTGCGGCTATCTTTTCGACCAGGCCAATGGTCTGATCGGCGTTACCGTATTCAATGTCATATACTTTTCTGCCCAGGTCGTTGGTTTGCATCAACAACCCACAGAGGTTGCCGGTGGTGATGGTATCCATACCGAGACGGTCACACAGATCGTTGAGATAGACAACTTCCTCAATCTCTTTAATCATGCAGAGACTGCCAAACGAATAGATGGTCTCATACTCCGGCCCTTCCAGCTTAAGGCCTCTATGACGGCCTTTTTTGAGTTTGGTCAATCGTCCGCAGGCCATGAAGCATTTGGCGCAGGCATGGGGAGTGACATCATGTTCTGCATGCAGGTTTTCGCCGCTGAGCATTTCTGCATGCTCGCAGGTTCCCCGGCTCCAGTACCTGGTCGGCAAGGCCTCGACACGATTCATCAAGGTCACCATCATTGTTGTTCCGAGCTTTTTATAGGCCTTGACGCCGGGATTGTCGGCATTATGTTGCAAAAACTTCTTTGCATATTCGGCGACTGCGGAAGCGTCACTGTACGTACGCTTTCTGTCGCCCTGAAAAACGATTGCCTTAACCAGCTTGGAGCCGAGTACCGCTCCAACTCCCGTTCTCCCTGCACACCTCCACTTATCATTGGTAATGTTGGCAAATCGTACCAATTTTTCACCGGCAGGACCGATAACGACAGCGCCCGGTTTTCTGAAGCCCTCCTGTTGTGAAGCAAAACGTTGTACGGCATCTTCCTCGGCACGGAATGTGTCCAGGCCCCAAAGCTCAGACCCGTCACAAAACTCGACCTTGTCGGGATGGATGACAAGAACCGTAGGATCATCGGCTTTCCCATTCAGGATAATAGCGTCAAATCCTGTTGCGTCGATTGCTTCAGGGACCTTTCCCCCTGAGTAGGATTCCGCATAAAAGCCGGTCAAAGGCGATTTGGTATACACACCGTAGCGGCTTGACCCCCAGAGGCGTCCACCGCAAAAAGGTCCGGTGGCAATGATAAGATTATTTTCCGGGGCAAGCGGATCAACTCCGACAGGGTTGCGTTCCAGCAAAAGTCGTGTTGCCAGACCTCTGCCGCCGAGGCATTGTTGTAAAAGCTCATCTGAGACGGGTTCAAAGGTAAAGCTCTTTTCGGAGAGATTAATTGTCAGAATGCGATTGTAAAAACCAGGCATTTGGTAGTTCCTTATTTTGAAATAGGTGACTGTCTTAGCAAAAACGTTCTCTCATTCGCAATCAACGGAGCAAAATGACGGGGCAGAATCTATAATGCTGCCCCGTAGCGGGGACGGCGATGGAAGTTGTATTGCCGGATACGACGCCGGGATTACAAAGAGGCAAACCCTTCTTGCAGAATGTCAAGACCCTGCCGCAGCTGAGCCTCGGTGGTGACCAGCGGCATCAGGAATCTTATCACGTTGCCGTAGGTTCCACAGCCCAGAATGATCAAACCCTTTTCGAAGCAGAATTTCACCAGGGCCTTGGTCTCGGCAGCCGCCGGCTCTTTTGTCTTTTTATCCTTGACCAGTTCGATAGCCATCATCGGTCCGACACCTCGGACATCACCGATAAGGGAATATTTTTCCTGCAGCCCGAGCAGACCTTCCTTCAGGAGGTTGCCGAGATGCTGCCCCTTGACCAGAAGATCCTCCTGCTCAAAAATGTCGAAAACGGCCAAGGCCGCGGCACAGGCCACCGGGTTGCCGTTATAGGTCCCGCCGATGCCGGAAGGATGAACGCAGTCCATGATCTCTTTTTTTCCGACCACCGCCGACAGCGGCATGCCGGCGGCAAGGCTCTTGGCTATGGTGGTGAGATCCGCCTCAATACCGTAGTGCTCCATGGCAAACATCGCCCCTGTTCGGCCAATGCCGGTCTGCACCTCGTCGGCAATCATCAGGATGCCGTGTTTCTCGCAGATGGCCTTCAACTTTGCAAAATACTCTTTGGGCGGTGCGATAAACCCACCTTCTCCCTGAACAGGTTCCACGATTATTGCGGCTGTCTGGTCAGCGCCCACATAGCTTATGAAAAACTCTTCCAGCTTGTCTGCACATGCAGTATTGCACTGCGGATACTCACGGTCATACGGACAGCGATAACAGTTGGCAAACGGCATCCGATAGACTTCGGGCGCAAAAGGACCAAGCCCTGCCTTGTAAGGTGCGATCTTGGAGGTCAGCGTCATACCCATGAGCGTCCGGCCGTGAAAACCGCCTTCAAAGGCAATGATCGCAGGTCTTTTGGTAAAATATCGGGCAATTTTAACGGCGTTTTCCACTGCCTCGACACCACAGTTTGCAAACATTGCCGCCTTGGGAGACGTGCCCGGGACGGCATGGCAAAGTTTCTCGGCCAGTCTGACAGGGCCTTCATAGGGGCTGACCATGAAGCAGGTATGGGTGAATTTTTCTACTTGTTCCTTGATAGCCGCAACCACCTTGGGATGTGAATGACCGACATTCATTACGGCGATGCCACCGCCGAAATCAATATAGTCCCTGCCCTCAACGTCGGTGATAACCGCTCCCTGGGCATGGGATACAAAGCAGGTTGTCCCACTGATGTTTCCTTTGGCAATATAGGTGTTGCGAAGTTCCTGTAAGGCGGTGTTGGATTTGGAAGATGTCATCGTATTCCTCATTTTGTAAAATTTCAAAAAACCGGCTGATTGAAGAAGTCGCCGTCGATTGGCCGATATTTCCGGTCTAACCCGCATTTCTCATTGGGGCCAAGGGATACCGGTTGCTACTTATTCCCTTTCGACGATGTTTACGATCCGTTCACGGCCCTGCAAAATATACGCCATCTAAATTTTCTTTCCCGAGTCCCTCAGCAGATACTCTGCCGGGGTGGTAGAGGACATGTGTTCCGACAAACATGGCGTTCTTTTTGCAGCTCAAGGAGTACCGGACCTCTATTCAGGACCGGCTCATGCACTCTTTCTACGGAACAAATACTGTGTTTATGGTAGGATGAGGTATTAGCCCTAATTTCTCACGAACATTATGTCGCACAACAGGTAACTGATTTAATATGCAAAAAATAATCTATAAAAACGCCGGCTGATTGTTCGACACAATGTTCACCGGAGGCGAGCTGAGGCGGCCGCATCCGAAGTCTCACTGTATTCGCTTATCTGCTTCGTCGCCCGGTCAACACGCATAGGCAAACTATAGCGCACTGACCGGCTTCTCGAATATGCAGCCGCCTCAGCTCGTGAGAAATCCGGGAGAATGGATCCCAAGCCGATGAAATTTGATATCAAGAAAACAATTTTATTTATTACGGCATGTTCTGTGGTGATTCTGACTGTTGCAGTTATCAACTATCGGATAGCCCGGCATGTCGTCGAACAGACCGTCATCACCCAGCAGGGGGATTTCGCCACTAAAGCCGTCCATACCGTAGAGATTTGGCTGAACCAACAGACGAAAATCCTCAAGGCGACGGCAGCTTCAGTGTCATTGTCTTCCATGGGGCATAATGAGGCAACCATGCTCCCTCTGCATATGGCAATGAAGGCCGGACATTTCTCAGATGTCTATATAGGGACCACAACCGGAGATCTGATAGACGGTGCTGAATGGACGCCGACTGCCGATTATGATCCCCGCAATCGGCCATGGTATAGGCACGCGGTAGAGATAGGGGCCATAGGGTTTACTACCTATTATGATCTAGTAACCAATGGTCTGGTCATTGCACTGGTCGAACCGCTGTACGATCACGGCCGGTTTGTCGGTGTGATGGGTGCCGATACCGTGCTCAACTCCCTGGTAAAAAATGTCTTGAATTTCAAACCGAGTGCGTCCGGTTTCACCTTTATCGTCGATAAAAGCGGTACCATCATCGTTCATCCCGACAAAGAGTATGTGATGCGGGCCAAACTGCAGAACATTGAATCCGGCCTGGCAAACCAGGTGAAGCAGTTCATGGAAAAGAAAATCGGCACCGTCTTCTACCGGGGATCCAACGGGTTGGACAACATTCTTTCCTATAAGCAGATTCCGGGTTCTGGTTGGTTCCTCTGTGTAACCGTACCTTGGAACGAGGCGTATTCCCTCACCCGGAAAACGACGATGATCTTCGCCATGGAGATTGTTCTCAGGATTCTTATTATTCTGTCATTGGTGGTGCTGCTCGGTTTCGGCGGCAGCGCTGGAGTGCTTTGGCTGTTCAATAAACGATATACCACGGCGGTCCAGCAGCACCAGAAGGAACTGTCGGGGATGAGTAAGGATTTGGAGTGGAATATTACAAAGCGGGAGGAGGTGGAAACATCCTACAAGACACTCTTCAATGTCGCCAACGAGGCAATTATGATCAGCAACAACCTGGGGTATGTCGAATGCAACCGGAAGGCTGAGGAAATGTTCGGTCTATCCCGCGACCAATTGCTTACCAAAACGGTCTTGCAGGTTTCACCAATTTATCAACCGGATGGTTCCCGGAGCCGGGAAAGGCTGGCCTCCATTCTGCAGGACACCAAGGCCGGTGAGCAGCATTTGTTTCGCTGGTCATTCATCCGTAGCGATGGGGTGGAATTCCCGGCTTCGGTCAGTCTCACCAGCTTCAGGTTGCAGGACCGGGACCTTGTCCTTTCAAGCATACGGGATATCTCCAAACAGGTCGCTGCCGAAGGGCAGTTGATGCAAGCCCAGAAGATGGCCGCAGTCGGTGAGATGCTCGGCGCCATCGCCCACCAGTGGCGGCAGCCGCTGAACACCCTTTCCACCTATATTTCCAGCCTGCAGGCTGCCTATTACAACGATATGATGTCCAAACAACTGGTGGAAAAGGCCGTTACCGGTGCCGGAGACCAGATCACGTTCATGTCGAAAACCATCGATGATTTCCGCAACTTTTTCAAACCGTCGAAGACCAAGGGGCCTGTCGATATCTTTGAGGCGGTCATCAGTTCCGTCAAACTGATGGAGGCTCAAATGCGTCACAGCAATATCAGCCTCACCGTCCGAAATATGATGGATACGAATTCCCTGATTGTCTATGGATACCAGGGCGAATTTATCCACGTTCTGGTCAATATCCTGGTAAATGCCAAGGACGCCGTGCTGGAGCAGACCGGCACCACCGCAGACACCTCCGAGCGGTGGATAAAAATCGAGATTTCCAAGACCTCGGAATCCGCTGTTATTCGGATTATCGATAATGGCTGCGGCATCCCGGCACATCTCCTGCCGAAGATTTTCAATCCATATTACACGACCAAAGGGACGTCATCCGGGACCGGAATGGGGCTGTATATGTCCAAAATGATAGTGGAAAAGGAAATGGGAGGCGAATTGAAAGCGGAAAATACCGCCACTGGGGCGTGCTTTACCATTACACTGAAAACCCTGCCGGTACATTGATGCCATATTTTTTTAAGGAAAATCATGACGATACTCACATCCGAAATGAAACATTGCCAGATTCTGCTGGTCGATGACGAGCAGTCGGAGTTGGATGCCTACAGCCTGCTCTTGAACTCCATGGGCATCGCCAATGTGTTTACGGTAAGCGACAGCCGGAAGGTCCTGGCGATGGTGGATGAGTTGCAGTCTCCCATTGTGTTTCTGGATCTGAATATGCCATATTTGACCGGACAGGATGTGCTGCGCCAGTTGAAGGAGCGGCATCCCCAGGTCCCTGTGGTAATTATTACAGCTAATTCCGAGATCGAAACTGCGGTGGAGTGTCTTCGTCTCGGTGCCCACGATTACCTGGTCAAACCCATCGATCTCAAGATGTTTTCCTCGGCATTGCGCAACGCTTTGGAGATCAGCCTGCTGCGCAATGAGGTGTTGTCCCTGAAAGGGATCTCGTTTACAACCGGTGCCTCACGGCACCAGGCCTTCGAGAAGATTGTTACCCGGAGTCCGAGCATGCTGTCCATCTTCAAATATATCGAATCCATAGCCGATAGTGGCATGCCGGCTCTGATCCTCGGGGAGACAGGGTCGGGCAAAGAACTGATTGCCAAGGCGATTCACGAAACAAGCGGCCGCCAGGGCGAGTATGTCGTCGTCGACGTTTCAGGCCTCGATGATACCTTGTTTTCCGACACCCTGTTCGGGCATGCCAGAGGGGCCTACACCGGTGCCGACGGTGTCCGCTCGGGACTGATTGAAAAGGCGTCCGGCGGGACCATTTTTCTCGACGAAATCGGAGATCTGAGCGAGATGTCCCAGGTGAAACTGTTGCGCCTTCTCCAGGAAAACATCTATTATCAGCTGGGCTCCGACCGGCCGAAGCAGTGTTTTGCCCGGATCATCACCGCTGCCAACAAGGATCTGACAAACCTGGCAGGCCAGGAAGGCGGCTTTCGGATGGATCTCTATTACCGTCTCAGCACGCACCTGATCCGCATCCCTCCACTCAGGGACCGAAGGGAAGACATCCCAGACCTTACAGCCTTCCTGGCTGCGGAGGCGGCCTCTTCTCTACAGAAACCGACACCCGTTATCGAAGACCGGGCCATGTCCTTGTTGATGAAGCATCCGTTCTGGGGCAATGTCCGTGAGTTGAAGGCCTATATCGTGGACGCGGTCGCGCGCTGTGTGAACGGCCGGATAGATGAGGCCCTGCTGGAGGAGCGTTTGACCGACTCAGTGCCGAAACTTCCGGATACGGTTGCACCGGTTACTTCGCTCTCTGGGCTGTACGGAGTTTTCCCGAGCCTTGAAGAGTTAACCGAACACGCCGTAACTGAAGCCCTGACCTTGTCCGGCAATAACCAGAGCCAGGCTGCCAAACTGCTCGGTATTTCCAGGCAGGCCCTGCATAAAAGATTAAAAAAACGTATTGATTAACCCATGAGGCTAATATTTTTGCCGGTTCGTAACCTTCAGCCAGGCAAAAATACGCTTCAACTGGAAGAACCTCACTTTTCTCTTGCCTTTCTCATCCAATTCTATAGTTGACGGCGTCAACCATAGTTGACGCCGTCAACTATGGTTGACAAAATGGTTGACACATTCGACTCCATAGCCCTTCAGTTCTCTTAAAGGTAACACGCCATCTGATTCTTCCGCCTGCTGTGTCTGTCCATAGTTACTAGTGTCAGGTCAAGTCTCAAATGTTGTAAAATCGCGCCGAAATTTTGGCTTCCTGCAAGGCACGACTGAGGGCGCATAGCAACGCTATGTAACCGAAGGAGTAACGAAGCCAGGAAGCCAAAAGGGCAGGTAAGTGGAGACTCCGAGCGAAATCCGACAGGTGAGGCTTGACAGGACACGAGCCCACCATTCATGAACACTGTATCGGTTTATCTCCACATCAGGAACAACAAGAGAGCTCGCTTGCAAGGTCGGAGTTTATGCCTGGAGGGTGCTTATCTGCTGATTGCCGAAACCTTAAATCCGGTATAGCCCGAACTGATGCGAAGTGATGCGGGATATCCCAAGGATATACACCAGCTGAAGCTTGGCACGCTATTTGTTATAGGAACGGCAAGATGGATCCGTGATCAGCTCGGATCGTGGTGGTTTCTTTTAGATGTCCTTCGGGCATAACCTATTACAGAGAGGACCGTATGAACATACTGCGCAAAATCACTTTACCCCTTGTGGCCGCTTCGTTGGCGCTGGGCACCTCTATGCCGATGCCGGCCAAGGCTGCAACCGTGAAAATCGGAAATATCCTTCCCCTTTCCGGCCCCTCAGCAACGGTCGGTCAGCAGGGTAAGGAAGCTCGCGAGATGGCGGTGCAAGAGATCAATGCCGCCGGAGGAATCAAATCATTGGGTGGGGCCAAGATCAAGATGGTCTATGCCGACTCCGAATCGAAACCCGAAAGAGGAGTGGCCGAGGCAGAACGCCTGATTAATACTGAAAAGGTCAATGTATTGACCGGCTGCTGGAACAGTGCGGTCACCTATCCCACCACCGCCGTTGCCGAACGGTACGGAATTCCGTTCGTTGTCCCGGTCTCAGTTGCCGATAAAATCACCGAACAGGGATTTAAAAATGTCTTCCGCATCGCCGCCAAGGACTCCTGGTGGACCAGAGATCAGTTTGCATTCCTGAGGGATATGCAGAAAGAATATGGCGTCAAGGTCCATACCCTGGCCTTTGTCTATGAGAATGGCGACTGGGGGACCAGCTTTGCAGAACAGTGGAAAAAACTGGCAAAAAAATACGGGTATAAGGTAGTGCTCGACGAGCCGTATCCGTCGACATCCACCGATATGAGCCCGGTGGTACAGAAAATCCGCCGCGCCCATCCCGACGTGCTGATGTTGGTATCCAATGCCGCTGATGCCATCCTCCTGACCAATACCATTGCCGAATACAGGGTGAAGGTCAAGGCCATCATCGCCAGCGGCGGAGGACATGCCGATCCTTCCTTCCTGAAAGCCGTCGGTAATAATGCCCGCTACATATTCGATATCGGGGAATGGGAAACCGACGTCAACAAACCGGGAGCCAAGGAAGAAAACGCCAAATTCAAGGCGAAATATGGCCATAATCTGACCGGTGAGGCTGTCGATGCCTATCTGTCGATGTATGTCTTGAAAGACGCATTGGAACGCGCTGCATCGCTTGATCCTGCGAAAATCAGACATGCCCTGGCAACCACCAACCTGACCGATGGCCCAGGTATGATCGTCGGTTATGATGCGGTCAAATTCGATTCCACCGGCCAGAATGAAAAAGCTTCTTTGGTCATGGTACAGATAAACGATGTAGGCAAGGGGCTCGAACGGATAACGGTCTGGCCGAAGTCCGCGAGGCGTGCCGGATATAAACCGGTGTTTCCGATGCCTGCCCGATAAGCGTATCGGAGGATGAATGAGGTCGGCTACGGGACCGGTCTTCCGGTCCCGTGCCTGATCACGCTTTTCAGGGTTTTTCCAGGAGGAAGCCATGCATTATTTCATCGAGGATTCCATCAACGGCATCCTTATGGGATCGATATACGGTTTGACGGCGATGGGGCTGACAATCATCTTCGGCGTCCTGAAGGTTATCAACTTCGCGCACGGATCATTGTTGATGGTTGGGATGTATGTGACCTATTGGGCCATCACATTGACCGGAATCCATCCGTATCTTGCTCTGTTGATCGTTATCCCGATAATGTTCTTTTTCGGTTACTTCTTACAGGACATTGTTATCAAGCCGATTTTTGTCGCCGAAAAAAACGTTCGCGAGCCGATTACCGTCATCATCGTCACTACTGGAATCTGGTATATCCTCGACAACCTGGCCCTGCTGATTTTCGGCCCCCAGTACAGGCAGATTGCCCCGAATCCGCTGCAGAATAAAATGCTGGAATTGGGTGGAATGTTGATCTCGGTCCCGAAACTCTACGGCTGCATCATAGCCATAGCCGCGGCGGTCTTGATCCACTGGTTCCTGCGCCGGACCATGATGGGACGCGCCATCCGCGCCACCAGTATGGACCGGGAGGCGGCCAGCCTGATGGGGATCGAACAATATAAGATTTACAATATTGCCTTCGGTATTGGAGCAGCCACTACAGGCATTGCAGCTGTAACGCTGATCCCGTTTTACAACGTGTTTCCCTCCGTCGGCGTCCTGTTCGACATCAAAGGTTTTATCATCGTTGTTCTTGGTGGACTGGGTTCCATCAGCGGCGCACTGGTCGGAGGGATCATCATCGGTCTTATCGAATCTGTTGGGCCGGAATTCATGACCGCCACCTGGACCCAGGCCATCGTCTATGGCCTGTTCCTGCTGGTGCTTTTTGTCAAGCCTTCAGGATTATTCGGACAAAAACATGACTGGTAAGTTGAGGATCCCGGTATACCGGAACACCTGCTGTACGTCGGTACGCTACAATTCGCACGGACGTTACACACCTTCTGAACGACAAGGATACTTGTAATGAAACGTCAGCAAATCAACATGGTTGGGTTGGTGGGACTTCTGGTACTCGCTTATGGAGTGCCGCTTGTAATTCACAGTCCTACCTATTTGCATATTCTGGTACTCCTGCTGTTTTACGCGTATTTGACAACCAGCTGGAATATCGTCGGCGGCTTTGCCGGGGTTCTGCCACTTGGTCACGCCGCCTTTGTCGGGATCGGCGCCTACACCTCCACCATCCTGGCGCTGCAGTACGGTGTCAGCCCCTGGATCGGAATGCTGGTTGGTGGAGTGCTGGCGACCTTTGCCGGAATTCTCATCGGCCTGCCGACCTTGAAGATGCGCGGGGCGTACTTTGCTCTTGCCACCATTGCCTTTGGCGAAGGGCTCAGGGTGACGATCCAGAATATCAACACCATAGGGCCGCTGAAGCTGAACGGTCCACGAGGTCTGCAGATTCCTCCACTGGTTACAGGATGGGGCCATTTCATGTTCGCCACGAAGCCGCCGTACTACTACATCATTCTGACCATGTTGGTCGCCGCGATGCTGATAACCTATCTGATATCACGCTCCAAACTCGGATATTATCTGATGGCGGGCGGTGAAGAGCCTGAAGCGGCCATGGCGCTCGGGGTCAATGTGGCCAAGTCCCGGCTGATAGCAATGGCGCTGAGTTCATTCCTGACTGCCCTGGCCGGAACATTCTACGCCCAGCTTTCACTCTATATTCATCCAAACAGCATTATCTCGCTGGATATGTCTTTCGAGATTGCCTTTATCGCACTGATTGGCGGGCGCGGCTCCATCGTGGGGCCGATTCTGGGCGCTCTGCTGCTGCGGCCGGTGGAGGATTTCTGCCTTATCTATTTCGGAGCCACGCTTCCGGGTCTGCATCTGGTCATCTTCGGTCTGGTGCTGATACTGGTCATGCTGTACCAGCCCCGTGGTCTTCAAGAACCTTTCAACCGGGTTTACCAGAAGCTGATTGCCCGTCTGGAACCGGCGACTTCCGGGAGGTAGGACGATGACACTATTGAAAGTAGAAGAGATGACAAAGCAGTTCGGCGGATTAAAGGCCATTGATTCGCTGGATCTGTCCATTGAAAAAGGCCAAATTTTGGGACTGATCGGACCCAACGGTGCCGGTAAATCCACCGCCTTTAACTGTATTGCCGGCACAATGTCCCCCACCTCGGGTACGGTCTGGTTCGACGGGGAACGAATCAATGGACAAAAACCATGGAACCTCTGCAAAAAAGGCCTTGCCCGGACCTTCCAGATCGTCAAACCCTTTGCCTCGAAAAGCGTACTCTATAACGTGGTGGTGGCGAGCTTCATAACCACCAACAACCGGAAAACTGCTGAAGAAAAGGCGCTTGGCACCTTGGAATACCTAGGTTTTGCCGATAAAAAGGACGTCCTGGCCGGAAACCTGACCATTGCCGATCGAAAGCGGCTTGAGATTGCCAGGGCCTTGGCCACTGAACCGAAGCTTTTGCTGCTCGACGAAGTCATGGCCGGCTTGCGCCCCAACGAGGTCGACGAGCTCGTCAACCTTATGAAGGCATTACGGGATCGTGGTATCACGATCTTTCTCATTGAACATATCATGCGGGCGGTGATGGCATTATCGGATCGTATCGTCGTTATCCAGTTCGGCAAAAAAATCGCCGAGGGCGTACCACAAGAGATAGCCAATGACGAAAAGGTGATCAGCGCTTATCTGGGAGAGGATTATGTCGCTTCTTGAAATTGAAAATATAGATGTCTACTACGGGGACGTCCAAGTCATCTTTGACCTCTCCATTACCATTGAGAAAGGGACTGTGGTCAGCATAATCGGCGGCAACGGTGCAGGAAAGTCGACCCTTTTGCGCACCATTTCCGGTTTAATGACCGCGAGAAACGGGCGGATTACTTTTGAGGGGCAACCTGTCCAAGCTGCATCGGCCGCGGATATCGTAACCAAAGGGATCATCCATGTACCGGAGGGAAGGCGGCTGTTTCCGCTGATGACGGTGAAAGACAACCTGCTTGTCGGCGCCTACAACCAACGGGCGCGTGGTGATATTGAAAAAACCTTACAAGAGGTTTACGAACTTCTGCCGCGACTAGCGGAAAGACACAATCAACAGGCTATTTCTCTGTCCGGAGGGGAGCAGCAGATGGTGGCCATCGGCAGAGGGCTGATGGCAAAACCGCAGCTGCTGATGCTAGATGAACCGTCTCTGGGTCTTGCGCCGATTCTGATCAAGGACATATTCGAGACAGTACGCAAAATCGCCGATCAGGGCACCACGGTGCTCATGGTCGAACAGGACGTTCGCCATTCGCTTAACCTGAGCGATCGCGGCTATGTCTTGGAGCACGGGAGAGTGGCAATGGAAGGCGAAGCGGCAGAACTCATAGATGATCCCCATATCATGGAAGTCTATCTCGGTATATCAGCCTCTGCTCATCAAAGAAGTTGATCTCCACTACCAACAGGTTGCTGTGAAAATATGTCCCAACAATTTGCGACAGCAGAAGACCAGATACTAACAACCCCTCCAGGCCTCGACCGGCAGCATCCGGTTTCAGGGACGGACATTATCGCAATGGCCGAGGAAGTCGGTCTCGATCCACGCAAACTTTACGAGGCGGTCATTGATCTTGCAAGGGAAGGTCTTCTCACCGCCACCTGCATCAATCTCGCTGCAGGTATCCTGCTCAAGGACCTCGGCCTGCCACGCTACTTTTTTTCCTATATCAGGAAACAGTCCCTCACCCAACTGTTGCAGGCTATCGCTACGAACCTGCGGGTCAGGGACGGTGGGGTCGATCTGTTTGGTTCGGTTGCCCATGTCGACTTTGTTTTCAACTTTGGCAGCCAGTCGCAGCGTGTACGGATTGCAACAGAAGAAACACGCGCCGCAATGGAGGACCTGGTTGCAGGAACGATCTCCGGCCATCGGCGCGAATATTATTACAGCCCGGAAACCGGCTATTCTACCTACATCATTCGTCCCGAAACGGTACACGATTTTTCCGTCGACGCGTTTACCCGCTCACGTTTTCTTTTTTCGCTGGCCGGCGACTACTCCATTACCCCGGAACCGACAAGAAAACGGTATGAAAAATTCCTCACGGAATGCGAACAGTCGGTTGTACCGCTGATTCAAGCATTCAACCTGCCTGAGACCGGGGAAACCCGATTAATGTTCCTTTCAGATTTTGAGACTCCGCAGCTCCCGATCTTTCGCAAAATCATAGGTGATCACGGCTATACCCTGCTAAGGGCCTATTGGGAACCTTTCCACACCCGAACTTCTGTATCATCCTCAATTTGTTCACTCTATATCCGTGGTGAATTGAGCCGGCGTGAAGAGCAGATCCTGATTGACAATCTCCGTGATTTTTTAGCTTTTTCGTTGAGCCCTGTATGTGGACTCTACCTGAACGGCACCCTGACGTTTCAGGAGATGCTCTTTGCCGGTAATGCCATCGATTTCACCCATATGTTCATCTTTAATGAAACCGAAAAGGCCACCGATCGTGAGATTTTTCAGAGTCTTGATACCAAGGACCATATGGATGCCTTTGCCAAACGAATCCAGTGGGCCAATAAATCGACCTATGAAGCACGCCTGATCGAACAGACGGTCATAAAATATCCAGATTTTCTAAGCTTTTTGTTTCGTTTGTTCTCTGCCCGATTCAACCCAGCTTCGCCTAAACACTTAAGCGATAACGAATTGGAGAATGCATGGGAGACGTACAACCAGAGGCTCAGGAGCCGTTTCCTCGATTTCCCGGTCGGCTACGATATATTTTGTTTCATGTTCAGGATCGTCTCCTGCACCCTGAAAACAAACTTTTTCTTGAAAGCAAAACGATCCTTCTCGTTTCGCTTTGACAACCGCATACTCGATCCGCTGGTGTTCAGCGATCCGGTCTTTGGTGTTTTTTTCGTTAACGGCCACTATTCCCGCGGCACGCATCTGCGCGCAGGCGATATCTCCCGCGGCGGTCTGCGATTGATTAGGGTGTCACCCTCGAACTACGAGGCAGAGCTCGATAATGCAGTGCTCCTCAACTATGCCCTTGGTCCCAAGGCTCAGCGAATAAAACACAAGGATATCTGTGAGAGCGGTGCAAAAGGCGTGGTAGTACCGAATCCAGCCTATGCCGGACACGCGATGGAATCTCTTTATGATTATACCGAAGGCATCATGGACCTGATCCTGCCCAATGAGTCGATTGTCGATTACTACGGTCGGCAGGAAATGATCTTTTTCGGCCCTGACGAAGGAACAGCTCCACTGATGGATGCTGTTGCCCTTCGCGCCAGGGAAAGAGGCTATCGCCATTGGCGAACCCTGACTACCGGAAAGACTTCCGGCATTCCCCATGATACCTATGGGTTGCTTGCAAACGGAGAGGCCTTTGCTCTCTACGGAAGAGGAGATCAAGGCGTCGAGCTGCAGATCGATGGTGCTACACTATGCACAACATCGGATATGGAAGAGATCTCCCGTCATATCGGTGGCCAAATTATCCTGAGCGGCATGACCACCACCTCGGTCATGACCGCCTTTCGCACAATGATAGATCATTATGGCAGAAAGGAGGAAGATCTCCACCTCATGATAACAGGAGGTCCCGACGGTGATCTTGGCGCCAACCAGATCCAGTGCTATAAGGGTCGTATCTGCCTGATCCTAGACGGCGGTTCAGTACTCTTCGACCCGGACGGACTCGACAAAAATGAACTCCAAAAGCTGGCCTTTGCCCGCCATACGGCTCCACGCCTCAACTCCCTGGCCTATCCCTTGGAAAAACTGGGAAAGAACGGCTTTCTCGTGCCGATTCATGCAAAAAATATCCAGCTGCCTGATGGACGAATGGTTGAAGACGGCACCTATTTTCACCGCACCTTTCTCACCGATCCAAAGAACAGGGAGAGTATTGAAAAGGCCGAAATCCATGCCTTCATCCCGTGCGGAGGATTCAAGGACACCATTAATCAAAGCAATGTCCGTAACTTCCTGGACAATTTCCGGGAGCTGAAATTTATAGTCGAAGGGGCAAACGTCTTCTTCGACGATTGCTCGCGAAGACTGATAGCCGAGACCACAGCAATCAAGCAGATAAAGGACACCACAGCGAATAAGGGTGGCGTATTTTCCAGTTCAATCGCTGAGGTTTTGACTGCTTTTCTCTTCGGTGACAACTATAAAGAAAAGCTGATACAAGACACAACCGTCCGGTGGGGGTTAATCACCAACGTGATGCAGTTGGTTACGCGTTACGCAGAGCAGGAAACCCAGATGCTTATCAGGTTACATGAAGCAGACCCCACCGTGCCCCTTTTTGATCTCTCATTCCAATCAAGTGAAGCGATTTTTGCTCTCCAGGCCTTTCTCGAGTCAAAAATCGATGTTCTACTGGCAGACGATACTCTGGTCAAGGGTGCCTTCCACGACTATATCCCGGCAATATTGATCGACCAACTCGGCCTTGCAAATATTGCCAAAATTCTAAGCGACTCCGACCTGCAGTCATATCGAAACGCTATTCTTACCAAGAAACTTGCGGCCATGGCCTTTTACCACTACGGGTCTGCATGGCCACAACTCATGGACACGACAAACAAAAAACTGCTCAATGCCCTGCACAAAATCCTGCCATCATCCAGCATATGAGGTAGCTCCTCTTTCCGCCATGCGAACAGATCAAGAAAAGAGAATCGACATCCTTAAATTCCTGAGCGACAACCTGGACAATGCACATCCGCAATTGGTCCGAATTGAGGTCTTAGCAGACAAACTCCAATCCAGCTTACAGGAGACCAAACAGCTTCTGCTGCAGATGGATGGAATGGGGATTATCAGGAGCGGAATAGAAGGACGGTATTCTATGATCACCGTTCAAGGTTTGGATTGGTTGAAAAACAATTAATCTTGGAGGAATCCGTTGAGCAGAGGCCGGGCATATGTGGTCTAAAATCCTTCCGAAGGGAAGGCTTTACAAATGTTCCTTCCAGTTATTAGTTATTCATGAGCTCGTGTCGCCCACAGTATTCAGCATCGCGCCGGATGTCACTTGATCACCCCGTTTACATAGCTCTTCTGCCGCGTTGATGCGATCTCGTTCTTCCTTGTTTTGACTGAGCTTCCATTTGCCGTTCATCTTAGTAATCTCAATCTCGAGGCCAACGATAGCCGTCAGCATCTGATCAATATATTCCTTCGAAGAATCGGTCATCTTCCAGGGTCTGTCTGATCCAGTGCGAGCCTCATTCACTCGCGTCAGTTGTGCGACAACACCGCGTACGAACCGCTCGTCATCGCGGATCTTGATCTTACCGTGAACATGTACGGCCTGGTAGTTCCACGTCGGCACTTGCCGATGGAACTCGTGCTTGCTCGGGTACCAGTTTGGCGAGATATAGGCATTTGCAGCACGAAAGAGGACGAGAGCCTCATCTCCATCTTGGACCTCTTTCCAAATCGGATTGGCGCGAGCCACGTGCGCGAGCAACTTCCCCTGCGCACCGGCAGTCGGATTTAGCACAAAGGGCAGATGATTCGCATCAAGCCCGTTTGCTCCGTTGACCACGAAGACCCCGAGCGGATACTCGCTGATGATGCGATGAAGTTCTTCGACTCGTGTCTCTTCAAAATGCTGGGGTAAGTACATTCCAGATCCTTTTCCTATTTCCGAAGATGATAACGACCGTGCGCCGCCTAACCAGCCGACATTACAGATCTGTAAACCTGTTATTAGGTAATATTTTACAGAAAGGAAGAATGTTAGACAACAAGAAAGATACTACGCCAGTATCGGGCAATTTCAGAGTGAAGATTGTCACTGTCAATCTAAATAGATTTGTCAATTGGTCCGGTTGAGTTGGTCTTGAGATATGTAAATCTGATCATGGCAGGAACCATCTTTGTCGCGTAAAGTTAATTTGTGCCATTCTCCACCCCATGGTTAGCCAAAGTATTCAATCTTTCTTCAACATTCATTTGTGGCGTAACTGTGATAATAACGGGCGCTAAGAACCGTTTGTACGTTAAGAATGCCACACTTTTTCACTGATTTTTCCCGATGTCGTTCGACCTTGAATATGCGATGATCCAGTCATATATTCTAATTTCAGGTTGATCCCCTGTGCTTCCCCAAAAGCGGGAAAAGCACAACGACCCAAAAAGCCGGATCACTGACATATCCGGTGTGATTGCAGACATTTACTAAAGAGCGAAAAAATGAATAACATATACCTCTCCCCCCAATACACATTTATTCCAAAGAGGACCGCTTCAGGCCGTAAAACACGCAGTGGACAGGACCGCCGGAGCATTGTGTGCGATGGCCACACCTATATTTCCATAGCTGGCTGGAACTGCCGACGTCATCACGCCAGGCGGAACAATGATGAAGCCCCCTGTTGCCGGGCAAGATAATGACGCTTTCTAATTTCTCTTTATTGGAGTGTGAGCAATGCCGGTAAAATGGACACTAGAACCCTAACGGTATTTTGGATATTACATTCAGGATTTGAGATTATACAGCTGCCGGCTAATGCTGCTCGCTCTTCCCCTCTATTGCCCTTTTCTACACTCATATCTCGACTGAAAGAGATGCAGTTATTTTTCTTAGAAATTTAATACCAGTAGAAAAGGTTTCTTCACTTCCTCATAAATACCCATTGTCTTTATGATAACAATTCCTAAAGTAATTAATGGTAGGATTGTCGATTGCGTAAAAGTTTACTCGCCGACGGTTCAGCGTGGTAACTTGTTGAATTATCCTGTTGCACCGGCATGCTTCCAAGGCTTTTACGAGCTTGTCAGGATTAAATGTAATGAATCACATGAGAGTAATTATGGACACCATAACAGCCAGCCAGCAGATAGCCGCTGGTTTTGACACCACTTACATCCAGTTGCCGGAAAAATTTTACCAAAGACAAAGGCCTGACCATGTTCCCTCCCCACGATTGATTCGTTTCAACTCGAGGCTTGCCGAAGAATTGGGCTTGCATTTCGAGATGATGGATAAAGACCAATTGGCGCGGTACTTTTCAGGGGATCGACTCTTTGTAGACGCTGAACCTATTGCCATGGCCTATGCTGGTCACCAGTTTGGTTCATTTGTCAGCCAGCTTGGTGACGGGCGAGCTGTTCTTCTTGGGGAAATTGTTGATCCGCACGGAAAAAGATATGACATTCAATTGAAAGGCTCAGGCCCCACTGTGTTCAGCAGAGGCGGTGACGGCAAATCTCCTCTTGGTCCTGTCATCCGCGAATATATTGTAAGTGAAGCAATGCATTGCCTTGGAGTGCCAACCACCAGGGCTCTGGCGATGGTTGGCACAGGCGAGGATGTTTGGCGACCGCCCGGAAAACTGCCGGGCGGTATTCTCACACGAGTCAGCTCGGGATATGTCCGAATTGGTACGTTTGAATATTTTTTCGCCAGGAATGATCTTGAAGCAATACGTCAACTTGCTGACTACGCTATCAACCGTCACTTTCCAGAAATACACGATACGGACAACCCATATCTGAGCTTTTTCCAAGAAGTCAGCGAGCGGCAGGCGTCACTTGTTGCCAGATGGATGCAGCTTGGATTTATACATGGGGTTATGAACACCGACAATACAGCGATTTGCGGTGAAACCATAGACTATGGTCCCTGCGCATTCATGGATGAGTACAACCAGAACAAAGTCTTCAGCTCGATTGACATGCGCGGCCGCTACCGCTTTGTCAACCAGGGAAGTATTATACTATGGAATCTCGGCAGTCTTGGCAATTGCCTTATGCATCTCTTCGACACTGATAAAGAGAAGGCAAAACAAAGCTTCCTTGAAATTCTGGAAAAAACTCAGGAGGTCTTCCTCCAAAGATGGCAGCAGGGAATGGGATATAAACTTGGCTTGCAAACCGTGGAAGATGATGACATCGATCTTTTTAAAGGATACCTTGATATCCTGAGCGAGCAAAAGGCAGATTACACACTCGCGTTCAGGTATCTTGCAGACAATGTTGGAGAAGATACGGTTTCAGATCGCTACGAACAGCTTTTCTCGCATCCTGAGAAAACACATCGATGGATGCAGGCCTGGCACACCAGGCTCACTCGAGAGAAACAGAGTCCTGAGGAGATCGTTTCTTTTATGAACCGGACTAACCCCGCCTTTATCCCTCGGAATCATCGGGTTGAAAAGGCAATACAAATGGCAGAAAGAGAAAACAGCTTCGAAGAAACCCACCGCCTTATTGATATACTGGCAAATCCCTGTGAGGAGCAACCGGATGCAGTAGAGTATATGCTGCCGCCCAAACCGGAAGAACAAGTGCAACAAACATTCTGCGGTACCTAGCCGACGGGAGTTTAAGTTACTTTGGTAATCTATACTTTGTAGTTGCTCCATTTCTGGTCAATTCTCTGTGTTTTTCCGGGCCTACCTTATCAGAAATAAGGTCGTGTTACGGGCCGCACTTTCGAGCCAACCTTGCCAAGATACCTATTTAATGCAGAGAAGCAGCCCTACCCTTATTTTTGGTGAAGCCTCAAGCAACACTAATTCCTTGCAATCAATAAACACGATGGTCAACCATCCCTTAATTGTGATGTATATGAGATTGAAAATGTAGGTGGATTGACCAGAGATTGATATACAACACAATAACGTTCTGTAAGCTTTATCAAGGTTGAAAGTTGTTCGGGTGTCGCATCGCTGTCCAAATCGAATTTGAGACGGATATTTTGAAAGCCCACAGGAGTTGTTTTATCAACCGCCAGTGTCCCTCGAAAATCCAGATCGCCTTCTGCACTTACGGTAGCATTGTGCAATTTAACGCCGATTGCTGTCGATACAGCCCTCAAGGTCACACCAGCACAGGCAACAAGGGCCTCTAATAACATATCACCCGAACAAGCCGAGAGTCCATCACCTCCCGTGGCTGGGTGCAGGCCTGCTTCAACCAGCGCTTTTCCTGTTTCGATGTTGCAAGTGAGACCTTCCCCAATTTTCGCTCTAGCTCTTAGTGTAACCATTGCTGATTGTGGCTGATCTTTATATTTTTGTTTCAAGGGAGCTTGGAGTTCTTTAAGTTCTTGTGCGTCCATTATTTATCTCCACCAACAAAAGATGTTATTCTATTACGGCTCCAGCGGAAAAAATCCCAAAGCTACAATAGTGATTAATCTGCAATTAGCCGTATCTGCAGAATATTTTCTTATGATTCTATTGGATTCCAAGAAACTGGAACAATAGCATCTATTGCTACATGCTATAATCACACATTCTCAAGAAGGATAGGTACTCAGAAAAGATGTTAAGATTTGGAGATATATATTCATTAAATATTTGCCTCAAAAAAGTCGAGAGGTTTCAAAACAATCGTGAGTTATTGATGGTCAGGAAAAACTCCAGCCAGAAGTGTTGGACATTCACTTTATATTGCCAAGCCAAACATCATAAAAATAGGTTTTTACCACAAGTTGATACTGCTACTGTATCAAGGAAGTTATGCTTTCCCAAATACCTAACAACAAAAAAGGAATTTGAGAGTAAAGCTTATCCTGACACCTTCATCTCAGTCATGAGAAGGCTGCGGTGGTCCCGATGTGTTGGACAGTTTTCCAGTGTCGTTAAGCTCTATTCGGTTTAGCTGTTTCTTTCCTTTTGTCTGATTTTCAACCGGGTCAACGGAAGGAGCCCGTAGGGCGACTGGAGTTGACCCGGTTGGCGTCCCTCAGGCCGCCTGTTTCATTCGATCTTTGAAATAACATTTGTCGGGAGTCATCCTGTTCAATGACTGGTGCTTACGTTCCCGATTATAGTATTCAAACCAACTTCTCAAGCCTTTTTTCAACTCAAGGCCGTTTGCAAACGAATGGAGATGAAGATAATGATACTTCACCGTCCACCAAAGACGTTCAATGAAAATGTTGTCCATGCAACGGCCACGGCCGTCCATGCTGATTCTTATTCGATTGGATTTCAAAACGCTTGTGAATGCCTCGCTGGTAAACTGGCTGCCCTGGTCGGTATTGAATATCTCGGGACATCCATAACATGCAATCGCCTCCTCTAGGGCGGATACGCAAAAATCGACATCAAGTGTGTTCGATATGCGCCAGGAAAGTACCTTCCGGCTATGCCAATCCATGACCGCCACCAGGTACATAAACCCGTGTCTGAGGGGAATGTACGTGATATCGGAGCACCAAACCATGTCCGGACGGTTGATGTCCAATCCCTTCAGCAAATAAGGATAAATCCGGTGGCCCGGATGTGGCTTGCTGGTCTTTGGCTTAGGGTAGATCGCCTCAAGACCCATCAACCGCATGAGCCGCTGGACCCGTTTACGACCTATGGAATATCCTTGGTCGGTTAAGTGATCCTGCATGGAACGACTGCCGTAAACCGGCGTTTTCATGTATTGCTTATCAATCAGCTTCATCAGTTCAAGATTCTCCATCCGTATCGGTTGAGGCTTGTAATACACGGATGATCGGTTGACGCCAAGTAACTGGCATCGGCGCTTTAGGCTCAGTCCCGGATGCTCTTTTTCAAGCATCTGTTTGCGCGGTTTCCGGTCTAACGACCGAGCCCTTTGGATAAAAAATCGTTTTCCACCTTCAATTGCCCGATCTGGCGGTAGAGCTCATCGACGGTGGCCTCATGCTGTTTTTTGCTTTTCTGGTCCTTGTCGAACATCTCGGCAGCC